>NZ_CM137014.1:1840465-2453954 GCF_054483935.1 Tessaracoccus yangjingae | reverse complement strand
GTCGATGTCGCGCACCAGCACCACCGCGGACTGCTGCCCGCCCAGCGCGGTGCGGATCCGTTCGACGTGCCGGGTGGCAGGCACCTGGGCCGCCAGCTCCTCCTGGACCCGCTCGGCCAGCCGTGGGGACGCGGTGATCAGGACCGAGGCCGCGATCGGGTCGTGTTCGGCCTGGGAGATGAGGTCCGCCGCCACGTAGGCGGGGGTGGCCGTGTCGTCGGCGATGACCGCGATCTCGGTGGGGCCGGCCTCCGAGTCGATGCCGACCAGGCCGCGCACCAGCCGCTTCGCGGCCACCACGTAGATGTTCCCGGGTCCGGTGATGAGCGAGACCGGCTCGCAGAGCCCCGGCACGCCGTGGGCGAACATGGCGATGGCCTGGGCGCCTCCGACGGCGTAGACCTCCTCCACGCCGAGGATGTGGCACAGGGCCAGGATGTTGGGGTGCGGCAGGCCGCCGAACTCCTTCTGCGGGGGGGAGGCCACCGCGATGGACGGCACCCCGGCCACCTGCGCGGGCACCACGTTCATGATGACGCTGGAGGCCAGGGGCGCCAGGCCGCCGGGCACGTAGAGGCCCACGCGGTCCACCGGGATGTTCCGCAGCCCCACGCGGGCGCCGTCGGCCAGGACGGCAGGCGCCGGGTTGCGGTCGAGCTCGAGTTCGCCGGCCACGTGGCGTCGGCGGCGGATGGCCTCCGCGAAGGCATCGGCCAGGTCAGGGTCCAGCTCGTCGGCGGCGCGCCTCAACGCCTCCGCCGGCACCCGGAGGTGGGTGGGGGTCACGCCGTCGAACCTCTGCGAGAACTCGCGCAGCGCGTCCTCGCCGCGATGCACGACTGCGTCGACGATGGGCGCGACGACGGAGACGGCGGCCTCCACGTCGAACTGGCCCCGGGGAAGGTGGTCGCGGTAGGCGCCGTCGACGCCCGTCAGATCTAGAACTCGCAGCACAACGCCCAAGTCTAGTGGGCCTCGCCGGACTCCTCCTCCGGGCGTTCCACGCGCGGCTCGGGCCAAAAGGCGGCCATGAGCATGATCGGGGTGATCGCGGCGAACGGAGCCACCAGCAGGGCCGACAGAGCCCTCAGCATCAGGTCCACGCGCACCACGTCGCCGGCCTGCGCGCCGGCGAGCCTGTCCACGAAGCCGGACTCCCCGACCAGAAGCCCCACCTGCCACGCCGTCAGCGCGCACGCCAGCGACCCGATGAGCGGCACGGCGATGACCACCCACCCCTGCCGGTGGAGGATCACCCACCCGACGGCGCCGAGCACCAGCCCCACCGCCCCGGTGATGAAGGTGAACGCCACGTCCGCCGCGACGATGCTCGTGTGCGCCCGCTCGTTGATGACGGCGGTCATGTCGTCGTTGATGGTGTAGGCGGGCAGGGGCGCGAGCCAGGACCAGAGCAGCCCGGCCACCACGCCGAGGGCGACGGAGGCCAGCAGGTACAGCGCCACCCGCCACGCCGTCGAGTCCCACAGCTCGGTGAGCTGGCCCTTCCGGGAGATGATGAGCACGTCGTCGGACATCAGTCCTGCCTCCCGACCCCGACGCAGCTGGGCCCGAGCACGGCCTTGAGGTCCGCGAACAGCGCGGACGTGAGCTCCACGCGGAACCCGTCGCCCAGTCTGAAGGTCTTCACCTGGTCCCCCGTCCGCAGTTGGAGGTGCACCTCCGCCGAGCCCGGATACTGGGCCAGGATCTCCTTGATCCGGCTGACCACCCCGGGCGTGCAGCGCACGGCCGGCAGGGTCAACGCCAGCGGGCCCGCGTTGCCCTCGGCGCTCATGTGCGGCGCGACGACGTGCTGGGCGCGCATCCGGCCGCGATCCTCGCCGGCCTCGACGGTGCCCTCGATCGAGACGATCGTGTCCGGCGCGAGGAGCGTGGCCACCTGGTCGTAGACCCGCGGGAAGACCGTGACCTCGATGGAGCTGGTCAGGTCCTCGAGGACCACCAGCGCCCAGATGTTGCCGGCCTTGTTCACGCGCCGGTTGACGCTGGTGATCAGGCCGCACAGCTTGGTCGGCCCCCGGTATCCGTCCCCCGCCGTCGCGGCGGCGATCGGCCGCTCGCTGTGGGTCTGCAGGACGTGCTCGAGGCCGTTGAGCGGATGGTCGGAGACGTAGAGCCCGAGCATCTCGCGCTCGAACGCGAGCTTGGTCCGCCGGTCCCACTCGTCGACCTGCGGGACCTGATCGTGGGGGGTGGCGCCGCCCGCGACCTCGGCGGTGTCGAAGCCGAAGTCGAAGCCGTCCTGCCCGTTCTCGGCGTTGCGCTTGACGTCGATGATCGAGTCCACGGCGGTCTCGAAGATGCCCATGAGCGCCCGGCGTGTGTGGCCGAGCTCGTCGAAGGCCCCGGACTTGATCAGCGACTCGATGACGCGCTTGTTGCACATGAGCAGCGGGGACTTGTCCAGGAAGTCGTGGAAGTCCGTGGCCGGTCCCTTGCGGTTGCGCTCCGCGATCCAGGCGCTGACCACCTTGTCGCCGACGTTGCGCACCGCGCCCAGGCCGAACCGGATGTGGTCCCCGACAGGGGTGAAGGCGGTCTCGGAGGAGTTGACGTCCGGCGGGAGAACCTGGATGCCCATGCGGCGGCACTCGGCCAGGTACAGGCCCGACTTGTCCTTGTCGTCGCGGACCGACTGGAGCAGCGCGGCCATGTACTCCACCGGGTACTTCGCCTTGAGGTAGGCCGTCCAGTAGGAGATGACGCCGTAGGCGGCGGTGTGGGCCTTGTTGAAGGCGTAGTCCGAGAACGGGACGAGGATCTCCCACAGCGCCTTGATGGCGGCATCCGAGTAGCCGTTGGCCCTCATGCCCTCGGAGAACGGGACGAACTCCGCGTCCAGCACCTCCTTCTTCTTCTTGCCCATGGCCCGGCGGAGGAGGTCCGCCTTGCCCAGCGAGTAGCCGGCCACACGCTGGGCGATCTGCTGCACCTGCTCCTGGTAGACGATCAGCCCGTAGGTGGTCGACAGGATGTCGGCGAGCGGCTCCTCCAGCTCGGGATGGATCGGCACGATCTCCTGGGCGCCGGTCTTGCGCAGCGCGTAGTTGGTGTGGGACTGGGCGCCCATCGGGCCTGGGCGGTAGAGGGCGAGGGCCGCGGAGATGTCCTCGAAGTTGTCGGGCTGCATCAGGCGCAGCAGCGTGCGCATGCCGCCGCCGTCGAGTTGGAAGATGCCCAGGGTGTCGCCGCTGGCCAGCAGGTCGTAGGCGGCCTTGTCGGTCATGTCGTCGACGAGCGCGTCGAGGTCCAGGTCGAAGCCCTGGTTGAGCTTGATGTTGCGCACCGCGTCGTCGAGCACCGTGAGGTTGCGCAGCCCCAGGAAGTCCATCTTGATCAGGCCGAGCGACTCGCAGCCCGGGTAGTCGAACTGGGTGATGATGGCGCCGTCGGCCTCGCGCTTCATCAGGGGGATGATGTCGATGAGCGGATCGGAGCTCATGATCACGCCGGCGGCGTGCACGCCCCACTGACGCTTGAGGCCCTCGAGGCCCTTGGCTGTGTCGACGACGGTGCGCACGTCCGGGGAGCTCTGGTAGAGCTCGCGGAACTCGTTGCCCTCGTTGTAGCGCTTGTGGTTCTCGTCGAACAGGTCCGCCAGCGGCACGCCCTTGCCCATCACGTCCGGCGGCATCGCCTTGGTGATCTGCTCGCCGATGGCGAACGGCATGTCGAGGACGCGGGCGGCGTCCTTGACCGCGGCCTTCGCCTTGATCGAGCCGTAGGTGATGATCTGGGCGACCTTGTCGTTGCCGTACTTCTCGGAGACGTAGGCGATCACCTCGGCGCGGCGGCGATCGTCGAAGTCGATGTCGAAGTCGGGCATGGACACACGCTCGGGATTGAGGAACCGCTCGAACAGCAGCCCGTGCTGCAGCGGGCAGAGGTCCGTGATGCGCAGGGCGTAGGCGCAGATGGAGCCCGCGCCGGAGCCTCGGCCGGGGCCCACGCGGATGCCGTTCTTCTTGGCCCAGTTGATGAAGTCCGCAACCACGAGGAAGTAGCCGGTGAAGCCCATCGCGGCGATGATGCCCGTCTCGAACTCGGCGCGCTCGCGCACCTCGGCTGAGATCTGGCCGCGGTAGCGCTCGTGCAGGCCGCGCTCCACCTCCTTGTGGAACCAGGAGTCCTCGGTCTCGCCCTCGGGAACCGGATACTTCGGCATGTAGGTGCCGGAGCCCTCGTCGAAGGAGGTCTCGATGCGTTCGGCGATGGCCAGCGTGTTGTCGCAGGCCTCGGGGAGCTCGTGGAACAGGGCCCGCATCTCCGCGGGCGACTTCATGTAGTAGCCGTTGCCGTCGAACTTGAACCGGTCGGTCTGCGCCTTCCGGGACCCGGCCGAGACGCACAGCAGCGTGTCGTGGGCGTCGGCGTCGTCTGCGTGGACGTAGTGCGAGTCGTTGGTGGCCACCAGCGGCAGCCTGAGGTCCTTGGCCAGCCGCAGCAGGTCGTGGCGGACGCGCGTCTCGATCTCCAGGCCGTGGTCCATCAGCTCGACGTAGAAGTTGCCCTCGCCGAAGATGTCGCGGAACTCCGCGGCGGTGGCGACGGCATTGTCGTACTGGCCCAGCCGCAGGAACGTCTGCACCTCGCCGGACGGGCAGCCGGTGGTGGCGATGAGGCCCGTGCCGTACTCGTGGAGCAGCTCCCGGTCCGCGCGCGGCTTGTAGAAGAAGCCCTCCAGCGAGCTGCGGGTGCTCAGCCGGAACAGGTTGTGCATGCCCTCGGGGGTGGCGGCCCACATGGTCATGTGGGTGTAGGCGCCCTTGGAGGCCACGTCGTCGCCGGTGCCGTCGCCGAACTGGACCCGCTTGCGCTCGGAGCGGTGGGTGCGGGGCGTGAGGTACGCCTCGAGGCCGATGATCGGCTTGACCTTGAAGTTCTTCGACGCCTTGTAGAACTCGTACGCGCCGAACAGGTTGCCGTGGTCCGTGATGGCCAGGGCCGTCATGCCCAGCTTCTCCGCCTGGCTGAACATGTCCTTGACGCGGGCGGCGCCGTCGAGCATGGAGAATTCGCTGTGGTTGTGGAGGTGAACGAAGCTCTCGGCCATCACACATCTCCTCCATCTGCCAACCGGGCGGCGGCTCCCCACCATACCCGCCCTTGCGCCGCGACGCCCCGCACACCGGGGCGCGTCGCTGAGGGGTCAGGCGGTGGCGGCCGGCTCGTCGAGCCAGGTGAGGTGGGAGCCGTCCTCGACGATGTGGTGCGCGAGCTCCGCGTTGAACTCGGCGCCGTAGTCCGCCGTGATGTGGGCCTGGAACGCGGCGTCGTCGCGGTACTGCTCGAACACGAACCAGCGACGGGGATGCTCCTCCCGGGTGAACGGCAGGAACATCACGTTGCCCGGCTCGCGGCGGACCTTCTCTGTCAGGCCCGCCATCAGCTCCGCCACCCGGTCCTCGTGCCCGGGCAGCGCGGTGAACTCGGCGAAGAGTGTCTTCATGGCAGACACCCTACGCCGAGGCTCCGGCCGCGTCAGACGAGGAGTTGACGGACCTCCGGACCGATCGGGCGGGGCAGCTTCGAGGAGCCGCTGAGGTGCGCGTCGACGCCCTGCGCGCAGGACCGGCCCTCGGCGATCGCCCAGACGATCAGGGACTGCCCACGGCCCGCGTCGCCGCACACGAACACGTGCTCGACGCTGGTGCGGTACTGGTCGTCGCGCACAATGTTGCCGCGCGGGTCGAGCTCCAAGCCCAGCTCCTCCACCAGGCCGGCCTGCTGCGGACCGGTGAAGCCCATCGCGAGCAGGACGAGCTGCGCGGGGATGTGCCGCTCGGTGCCCTCGACGGGCACGAAGCGCCCCGCCTCGAAGCGGACCTCGACGATGTCGAGGCCGGCCACGCGACCCTCGTCGTCGCCCACGAACCGGTTGGTGGACACGGCGTAGACGCGGTCCCCGCCCTCCTCGTGCGCGGAGGTGATCTTGAACGTCATCGGGTAGGTGGGCCACGGCTGCCCCGCGGGGCGGTCCTCGGGGGGCATCGGCAGGATCTCGAGCTGCGTGATGGACCGGGCGCCCTGACGCGTCGAGGTGCCGAGGCAGTCGGCGCCGGTGTCTCCGCCGCCGATGATCACCACGTCCTTGCCCTCGGCGGTGATCTGGTCCGGCACCTCCTCACCGACGGCGCGGCGGTTGGCCTGGGGCAGGAACTCCATGGCCTGGTGGATCCCGGCGAGCTCGCGGCCCGGGGCGGGAAGGTCGCGGGGCACCGTGGCGCCGATGGCGAGGACCACGGCCTCGTACCGGTCGAGGAGCTCCTTGCCCGTGATGTCGACGCCCACGTTGACGCCGGTCTTGAACTGCGTCCCCTCGAGCACCATCTGCTTGAGGCGGCGGTTGAGGACCGCCTTCTCCATCTTGAACTCGGGGATGCCGTAGCGCAGGAGGCCGCCGATGGCGTCCGCCCGCTCGTAGACGACGACGGTGTGCCCGGCGCGCGTCAGCTGCTGCGCCGCGGCGAGGCCGGCGGGGCCGGAGCCCACCACGGCCACGGTCTTGGCGGTGTGCCACTCGGGCTGCTGCGGGGTGACCCGGGAGTCCTCCCAGGCCTTGTCGATGATGGCCACCTCGACGTTCTTGATGGTCACCGCGTCCATGTTGATGGCCACCACGCAGGCGGTCTCGCAGGGCGCCGGGCACAGCCGGCCGGTGAACTCGGGGAAGTTGTTGGTGGCGTGCAGCCGGTCGAGCGCGGCCTGCCACTCGTCGCGCCACACCAGGTCGTTCCACTCGGGGATGAGGTTGCCCAGCGGGCACCCGTTGTGGCAGAAGGGGATGCCGCAGTCCATGCAGCGCCCGGCCTGCTCCGAGATGATCGGCAGGAGCGCCTTGCCCGGGCTGCCCGGGTAGACCTCCTTCCAGTCATGGATGCGTTCCTCCACGGGGCGGCGGGCGGCCACCTGACGGGGTGTGGTCATGAAACCCTTGGGATCAGCCATGAGCGGCCTCCATCATCAGCTTGGTGGTTTCCTCTTCCGAGAGCCCGTCGGCGACGGACCGGGCCTGGACGGCCATGATGCGGGCGAAGTCACGCGGCTGCACCTTCGTGAAGCGGAGCCGCAGCTCGTCGTCGCCCAGCTGGAGCAGCTCGTCGGCCACCAGCGAACCGGTCTCGGCCCGGTGCTCGCCCATCAGCTCCCTGACCCGGGCCACGTCAGCGTCGCTGAGCTCGACGGGGTCCACGAGCTCAGTGTTGAGCCGAAGCGGGTTGAGGTCCAGCACCCACGCCACGCCGCCGGACATGCCCGCGGCGAAGTTGCGGCCGGTGGGTCCGAGGACCAGCACCTCACCGCCGGTCATGTACTCGCAGCCGTGGTCCCCCACGCCCTCGACGACCGCCGTGGCGCCCGAGTTGCGCACGCAGAACCGCTCGCCCACGAGGCCGCGGAGGAACATCGACCCGGATGTCGCGCCGTAGCCGATGACGTTGCCGGCGACGATCTGCTCGGAGGGATCGAAGCGGACGCCCGCCGGCGGGGTGACCACGAGCCGACCACCCGAGAGCCCCTTGCCGAAGTAGTCGTTCGAGTCTCCGATGAGCCGCAGCGTGATGCCGCGGGGCAGGAACGCCCCGAAGCTCTGGCCCCCGGTGCCGGTGAGGGTGAACTCGATCGTGCCGGGCGCCAGGCCCAGCCCGTCGGTGGCCTTGGTGACCTCGTGGCCGAGCATGGTGCCGACGGTGCGGTCCACGTTGCGCACGGTCAGGGAGTGGCGCACCTGCTCCCCCCGGGCCAGGGCCGGCTCGGCGAGCCGGATGAGCTCGACGTCCAGCTTGGCGTCCAGGCCGTGGTCCTGCTTCGTGGAGCAGTGCCGCTGCGAGCCGGCCGGCACGTCGATCTGGGTGAGGATGGGCGAGAGGTTGAGCCCGTGGGTCTTCCAGTGGCCCACGGCCTTGGCCACGTCCAGCAGGTCGGCGCGGCCCACGGCCTCGTCGATGGAGCGCAGCCCCAGGGAGGCGAGCAGCTCGCGCACCTCCTGGGCCATGAACATGAAGAAGTTGACCACGTGGTCCGGGTCGCCGTGGAACTTGCCGCGCAGCTCGGGGTTCTGCGTGGCCACGCCCACCGGGCAGGTGTCCTTGTGGCACACGCGCATCATCACGCAGCCGGACACCACCAGGGGTGCGGTGGCGAAGCCGAACTCCTCGGCGCCCAGCAGGGCGGCGACGACCACGTCGCGACCGGTCTTGAGCTGGCCGTCGCACTGGACGACGATGCGGTCCCGCAGCCCGTTGAGCAGCAGGGTCTGCTGGGTCTCGGCGAGGCCGAGCTCCCACGGCGCGCCCGCGTGCTTGAGCGAGGTGAGCGGGGCGGCGCCCGTCCCGCCGTCGTGGCCGGAGATGAGGACCACGTCCGCCTTGGCCTTGCTGACGCCCGCGGCGACGGTGCCCACGCCGATCTCGGAGACCAGCTTCACGTGCACCCGGGCCGAGGGGTTGGCGCACTTGAGGTCGTGGATGAGCTGCTTGAGGTCCTCGATCGAGTAGATGTCGTGGTGCGGCGGCGGGGAGATGAGGCCCACGCCGGGGGTGGAGTGACGCGTCTTGGCCACCCACGGGTACACCTTCGGGCCGGGCAGCTGACCGCCCTCGCCGGGCTTGGCGCCCTGCGCCATCTTGATCTGGATGTCGTCGGCGTAGGTGAGGTACTCCGACGTGACGCCGAAGCGCCCCGAGGCCACCTGCTTGATGGCGGAGCGGCGCGCCGGGTCGTGCAGGCGCTCCGGGTCCTCGCCGCCCTCACCGGTGTTGGACTTGCCGCCGATGCGGTTCATCGCCACCGCGAGGGTCTGGTGGGCCTCCATGGAGATCGAGCCGTAGCTCATGGCGCCCGTGGAGAACCGCTTGACGATGCTCTCGACCGGCTCCACCTCGTCGATGCTGATGGGCTCGGCGGGCTTGAAGTCCATGAGCGAGCGCAGCGTCATGATCCTCGACGAGTTGTCGTTGACCAGCGAGGTGTAGCGCTTGAACATGGTGTAGTCGCCGGTGGAGGTGGCGTGCTGGAGGCGGAACACCGTCTCTGGATCGAACAGGTGCGGCTCGCCCTCGCGGCGCCACTGGTACTCCCCGCCCACCAGGAGGTTGCGGTGCGCCAGGGGGATGCCGTCGCTGGGGTAGGCGGTGGTGTGGCGGGCCTTGATCTCATCGGCCAGCTGGCCGAGGCCGAGGCCGCCGAGCCGGCTGGTGGTGCCGGTGAAGTAGCGGTCCACCACCTCCTGGCTCAACCCGACGCACTCGAAGATCTGGGCGCCGGTGTAGGAGGCGATGGTGGAGACGCCCATCTTGCTCATCACCTTGAGCACGCCCTTCGACAGCGCCTTGGCGACGTTGGCGATGGCCTTCTCGGCGGACACGTCGACGTACATCTCGCGCCGCGCCAGGTCCTCGGCGGACTCGAACACGAGGTATGGGTTGATCGCCGCCGCGCCGAAGCCGATGAGCAGCGCCATGTGGTGGACCTCGCGCACGTCGCCGGCCTCGACCACGAGGCCCACCTGGGTGCGGGTCTTCTCCCTGACCAGGTGGTGGTGCACCGCGGCGGTCAGCAGCAGCGACGGGATGGGCGCGAGTTCGGCGGTGGAGTGCCGGTCCGACAGGACGATCGCCCGGGCGCCGCCGCGGATGGCGGCCGACACCTCCTGGCAGATCTCGTCGATCTTCTTCTCCAGCGCGCGTCCGCCACCTGCCACCTTGTAGAGGCCCCGCACCACGTGCGTGCCGTAGCCGGGCAGGTCGCCGTCCTGGTTGAGGCGCACGATCTTGGCCAGCTGCTCCGAGTCCAGGATGGGCCGGTTCATGGTGATCTGGCGGGCCGCCTCCGCTGTGGGCTCCAGCAGGTTGCGCTCGGGGCCGATCTTGGTGGTCAGCGAGGTCACGAGCTCCTCACGGATGGCGTCCAGCGGCGGGTTGGTCACCTGCGCGAACAGCTGCTTGAAGTAGTCGAAGATCAGGCGCGGGCGGCTGCTGAGGACCGCGATCGGCGAGTCGGTGCCCATCGAGCCGATGGGCTCGGTGCCGGTGTTGGCCATGGGCGCGACGATGAGCCGCAGCTCCTCCTCGGTGTAGCCGAACACCTGCTGGCGCCGGATCACGGAGGCGTGCGAGTGCACGATGTGCGCCCGGCCGGGCAGCCGGTCGAGCTCGATCTTGTTCTCCGCGACCCACTGGCCGTACGGGTGCTCCGCGGCGAGCGCGCCCTTGACCTCGTCGTCGGACTCGATGGTGTGCTTCTCGAGGTCGAGCAGCAGCATGCGGCCCGGCTGGAGGCGACCCTTGCGGACCACGTCGCCCGCCTCGATCGGCAGGACGCCGGCCTCGGAGGCGAACACCACCAGGCCGTCCGCGGTCTCCCAGAAGCGCCCCGGGCGCAGCCCGTTGCGGTCCAGGCAGCCGCCGATGATGGTGCCGTCGGTGAAGGTCATGCAGGCGGGGCCGTCCCACGGCTCCATGATCATCGAGTGGTACTCGTAGAAGGCGCGGCGCTGGGGGTCCATCTCCGCGTGCCCCTCCCACGCCTCGGGGATCATCATCAGCACGGCATGGGGCAGGGAGCGCCCGCCGAGGTGCAGGAGCTCCAGCACCTCGTCGAAGGAGGCCGAGTCCGAGCCGTCGGGGGTGCAGATCGGGAAGAGCTTGTCGAGGTTGCCCGGGAGCTTGTCCGAGGTGAGCAGGGCCTCGCGGGCGCGCATCCAGTTGCGGTTGCCGCGCACGGTGTTGATCTCGCCGTTGTGCGCGATCATCCGGTACGGGTGCGCCAGCTCCCACGCGGGGAACGTGTTGGTGGAGAAGCGGGAGTGCACCAGCGCCAGGGCGGACTCCACCCGGTCGTCGTGGAGCTCGGGGAAGACCTCCTCGAGCTGGGCCGTGGTGAGCATGCCCTTGTAGACCAGCGTCCGCGACGACAGCGACGAGAAGTACAGGCCCGCCTCGTGCTGGGCGCGGCGGCGCAGCACGTAGGTGTGGCGGTCGAGGTCGATGCCGGTCTGGCCCTCGCGCCCGGCGACGATCAGGTGCTCGAAGTGCGGCATGGCGCCGATCGAGATGGGCGACAGGGTGCCGGTCTCGACGGGCACCTCGCGCCAGGCGATGACGTCGAGTTCCACCTCGTCGGCGATGGCCTCGACGGCGGCCTTCACCTCGGCGCGCCCCTGCCCGTCGACGGGGAGGAACGCCATGCCGACGGCGTACTCGCCGGCCTCGGGGAGCCGGGCGTCGACGACTGAGCGCAGGAAGCGGTCCGGGACCTGGATGAGGATGCCCGCGCCGTCACCGGCCGCCTCGTCGGCGCCGGTGGCGCCGCGGTGGTCCAGGTTGCGCAGCGCCTCGAGCCCCTGCTCGACGATCTGGTGCCGGGGCACGCCGTCGAGGTGTGCGACGAAGGCGACACCGCAGGCGTCATGCTCGTAGGCCGGGTCGTACAGACCCACCTTCTCGCGGTGCGGGAACACGCTCTGAGCCATCTACTGGTCCTCTCGAAGTCAGTTAAGGACGTGCCGCGGCGGGGCCGTAGCGAGGAAACAGTATGCGGCCGGGTTTCTCGTAGCAACCGAGGTCCACGTCCGTAGGGAGAGCGTAAGACAATCGTTACTTGGCTGTTACATCAGGCCAGCACGGTGTTGGAGCCGTTCTGACGCACGGTGAGGGTGCCGGCGTCGAGGTCGACGAGGAACTCCGCCTCGGCCCCCGCGGCACGGCAGCGGTAGGTCAGGGCGGCGTTCTCGCGGTGCAGCACCTCCAGCGTCGCGGTGGCCAGCCAGGGGTTGCGGCGGCGGAACGCGATGGCCGCCTGGTAGGCGCGGTGCAGGGGCTCCCCCAGCGGCGACAGCTCGGCCGGCGTCGCGGGCAGGGGCGGCCTGACCTCGTCGTCGCCGTGCCAGGCCTCGGTCTTTGTGCCGGTGAAGCCCTGCTCGTCGCCGTAGTAGACGCTGGGCATGCCGGGCAGGGTCATGAGTATCCTGGCGGCCAGGGCGGCCCGCCCTGCGCCGAGCGTGGTGGCGATCCGGGTGACGTCGTGGTTGCCGATGAACGTCTGCGGCAGGAAGCTCCGGCAGAACTCGCCGTGCCGCCCCAGTGCGTGGGCGAGCTCCCAGAGGTTCGTGTCCTTGAGCGAGCTCCAGAGGGCCTTCCACAGCTCGTACTGGGTCAGCGAGTCCAGCGTCGACTCCTCGATGAAGCCGGCGTAGTCGCCGTGGATCACCTCGCCGAGCAGCACCGCGTCCGGGAACTCGGCCCGGACCCTGGCGGCGGCGTCGCGCCAGAACCGGGTGGGCACGGCGTAGGCCACGTCGAGCCGCCAGCCGGCGATCCCCCGGCGCAGCCAGTGCAGCATCGCGTCGGAGACGAGGTCGAGGACGGCGGGGTTGTCGTGGTCGAGCTCCACGAGCGAGTCGTGGCCCTCCCAGCCCCTCGGGTGCCCGTCCTGGTGACGGATCAGCTCCGGGCGCTCCGTGACCATCCGGTGTTCGCGCGCGACGTGGTTGAAGACGCCGTCGAGCATCACGTTGATCCCGCGGGCCCGGGCCCCCGCGACGAGGCGGTCGAAGTCGGCGTCGTCGCCCAGGCGCGGGTCGATGCGGAAGTGGTCCAGGGTGTCGTAGCCGTGCGAGACGGACTCGAACACCGGCCCGAGCAGCAGCCCGTTGCAGCCCAGCTCGACGAGGTAGTCCAGCCATCCCTCGAGCATGGTGAGCCGGTGGGCGGGACTGCCGTGGTCACCGCGGATCGGCGCCCCGACGGCGCCCAGCGGGTAGACCTGCCACCAGATCGCGTGCTCCATCATGCCCATGGGGACTCTCCTCGTCCGATCAGCGGTCACCACCGCGCCCCAGGCTACTCCCGGGCCTGTCAGGCCGCGATCAGGCGCTCGAAGTCGTCTTTGAGCTCGCCGGCCGACAGGCCGTTCCAGACCACCCTCAGCAGGCGGTCCTCGCCGAAGCCGAGGACGTAGGTGCCGTGGTCCACCTCGTAGCCGCCAGAAGGCAGCTGCCTGCCCTCCGCGATGTCGATGCCCAGGGTCATCGCCGCGGGCACGATGTCCTCCAGCGGGCCGGTGAGCCCCACGAACGAGTCGTCAACCCGGGACAGGTAGGTCTTCAGCACCTCGGGAGTGTCCCGCGCAGGGTCGGTGGTCACCACCACGAGCGTGATGTCGTCGACGAGGTCCTCGGGGAGCCGACGCCTGGCAGTGGCCATGTCGGCCATGATGCCCGGGCACACGTCGGGGCAGTTGGTGTAGCCGAAGAACAGCGCCACCGCGCGCGTGGTGGGCCCGGTGGCCAGGTTGTAGGGCTGGCCGTTGTGGTCCGTGAGGGTGACGTCGGGCAGGGGGTTGCCGCCCTCGGCGAGGTGCGTGCCGTGCCACCCCTCCTGCCCCGTGTCGACGCTGGCGGCCGGGCCGTCGTCCGCGGGCGCGCAGCCGGCCAGCAGCGCCAGGGCGCCGCCGCCCAGCACGACGCGCCGTGGGATCACCGGCGCGCCCTCTCCACGCCGTCGGCCAGCTCCGTGGCCAGCCTGCGCAGCCTGGCGAGGTCCGTCTGCAGGTCCAGCCCATCGGAGTCCAGGCACTTGAGCAGTGCCGAGCCCACGATCACGAGGTCCGCGTAGCGGCCCACCTCGGCGGCCTGGTCCCCGTTGGAGACGCCCAGCCCGATGCCGACGGGCAGCCCGGGGTCAACCGCGCGCGCCCGGGCGGTGATCACGGGGGCGGCGTCGGAGGTGGCGGCGCGGGCGCCGGTGACGCCCATCACGCTGGAGGCGTACACCCAGCCGCGACACCTGGCCATCGTGAGGCCGATCCGGTCCTCCGTCGACGACGGCGCGATGAGGAAGACCCGGTCCAGGCCGTACTTGTCCGTGGCCGCCAGCCACTCCGGGCAGTCGTCCGGCGGCAGGTCAGGGGTGATCGCGCCGGCGCCCCCGGCCGCCGCGAGGTCCCGGGCGAACGCGTCGGGGCCGTAGGCCTCGATGAGGTTCCAGTAGGTCATCACCATGGGGGCGGCCGTGGTCTGGGCCACCGCCTCGACGGCGAGGAAGGCGTCCCTCGTGCGGACCCCGCGGGCGCGGGCCTTGGCAGTGGCGTGCTGGATGACCAGCCCGTCCATCAAAGGATCGGAGTACGGCATGCCGATCTCGACGATGTCCACGCCGCGACCCTCCACGCCCTCGGTGATGGCCTTGAGCGCGGAGATCGAGTCCGCGACACTCGGGTACCCCACGGGCAGGTACCCCACCAGCGCCGGGCGCCCTGAGTCCAGCGCCTTGGCGACCACCTGTCCGGTGATCCCCAGCCTCGACGCGTCGGTGAACTGGCTCATTCCATGCCCCCGACCGTCTTGTCCGGCACGCCGGTCAGCCCGAAGTACTCGACGGCGGTGGCCACGTCCTTGTCCCCTCGCCCGGACAGGCACACCAGGATGGTGGGCCGTGCCGTCGGGTCCTCGGCGGCGATCCGCAGGCCGAGGCGGCGCGCGCCGGCCAGCGCGTGGGCGGACTCGATGGCGGGGATGATGCCCTCGGTGCGGCTGAGCATCCGGAAGGCCTCCATGGCCTCGTCGTCGGTGACGCCCTCGTAGACGGCGCGCCCCGTGTCCGCAAGCCACGCGTGCTCGGGGCCGACGCCGGGGTAGTCCAGCCCGGCCGAGATCGAGTGCGACTCGATGGTCTGCCCGTCCTCGTCCTGCAGCACCATGGTGCGGGCGCCGTGCAGCACGCCCGGGGACCCCGCGACGATCGTGGCGGCGTGGCGGCCCGTGGCCACCCCCTCGCCCTCGGCCTCGAAGCCGTAGAGACGCACCGACTCGTCGGGGATGAAGTCGTAGAACATGCCGATGGCGTTGGAGCCGCCGCCGACGCAGGCCGCGACATAGTCGGGCAGCGCGCCGTGGTCCTCCAGCATCTGCCGGCGGGCCTCGGTGGAGATGATCCGCTGCAGCTCGCGCACGAGCCAGGGGAACGGGTGGGGGCCGCCGACGGTGCCGATCAGGTAGTGCGTGGAGTCCACCGTGGTGACCCAGTCCCGCATGGCTTCGTTCATCGCGTCCTTGAGGGTGCGTGACCCCGCCGCCACCGCGTACACCTCGGCGCCCAGCAGCTGCATGCGCGCCACGTTGAGCGCCTGGCGCTTCGTGTCCACCTCGCCCATGTAGACGCGGCACTCGAGGCCCAGCAGGGCGGCCGCGGTGGCCGTGGCCACGCCGTGCTGCCCGGCGCCGGTCTCCGCGATGACCCGGGTCTTGCCCATCCGCTTGGTGAGCAGCGCCTGGCCCAGCACGTTGTTGATCTTGTGCGCGCCGGTGTGGTTGAGGTCCTCGCGCTTGAGCAGGATGCGGGCGTTGCCGCACTCCTTGGAGTAGTTCTCCGCCACCGTGATGGGGGTGGGGCGCCCGGAGTAGTCCCGCTGGAGGCGGGCGAGCTCGGCCCGGTAGGCGGGATCCGCCTGGGCCTCCTCGAAGGCGAGGGTGAGTTCGGTGAGCGCCGCCTGCAGCGCTTCGGGGACGAACCGGCCGCCGAAGCGTCCGAAGTGGCCCTTCTCGTCCGGCACGCTCATGCGTCCTGCCTCTCTGCTGCGGACATGAAGTCCGCGATGGCTCGGGTGGGATCGCCGTGCCTGACCAGCGCCTCCCCCACGAGGATGACGTCCGCGCCCTGTCGGGAGACCTTGGCCGCGTCGTCTGCGGTGAGGATCCCGGACTCCGCGACCCTCACGGCCCGCCCGCCGATGTGCCCGGACAGCGACCCGAAGGTGTCGAGGTCCACGTCAAGGGTCTTGAGGTTGCGGTTGTTGACCCCGATGAGATCGAAGCCCAGGGCCAGCGCCCGGTCCACCTCGTCGAGGGTGTGGGTCTCGACGAGCGCCGTCATCCCGAGGTCCGCGGTGAGGGCGCCGAAGCGGGCGAGTTCCTCGTCGGTCAGGGCGGCGACGATGAGCAGGACCATGTCTGCCCCGTGGGCGCGGGCCTCGTGGAACTGGTACTCGTCCACCATGAAGTCCTTGCGGAGCACGGGCACCCGGACGGCGGCCCGGACGGCGTCCAGGTCCGCCAGGGTGCCGTTGAAGCGCCGCTGCTCGGTGAGGACCGAGATGGCGGCCGCTCCCCCGGCCTCGTAGGAGGCGGCCAGGGCCGCGGGGTCCGCGATGTGGGCCAGGTCACCCTTGGAGGGCGACTTGCGCTTCACCTCGGCGATCACCGCCAGCCGGTCCTCGCGGAACCGGGGCATGGGATCCAGCGCGGGCGCCGCCTCCCGGGCGGCGCGCATCACGTCTGCCAGGGGGGCCTGCGCCCTCCGGTGGTCGAGGTCGAGCCGGACTCCGGCGATGATGTCGTCCAGGACGGTCACGGCTGGCCGTAGCCCATGGCCTTCATGACCATGGTGCCCAGCCCGGCGATCAGCAGCAGCGCCGCGCCGAAGATGACGAGCGCCCAGTTGGGGCCGAGCATCGCGCCCCCCGCGGTGATGACGGAGCCGACGGCGGCCGTGACCGATCCCGCCCATGCCGCGGGGCTCTTGCCGTGGTGGTAGTGCTTAGGGGTACGCGCCATGACCCTCGCCTTTCGTCGCTGCCTTGATGGCCGAGATTACCCTGAGCCACCGACGGCCCGCACGTCCTGTTCACCGGTGGGATCCGCGCCGTCGTCCATGGCCTTCCACAGGTCGACGGGGTGGTCCCCCGCCTCCCTGGCGCGCGACACCCAGGCCGGCCCCCGCCACGCCATGCCCAGCAGGGCCAGTGCCGAGACGACGAAGCCGCCGAGCGCCACCCACTGGCCCGCCTGCCAGGCCCACCCCGCGGAAGCGGCCGCCAGTGCGGTCAGCGCGACCCCGAGGACCCGCAGCCACACCCCACGCAGCATCAGCGACAGCCCGAGCCCCGCCGCGACGGCCCACGCCAGCGAGGCCACGCCGCTCCCCCCGGCCTGGGCCGCAAAGCCCGCGGCTAGCGCCCCCGCCAGCGCGAGGAGCGTCACCGGCCAGCGTCCGGTCACGCCGTGCCCATGGCCTCGGCCCGGGCCAGCGCCGTGATGACGGCCCGCGCCTTGTGCTGGCACTCGGCGTCCTCCGTCTCCGGCACGGAGTCCGCGACGATGCCTGCCCCAGCCTGCACGTGGGCCACGCCGTCGGCGAGCACCGCGGTGCGGATGGCGATGGCCACATCGGAGTTGCCGGCGAAGTCGAAGTAGCCGACGACGCCGCCGTAGAGCCCCCGCCGCGACACCTCCAGCCTGTCGATGATCTCCATGGCGCGCACCTTCGGGGCCCCGGACAGGGTGCCGGCCGGGAAGCAGGCCAGCACCGCGTCGAGCGCGCTGCGCCCGTAGGCCAGGCGCCCGGACACGGCGGCCTCGAGGTGCATGATGTGGCTGTAGCGGTGGATGTTCATGAACTCGTGGACCGTGACGCTGCCGGGCTTGCAGATGCGGCCCAGGTCGTTGCGGCCCAGGTCCACGAGCATGAGGTGCTCGGCCTTCTCCTTCGGGTCCGCGAGGAGCTCCTCGCCGAGGCGCCGGTCCTCCTCCGGGGTGGCGCCGCGGGGCCGGGAGCCCGCGATGGGGCGGGTGGTCACCAGGCCGTCCTGCACCGTGACCAGGGCCTCGGGGCTGGAACCGACGACGTCGAACCCGGGCAGGCGCAGCAGGTAGAGATAGGGGCTGGGGTTGGTGAGCCTCAACGCCCGGTAGACCTCCAGCGCGTCGGCGGTGATCGCGATGTCGAACCGCTGCGACACGACGATCTGGAAGGCCTCGCCTGCGCGGATCTCCTCCTTCGCCTCCTCAACCATCGCCATGTACTCGGCCGAGGTGCGCTGCCTGCGGATCTCCAGCTCGACGGGGAGGCCCTCCTGCCCGGCCATGGACGGGCGCGGCGCGCGCACCTGCTGGGCCATGTCCTCGACCGCGGCCACGGCGCCGTAGTAGGCGCGCTCGACGCCCTCGTCGGTGCCGTCGAAGTTGATGGCGTTGGCGATCAGCCACAGCTCGCCGGTGTGATGGTCGAGCACGGCCACCTCGCTGGCGAGCATCATCACGAGCTCGGGCAGGCCCAGGTCGTCGACGGTGGTGTCCGGCAGCCTCTCGAGGCGGCGGACCACGTCGTAGCCGAGGTAGCCCACCATGCCGGCGTGGAACGGCGGCAGCCCCTCGACGACGGGGGTGGCGAGCTCGGACAGGGTGGCGCGGAGCACCTGGAGCGGGTCGCCCTCGCCGATGCCGGCGAGCTGATGCCCGATCCACTGGGCCTTGCCGTCCACCTCGGTGAGGGTCGCGGCGGTGCGCACCCCGATGAAGGAGTAGCGAGACCACACGCCGGCCTCGGCGGACTCGAACAGGAACGTGCCCTCGCGGCCCCCGCAGAGCGCCTGGTACACGGCCACCGGGGTGAGGTCGTCCGCCAGAAGCTTGGCGTGCACGCTGATCACGCGCCGGTCCTCGGCGAGCTCGGTGAACCCGGCCAGCGTGGGCGTGATGCGCATCAGAGGTCCTCCGCCGTGAGGGGCGTGAAGAAGCAGGTCCGGTTGCCGGTGTGGCAGGCGGCCCCGGTCTGGTCGACGGTCACGAGCAGGGCGTCGCCGTCGCAGTCCAGCGCCACCGACACCACCGCCTGGGTGTGCCCGGAGGTCTCCCCCTTCACCCAGTACTCCTGCCGAGACCTGGACCAGTAGGTGGCGCGCCCCGTGGTGAGGGTGCGGCGCAGCGACTCCGCGTTCATCCACGCGAGCATCAGCACCTCCCCCGTCCCGGCGTCCTGGGCGACGGCGGGGATCAGCCCGTCGGCGTTGTACCTGATGGTGCCTGTCATGGGGCATATTGTGCCCTGCCTAAGCTGGGGCCATGACCTTCGCCCAGCGCCAGCGCTCCGCCCTCGTCTCCCTCCTGCGCACCCTCGGCCCGTTCGCGCCCACGAAGTGCGGCGGCTGGCAGACCCAGGACCTCGCCGCCCACCTCTACATCCGCGAACACCGGCTCGACGCGCTGCCCGGCATCGGGCTCGAGCGCTTCGCCGGGCGGACCGAGCGCATCCAGCGCGAGTCGCTGCACACCCTCGGCTACCCCGCCCTCCTCGACGCGATCGAGCGGCCCGGGTGGTTGATGCGCCCCCTGGACAAGCTGGTCAACACCTCGGAGCTGTACATCCATCACGAGGACGTGCTGCGCGCCAACGGGGGCGCCCAGACGCTGACCGCGCTGGAGCAGCAGGAGCTGTGGCCGGTGGCCGTAATGCTCGCCCGCAAGGCATATTCCGCCTTCGGGGGCAGGGTGCTGCTCACCCGGACAGACACCGGGAGCCGGACCGAGATGGGGCGCGGCACGAGGCCCGTCCACGTCTCCGGCTTGCCCTCGGAGCTGGTTCTGCACCTCAGCGGCCGTGAGGCCGACGTCTCCCTCGGCGGAGAACCGGAGGCGATCGAGGAGTGGAAGGCCGCCGTCTCCGGGCTCTGACCTGCTGTCCCCATTTGACCCGGGCCGGGCGCGGGCGATGATGGCGTATCAGGGAGGCCTGAACCGTGCTCTTGACCGGTACAGCCCCCTCGTCCGTCACCACCGGAGGTGTCCCGTGCATCACCCACCATGCCGTCGAGCTCCCCGACCGCCGGCCACCGGCCGCGCCTCGTACGGTTTCCCAGCGCCATACTACGTGCCCAACCCCTACTACGTCCCGATGCCCTACTACGTGCCCATGCCGTCCTACGGGTCGGCGCGGCCGGCTGTGCGTCGTCAGCACACCCCGGCGGGGGTGACGGCGGGTCAGGCCCCGTGACCTCGGCAGAGTCACTGGCGGCCCGTGCGGCCGATGCCTTCGTCGCCTTCCGCGCGGGCGATTCGGCCCGGCTCGCAGACCTCGTCACGCTCCTCACCCCGCCGCTGTGGGCCGTGGCCCGGTCCTCCGGCCTGAACCCGGCCCAGGCCGAGGACGTCGTCCAGTCCTCCTGGCTGGCCCTCGTCCGGTCGTCGTCGTCGATCGCCGAGCCGCAGGCGGTGTTCGCCTGGCTGCTCACCACGACGCGGCGCGAGGCGTGGCGTGTGGCGCGGGTCCCCCCGGAGGTCGAACTCCCGGAGGCGACGGTGGCTCGTGGGCCCACGCCGGAGGACGCGGCGGAGTCGGACGATCTCAACCGCCGGCTGTGGGCGCATGTGCGGGCACTGAGCCCCCGCTGCCAGGCCCTGCTGCGCGTCATCGCCTACTCCACCCGCCCCGACTACGCCACCATCTCCGCCGCGCTCGGCATGCCCGTCGGCTCGATCGGCCCCACCCGGGGGCGATGCCTGTCCACGCTGCGCCGCGCCCTCGCCAACGACCCCGCATGGAGCCCCGCATGACCGCCCACGACGACGCCCTGATGCCTCTCGACGACCGCGACGAGCTGCTCGTCGCAGCGATCGCGGCAGCACAGGCAGACCAGGATCCGCCGCCCGCGGGCCTGCTGGAGCGCATGCGCTTCGCCCTCTCGCTGGAGCTGATGAACGCCGAGCTCGCCGCCCTGGAGACCGGATCGCCGGCCGGGGTGCGGGGGGTTGATCCCGCCGTCACCGACACGCTGACCTTCACCGCCTCCGGGCTCAGCCTCATGGTGGTGCTGAGCGAGGCCGACGGCGGCGTCCGCGTCGACGGCTGGGTCACCGGCGGAGGGGTGACCGTGGAGGCGCGCTCCGCCGATGCGGTGGACGCCCAGGTCTCCGACGCCACGGGCCGGCTGACGTGGGCTGTGGTGCCCCACGGCCCGCTGCGCTTCCTCATCCACCCTCCCCGTCCGGGCCAGCGGCCCGTCGTCACACCGGCGATCGAGGTGTAGGTGGTCCAGTCCGCCGAGGAGCTGTACTCCCTGGCACGTGCAAGGCTCGCGGAGCAGCGCACGGGTGAGGCGGGTGCGCTCCTGGGACGGGCCGCCGCGGCCTGCGGGGCCTCGGACGTCGAGCTGGCGCTCAGGATCAGGATCTCGTCGGCGTGGGTGCTGTTCGAGGAGGAGGGCGCCGCGCCCGCCCAGGAGGCGCTGCGCGGGGCCGCCGACGACGCAGCCCGCGTCGGCCTCCCGGGGGTGGCCGGGGCCGCCGCGGTGCAGTCGGCGATCCTCCACTCGCGCGCAGGGGACCGCGGCACCGCCTGGCGCACGCTCGCACGCGTGGACCCGTCGGCGCTCCCACCGCCGGACCGGATGCGGATGCTGATGAACCGGGGCACGATCGCCTCCGAGCTGCGCCGCTTCGACGACGCCGCCGCCGACCTGGCGGCCGCCGCCCTGCTCGCCGAGGAACTGGGCGAGGCACCGGTGGCGTTCATGGCCCGCCACAACCTCGGCTGGATCAGGTTCCTCCGGGGGGACCTGCCGGCCGCGCTGCGCGAGATGCACGACGCGGATGCGCTCGACGTGGCGCTGGACCGGACGGTGGCTCGCCAGGACCGCGCCCGGGCGCTGCTGGAGGCGGGTCTGGTCGGCGAGGCCCACGACCTCCTGCTCCAGGCCCGGGAGGGGTGCGGCGGGGCGCAGCAGGCGGCCGAGCTGGACCTGGACCTGGCCCGGTGCGCCCTGCTGATGGGCCGCCGCGACGAGGCGATGGCCCGGAGCCGGGCCGCGGCACGGGTGTTCCGGCGGCGGGGCGAGCCCGCGTGGCACCGTCGCGCCGTGCTGGCGGAGGTGACGGCGGAGCCGCGCCTGTCCGCGGCGAGGGCTCTGTGGGAGGCGGCGCGGGAGGCCGGGGACCGACTCGTGGCCGCTCAGGCCGCGGCCGCCGGGCTGCGCGCCCCCGGTGCCCAGCCCGCAGAGGTGGGCGACCTGACGGCGGACGCGGTGTGGCTTTCCCGCTCGCCCGTGGTCTCGCTCAGGATGGCGGGGCTCGTGGCCCTGGCCACCGACGCCGCCCGGCGGGGAGACACCCGCGAGGCGCGCGGCATCCTGCGCCGGGCCAACGCGACCCTGGTGAGGGCGCAGCTCGGGCTCGCCAGCCTCGACCTGCGCACCGCCACCGCGCTGCACGGGGAGGCGGCCGCCGCGCTGGACCTGGACCTCGCCGAGCTCAGGGGACCTCAGGCGCTGGTGGAGGCGAGCGAGCGTTGGCGGGCC
The DNA here is from genome assembly GCF_054483935.1 of Tessaracoccus yangjingae. The sequence goes on along the minus strand of NZ_CM137014.1, from coordinate 2,431,871 downwards.
GCCACCCGGCCCACCCCCCGGCTGCGGCCCGACACGGATCCCCGCGCGGTGGAGGCTGCCACGCGGTTGCGGCGCCTGCGCACAGAGTTCGACCCCGGCGGCGCGGATGCCGAGGGCGCGGCCCGCGCCGTCGTCGCGGCCGAACGCGAGCTCCGCTCGCTCACCTGGGGGGCTGCCAGCGCCCTTCCACCCACCGCCGTCGCTCTGCGCACCGCCGCGCTGCGGAGCGCCGCCCGCGCCCGAGGGTGCAGCCTGGTGGTGACCGTCCGTCGCGGTGAGGAGGTGCGGGCCACCGTGCTCGGCGAGGGCCCGGACCGCTCGGTGGCGCTGGGATCGGCGGGGCGGATCGGCGAGCTGGTGGAGGTCATCCGAGCGGACATGACGGCGCAGGCCAGCCTGCCGCCGGCGCATCCGCTGAGCGGGGTGGTGGCGGCGTCGCTGGCGGCCCGCCTGGACGAGCTGGGTGGGCTGGTGGCCGCGCCCCTGGCCGCCCTGCCCGGCCAGCTGGTGGTGGTCCCGACGCGCGTGCTGGCCGGCGTGCCGTGGTTGGCCCTTCCGCCGTTGCGGGGCCGGGCCGTCACCGTCTCCCCTACCGCGTCGAGCTGGGCGGCGACGGGCAGGGTGGTGCACCGGCCACGGGTGAGCGTCCTCACGGGCCCGTCGCTGCCGTTCGCCGCCGAGGAGGCAGCCGCGATCGCAGGGTGCTGGCCGCTGGTCTCGGCGCGGGGCCTGGCCGACGCCCTGGCGACCGACGATCTGGTGCACGTCGCGGCGCACGGCGAGCACCGTGGCGACAACCCGCAGTTCTCCAGCCTGCTGCTGGACGGGGGCCCGGTGTTCGCGCACGAGTTGGAGGGCCTCGACATGGCCGCCAGCCTCGTCGTGCTCTCGGCCTGCGAGGTCGGCCGCGCCACCCACCGGCCCGGGGACCAGCCCCTCGGCCTGACGTCGACGCTGCTGGCCGCTGGGGCGGCCTGCGTGGTCGCCCCTGTGGCGCCGGTCAACGACCAGCTGGCCGCCGCCGTGATGGCGGCCTACCACGCGGAGCTCTGCGGCGGGGCCGACTCGGCCACGGCCCTGGCCCGGGCCACCGAGTCACGTCCGAGCGCCGGCGCGTTCGTCTGCTTCGGTGCGCCGTGGCGGGCCACGGTCTGATGTATCAGGGGGTGCGCACGCCGCTCCTGTGTCTGTGACGGTGCAGTGCGCACCGGAGGGATCAGACGAAGGAAGGCGCAACCATGGTCCAGGCAGCGGGTCCCACCTACGCAGGCGGCACTCAACCCATCACCAAGGACGGGTACGACGTGCTGTACCTGCCCGACGTCAACAATCGTGAGCTCATCGCCCAGGGCGAGGCCCCGGTCTTCTACTACGTGCCGAACCGGATCCGCATGGCCCGCAAGGACGGCCCGGACAAGGGCGACTACCTGTTCAACCTGGTCCGCTTCTCCGGAACGGGCGGCGAGGGGGTGATCGGTGGCGGCGGCGACGTGGCCGGCGGCATCCTCACCTTCTCCGTCACCGGTGCCCTGCCGGAGCAGACGAGGCGCCAGGCCGAGGCCGACATCACCGCGCGGTTCAGCGACAGCACCGACGCCTTCTGGGGCATCAAGAACACCCGGAAGCCGCCGATGTTCAGGCCCGCGGTCATCGCGCAGACCATCACGTCGGTGTCCAACATGTCGCCCACCCCCACCGGCTTCCCGACTGCGGACCAGCCCACCCGCGGTGGGCGCACCCGCGGCTTCCGCACCGTCGGCATGCCCGCGAACCGGGCGTTGACCCGCGACCCCGAGCCCGGCCAGACGCCGGCCACCGACAACAACCTCGATCCGTGGTACTGCATGATGCAGGGCCAGGGCGGCGGCTCCATCGACCCCACCGGCACGCACGCGTTCTCCGGCCTGCTCGGGGTCTACCCGGCCAACATCGCCTGGGCGGCCTTCCACGGCACCGCCAGCCCTCTCATCGTGATCCAGAACTACAAGCTGAAGGTCTGGTCGCCCGTGTGCACCATCAAGATCGACGGCAACTGGGACTCGGTGTTCACGCACTTCTCCGCCGCCGCGTCGGGCCGCTACCTCTGGGCCAAGGTGGACGCGCAGGCCGAGTTCAACAACATGCGCAAGTCCGGCACCATCAAGGTGGACGTCAAGGTGGACACCACCCTGCCGGGCGCCGAGGAGATCGCGCGCAAGATGGACGAGCGCTCGGACCTGGTGTTCAACAAGTTCATGGAGATGGCGCAGAAGACCATCTTCGATCAGCCGCAGCCGAAGGTGGACGCGGCCCAGTCGTCGTCCGGAAGCTCCTTCTTCTCCCCGTGGGGAGTGGGCCTGTCGCTGAAGTACCGGCGCGACGAGAACCACCTGGACCTGCACTACGAGGAGACCAGGCAGTTCGCCTACCTGCAGGACCACACCATCTCCAGCTCGCTGGCCGGCATGGCCGACGAGATCAAGGCCGACCCGGACGCCGAGCGCAAGTACTTCCTCACCGTCTACCTCGACGACTGGCCGCAGCGGCTCGCGCGCGTGGTGCGCCCCGTCGCAAGCTGGGCGGACCGGACGGTGCAGTTCCTCTCCGTACAGATCGGCTACCCCAACACCGGAGGCGAGCTCAACTGGCAGGGCCACAGCTTCTCCGGGGCCGACGGCAACGACCCCACCTGGAAGTTCCAGACCGCGAAGAAGGTGGCCGGGGATGTAACCAACCCGCCGGCCGGCTGGACGCCGGACCTCACCTACGTCAAGCGCAAGGTGCACCTGGCCGAGCCGCCCAGCGAGACGCTGGATCCCTACCACCGGGTCCAGATCGAGCGCAACGTCATCGACCTGGACCCCGAGCCCAATGGGACCCTGCTTAACGACACCACGCTCGAGGTCCGCGCGGACAACGCGGGCCGGATCGCGGTGGGCCCGATCGGGCTGGGCGTGATGCTGGAGGACGCCTCGCAGACCGTAGAGGTGGTGATGGAGGCCACCGACGCCGACTACACGCCGCTGGGCCTCGCCCCCGTCCGGTTCAGGTGGGGCTTCCAGGACCTCGACAACGACCGGAGCTGGACCGTCTTCTCGGGCGACCCGCAGATGCTGCCGTACTACCGCTACCAGGTGACGGCCACGGTGAAGGGCACCCTGTTCCGCAAGGGGCAGAGCTGGACGGGCCCCTGGACCACCGCGAACGGCAACGGGCCGCTGATCGTCGACGTGCCGCCGCCGGACGGCGACGGCGTGGTGACGCGCTCGCTCACCGACGACAGGGTCCGCAGGCTGAGGGAGTTGGCGGCGCCGGAGCCCAGGGAGGCGCCCTCGGGCGAGGTGGCCTACGCCACCGCCGCGCCGACGGCCGCCGCGAAGCCGAAGGCCGCCGCCGCCGCGCCGACCGCCGTCCACGAGGAGCCGGAGCCGCGCAGCGCCCCCACCAGCTTCCTGTCCTACCCGTTGTGAGGGGCCACGGACATGGCCAGCATCGCCGAGATCCGGCGGGACCCGTCGGGGGCGCCCGCGTGCTCGTGCACGTTCCTGCTCAGCCGCAGGCCTGCGCCGCACGAGCAGATCTCGGGCCTCGTCGAGACCGCCACGCTCGCGCTGGAACTGCGGTGCGGCCTTGAGGACCTCGCGTGGGTGGAGTTCAGCCTGGACGTGGCCCGGCCCGTCCACGCTGAGTCGCACGGCCCGTTCGGGACGGCGGCGCTGGCAGCGACACTCGCCGGCGACGAGGCCAGGGGCCTCCTCTCAGCACTGGCCGGCGGCGGGGGCGGCCCGGACCTCGTGATCCGGGCGCGCCGGACCGACGGGGCGACGGGGCGGTGGCGTCGGCCCCTGGCCGACCTCATCGTGCCCCTGCTGGCATCCTCACCCGAGAGCCTCGTGCACCTGGTCACCGCGGCGGGCGGCGCCGTCGACGAGGTGTTCCCCGCCCGGTCCACCCGCACCCGTGGCCCGGGCATGGGGGTCATGCTCCTGCGGCGCGACGAGGCGGTGCCCCTGGCCCAGGTGGTCCGCCCCCATCCCGCCGTCATCCGCCCGCTGCTCGCCGAGAACCTCCTGCTCGCCACCCCGTTGGCGCCCCAGGAGTCCGGCCCGGTGCTCGACGGGCGCCCGCTGTTGGCCGACCGGGCCAACGACGACCGCTGGTACCTCCCCGAGGTCATGCTCGCCCTCCCCACCCCCGGGCTGGATCCCGATTCCTCCCCGTTCAGGTTCGACCTCGCGCAGGTGGGTCTCCAGTCCGACGGCTCCCCCGGCCTGGAGGCCACCGTGGTCGTGACGATGCTCGCCGGCCCCTCTGCCGCGACTCTCGCGCCGTGGGAGGCCGCCGGACGCCCCACGCTCCGGGTGGTGCCGTGCGCGCCGCAGGTGGGCCTGCACCTGCCCTTCCGCGACGACGGCGGGGCCGCGCGCACCGAGCTGGTCACCGCCAACTCCCTGGTGGTCTCGGGCGTGTTCGGCGAGACCGGGTCGTCGCTGACCGCCACGTTCGTGCTCCAGAACAACTGGGCCAGGCTGGCCTACGGCGCGTTGTCCGCGCCCGGATTCCAGGCCGAGCCCGCCGTCCTGGAGGTTGGGCTGGCGCACAGCGGCTGGAGGGCGGAGCGGACCCCGACGAAGCTGCCGATCGACAGGTTGGCCGGCCAGAAGCTGGTGGCGCTGCGCCGGCGCGACGACCTGGCCAGGCCCATCGCGGCCACGCAGCTGCTGGCCATGGCCAAGGCCGAGATCCGGCTGAGCCCGGCCATCGCCCTCGATCGGCTGGACTTCGCGGACTTCGGCGTGGTCAAGCACGTCAAGGTGAGCGCCACCGCGACCACACGCCTACCCGCCCTGGTGCCGTGCGCGGACCACCCCCAGCTCTACCGGCAGCGCGCCGGCGACGGCTGGGAGGCCGTCGGCTGCAGGCCGGCGCTCCGCCTCGGGGAGACCGAGTACCGGCCGTGGCAGCGCGAGCCGGTGGGCACCGCGGGGGTGGCCGTGTTCCGCTCGCTGACCCAACCGGGGAGGTTCCTCGTCATCCCCGAGCGGTACTCCGTGGGCCGCTACCCCGCCGAGGATCCCGAGCGGGCCTTCGAGCCGACGCTCCTGCTCACCTCGACGATCGACGTCGACAACCCGGCCAACATCCGGTGCGTGCTGGCCGCGGCGCTGGAGTCCGAGCTGGATTCGGCCGACCTCGCGCTGCTGGCGGGCGAGCTGCGGCAGCGGCTGGGCCGACCCGTCGAGCTGGTGGGCCCATGGCAGGCCGGGGTGACGCCGGAGATCAGCTGGGCCGTGCCCGGCACGGACCGCGTGGAGTGCGTGGCCATCGACACCGGCTTCACCCTCCTCCTCACCACCGACGTCCCCGGCCTGCTGACCCTGCGGACCCTCCTGCAGCGCGGCGGGCTCGTCGGCTCGGCCCGCTACGTCATCCCGGGCGGGGACAGCGCGGTCAGCACGCTCCGGCTGGACCTGAGCCGTGTCGTCGGGCCCGCCGACGGGCCGGTGACGGCGCAGCGCGACGGGGACGACCTCAGGCTGACGAACCGGCTGGACCGGCGGGTGTCGGTCAACCGGATCGTGGCCGGCGGCGCGGTCGTCGGGTCACCGGCGCTCCTGCTGGCCCCCGGCGAGTCGGCCACGGTGGGCCTGCCCCCGGGGACGCCGGATCCGGTGGCGCTGGACCACACCGTCGAGCCCGGCACCGAGACGCTCGACGAGACCCGCAGCTACATCGAGGACCTGCACCTCGGGGTGACGTTCGTCGCCACCGGCAGCCTCACCGAGCTCGCCGGGCTCGAGGTGGCCGCGACCTTCCTGGGCACGGCGGCGGAGCCCGCGACACTCACGGCGAGCCGTCGCCAGGTCGAGCGCCAGTTCGTGCTCCCGCTCACCACGTACGCCGCCGATCCGGCGGTCACCTTCACCGTCACCGCTGTCGCGGCCGACGGCACCCGCACCTCGGCACCGCCGGTCGACTGGCCGGTCCGGAGCCGCGGCGTCCTGATCCCCCTGCCCACCCCCGTCGCGCAACCCTGAGCCACGAGACCATCCGAAAGGACACTTCCATGACCGGTTACTCGCTCCACGTCGGACTCAACGTGGTCGACACCTCCTGCTACATCCCGGCGCCCAGCGTGCTCGCGGGGTGCGTCAACGACGCCAACGACATGGAGCGCCTGGCCTCCGGGGAGGGCTTCCGCACCCGGAAACTGCTCGACGCGCAGGCCACCTCGGTGGCGGTGCTCGGGGCCCTCGACAGCCTCGCGGCCACGACCGTCGCCGGGGATATCGCGTTCATCAGCTACTCCGGCCACGGCGGTCAGATCCGGGACAACACCGGGGACGAGGACGACGGCCAGGACGAGACGTGGTGCCTCTACGACCGTCAGGTGCTCGACGACGAGCTGTACCTCAAGTGGTCGCAGTTCTGCGCCGGGGTGCGGATCGTGGTGCTGTCCGACTCCTGCCACTCGGGCACCGTGGCGCGCAGCATCCTGGCCATCGCCACCCGCGAGGCGCTGCTGCGCAACCCACTGGGCGAGGAGTACTGGCCCGACGAGGTGCGCGTGCCGAGGCTGCAGCCGCGGATGATGGCGCCCAGCGTCGCGGCGGCGGACTCGGCCCGACGGCGGGAGCTCTACGACGTGGCCAAGGCGGTGGCGGGCACCACGCGCAGCACCGACATCGCGGCGGAGCTGATCCTCATCTCCGGCTGCCAGGACAACCAGCTGTCCAGCGACGGCGACGTCAACGGCCTGTTCACCGAGACGCTGCTGCGCGTGTGGGCGAACGCCTCGTTCTCGGGCGACTACCGCTCGTTCCACTCCGCGATCGTGCGCCGGATGCCGTCGGATCAGACGCCCAACTTCTACACGGTGGGCACCGTGACGGCGGGCTTCCAGGCGCAGCGGCCGTTCACCATCACCGCGCCCGCGCCCTCGGCCCCGGTGAACCCGGGAGGGTGGGGTGACCCGACGCCCCAGCCCGGCACGTCGCGGCGGACGCTGCGCCAGGGCGACAGCGGCGAGGACGTGCGGTACCTGCAGGAGAGGCTCGTCGAGGGCGGCGCCTGGCTGAGCGTCGACGGCAAGTTCGGCCCGGCAACGGCCAACGCGGTGCGCGGCTTCCAGAGCGCCCACGGCCTGACGGTCGACGGCGTGGTGGGCCCCGCCACCTGGGAGGCCCTGGACGGCGGCGGGTCGGGCGGCGGGTCCGGCGGCTCTGGCGGCTGGGAGGAGCCCGGCGGTAACACCGGCGGCAACTCGGGCGGCTGGGGGGACACCGGCGGCGGTTCGGGCGGGAACTCGGGCGGCGGCAACTCCGGCGGTTGGGGCGACCCCGGCGGAAACTCGGGCGGCTCGGGTAACTCCGGCGGTGGGAACTCGGGCGGGTGGAACGGCGGCTGGGAGGAACCGTCCGGCGGTCAGGGCGGTGGCGGGGGCGGCTCGGGCACAGCGCCCCAGGCGCGGCCGACGATCCGCCGCGGCTCCACCGGCGAGCACGTGAAGTACCTGCAGCAGCGGCTGTCGGAGCAGGGCTACTGGTTGAGCGTCGACGGCCAGTTCGGGCCGGGCACCGAGTCCCAGGTGCGGAGCTTCCAGCGGAGCAACGGCCTCACCGCCGACGGCGTGGTGGGCCCGGCCACCTGGGCCGCCCTGGGCTGAAGGTCAGGCCGGCACGTAGACCGTCTTGGAGCGCGGCTCGACCTGCACCCGGTTCGCCACCTCGGCCCACGCCTGGTAGTGGTCGGTGGTCTTGTGGAAGGCCAGGTCCTCCTCGGAGTCGTAGGCCTCCACCAGCAGGAACCGCGTCGGGTCGTCGGCCTCCTGCAGCACGTCGAAGCGCAGGCAGCCAGGCTCCTGCAGCGACGCGCGGCTGTTGACCGCGCACGCCTCGGCGAACTCCGCCTCCGACCCCGCCGCGACCCTCACGCTCGCATGGAACAGATACATCGCCCCTCCTCAGGACAGCTTCGAGAGAATCAGTTCGCGCACCTTGCCGGCGTCGGCCTGGCCGCGCATGGCCTTCATCACCTGGCCGATGAGGGCGCCCGCCGCCGCGACCTTCCCCTCCCGGATCTTGGCCGCGACATCCGGGTTCGCCGCGATCACGTCGTCGACGGCGGCGCCCAGCGCGCCCTCGTCGGAGACCACGGCCAGCCCACGGGCCGCGACGACCTCGGCGGGCTCGCCCTCTCCGGCGAGCACGCCCTCGATCACCTGGCGGGCCAGCTTGTCGTTGATCTTGCCCTCGTCCACGAGGGTCTGGACGGCGGCCACCTGGGCCGGCGTGATGGCCAGCTCCTCCAGTTCGACGCCGGCCTCGTTGGCGCGGCGCGCCAGCTCGGTGACCCACCACTTGCGGGCCGACGCGGGCGCGGCCCCGGCCTGCACCGTCGCCTCCACCAGCGCCAGCGCGCCGGCGGCCTCGATGTTGCCGAAGTCGACGTCGCTGAACCCCCACTGCTCCTGCAGCCGGGCCCGGTGCTCGGCCGGCGGCTCGGGCAGCGTGGCGCGGAGCTCCTCCACCCACTCCCGCGAGGGGGCGATGGGCATGAGGTCGGGCTCGGCGAAGTAGCGGTAGTCCTCCGCCTCCTCCTTGGACCGGCCCGGCGACGTGGTGCCGTCGGCCTCGTGGAAGTGGCGGGTCTCCTGCTTGACCTTCGCGCCACCGTCGAGGATGGCGGCCTGGCGGGTCATCTCGTAGCGGATGGCCCGCTCCACGGAGCGCAGCGAGTTGACGTTCTTGGTCTCCGTGCGGGTGCCGAGCACCTCGGCGCCGATGGGCATGAGAGAGATGTTCGCGTCACAGCGCAGCGACCCCTGCTCCATCCGCACGTCCGAGACGCCCAGGGCCCGCAGCAGGTCGCGCAGGTAGGAGACGTAGGCCCGCGCCACCTCCGGCGCCTTCTCCCCCGCGCCGCGGATGGGCCGGGTGACGATCTCGATCAGCGGCACGCCGGCGCGGTTGTAGTCGATCAGCGAGTAGTCCGCGCCGTGGATGCGGCCGGTGGCGCCGCCCATGTGGAGGGCCTTGCCCGCGTCCTCCTCCATGTGGGCGCGCTCGATCTCCACGCGGTAGGTCTGACCGTCCAGCTCGATGTCCACCCAGCCGTCGAAGGCGATGGGCTCGTCGTACTGCGAGGTCTGGAAGTTCTTGGTCATGTCCGGGTAGAAGTAGTTCTTCCGCGCCATGCGGCACCACTCGGCGATCTGGCAGTTGAGCGCCAACCCGATGCGGATGGCCGACTCCACGGCCTTGCCGTTGATCACAGGCAGGGAGCCGGGAAGGCCGAGGCACACCGGGCACACCTGGGTGTTGGGCTCCCCGCCGAAGGTGGTGGGGCAGCCGCAGAACATCTTGGAGCGGGTGTTGAGCTCCACGTGCACCTCGAGCCCGAGCACGGGCTCGTAGCGGGTGAGGAGGTCGTCGTAGTCCACCGTCTCGCTCATGCGGACACCGCCTTCTCGCCGTCGGTCATGGTGCTGAGCAGGGGTGCGCCCCACTGCTCCTCGAGGGCGCGCTCCAGCACGCCGCCCACCCGGTAGAGCCTGGCGTCCTCCATGGGAGGGGCCATCACCTGCAGGCCGACGGGTAGGCCGTCGCTGCTGAGGCCCGCGGGGAACGAGGCGGACGCGTTGCCGGCCATGTTCGACGGGATGGTGCAGAGGTCCGCCATATACATGCTCATGGGGTCCGCCATCCGCTCGCCGATCTTGAACGCGACGGTGGGGGTGGTGGGCGAGACCAGCACGTCGCAGGCCTCGAAGGCCTTGTCGAAGTCGCCCTGGATGAGGGTGCGGACCTTCTGCGCGGAGCCGTAGTAGGCGTCGTAGTAGCCGGCGGAGAGGGCGTAGGTGCCGATGATGATGCGGCGCTTGGCCTCCTTGCCGAAGCCCTCGTCGCGGGAGATGTTCATCACCTCTTCGGCCGAGCGGGTGCCGTCGTCGCCGACGCGGAGGCCGTAGCGCATGCCGTCGAAGCGAGCCAGGTTGCTGGAGAGTTCGGCGGGCTGGATGAGGTAGTAGGCGGGCAGCGCGTAGCTGAACGCCGGGCAGGAGACCTCGACCACCTCGGCGCCGGCCTCGCGCAGGAGCTCGACGGCCTCGGTGAACCGGTCGAGCACGCCCTGTTCGTAGCCCTCGCCGCCGAGTTCCTTCACCACGCCGACGCGCACGCCGGTGAGGTTCGGCGAGGTGGCGGCGCCCGCGAGGTCCCCGACGGGCTGGTCGATGGAGGCCGAGTCGTGCGGGTCGTAGCCGCCGATGACCTGCTGCAGGAGCGCCGCGTCGAGGGCGGTGCGGGCGCAGGGGCCTGGCTGGTCCAGGCTGGAGGCCATGGCCACCAGGCCGTAGCGCGACACTCCCCCGTAGGTGGGCTTCACGCCGACGGTGCCGGTCACCGATCCTGGCTGGCGGATGGAGCCGCCGGTGTCCGAGCCGACGGCGAGCGGCACCATGAACGACGCCACCGCCGCGGCCGAGCCGCCGCCGGAGCCGCCGGGGATGCGCTCGGTGTCCCACGGGTTACGGGTGGGGCCGTAGTACGAGGTCTCGGTGGAGGAGCCCATGGCGAATTCGTCCATGTTGGTCTTGCCGACGATGACCAGCCCCGCCTCGCGCAGGCGCCTGACGACGGTGGCGTCGTAGGGCGGCACCCAGCCCTGCAGCATGCGGGAGCCGCACGTGGTGGGGTGGTCGGTGGTGCAGAAGTTGTCCTTGACGCCGATCGGGATGCCGGCCAGGGGGCCGAGCTCCTCGCCGGCGGCGCGGCGTGCATCGACTGCTCTGGCCTGTTCGAGTGCGGAGTCGGCGTCCACGGAGAGGAAGACGTTGAGCTCGTCGTTGAGCTGCGCGATGCGGTCCAGGCAGGCGCGGGTCAGCGCTTCGGAGGTGAGGTCGCCGGCGGCCATGAGGGCGGCCAGCTCGTGGGCTGGCTTGGCGAGGAGGGGGTTCATGCTCACTCCATCCCCAGGATCTGCGGCACGCGGAAACGCCCGTCCTCGTTGTCGGGGGCGCCGGAGAGCGCCTGCTCCTGAGTAAGCGACGGGGTGACCACGTCGTCGCGGAACACGTTGGTCATCGGGATGGCGTGGGTGGCCATGGGCACGTCCGGGCCGGCCACCTCGGAGACGCTGCGGACCGAGTCCAGGATGACGTTGAGCTCGGGGGCGAGGTCCTGGCACTCCCGCTCGGTGAGCTGGATGCGGGCCAGGGCGCCCAACCGGGCCACGTCGTCGGCGGTGATACCCACGGGTGTGCTCCTCAGTGTCGACGGGTGCCGCGGCGGCGGCTCGCCCCATCTTAGGACCCAGTGGCGTCGCGCTGTCCGCCCGCCTGTCGGCACAGATCCCCGCTGGTTGAGCCGGTCGCGCAAGCGAAGCGCGCCGACCGTGTCGAAACCATCTCGCACCCGGTGCAGAAGCCCAACGACGTCAGCCTCCGCCGGTCTACCTCGCCTCCCCCGACGCCGGTTGAGCCGTTCCCCCCGCTGGTTGAGCCGGTCGCGCAAGCGAAGCGCGCCGACCGTGTCGAAACCACCTCGCACCCGGTGCAGAGACCCAGCCCCAACAGCGCGAAGCGCCCTCAGTCTCCCGGCGGCACCGCTGGGCCGGTGGAGTTGATCATCTCGAGCATCCGCGACCGCTCCGTCGTGTAGCGGAGCGTGCGTCCATCGGGGAGCCTGAGTTGTTCGCCGTCGGCGAGTGTCGCGGCGAAACGCTCCTTGCCCTGGCGGCCGTCGATGCGGATCGCCTCGCCCTTGCCGGGCTTGGCCTTCACGGTGAGCCCGCTGCGGCGGGTGCTCGACGAGGGACCGGTGACGAGGAACTCGTCGGCCACCTCACCCGCGGGTGTGACCAGGGCCAGTGACCCGTCGAGCTGCGGCATGCGCTTGCGAACGGCGCTGACCATGAGGGCGAGGACCACCAGGAGCGCAAGGGCGCCCAGCGCGGCGGGCAGCGCCCAGGAGGGAAGCCCGTCCATGAGGCTCGGCTGCTCCACACCCTCCGGCTCCGGGGCCACCGACGGCGTGGGCGACGGCGAGGGTGGCGGGGCGTTGTCCGCGACCGTTACCTGAACAGGCGCGGAGGTCGCAGCCAGCGCCTGGCCAAGGTTGAGCGGGGCGAGCTGCGGCTGCCAGGGGGAGGTGAGTGTCGCGGCGAGGGCGACAGTCGCATCGGTGCCCGGCGGGACGGTGATGGTGACCGTGCTGGTTTCGGTCTGGCCCGGGGCCAGGTCAAGGGTCGCGGGCTCCATGCCCAACGCCGCTCCCTCGACGGCCGGGGTGAGCTGGACCGCGGACACGGTGGTGGGCAGGTTCGTGGTGGTGGAGGTCCATGTGGCGGTGAGTGTCGCGGTGGAACCCTCGACGACGGGCTCGGACAGCGCGACCGTGACCGGCTGCTCGAGGTCCGGGGCCAGCACCTCGCCGACGCGGAATCTCGTGATCTCGTCGGTGAGGCCGGAGAGGAAGGCGACGATGTCGTCGGGGGTCGCCACCTGGGCGTTGGGGAACACCTCGGTGAGGAGGCCTGCGTCCGACTCCGGGCCAAGCGACAAAGCGAAGGCACCCACCTGCCGGCCGGTCATCGCTTCATCCGCCCTCGTACGGAGGCTCGCCCAAGCCGGGTTCCCGACCCTCCCGAACGGAGAGTCCGGCGCCGCATCCAGCTCCCCGTCAGTGAGCAGCACAAAGGCGGCCACCTCGGAGGCGCCGTCGCGCGTGAGGGCGGCGACGCCCTCGTCGATGGCGGCGCCAATGTCGGTCTGGTCACCCGTGGGCTCGTCCGGCAGTGCGGCCAACAGCGTGTCGGTGTCCGGCGCGTCGCCGCCGAAGACGGTCTCGGCGCCGTCGTCGAAGGTGATGAGCGTGACGTGGTCGTCGGGTGAGAGGGAATCTGCCAGGCCGGAGACGGCGTCGCGGGCGCGCCCCCAGCGGCCCTCCTCCTGCATGGACAGGGATGTGTCCACGATGAGGATGTAGTCGGTGGCCTGGTCCTCGATCCCGAGTGTCGCGGCAAGTTCGTCGAGAGCTTCGTCGGCGGCCGCCGGCAGCCCTCCTACTACAACCAATAGTAGTCCGACAAGGCCCGCGACCACAGATCTGAGTCCCTGCACATCTCCCCCGAACTTGCATCTGGTGTCCAGCGCACGCTACACGCGCGAATAGTAAGTTGACGAACGGCCAACCGGGCCTTAACTTTAGCCCACGGGGGACGCAGTGAGTTGCACCCCTTGGGGGACCTGGTTTCTTCTCCCCTGGCCTTCATCCGAAAGGGGGCAACCACCATGGTTGCACTGTACGCCCACACCGCCGCCCTCCTGCACGTCCTCGGACGCCGCTTCGCCGACAAGACCAAGGGCGCGACCGCCGTCGAGTACGGCATCATGGTTGCGCTGATCGCGGCGATCATCATCGGCACTGTCACAATCATTGGTGACGATCTCCTCGTTGCCTTTGACAAGGTGGCCGACGCCCTCCCCGACGCCTGAGTCCATTCCGACCTGGGGGTGCCAGTCTCTGGCACCCCCACATCCATCTGAGTGAGTGGAATGGTTCAGAACCAACGGGGTGCTGCGGCAGTAGAGTTTGCCCTGATCATCCTACCTTTAGTCACCCTCATCTTGGGTGGTGCTGAATTTGGTTATCTCTTATATTTGCAGGGTTCGGCCGCTGGAGCGGCTCGCGAAGGCGCACGCGTCATGGCCATAACGAAAGACGAAGGGCTGGCTAGGGCGGCCGCGGTTTCCTACTCCCCGACCCCAGCAGTCGTTACCTTCTCGTCGACCTGCGGCCCCGGGGCCTCTTCCGTCACGGCCATCGTTACCTATTCGGGCGCTAATCTGACGGGGTTCTTTCCATTCATGCCCGACCAGGCCATAGGAACAGGAACAATGCGATGCGGCGGGTGAAGAATGATCGCGGCGCCGTGGCCATCATGATGGCCATCCTACTCGTTGCGCTGGTGGGATTCACAGCGATTTCAGTAGACGTCGGCGCCTTGTGGTGGGACCGCAAAGAGCTGCAGAACGGCGCTGATGCTGCTGCCCTCGCGCTAGCTCAGACTTGTGCCAGCGAGACAGGCTGCGACTCGGAGGAGCTCGAAGAACATTGGGCACTTCATTACGCGAAAGCGAACAAGACCGACGGAGATGTGACTCTCGCTGAAGGCATTCAACACACTGACATGTCTGTCACCGTGACGGTCAAGTCTGTTCGCGAGCACTGGTTCGCATCTGTTCTGGGTCGCAGCGAGAGCTCCGTTTCAGCTACCGCAACTGCGACCTGGGGCGGAGTACACGGTGGGTGGGTCGCCCCGTTCAGCGCTTCGACATGCTTCGTCGATGACTTCACAGCTGCCGACTGGCCTGTTAGTAATCTGAAGCTGATCCTCAAAGACAAACTCATCGATTGTAATCCTGGCGGAACGACTCACATGATGCCTGGCGGCATGGATTGGCTCGCTGTGCCAAAAGACGCCAAGGATTGCCAGGTCTACACCGAGGTGGACGGATGGGTCCTAAACGATCCAGGCAACGACGGAACCAGCAACTCCTCCTGCGCAAGCCTTCTCAGCAATCTACATGGCAAAGACATACTGATTCCGCTTTTCGACGACTATGAACCCAAGACAGGCAAAGAAAAGGTGGGCGACGTAGTCGGGAAGCAGTTAAAGCAGTACCATATCAAGTTCTACGCTCATTTCACAGTCGACACCTACTGTTTGAACGGCGGCAAGGGTTGGGCCTACGGAGAAAAATGCACTGGCAGTGAGCGCTTCCTGACAGGCACCTTTCACAAGACGGTCGCCCTCGGTGACGTGGAGCTAGGCGGTCCCGTGATTGGGTCGAGTGGCGTCAAGCTCGTAATCCCAGGGTGATGGTGACCTCATCTTCAGCGCGATCGACATAGTAGAAGAAGGAACCCTCGGATGACACGACGGCTGATTGCCGCCATTGCAGCAACGATACTAACTGTTATCGCTGGGATACTCGTCGCCTCATATGTGGTGGGCGCCGACCAACGGGCAGTCGCCAAGCTTGAGCCCACGGCGGTTCTGGTGGTCACCCAAGACGTTCCCGCCGGCTCACCCATCACCATGGGGGAGAACGTCGAGACCCGGGAGATTCCACTGGCTGCAGTGGTGCCCGGTGCCTTGACCACTCCCGAGCCGGTGGCCGGGCAGGTGGCCGCGGCGGCACTTCACCCCGGAGAGCAGCTACTGCCAGACCGTTTCGTGGCACCCGAGGATCTAACGGGAGACCAGGTGGTGGTCCCCGAGGAGCTGGTCCAGGTCACTGTATCCCTCGGCCCCGAGCGAGTGATCGGGGGCAGGTTAGCTGCGGGCGACACCGTCGGTGTGGTCCTGTCGGTGACGGAGCCCGCGGCAAGCACGGAGACCATCCTGCACCGCGTCCTTGTCACCCGGGTGCAGGACGCCGAGCAGGGCTCCGGTGAAGCGGAGGAAGGCGAAGATGTCACCCCCCCGGGCGCTCAGTACATCACACTCGCCGTGTCGGCACCCGATGCGGAGCGAGTTGTCTGGTCCGCCGAACACGGCACGATATGGCTGACCCTCGAGCGGGATACGTCGGTCGTTGACGGCACCCGTCAGGTCACCCTGGAGAATGTGGCCTCATGAGTGCTGTTCTGCTGGTTGCCCGCTCCCCCCGCATCGTCGATCACGTCACACTCGCTACCTCCGGGCAGCTGAGTGTATTGACGGGCGAGGACGCTGATTCACTCGCCCGTGCGTTGGGTTCGACGCCTCCGCCCGAGCTACTCATGCTTGAAACGGGCTTTGATCCTCAGGGAGCGTTGGCCGTGGCGTCGTGGGCCCGGGAACGGTTTGGAGCTGCCGTCGTTCTGATCACGGATGATGCGGAGGGGCTTGCGCTTGCGGCCATGCGCGCCGGGGTCAGGGACATGGTTTCTCCAAATGCCTCACCGGACGAGATCCGCGACACTATCGCACGGAACCGACGGACTCCCGTCGTCAACTCCACCCAGGGTGAGCACAGGGGCCAGATCGTCACCGTCGCCTCCCCCAAGGGTGGCGTGGGGAAGACCACTGTGGCCACCAACCTGGCCGTGGGGCTCGCGCAACTCGCCCCGGAGCGGGTGGTTCTCGTGGACCTTGACCTCCACTTCGGTGACGTCGCCAGCGCCCTGAACCTCTCGCCCACCTACTCGCTGCCGGATGCCACCCGCCCAGCGGCGGCCGGCGATGCGCTGGCGCTCAAGAGTTACCTCACCCGTCACGAGACGGGACTGTGGGTGGTGCCCGGCTCTGACTCCCCTGCCGCTGCCGACAGCGTTACCCCGGATGACGCGACAGCACTGTTGAAGGCCCTCGCGCAGTCCTTTGACTTCGTGGTGGTGGATACCTCACCCGGTCTGACCGAGCACACCCTGGCTGCCCTCGACCTCACCGGTGAACTCGTGTTGGTGACCGGGCTCGACGTCCCCGGCATCCGCGGGCTCCGCAAGGAGATCGAGACCTTGAGCCAGCTCGCCCTCCTCCTGGAGGCGCGTCACGTGGTGATCAACTTCGCGGACTCCTCGCGTGGGCTCAGCATCGCCGACGTCGAGGCAACCATCAACGCCAAGGTGGACGTGACGCTTCCGTCGGCCAAGCTCGTGCCGATCTCGGTCAACCAGGGCATCCCTCTCCTTCAGACTCGGGGCAAGGATCCGATCTCCAGGCAGCTGTCCACTCTGGTGGATCGGATCGCCAAGCGACCCACGCCGGAGAAGCAGCGGGCGGGTCTGTTCAGCCGGGGCAAGGCGGTGCCCGATGGGGCTCGCTGACCGGCTCCGGGCCGCGCGTGTCGACGCTCCCGACGGAGCCGCGACACCAGCGGCTGCCCCGGCCGCCAGCCCCGCATCGCCCGCAGACGCCACGCCGGCCCCGTCACAGCCCGTGGCAGGACCGGGCTTCGCGGCTCCCGGTCCGAGAGGTCTGCACGAGGCGCCACCGGGACCCTCTCTGGCTCAGAGGGTGGTCCAGACGCCACGCACGAACCAGGACGCCATGCGGGCTCTGAAGGACCGCACCACCACCACCCTGTATGAGCGGCTCGGCAACCGGCTCTCCGACGCATCCATCACGGATGACGCGCTCCAGAAGCTGGTCCAGCAGGAGCTCACCTCGATCATCGAGGGCGAGAGCCTTGCCATGACCGGCAGCGAACGCCGCCGGCTTCTCGAAGAGATTCAGGCCGACGTTCTCGGCCTAGGCCCCATTGAGGGGCTGCTGGCCGATCCCGCGGTCACCGAGGTCATGGTCAACGGCCCGGACAAGGTCTACGTCGAGCACGCGGGACGGCTCTACCGCTCGGATGTCACCTTCCGCGACGAGGCCCACGTGCGTCAGATCATCGACCGGATCGTGGGCCGGATCGGTCGGCGCATCGACGAGTCGTCACCCCTGGTCGATGCGCGACTTGAGGACGGCTCCCGCGTCAACGCCATCATCCCGCCCCTGGCCTTCAGCGGATCGACGCTCACCATCCGTAAGTTCAGCCACGACGCGCTGAGCATTCCCGACCTCGTCAGGCTGGACACCCTCTCCCCCGAGATCGCCGAGCTGCTGCACGCCTGCGTCAAGGCGCGCCTCAACATCATCATCAGCGGCGGCACCGGAACTGGCAAGACCACCTTGCTCAACGTGGTCTCCTCCTTCATCCCGGACGGCGAGCGGATCATCTCCATCGAGGACGCCGTCGAACTCCAACTGCAGCAGGACCATGTGGTCCGACTGGAGTCCCGCCCACCAAACATTGAGGGCAAGGGCGAGGTCAGCATTCGCGAACTCGTACGCAACGCCCTTCGTATGCGCCCTGACCGCATCATCGTCGGCGAGGTGCGCGGCGCTGAGGCGCTGGACATGCTTCAGGCCATGAACACCGGCCACGACGGGTCCCTGTCCACCATCCACGCGAACTCGCCCCGCGACGCCCTCGCCCGCTTGGAAACCCTCGTCCTGATGGCCGGCATGGAACTGCCGCTGCGAGCCATCCGCGAGCAGGTGGCCAGCTCGGTGGATCTCATCGTTCAGCTCGCCCGGCTCCGTGACGGCACGCGGCGTGTGGTGGCGGTCACCGAGGTGCACGGGATGGAGGGTCAGACGGTCACCCTGCAAGACGTCTTCCTCTTCGACTACTCGGCGGGGCTCGACCGTGACGGCCGCTTCCTCGGCCACGTGGTGCCCACAGGAGTACGCCCGCAGTTCACCGACCGCTTCGCGGACCTCGGGATTCAGCTGTCACCGCGTGTCTTCGGCGCAGGGCTGGGGATGCGCTGATGTCGGGGCTCGATTCACCCACGCTCGCGGGGGCCGCGGTGGCCATGGGCCTGGCGTTCGTGCTGTTCATGGGCCTGTGGTTGAGGCCCAACACGCGCCAGGTCCCGCTTCACCGCCGCCGCCCCATGAGTCAACAGCCCCGCAGTGCGGTGGCGGGGCTGGCAGACGCCGCCACCCGCGGGGTGGATCGACTCCTCGCGAGCAGGCGGCTCACGCTGGCGGAACGCCTCGATGTGGCAGGCATCAAGACCCCGGCCGCCCAGGTGGTGGTGCTCATCGTCTGCGCCGAAGTGGTTGCACTGGCGGTCGGCCTCCTCCTCAGCCGGCCCGCGCTCACACTTCTACTCATGTTAGGCATCCCGCTCGCCACCGCCGCCGTGGTGATCGTGCGCACCCAGCGTCGAAGGACCGCCTTCGCACTGCAACTCGACGAGACATCCCAGATGCTGGCAGGAAGCCTTCGCGCCGGCTACTCGTTCACCCAGGCGATGAGCATGGTGGGCCGTGAGGCGGCCTCGCCCACCGCCGAGGAGTTCGCCCGGATCAGCAACGAACTCCGAGTCGGCCGGCCGCTTCCAGAGACCATGGGACACACGGCAGACCGGATGCGGAGCGAGGACTTCGCCTGGATCGGCCAGGCCGTGGCGATCAACCGGGAGGTCGGCGGCAACCTCGCTGACGTCCTTGAGGGGGTCTCCCACACCATTCGCGAGCGGGCACAGCTCCGTCGCCAGGTGGAGGCGCTCAGCGCTGAGGGACGGTTGTCCGCCATCGTGCTGATCGCCCTCCCGTTCGTTGTGATTGCTCTGCTGCTGGTGGTTAACCCGACCTATCTCAACAAGCTCTTCGAGCACCCCGTTGGCTGGATGATGTTGATCGTCGCCGCTGGGCTCCTGTCCGTCGGTGCCTTCTGGCTGCACAAGACCGTGCAGATCAAGTTCTGAGCCTAGATCAGATGACGCCTTTCACGATCGCCGCCGTAGCCGCCTTGTCTCTGGGCATCGGTGCGCTTGCGTGGCTCCTGGTAGCGGGGACCGATCCGGTCCGGGCGCGCGCGCTGGATAGCCTCAACCGTGGCGCCGCCCTCCCCGCCGACGCCCGGCCTCGGCACCAGCAGGGGCACCTTCGCGCAGGCCAACTCATCGATACGCCCGTGCGACGCGGGCGGTTGGAGAGGGCCATTGCGAAGGCCGGATTCCCCGGTGGGTGGACGGTTGACCAGATCCTCTCGATCAAAGTGCTCGGTGCGCTCCTGGCCGGAATCCTCATGTTCCTGCTGTGGATGGGCTCCAGATCCCTTCTTATGGCCCTCTTCGGCATCGCCGTCACGGTTGGCATCTACTTCCTGCCGGACCTGCTACTGGTCAACGCCTACCAGAAGCGTCGCGAGGCGGTTGACCTGGAGCTTGCCGACACCCTCGACCAGATGAGCATCGCCGTCCAGGCCGGCCTGGGCTTCGACGCCGCCATGCTTCGCGTGGCCCGTAACGGCACCGGAATCCTGTCTCAGGAACTCGTGCGCACGATGCAGGACATCCAGGTGGGGCAAAGCAGGCGCAACGCCTATGAGGACCTCGCGGAGCGCACCGGTTCCATCCCTCTTCGACGGTTCGTGCGCACCGTCATCCAGGCCGAGACTTACGGCATTCCATTGGCCGATGTACTCAATGCACAGGCTGACGAGATGCGAGTCACGCGCCGCCAGCGTGCGGAACGAAAGGCGATGGAGATCCCCGTAAAGGTTGTGTTCCCGCTCATTCTCTGCATCCTTCCAGTGCTGTTCATCGTCATCCTCGGCCCAGCGGCGATCACCATCATGGAGAACCTGCTGCCGGCGCTGGGCTGACCATGCGGCCCACTGACCACGAGAGCGCCTACCCTCGTCCCCACAACGGGTCGCCATGGACCTGACAGCCGTCCTTGTGCTCGCTGCGAGTGTCCCTCTGGCGGTTCTTCTGACGCGCCGACCGTCCCTTGGGGGTGGCATATGGGGTGTGGCCGCGCTGACCGCCGCGGTTGTGTCTTGCTGGGCCTTCCTGCTCGTCGATCAGCTAGCAGCGTTGGCTGGTTTCGCGATGTTGGGCGCGGCGTGGGGGGCCGCGACCGCGATCGACCTGGCGGAGCATCGCCTCCCTGACGCACTCACGCTTATCCCCTTCCCACTCTTCTTCGCCCTCCAGATTCCGTGGGCGATCACCGAGGGCGGCTGGGGCCGGCTGGGCTCAGCGCTCCTGGGCGCGTTCCTCACCGCGGCGATTCTCTTCTTCCTCGCATACATCAACCCGAGCGGCTTCGGCCTCGGCGACGTCAAGCTCGGCCTCACCACCGGTGCGGCGCTCGGCTGGTTCGGGGTTGGCACCGCCCTTCTGGGGGTCGCGGCTGCGTTCATCCTCATGGCCGTCATCACCGGAGTGCTGTTGGCCACGGGAAGGATCAAGCGGGAGGCCGAAGTCGCCTTCGGCCCCTTCATGATCCTCGGGGTGCTCGTAGCCCCTTGGGCCGCGACGATTCTCGGCTGGTGATGCGGACTCAGGCCCCGGTGAGGATCAGGTAGAACATCCGGCCGAGGAAGAACAGACCCACCGCGATGGCTACCACCACGAACGGTGCCACAAGCCGCTGGACCTTCTTCATCCGTGTGCTCGGCACACCCGTCGGACCCCACGGCCCTCGCCCCACCTGCGCCCGCACGGGGGCGTTGTCGTTGAGGTTGAGGTCGGAGAAGATGCGCACGGGCCAAGCTTAGGCGAGCGTCGACGAGTTACCCACGGGCCAGCTGTTCCTCCACCAGGCCAGCCGCCTTCCGCAGCGCCTCGAGTTGTGGAGTCACATCGTCCCGACGCCAGCCGGACAGGCCGCACGCCGTTCCGAGGAGCAGCCCCTCCAGCGAGTCCACCTGGATCGCCCGCAGCACCCTCAGCGAGGCCCTGACCAGTTCGTCGACGGTCTGCGGCCCGCGTGCGGTGTCGACGACACCGAGGATCAGCCCGCGACCCTCGTCGCGCCACTGCGCCAACTCATCGAGGTCCACCAATGCGGCATCCACCGAGGCGCCGGCGAACCCCGCCCGCCTTGCCATGTCCAGCCAACGACCCGGCGCACAGCAGTGCAGCCAGGAGCCGTCGGCCAGCGGCCGCAGCGCCTCAACAAGAGCGGGCATGTCCACCCGACGATGCTTCGAAAAGCCGCTGGCCGTGGGCACCCGCCCCTCCGACACAGCCAGAAGAGAGGGCTCGTCGACCTGCAACCACAGCGTGGCGCCCGGCACCCGCCGCGACACCTCCGCCCGCAGCGCCGCGACACCCTCCGCGAGCGCCTGCGCCAGCTCACGGCGGGCGCCGTGGTCGGCGAGCAGCCGATCCCCCATCGGGCGTTCGACGGCGGACGCCAGCGTCCACGGACCCGCCACGCCGATCTTGAGCACCCCGTCGAAGCCCTGCAGTAGCTCCTCGGCGTCGTCGAGGTCTCGCCGCCACTGGGCCGCGGCCCTGCGGTGCTCGGCCCCCGAGTGGGGAGCCAGGCGCCAGCCGGCGGGTTGCAGGTCGAAACCCAGACCGCTCACCAGCCCCAGGGCCCGCCCGACCATGTCCGAGCCGACGCCACGCGCCGGCAGTTCGGGCAGCGGAAGCACCTCGGGCAGTGTCTCGGCCATGGCCGTGAGCGCGCCGCGGAAGTCGGTGCCGGGCAGTGAGCCCGCGGCGGTGATCAGCATCAGCGGGCCTCGGCGATGACGGAGCTGCCCACCACGCGGTCACCGTCGTAGACCACGACGGTCTGCCCCGGCGCCACTCCGTGCGCGGGTTCGTCGAGCGTCACCGAGAGTCCGTCGTCGCTGGCCTGGATCGTGGCGTCCTGGGGCACGCCGTGCGCGCGGTACTGCGCCTGCCCCCGCCACGGGCCCTCGATAGGATCCTGGGTCCAGGTGGTGCGGATGCCGGCGAGGCGGGTGACGGCAAGCTCCTCGCGCGCCCCCACCACAACGGTGCTGGTGACGGGCTCGATCCTCAGCACGTAGCGCGGCTCCCCCGTCGGCGCCGGCACGCGGAGATCAAGCCCCTTGCGCTGCCCGACGGTGTAGCGGTGGGTGCCGCGATGCTCCCCCAGCAGGGCGCCGTCGGCGTCGACGATGGGCCCTGGCACGTCGTCCAGGTAGCGGCCGAGAAAGCCCTGGGTATCGCCGTCGGAGATGAAGCAGATGTCGTGGCTGTCCGGCTTCTTCGCCACCCCCAGGCCGAGGGCCCGTGCCTCGGCGCGGACAATCGGCTTCTCCACGTCGTGGAGCGGGAAGAGGCAGCGGCTCAGCTGCTCCTGCGTGAGCATGCCGAGCACGTAGGACTGGTCCTTGGCCTGGTCAGCCGCCCGGTGCAGCGACACCGAGCCGTCGTCGCGACGGCGCAGGTCGGCGTAGTGGCCCGTGGCCACGGCGTCGAAGCCCAGCGCCATCCCTCGATCGAGAACCGCCGCGAACTTGATCTTCTCGTTGCAGCGCAGGCAGGGGTTGGGCGTGCGGCCCGCCCGGTACTCGGCCACGAAGTCCTCGACGACGGCCTCACGGAACTCCTCGGCGAAGTCCCACACGTAAAAGGGGATGTCGAGCTTGTCAGCCACCCGGCGGGCGTCGTGGGAGTCCTCCAGCGAGCAGCAGCCGCGGGCACCGGAGCGGTAGGACTCCGGGTTCTTCGACAGGGCTAGGTGCACCCCGGTCACGTCGTGCCCCTCGGCGACGAGGCGCGCGGCGGCGACGGCGGAGTCCACCCCGCCAGACATCGCGACCAACACCTTCACAGCGCCTCCTCGGATCAGCAGTTGTCCACTTTACCGATCCGCTGCACGCCCCTATACACACGGCGAGAGCGTCAACGTATGCGAATGGTGTTCGCTTCATCGTCCACGAAGCGCCCGCGGCCTTGGCTCAAGGGGTCATCGCGGCGCCCGCGCTAGCAGCGAGCGCGCGGCTTCGAACGCGCCTTCGGGGTAGAACGGGAGCCCGTCGTCGCCGAGCGTGTCCAGCCGGTGCCACGCAACCGTGCTGGGATCGTCGTTGACGGCCACACGGGCGTCGAGGGACCACACCTCGAGCGCTGGGCACTCGACAGCGAAGACGTGCACGATCTCGTGCCCCTCGGAGCCCATGAACGTGAAGAAGTTCTCGCTCACGGCCAGCAGTTCAGCCCTGGTCACGACCAGGCCCAACTCCTCCATGAACTCACGCCGTAACGCGTCGGCCGCTCGCTCACCGAACTCGATTCCCCCACCGATAGCGCGCACGAACGGGCGCTCATCCTCGGCGCCACCGAACTCCTGGACGAGCACGTGCCCGTCGCGCAGAGGGATTCCGACGGCGAGGTTGCGGATGCGCGGATCGGCTTGGCCCATGGTGGGAGCGTAGACCTGACGAAGACCGGCTCGATCCGACTTCCCGGGTCCTGGCTAGTCCCGGCCCCCGGCTACCAGCCCATCGCGGTGAGGACGGACTGGAAGAGCGCCGTGACCTGGGTACCCAGCACCGTCACCGCGGTCACGATGACCGCAGCGATGAGGCTGGCCATGATCGCATACTCCACCGCGGTCGCGCCCCGCTCGGACGACATACGGGCGGCGACGTCGTCCGCTGGCCGGGGAGCGCCAGGCTCTGCGTCGATCACACCAACCTCCCCCTGAAGACCACTCGTGCGCCGGAGTCTATCCCCGAATCCGCGAACCTCGCGGAGGTGTTCGAGCGCGCCAGCAGGTTGGGCGGAACACACCCACCACGAGGGAGGGCCGATAGCGACGCAACACAACACCATGGGGAACACACGTCGAGCGCGAGGGTGCGGGACGGCACAGCGGCTGCGCGCAGGGATGTCCAGCCCGAGGCTCACCCGGCTGGCGCCCCGCCTCAGCAGACCCGAGCCAGGGCCGCCCTGACCGCGCGCCGGCAGGTCAGATAATCGGCCGAAGTATTTCTTGCGGGGGCGGTCTCCAGGGACCGTCTCTGTCGGTGGCCGGTGCCAGAATAGTTCACATGAGCGACACGGTGGTGGACCTGGGGCAGCGGTACCTCGCCGCCCTGTGGGACGCCGCCGCCTCACTCGGCTCCGACACGGCAGCAGTGGAACGGCTCGCCGGCCTGGTCGACTCGATCGGCGAGATCGAGGCCCAGCTCGCCGGCCTGCGGCTGCACCTGCTCCACGAAGCGAAACTCTCCGCAGCCGATCGGGTCGTCGAAGGCGTGCGCCAATCGGTGCGCACCACCCCCGCACAGGCCACCGCAACGCTGCGCCTGGCCCAAGACCTCGGGGATCGGTTCGAGTTGATCGGCGACGCGTTGAACCAGGGCCGGATCTCGCCCGCGCAGGCTGAGGCCATCGTCACCGGGCTGAAGAAACTCCCCACCCACCTCACCCGCACCGAGATGCTGCACTGTCAGGAACTGATCCTGGCCCACGTCGACACCCTCGGCCCCACCGAACTGCGGATCCTGGCCTCACGGCTGACCGAGGTGATCGACCCAGACCGCGCCGACGCCGACGACGCGACCCGCCTCGCCCGGGAAGAACGCGCCGCCCACCGCAACCGGTTCCTCCACCTCGCACCGGACCACCACGGATCGATCCGGATCACCGGCCAACTCCCCATCGCCGACGCCGCCCTGCTCTCCGCACAGCTGGACGCCCTGATGCCCCCTGCGACGACATACACGCACACTGGGGAGAAGCCCAGCCGTGGAGCCCGCCGCGCCGATGCCCTGATGTTCCTCACCCAGCACGCCGCAGGCAACGGCACCCTGCCCTCGCACGGGGTCGACCGCCCCACCGTTCACATCACCCTCACCTACGACACCCTGATCACCGGCCTCGGCAACGTGACACTCCTCGGCGGCAGCACCGGCGACCGGCTCACCGCCAGCGAGGCCCGGCGGTTGGCCTGCGACGCGACCCTGATCCCCATGGTCCTGGGCACCGCCTCCCGGCCCCTCGACGTCGGCCGCACCCACCGCCACTTCACCCCGGCCCAGCGCGCAGCGATCGTCCAGCGCGACCAAGGATGCGTGTTCCCCGGCTGCACCACCCCACCCGCGCCATGCCAAGCCCATCACATCGTCCCGTGGTGGGCCGGCGGGGACACCTGCCTCGCCAACGGCGTCCTTCTCTGCCCACACCACCACCGGCTGGTCGAGTCAGACCCGCTCCAGTCCGCCGAGTCCCAATGGCAGGTCCACATCGACGACGTGACCGGCCTGCCCTGGTTCACCCCACCCCGCCACATCGACCCCGCCCGCCGGCCCAGGCAGCATCAACGCCACCGCCTCCAACAACTCAACCCCCAGCCTGGGGCACCACCCTGCCCACACAACGCCGACGACCTCACCCTGGCCAGCTCCCCCGCCTGGCGACAGTGACGCACACCCGCGGGTCCATGAACCGGGCGCGGGAGGGTTTCGACGCGGGCGCGCGTCGCTGACGCTCCTCGCGGCCCGGCTCAACCAACGGGCGAGGGCGACACCGGTCCCGTAAGGGCAGGGTGACCCGGCTCAACCCCGCTGCCTCGCCTCGTCGCCCCGCAGATCCATCGAAGCCCACCGACGCACGACTGACACGGCATAGAGGGAGGGCAGGGTCAACCAACGGGCAGGTGACCCGGCTCGCCGTGAGGGCTACGGGAAGGAACGCGCCAGCACACCAGGCGCGGCGCAAGCCGACCGCGAGGGTGGGGGACGGCAGGGCGGCTGGGCGCAGGGATGCCCAGCCCGAGGGGCACCCAGAACAACCCGCCCGAAGCAGGCTCGAGCCAGGGCCGCCCTGACGGCACACGCCCGGACCCGACCACGCCACAGGCAAACGAGTGCAGGGAGACGTGGGACGAGGCCCGGGCGGCCTCAACTACCTGACCACAGGCAAGCACGCGGCCGACGAGCAGTACGAGGACAAGGGCCGCACGGGCCTCGTGTCAGGGCTCCCGGCACCAGCAGCGCCACCGAGGACCGGGCCGCGTCCAAACGGGTCGTGGAAGAGTCCTTGAACCGGGTGCCAGTGGCTTCGACGCGGGCTGCGCCGCTGCGCGGCTTGGCCCGGCTCACCCCGCGGGAGTGCCGCTCGGCTGGCGCAGCAGGGGCGGGCTCCACAGCGAGACGGCATTCACCAGCGGGGCCTCGCGCCCGCGGGCGGTCAGAAGGCGGAGCGCGCCACCGCCAGCGCCTCGGGCAGCACCTCGACGAGGCGGTCGATATCCTCCGACGTCGTGGTCCACCCCAACGAGAACCTCAACGACTGCGTGGCCTCGACGGGCGTCCGGCCCATCGCCAGCAGCACCTCGCTCGGCTGGTGCACCCCCGCCTTGCACGCGCTCCCCACCGACGCCGCGACCCCGCGCTGGTCCAGCAGGAACAGCAGGTCGTCCGCGCGCACCCCGTCGAACGTCACGTTGACGATGTGCGGGGCACCGACCTGAGGTGGCACGCCAGAACCGCCCGCCGCACCTGTGCCAGCGGGCCGCGGCCAGCTGTTCAGCCGCCCCCCTGCCGCGACACTCACCGCCGCCACCCGGTCCCGCAACGCCGTCAGCCGCGACACCTCCGCCTCCAACTCCCCCACCGCGACACTCGCCGCCCGCGCGAACGCCGCCGCCAACGCCACGGGCTGTGTTCCGGACCGGATCTCCCGCTCCTGCCCGCCGCCCAGGCCAACGGCCGCGGGCACCACCTCCCGCCGCGACACCAACGCCCCCACGCCCACCGGCCCGCCGATCTTGTGCGCGGACAGGCTCATGAGGTCCACCCCACTGGCACCGAAGTCCAGCGCCACATGCCCCAGCGCCTGCACCGCATCGGTGTGCATCCACGCCCCCGACGCCGCGGCCAGCTCGCCCACCTCACCCACGGGCTGGACGACGCCGGTCTCGTTGTTGACCCACATCACCGACACCACCGCCACCGAGGCGTCCAGCGCCGCCGCGACGGCGCCGAGATCGACGACCCCCTCCCGGCCCACCGGCAGCACCTCGGCCCCCCGCGACACCGCGCCCTTCACCGCCGGATGCTCCACCGCCGACACCAGGCACCGGCCACGCCCCCGGGCACGTCCCGCCTCCCAGCCACCCAGCACCCCGATCGTGTCCGCCTCAGAGCCGCCGGACGTGAAGATCACCTCGGAAGGGCCCGCCCCGACAACGGCCGCCAGCTCCTCGCGCGCCTCCTCCAGCCGCCGCCGGGCGCGCTGCCCGGGCCGGTGCAGCGACGAGGCGTTCCCCACCAGCCCCGACGCCGCGACGAACTCCTGGAGCGCCTCCGGGCGCAGGGGCGAGGTGGCGGCGTGGTCGAGATAGACGGGCTCCATGGGCCACCTCCCGGCACGGGCGGCGACACGCGCGCCACCCTCTCAAGCATCCATGCTAGCCACGGGGTTCCGCGGGCAAACCCCCCAGCGAAGTGGAGTTTGGACCAGAAAGTGGCACAATGGGGCGCCGTCGAAGAAACGATTCCTCCGAAAGCAGACGATGACCCCGTTGACCATGCCTGATACGAGCGTCCTCGGCGCCCGGATCACTCCCAACGGCGTCCGCTTCGGCCTCTGGGCCCCGCGGGCCGCCGGGGTGGAGCTGGCGCTCATCGATCCACTCAACCAGCAGCACAACATCCAGATGGAGCGCGACGAGCACGGCATCTGGACCGTGGAGGTGCCCGGCATCGGAGCCGAGCAGCACTACGGGTTCCGCGTCCACGGGCCGTGGGATCCGTCGTCGGGCAGCCGGTTCAACCCGGCCCGGCTCCTGCTGGACCCGTACGCCCGCGCCATCAGCGGCGGGGTGGACTTCCGCGGCCCCATCCTCGATCACATCCCCGGCAACCCGTTCAGTATCTCCCCACGGGACTCGTTCGGCGCCGTGCCGCTGAGCGTCGTCGTCGCGGACAGCCCGCCGCCGGCGCCCATCGCGGCGCGGAGACCCATGTCGGAGACCATCATCTACGAGGCGCACCTGCGCGGCTTCACCAAGCTGCACCCGCAGGTCCCCGAGCACCTCCGCGGCTCCTACCTCGCGCTCGCGGACCCCGCCGTCATCGAGTACCTGACGGGGCTGGGCATCACCGCCGTCGAGCTGCTGCCCGTGCAGCACTTCGTCTCCGAGCCCTTCGTCGCGACCAAGGGTCTGCGCAACTACTGGGGCTACAACACGCTGGGTTTCTTCGCCCCGCACGCCTACTACGCCACGCGCGGCACCGTCGGCAACCAGGTGGCGGACTTCAAGCAGATGGTCACCGCGCTGCACGAGGCGGGCATCGAGGTGATCCTCGATGTGGTCTACAACCACACCGGCGAGGGCGGCCACGAGGGGCCGACGCTGTCGATGCGCGGCCTGGACCACGACGCCTACTACCGCCTCACCAACGACCGCCGCGACGACTACGACGTCACGGGCTGCGGCAACTCGGTCAACACCTCCCACCCCATGGTCCTGCAGCTCGTGCTCGATTCGATGCGCTACTGGGTGACCGAGATGGGGGTGGACGGGTTCCGCTTCGACCTGGCCACCACGCTGATCCGCGACGAGCAGCACCACGTGGACCACAACCACGCCTTCAAGCGGCTCGTTGAGACGGATCCCGCCTTCGAGGGCGTCAAGATGATCGCCGAGCCGTGGGACATCGGCCCCTACGGCTACCAGGTGGGCGCCTGGGGCCCCGGCTGGTACGAATGGAACGACCGGTTCCGGGACCACATCCGCGACTACTGGCGAGGCGCCGTGCACGGCGTGCAGGAGCTGGCCACGCGGCTGGCGGGCTCGCCGGACATCTTCGACTCGCCCGGCCGCTCCCCGCAGTCGAGCATCAACTTCATCACCGCGCACGACGGCTTCACGCTGCGCGACCTGGTGAGCTACGACGTCAAGCACAACCTCGACAACGGCGAGGCCAACCGCGACGGCTCGGACAACAACCGCTCCTGGAACCACGGCTGGGAGGGCGAGACGGAGGATCCGGAGATCAACGCGCTGCGCCGTCGGCAGGTGCTGAACCTCATGGCCACCCAGCTGCTGGCCGCGGGCACGCCCATGATCACCGCCGGCGACGAGTTCGGGCGCACCCAGAAGGGCAACAACAACGCCTACTGTCAGGACTCGCCGCTGTCGTGGGTGGCGTGGGACATCCCGTTCGAGTGGCTCGAGGTGCAGAGCCGGATCGCCAAGCTGATCAAGCTGCGGCAGTCGCACGCGGTGCTGCGGCCCACGGACTTCGCCTACCACACCGAGATCATCAACGAGCACACCGAGAACCTGCAGCGCGTGGACCTCACGTGGATGGACGGGCAGTTCGGCGAGATGAGCCACGACGCCTGGCACGACGGCGGCCGCCGCCTCCTCGGCATGTACGTCTCCGACGAGAAGGAGGCGTTCCTCACCTGGTTCAACTCGGGCGCGGAGCCGCACCCGCTGACGCTGCCCACCCTGCCCTGGGGCTACGGCTTCGAGATCGTGTGGCACAGCGCCGACGCCGACGAGGTGCCCGAAGGCGTCCTCCCGGCCCTGGCGGAGATGACCATGCCTGCCCGGTCCGTCGTCGTGATGCGGGTCCAGGTGCCCACCAGCACGCGGGAATTGCTGGCCCTCCAGGCGGAGGCAGAGCCCTCTTCCCTGGACCTGCTGTCCTGAACCGCGCAGGCGGGGCGCCCTGAAGGCTAGGCTGACGCACGTGAGTGCCGAGTTCCCAGCCATGTCCCTCAAGCGCATCGTCCGGACCGACGGCGGCCTAGGCCGCATCCCGGTGACCGGCGTGACCCCCGTGATCGAATGCGGGGCCTACCCCGTCAAGGCCGTCGTCCATGAGCGGATCCTGATCCAGGCCAACGTGTTCCGCGAGGGCCACGACTCGGTCAACGCGTCGGTGATCCTGACCTCCCCCGGCGGCACGCAACGCCGCATCGACATGAAGCAGGTCGAGCCCAAGGGCCTAGACATCTGGCAGGCCTACGTCCGCATGGCGGCCGAGGGCGACTGGACGTACCGCATCGAGGGCTGGAGCGATCCGTGGGGCACGTGGCGCCACCACGCCGAGGCCAAGCTGCCGGTCCGCGTCGACGTGGAGCTCGTCTGCCTCGAGGGTCGCGACCTCCTCACCCGCTCCGCCCAGCAGGCCGAGGCCATGCGGGTCCCCGGCGCGGCCAGCCTGCTGCGCGGGGCCGCGGAGTCGCTGACGCCGGAGGCGGACGTCGAGGAGATCCTCGAGCTCATCACCTCCGCCCCCATCACCCGCGCCATGGCGCGCTTCGGCCCGCGCGAGCTGATCTCCCCCACCGCCGAGTTCCCCATCCGTGTCGAGCGTCGGCGCGCCCTGTACTCGTCGTGGTACGAGTTCTTCCCCCGCTCCCAGGGCGCGTGGCAGGACCACGACGGCCATTGGCACTCCGGCACGTTCAACTCCTCCCACGAGCGCCTCGAGGCCGCCGCGGCCATGGGCTTCAACGTGATCTACCTGCCGCCCATCCACCCGATCGGCCAGGCCTACCGCAAGGGGCGCAACAACACGCTGAACCCCGGCCCTGAGGACCCCGGATCGCCGTGGGCGATCGGGTCGCCGGCCGGCGGCCACGACGCGATCCACCCGGACCTCGGAGACTTCGACGACTTCGACCACTTCGTCGCGAAGGCCCGCTCGCTCGGGCTCGAGATCGCGCTGGACCTGGCCCTGCAGGCCTCCCCGGACCACCCGTGGGTGGTGGAGCACCCCGAGTGGTTCTCCACCCGCCTCGACGGCACCATCGCCTACGCGGAGAACCCGCCGAAGAAGTACCAGGACATCTACCCGATCAACTTCGACAACGACCCCGTCGGCATCTACCACGAGGTCCTGCGGATTGTGCGCTTCTGGATCGACCACGGGGTCTCGATCTTCCGGGTCGACAACCCGCACACCAAGCCGGTGGAGTTCTGGGACTGGCTGATGGAGCGCGTGCACGAGACCAACCCGGAGGTCATCTTCCTGGCCGAGGCGTTCACCAGGCCCCAGATGATGGCGGCTCTGGGGAAGGTGGGGTTCCAGCAGAGCTACACCTACTTCACGTGGCGCAACGTCAAGTGGGAGCTCACCGAGTACCTCACCGAGCTCTCGCAGGAGATGGCCACCTACTACCGGCCCAACTTCTTCGTCAACACCCCGGACATCAACCCGTTCTTCCTACAGTCCGGCAACCCGGCCGCGTTCTCGATCCGCGCCATCCTGGCCGCCACCATGTCGCCCACGTGGGGCGTCTACTCGGGCTTCGAGCTCTTCGAGCACGCCGCCCTGGCCCCCGGCAAGGAGGAGTACCTGGACTCGGAGAAGTTCGAGTACCGGCCGCGGGACTTCAACGCTCAGCCCAACCTCAACATGCTCATGGGCAAGCTCAACCAGATCCGCGAGGCGCACCCCGCCCTGCAGCAGCTCCGCGACATCCACTTCCACCACGCCCCGCACGACTCGGTGATCGTGTTCTCCAAGTCCGACGGCGACGACACGGTCCTGGTGATCTGCTCGCTCGACCCGGACAACACTGTGTCCTCCGACGTGATGCTGGACTTCGCGGCCCTCGGCGCGCACGGCGCCGAGTCCATCCGCGTCGTCGACGAGCTGACCAACGAGGAGTACGTGTGGGGTGAGCGGTCCTGGGTGCGCCTGTGGCCCGGGAAGCCCGCGCACATCTTCCACGTGGCGGCCCAGTGAGCGAGGGCGGGGCCCTCCTCCAGCAGCTCTGGGACCTGGCGCTCTCGTCGCGCTGGTTCTCGGGGCGCAGCGGGCGGCCGGTGGACGTCGAGCTCGGCCCGTGGGCCGGTCCGACGCTGAGGCCGGCGGTCCTCGTCGTCGAGTTCGACGACGGGCACCGCGAGCGCTTCCACGTGCCGCTCCTCTACCGCGACGGCGCCCCCACGGACGCCTGCGACGAGGGCGGCGTGCTGCTGCGGGCCCTCCACGACGACGCCCCCGGCTTCGAGCGGTACCGCGCCGTGGCGCCGAACCTGCCGGCCCGCCGCTACGCCGGCGAGCAGTCCAACACGTCGGTGTTCTTCGGCGACGAACTCCTGGTGAAGGTGTTCCGCCGCCTGGAGCCGGGCCGCTCGGTAGACGTCGAGCTCCACGCGGCCCTGGCCGGCTCCGGAACGGTGGCCGAGCTCTACGGGGCGTGGACGTGGGACGGCACGGACCTGGCGGTGTTCCTCGAGGCCCTCCCGGACCCCACCGACGGCTACGTCCTGGCGTGCGAGCACGCCGCGGAGGGGCGCAGCTTCACCGAGCACGCCCACGCGCTCGGCGAGGCGCTGGCCACCGTGCACCGGGTCCTGGCCGAGCGGTTGGCCACCGGCACCGTCGACGGCGCGCGCCTCGCAACAGAGTGCCGGGCGCGGTTCTCCGCCGTCGCCGACGAGGTCCCCGAGGTGGCCCGTTACCGGGACGCGGCCGAGGCCGTCTTCGCCGCCGTCGAGGACCGGAAGCTGCCCGCGCAGCGCGTGCACGGCGACTGCCACCTCGGCCAGGTGCTCCTCAGCGAGGGACGCTGGCGCTACGTCGACTTCGAGGGCGAGCCGCTCAAGTCCATGGCCGAGCGGCGCCTCCCGGACTCGCCGCTGCGCGACGTCGCCGGGATGCTGCGCTCCTTCGCCTACGCCCAGGCCGCCGGCGGCGCCTCGGACGAGTGGCTCCAGCAGTGCAGGGACGCGTTCCTCAAGGGCTACGGTCTCGACGCGGAGGCGGCTGATCCTGTGCTGACCGCATACGAGACCGACAAGGCCGGATACGAGGCCGTCTACGAGGCCCGCTTCCGCCCTCACCTGCTCCAGGTGCCGCTGCACTACCTGGACTCGCTGATAACGATCGCATAACCCCGGCTGCGGAATCCCCGCAGTGCGTCGTCCGTCCCCCCGTGACGGCGCCCGGCACGCTAGATTGTCGCGCAGAAGACAACGCTTCGAAGGAGTCAGGAAATGGCGCACGACCGCTTCGGTGGATTGACCGGTTGGGACTTCGAAGGGTTCCACGGTGGTGGAGACACCGAATTGTGGAAGCGCCTCGGCAGCGAGGTGGTGACCGTCGAGGACGACGAGCGCGGCTCCGTCACCGGCGTGCGCTTCGCCCTCTGGGCACCCAACGCCAAGTCGGTCTCCATCATCGGAGACTTCAACTGGTGGACCGGAGACCCCATGGAGCTGATCCCCGGCTCCGGCGTCTGGGGAGCGTTCATCGAGGGCCTCGACGAGGGCACGCTGTACAAGTTCCGCATCGAGACCCAGGACGGATCCTGGATCGAGAAGGTGGATCCGATGGCGAAGTTCAGCGAGCAGGCTCCGGCCAACGCCTCGATCGTCTACCGGTCCCGCTACGTCTGGTCGGACGACGAGTGGATCGCCAAGCGCCGCGCCTCCCAGGCCCACGCCGAGCCCATGAGCGTCTACGAGGTGCACCTGGGCGGCTGGCGCAAGGGCAAGAGCTACCTGGACCTGGCCGAGGAACTGGTCTCCTACGTGAAGTGGCAGGGCTACACCCACGTGGAGTTCATGCCCGTGTCGGAGCACCCGTTCGAGCCCAGCTGGGGCTACCAGGTCTCCGGCTACTTCTCCCCCACGTCCAGGTTCGGGAAGCCCGATGACCTGCGCTACCTGATCGACCGCCTGCACCAGGCCGGCATCGGCGTGATCATGGACTGGGTGCCCGGCCACTTCCCCAAGGACGACTGGGCGCTGGGCCGCTTCGACGGCACCGCCCTGTACGAGCACGCGGACCCGCGCCAGGGCGAGCACCAGGACTGGGGCACCTACATCTTCAACTACGGCCGCAACGAGGTGAAGAGCTTCCTCGTGTCGAACGCGCTGTACTGGATCCAGGAGTTCCACATCGACGGCCTCCGGGTGGACGCCGTCGCCTCCATGCTCTACCTCGACTACTCGCGCGAGGAGGGCCAGTGGGTGCCCAACCAGTACGGCGGCCGCGAGAACCTCGAGGCGATCGACTTCCTGCGCTACTGCAACCGGCACCTGTACGAGCGTGAGCCCGGCGTGCTCATGATCGCCGAGGAGTCCACCAGCTTCGGCGGCGTCACCAAGCCCGTCCACGAGGGCGGCCTCGGCTTCGGCTTCAAGTGGAACATGGGCTGGATGAACGACACGCTGCGCTACCTGCAGCTGGACCCGGTCTACCGCCAGTACGAGCACAACCTGCTCACGTTCGCCATGGTCTACGCCTACTCGGAGAACTTCGTGCTGCCCATCAGCCACGACGAGGTGGTCCACGGCAAGGGCTCCATGATCAACAAGGTCCCCCAGGACGACTGGCGCAAGTTCGCCACCCTGCGCGCCTACTACTCGTTCATGTGGAGCTTCCCCGGCAAGCAGCTGATCTTCATGGGCTGCGAGTTCGGTCAGCGGCCGGAGTTCAACGAGTCTGTGTCCCTGGAGTGGTGGGTCAGCGAGCTGTGGGGCCACGGCGGCCTGCAGCGCCTCTTCCGCGACCTCAACAACCTGTACAAGAGCAACCGCCCGCTGTACGAGCTGGACAACTCGCCCAAGGGCTTCAGCTGGATCAACGCCGACGACGCCGGCCACAACGCCATCTCGTGGGTCCGCCACGACGAGGACTACAACCACATCGCGTGCGTGACCAACTTCTCCCCAGAGCCGCTGCGGGACTACGAGATCGGCCTTCCGGCGGCCGGCCCGTGGGAGGAGATCCTCAACACGGACTCCCCCATCTACGACGGCTCCGGCGAGTTCGGCAACCTCGGAGAGGTCACCGCGCACGAGGAGCCCTGGGGCCACTTCCCGGCGCGCGCCCGCGTGACGGTGCCCCCGCTCGGCTCCATCTGGCTGCGCCGCCTGGCGGACTGACCCCGCACCCGGGTCGTCCGTCGCCCCGCCCACCGGGTACGGTCGTGCCCGTGAGCGACTTCAAGGTGTCCGTGGACATCGCCGGCGGCATCGGCACCCTGCGCTGGGAGGAGCAGGAGGTCGAGATCGACACGCTGCAACGCGCGCTGTCGCTGGCGTCAGACGACGCGATCCTCGCCCATGACCTGCGTCGGCTCCAGGTCGAGCTGCCCGAGTGGGACACCGCGGCGAGGGTCGCGGTGCACCGCTGCGGTTTCCGACTGGAGGGTCGGCTGCGCTCCGCCGCCGAGCCGGAGCCGGGCGTCTTCCGCGACATCCTGATCTACTCGCGCCTCGCCGTCGACACCGTCTACGGGCCCAGCGGGTTCTCGGGAGTGCTGGACTCCATCCTGCCCACCAAGCGCGTCATCGCGCACGCGCTGTTTCTCGACGAGGAGGGCCGGGTGCTGCTGCTCGAGACCTCCTACAAGGAGGACTGGGAGCTCCCCGGTGGTGTCGTGGAGCGGCTCGAGTCCCCGCGCGACGGCGGGCAGCGCGAGACCCTGGAGGAGCTGGGCATCGAGGTGGAGTTCGGGCAGCCGCTGCTCGTCGACTGGATGCCGCCCTACCTCGGCTGGTCGGACGCGGTGGAGTTCATCTTCGACGGCGGCGTGCTCCCGCCTGAGGTCGCGGCTGAGCTCGGCACCGACGACCGGGAGATCCGCGCCATCCACTGGGTCGAGCCCGACGACGTGCCCACCTACGTGACAGAGCTGTCGGCCAGGCGGATCGCGCTCATGCTGAGCGGCTACCGCGGCATGACCGAGAACGGCTACCCGGTCTCCTGAGACCCGCCCGCCATCAGGGCCGGGGAGGGGGACACAATGGGGATATGGCCGACGCTGCACGCGACGTGACCCTCCTCCCCTCCGGCGACGTTGCCCTGGCGCTCGGGGTGGACCCCGCGGTGGGGCTCACCGAGTCCGAGGTGACCGCCAGGCGTGAGGTGCACGGGCCCAACGAGCTGCGCTCCACCCCGCCTGAGTCCGCCTGGCGACGGCTGCTTCGCCAGTTCGCGGACCCGCTCATCTACCTCCTCCTCGCGGCGATCGTCATCTCGGTGATCGCCTGGGCCGTCGAGGGAGGCTCGGGCGTCCCCGTCGACGCCATCGTCATCGCCCTCATCGTG
This sequence comes from Tessaracoccus yangjingae, assembly GCF_054483935.1. The sequence goes on along the minus strand of NZ_CM137014.1, from coordinate 2,395,588 downwards.
GTGGCCAACGCCGTCATCGGGTTCGTCCAGGAGAACCGGGCCGAGCGCGCCGTGGCGGCGTTGGCCGGCCTCACCGCCACCCGGTCGACGGTCCTGCGCGACGGGCTGCTCACCACCGTCGCGTCCGCCGAGCTCGTCCCCGGCGACATCCTGGTGCTCGCCGAGGGCGACGCCGTCGGCGCGGACGCCCGCCTGGTCACCGCCTCGGCGCTGCGCGTCCAGGAGGCGTCGCTGACCGGGGAGTCCGAGGCGGCGGGCAAGTCGCCCGGCCCGCTGCCCGAGCCGGCACCGCTGGCCGAGCGCAGCAACATGGTCTTCAAGGGCACCGCCGTGGCCCGCGGGGTGGGGCGCGCCGTGGTGACCGACACCGGGATGCGCACCGAGATGGGCCGCATCGCGACGCTGCTGGACGAGACCGAGTCCGAGCCCAGCCCGCTGCAGCGCGAGATCGCCCGCATCTCCAGGACTCTGGGGATCCTGGTGATGGCGATCGCGGTCGTCGTCATGGCCACCACGGCTCTTCTCACCCGGGTCGACAGCCTGGATGAGGCCGTCGACATCCTGCTGATGGGCGTGTCTCTGGCCGTCGCCGCCGTCCCCGAGGGACTGCCGGCCATCCTTTCGCTGGTCCTGGCGATCGGCGTCCAGGCGCTGGCGCGCCGTAACTCGGTGATGAAGGACCTGCACTCGGTGGAGACCCTCGGCTCGGTGTCCGTGATCTGCTCGGACAAGACCGGCACCCTCACCCGCAACGAGATGACGCTGCGCGAGGTGGTCACGGCCTCCGGGCGGATCAGGCTCGGGGGGACCGGGTACGCGCCCGTGGGCGAGGTGACGATCGACGGCGACGTGGACCGCACCCTCGACGAGGCGCGGCTCGCGCTCGTGGCCGGGTCCGTGGCCAACGACGCGCAACTCGCCGAGGTCGACGGCGCCTGGCAGATCCAGGGCGACCCGACGGAGGCCGCATTCCTGGTGGCGGCCAGGAAGCTCGACGGCGCACCCGAGCTGGCCGCGGCCCACGACCGCGCCTCCCAGGTGCCGTTCACGTCAGAACGCCGGATGATGTCGGTGCTGAGCGAGCACCCGGACCTGGGCCACGTCGTGCACGCCAAGGGCGCCCCCGACGTGCTGCTGGAGCTCTGCGCAACGGAGCAGGTGGGCGGAACCGCCGTGCCCCTCACGCGGGCCCGCCGCGGGCAGATCCTGCGCGTCACCGACGACCTGAGCGCCCAGGGCTACCGCACGCTCGGCGTGGCCTGGCGCCCCGCGGCGGCCCACGAGCGGGAGGGGTTCGGCGAGCCGTCGGAGCGCGACCTCACGTTCGGCGGGATCGTCGCCCTGCTCGACCCCCCTCGGGAGGAGGCCGCGACCGCGATCGCCGAGGCCCACCGTGCCGGGATCCGCACCGTGATGATCACCGGGGACCACCCGGTCACCGCCGCGCGGATCGCGGCCGATCTGGGCATCACCGGCGACGGGGGCACCGTCGTCACCGGCGTCCAGCTCGACCGGGCCGACGACGCCGTCCTCGCCGAGATCTCCCGCACGGCGTCGGTGTACGCACGGGTGGCCCCGGAGCACAAGCTCCGCATCGTCGACGCGCTCCAGGCGGACCGCCAGGTGGTGGCGATGACCGGCGACGGCGTCAACGACGCGCCGGCGCTGAAGTCCGCAGATATCGGGGTGGCGATGGGCATCACCGGCACGGAGGTGACCAAGGAGGCCGGGGCCATGATCCTCGGCGACGACAACTACGCCACGATCGTTGCCGCCGTCCGCCAGGGCCGGGTGATCTTCGACAACATCCGCAAGTTCATGCGCTACCTGCTCAGCTCCAACATGGGCGAGATCGCCACGGTCTTCCTCGGCGTGACGCTGGGCGGCGCGATCGGGCTGGCGGACCCGGCGAGCCCGGGCACCGCCGTCGTGCCGCTCCTTGCCACGCAGATCCTCTGGATCAACCTCGTCACGGACTCCGGCCCCGCCCTCGCGATGGGGGTGGACCCCGAGATCGACGACGTGATGGCCAGGCCGCCGCGCCGCTTCGACGACCGGATCATCGACAGGCACATGTGGCAGCGCATCCTCGTGATCGGGGCGCTCATGGGCCTGCTGAGCCTCGTCGCCTACGACCTCACCCTGATCGGCGGGCTGATCGGCGGGCTGGAGCACCTGGCGGCCGACGGCGAGGAGCTGGCCCTGGCCCGCACCACGGTGTTCACCGCGCTGGTGGTCATGCAGCTGGCCAACGCGCTCAACAGCCGGTCGGACTCGGCGAGCGTCGCGAACCACCTCTTCACCAACCGGTGGCTGTGGATCTCGCTGGCCGGCGCCCTGCTGGCGCAGGTGGCGGTGGTGTACCTGCCGGTGCTGCAGCGCGCCTTCGGCACGGCCCCGCTGGGATGGCAGCACTGGGGCCTGGCACTGGGCGCGGGAGCCGTCGTCATCGCCGTCGAGGAGGCCGTCAAGGGGGTGCGGAGGGCCCGCCGATGATCGACTCGCGCGGCGCCTCCCCATAGTCTGGGGGTGTGTCAGCCTCTCCCGTGTCCACGTACCGACTCCAACTGAACGCCTCGTTCACGTTCCAGGACGCCGTGGCGCAGGTGCCCTACCTGGCCTCGTTGGGCGTGAGCCACCTGTTCTGCTCCCCCATCCTCCAGGCCGCGCCCGGCTCGACGCACGGCTACGACGTGGTGGACCACGGCACCGTCTCGGCCGAGTGCGGGGGCGAGGACGGCTTCCGCCGGCTCACCGAGGCGGCCCGCGAGCACGGGCTGGGCATCGTCGTGGACGTCGTCCCCAACCACATGGCGGTGCCCACCCCGCTGTGGCTCAACCGCGCGCTCTGGGACGTCCTGAGGTCCGGGCCCGAGTCCGAGTTCGCGGGCTGGTTCGACATCGACCTCACCCGCTCCCGGGCCATCGTCATGCCGGTCCTCGGCCGCCGCATCGGCGACGAGCTGGCCGACTCCGCAATCGCCGTGGTGGAGCGCGACATCGACGGCCGCCCGGAGCGCGTCGTCGCTTACCACGACCACGTGTTCCCCATTCGCCCGGGCACGGAGGACCTGCCCCTCGACGAGCTGCTGGACCAGCAGTGGTACCGGCTGGCCTACTGGAAGGTGGGCAACGAGGAGCTGAACTACCGCCGGTTCTTCGACGTGGACACCCTGGCCGCGATCCGGGTCGAGGACCAGTCGGTGTTCGACGCCAGCCACGCGCTCCTGCTGCGCCTGTTCGACGAGGGCCTCATCCAGGGGTTCCGCATCGACCACCCCGACGGCCTGGCCACCCCACGCGGGTACCTGCAGAAGCTGCATCGCGCCACGGGCGGCTGCTGGGTGGTGGTGGAGAAGATCCTGGAGCCCCACGAGACCCTGCCCGTGGGCTCGCGCTGCTCTGGCACCACCGGCTACGACGCGCTGCTGCGGGTGACCGGCCTGTTCCACGACCCGGCGGAGCTGCCGCGCCTGAACGAGCTGTGGGAGCGGGTGGCCGGCGGCGAGGGGTGGTTCGGCGCCGCGCTGCTCAAGGCCAAGGAGGAGGTGGTGCGCTCCATGCTGTTCGCCGAGGTGAACAGGCTGGTCTCGATCGCCGTGGCGATCTGCGAGTCCGACGTGACGCTGCGCGACCACACCCGCCGCGAGCTCGGCCGCGCCATCCGTGCGCTGCTGGTCAACATGGACCGGTACCGCGCCTACGTGGAGCCGGGGCTCCCGGCGCCGGTCGAGGAGCGCGCCGTGATCGTCGAGGCCGCAGACCGGGCGCGCCCGGACCTGGCCGAGGACGAGCAGGCCACCCTGGACCTCATCGTCGCCCTGGCCTGCGGCGACACCCGTCCCGGCGAGACCGGCGGCGCCGAGGACCTGCCCGCCGTGGGGTCCGTCGCGGTCACCACCGAGCTGCCGCACGCGGCTCCGGGCGTCGCGGAGCTGCGGGCCGAGTTCATGATCCGCTTCGCCCAGACCTGCGGCCCGGTGATGGCCAAGTCCAAGGAGGACACGGCCTTCTACCGGTGGAACCGCTTCGTGGGGGTCAACGAGGTGGGCAGCGAGCCCACCCTGGTGGGGGTGTCGGTGGACGGGTTCCACAGCTTCTGCGAGCAGACCAACCAGGCCTGGCCCGCCACCATGACCACCCTGTCCACCCACGACACCAAGCGCTCCGAGGACGTCCGGGCCCGCCTCGCGGCCCTGCTCGAGCACGCCAAGGAGTGGGAGGCCTGCGTCGCGGAGCTCCGCGCCGCCACCGACCACGACCGCGCGGGCGTCGACGGCGCCACCGAGCTCCTGGTGTGGCAGACGCTCGCCGCCACGTGGCGCCTCCCCGGCACGGCCGCCGGGGCCGCGCCCATCACCGCCGACCGCCTCGAGGGGTACCTCACCAAGGCCATGCGGGAGGCGAAGGCGCACACCACGTGGTCCGCCCCGGACCAGGCCTACGAGGCGGCCGTGCAGGCGCTGGCCGGCGCCGCGCTGACGAACGAGCGCTGCGCCGCGGCGCTGGACGACTTCACCGCCGCCGTCGCGGACTCGGTGCGGTGCATCGTGCTGGGCACCAAGCTGCTCCAGCTCGCGATGCCGGGCGTGCCGGACGTGTACCAGGGCTGCGAGATCGTGGACCTGTCCCTGGTGGACCCCGACAACCGCAGGCCGGTCGACTTCGCCGCGCGGGCGGACCTGCTGGCCGCCGTCGACGCGTCGCGGCAGCAGAGCCTCGACGCCGAGAAGCTGCTGGTCACCAGCCGAGCGCTGCGGGTGCGGCGCGAGCACCCCGACGCGTTCCGGGGCGAGTCCGCCACGTACGCGCCGGTGCCGAGCACCAGCGGCCACGCCGTCGCGTTCGCCCGCGGTGTGCGCGACAGCGGGGTCACCGCCGTTGCCGTGGCCACCCGGCTCCCCTCCCTGCTCGCCGAACGCGGCGGCTGGGGGGAACATCAGGTGATCCTGCCCGAGCTGCCGCTCGTCGACGTGCTGACCGGGCAGGAGTTCGACGGCGGCGCCACGCCCCTGGCGGAGGTCCTGGCCACGCTCCCCGTCGCCCTCCTGGTGGCCCGGTGAGGCCGGCCGTCTGGGCGCCCAGGGCGCATGAGGTCGCGCTCGTCACCGGCAGCCGCGACCTCCCCATGCGCCCGAACGGCGGCGGCTGGTTCGAGGCAGACGCGGAGCTGCTCCCCGGGGACCGCTACGCCTTCCGGCTCGACGGCGGGGAGCCCCTGCCGGATCCCCGCGCCTTGTCCCTCCCCGAGGGTGTGCACGCCCCGGCGGCCGTCGTGGACCCATCGCTCCTCGCCCGAGGGACCGGCTGGCAGGGGGTCCGGCTGCGCGGCGCGGTCCTCTACGAGCTGCACGTGGGCACCTTCACCGACGCGGGCACCTTCGACGCGGCCATCGACCGGCTCGACCATCTGGTGGGGCTCGGCGTGGAGGCCGTGGAGCTGATGCCGGTGGCCGCCTTCCCCGGTGACCGCGGATGGGGCTACGACGGCGTGGCCCTCTACTGCGCGCAGGAGTCCTACGGGGGCCTGGCCGGCCTGGTCAGGCTCGTCGACGCCTGCCACGCGCGGGGCCTGGGGGTGCTCATCGACGCCGTGCACAACCACCTCGGCCCGGAGGGCAACTACCTCAGCCGCTTCGGCCCCTACTTCACCGACCGGCACACCACCCCCTGGGGGGATGCGGTCAACCTCGACGGGCCCGGCAGCGGGGAGGTGCGTCGGTTCCTCGTCGGATCGGCGCGCCACTGGCTGGTCGACGTCGGGGTGGACGGGCTGCGGCTCGACGCCGTGCACGCCCTGCGCGATCACTCCGACGGGCCGCACTTCCTCGCCGAGCTCGCCCAGGAGGTGGAGCGGTGGTCCGGCGAGGTGGGCAGGCCGCTGACGCTGATCGCCGAGTCGGACCTCAACCAGCCGTGCATGATCTCCCCCGTCGGCTCGGAGCCCGACGCCATGGGCATGCACGCCCAGTGGGCCGACGACGTCCACCACGCGCTGCACAGCTTCTTCTCCCGCGAGACCCAGGGCTACTACGTGGACTTCGGCTCGCCGGAGGTCCTGGCGAAGGCGCTGACCAGGGTGTTCGTGCACGACGGCGGCCTGTCCACCTACCGCGACACCACCTGGGGCGCGCCGGTGGATCCGGGCAGCCGCCACTACGACGGGCACTCGTTCGTGGCGTTCCTGCAGAACCACGACCAGGTGGGCAACCGGGCGCTCGGGGACCGGTTCGCCGCGCACGCCTCCCCCGACCTCCAGGCTGCGGCCGCGGCCCTCTACCTGCTCGGCCCCTTCACGCCCCTGCTGTTCATGGGCGAGGAGTGGGCCGCCTCCACGCCGTTCCCCTACTTCAGCCACCTGGGCCCGGACCTCGGCCCGTTCGTCACGCAGGGCCGGGCCAGGGAGTTCGCCGCCACCGGCTGGAGCAGCCCCACCCCTGACCCGCAGGCGGTCGAGACCTGGCGTTCGGCGGTCCTGCGCTGGGAGGAGCTGCGCGAGGCGCCCCACGCGCGCATGCTCTCCTGGTACCGGCGCCTCCTCGGGCTGCGGCGCGGCGTCGCGGACCTGGGCTCCCCGGACCTGGGCGCCACCCGGGTCGAGGTGGTCGACGAGGACACCGTCGTGATGACCCGCGGCGAGGTCCGGGTGGCCGCGACCCGCGGCCACGGCTCCGAGGTGCGCCTGCCCGGGACCGTGCTCGCCCAGTGGGACCCGGCCGAGGAGCTGGGCGGGGGCCGCTACCGCTTGACCGGGCCGGGCGCACTGGTGGTGCGCGGTTGAACCGGCCGGGGTGTGCGGCAAAGATGGGCGCATGACTCAAGCGAACTTCTCGCGCCCCGGCGCCGTCGACCTCTCCTCACTCTCCCAGCCCGCCGCGCAGGCCGGCGGCGGCTACGTGATGGCGCTGACCGAGGCCGACTTCCAGGAGCTGGCCGCGAAGTCCGCCCAGCACCCGGTGATCCTGGAGTTCCACTCCCCCCGCGACCCGAACGGCGCTGCGGTCTCCGCGGCCCTCGCGGACCTCGTCAACGCGGCCGGCGGCCGGTTCCTGCTCGGCCGGGTGGACGTGGACGCCGAGCCGCGCCTCGCCCAGGCGCTCCAGATCCAGGCCGTGCCCACCGTCGTGGCCGTGATCGGCGGGCAGATGGCGCCGCTGTTCCAGGGCACGAAGAGCCGCGAGGAGATCGCCGCCGTGCTGGACCAGATCGCGCAGCTCGCGGTGGCCAACGGGATGACGGGCCGCGCCCAGCCCGTCTCCGGTGCCCCGTCCCCCGACGGCGCCCCCGAGCCCGCCGTCAACCCGCGCTTCGCCAAGGCGGACGCCGCGCTGGAGGCCGGGGACTTCGCGGCCGCCGTGCGCGAGTTCGACGCCCTCCTCAAGGAGACCCCCGGCGATGCCGAGGTCCTGGCGGGGCGGGCCCAGTCGGCGCTGCTGGAGCGCAGCGCAACCTTCCAGCCCGAGCTGATCGTGCAGCGCGCCTCCGCCATGCCCGACGACCTGTCGGCGCAGCTGGACGCCGCGGACCTCGAGATCATCGGCGGGCTGGCCGACGAGGCGTTCGACCGGCTGCTGGGCCTCGCGGCCCAGTCCGGCCCCGAGGACCGCGACACCATCCGCGTGCGCCTCCTGGAGCTGTTCGAGGTGGTGGGCCGGGCGGAGCCCGCGGTCCTCAAGGCCCGCCGGCGGCTGGCCAGCGTCCTGTTCTGACGACGGCTCAGCGCCAGTCCACCCCCGGGGAGCGGTGGTACCGCCAGCCGCGCGCCTGCCAGTCCTCGGCCATGGACGGGAGCCTGGCCGCGAAGGACGGCCAGTCCAGCGCCCCGGTGCGCGCGATCTCTCCGACCGCCGCCAGCCTCGGCAGCAGCATGTAGGACACCTGGTCGAACGTCTCCAGCGTCTCGGTCCACAGGGTGGCCTCGATCCCCGCGATGGCGGCCGGGTCGAGGCCTTCGATGAGGGCGTGCGGGTCCAGGGCTGCCGTCCGGACCAGCTCCGTGGTCCCCATCCACGACAACCCGAGGTCGTGCGACTCGTCGTACTTCATGTCCAGATAGACGCTGGAGGCGGGCGAGAGGATCACCTTGACCCCGCGCTGCGCGGCGGCCACGACGGGGGCGGTGGCCAGGCGCGGATCCCACACCTGCACGTACTCGCCCTCGCGCAGGTGGGCGGCCGCCTCCTGCCAGGCGATGACGGTGCCGCCCGCGTCGCGGACCGCCGCGACGATCAGGTCGAGCAACTCCCCGTACTCCGCCGCGTCGGTGGCGTGGGACTCGTCCCCGCCCACGTGCACGAGCCCATCGGAGATGTCAACCAGGTAGCGGTAGACGTCGCGGATGAACCGTTGCGTGTCCGGGGCGGCGAGCCTCAGGGACGAGAAGCCCACCTCGATGCCGTGATACTCGGCCGGGCGCACGCCGTCGGGGTTCAGGCCCTCGACGGCGTGCAGCGCCGCGTTCGAGTGCCCCGGCAGGTCGACCTCGGGGATCAGCAGCAGCCCGCGCTCCGTCGCGGCCGCGCGCAGGCGGTCCCAGTCGGCCCGCGTGTAGTAACCGCCGGGTCCGCCTCCCACGCCCGAGCCCGACGACCGCTCCACCAACTCGGGCCAGCCCGGGATGTCGAGGCGCCACCCCTGGTCGTCGCTGAGGTGGAGGTGCATGCGGTTGAGGCCGGCGCTCTGGGCGATGTCCATCACCCGGATCACGTCCTCGACCGGGAAGAAGTGGCGCACCACGTCGAGCGAGAGCCCGCGCCATCCGTAGCCCGCCTGCTCTGCTGCCTCTACTGCCGTCACGTGTTCGTCCTTCCATCGGGCTTGCATCTTGATAGTTAGTAAACCATACTATTCAACGTGCGTCTGAGAACCTTCCAACGGGGCGAGCTCTCCCTCCCCACCCACGTGCGTGACTTCAACCGCGCCGCCGTTCTGCAACGGCTGTTCCGTGGTGGCCCCATGTCGCGCGCCGATCTCGCCCGCCAGATCGGGCTGACCAAGGTCACCGTCTCCGCCCTCATCGCCGGCCTGGTCGAGGAGGGCGTGGTCCGTGAGCTGGGGCCGGACAACCGCCCGGGCACTCCCGGCAAGCGTGGCACGCTCGTGGCACTCTGCGAGGACCAGCGCCGCATCGTCGCGGTGGACCTGACCCGCGACGGCCATCTGTCCGGAGCCACCATGACGCTGACCGGCGAATCGATGGACCACAGCCGCCTCGACGACCTCCTCCCCCTGGGTGACGAAGGCGTCGACGAGCTCACCCGGTTCTGCCGCACGCTGATCGACGTCTCCCAGGTGCCCGTCCTCGGGGTGGGTGTCTCCACTCCCGGCGTGGTCACCGGCGACGGCGTCATCCTCCGCGCTCCCAAGCGCGAATGGTTCGGCCTGGACCTGCAGCACCTGCTTGCCGAGCGGCTGGGGCTTCCGGTCACTGTCGCCAACGACGCCAACTGTGCCGCCCTCGGCGAGTTCGCCTTCGGCGAGACCGACGGCGACTCCGTGTTGTCGATCCTCGTGGGCGACGGCATCGGCGCCGGCCTGGTGGTCGCGGGCTCGCTGGTCCACGGTTCCAGCAGCGCGGCCGGGGAGATCGCGCACATCACCGCCACCACCGCCGGTGACGGGGCGCCGTGGGGCGAGCCCCCCACCTGCGTCTGCGGCAGGCGCGGATGCCTGGAGACGCTTCTGAGCGAACCCCTGCTGCGCGAGGCGATCGACGGCCTCTCTCCCGCCGGACGCACCGCCTGGCTGACCGCCGTCGGCGAACGCCTCGGCGCAGTCCTCGCGCCTGTCGCCGCACTGCTCGACCTGTCGGACATCGTCATCGCCGGCCCCGAGGATCTCCTCGCCGGCCCGGTCGTCGACGCGGCGCGGGCCGCCCTGACCGCCAGGATCTGGCCCGCGATGAACCACGTGCCCACCCTCGGGCTCTCCCGCCTCGAGGACCGCGCGCCGCTCGTCGGCGCCGGGGTCCTCGTCCTGTCGAGCACGCTCGGCATCCCCTGACCGCCATCGATCCACAGTTCACGAAAGGAACACCCACGATGAGACTCATGGCCTCCGCCGTCGCAGCCTCGCTCGCCCTCGGGCTCGCGGCCTGCACGACGACCCCCACGGACACGGGCAGCGCCGCCCCCACCACGTCCGCATCCGGCTCGGCCGCCACCGAGGGCGCCGAGATCACCCTCTGGGTGGCCGGCGCCGACACCCCCGAGGCGCTGCGCGAGTACCTGGTCACGACGTTCGCCGAGGAGAACCCGGGCTCCACGCTGCGCATCGAGGAGCAGGCCTGGCCAGACCTGGTGACCAAGCTCACCACGGCGCTGCCGGACCCGGCCAACACGCCCGACGTCGTCGAGCTCGGCAACACGCAGGCGCCCACGTTCACCACCGTCGGCGCCTTCCTCGACCTCACCGACATGTACGACGAGCTCGGCGGCGACGACCTGTTGCAGTCCTTCGTGGAGGTCGGCACCGTGGACGACAAGATCTACGCGCTGCCCTACTACTTCGGCTCCCGCTACATGTTCTACCGCCCCGACATCTGGGCTGCGAACAACGTCGAGGTGCCCACCACGCTGGCCGAGTTCAGCGAGGCCGCCAAGGCGCTCACCACCGACACCATGAGCGGGTTCGCCATGGGCGGTCAGGACTGGCGCAACGGCATCTCCTGGGTGTTCGCCAACGGCGGCGAGCTTGCCACCGTCGACGGCACCACCTGGACCTCCACCCTCAGCGATCCCAAGACCATCGCAGGCCTGGAGATGTGGCAGGACCTGACGCAGGGCGCCTCCAACCTGCCCGCCACCGAGCGCGACGTGGCCTACTGGGACTTCCTCAACGACGGCGCCGACGGTGCCGCCCCCGCCGCCGCGACCATCATGGCGCCGGGATGGGCCCGCTGGTCCATCGGTGAGCTCACCACCAACGACGCGGGCGACGAGGTGCGCGACGGCATGGCCGACGCCTCGAAGTACGACATCTTCGCCCTCCCCGGCGTCGACGGCGGCATCGCCCCGGTCTTCGCGGGCGGCTCCAACCTGGCCGTCTCCGCCCAGTCCCAGAACCCTGAGCTGGCCAAGAACCTGCTGCGCATCATCTACTCCGAGGAGTATCAGCGCATGCTCGGCGAGAACGGCCTCGGCCCGGCCAACACGCAGTTCACCGACGCGCTGGGCGACGACAAGTTCGCCACGACCATGATCGAGACGGCCGAGAACTCGAAGCTCACCCCGGCCGCGCCGGGCTGGGCCGCCATCGAGGGTGCCTTCGTCTACGAGGAGCTGTTCCAGAAGATCGCCGAGGGTGGCGACGTGGCCGCGCTCGCCGCCGAGTACGACGAAACCCTCACCCCGATGCTGAACGGCCAGGGCTGACCATCCACCGTGGGGTGTCCGGGGAGACCCGGGCACCCCACCGACAGGGAACCACCATGACGACCCACCCTCCGCACCGGAAGGCACCGCCGCCCCGGATCCCCTACCTCCTCCTTCTCCCCAGCGTGGTCGTGCTCGCCGCCGCGCTCGGCTACCCCATCGGTTGGCAGATCGTCACCTCGATGCAGGAGTACGGCCTCGCCCAGCAGTTCGGGCAGCCGCCCCGCTTCGTCGGCCTCGACAACTTCGTCGCGGTCTTCACCCAGGACCGGCTCTGGGCCGTCGTGGTGCGCTCGGTGGCGTTCTGCCTCGTCAACGCCTTCGTCACCGTCGCCGTCGGGCTGGGCTTCGCCCTCCTGATGCGGGCCGTGCCCGCCGCGGTCCGCGTCGTCATCCAGATCAGCCTCCTGCTGGCCTGGGCCATGCCCATGGTGGCCGCCGTCACGGTGTTCCGGTGGCTGTTCGACTACCGCAGCGGCGTGGTCAACTGGCTTCTCACCAGCATCGGCCTCGAGCAGTTCGCGTCCTACGCCTGGCTGTCGCAGCCGTCCACCTTCTTCCTCGTGGCCTCCGCGATCATCATCTGGATGAGCGTCCCGTTCGTGGCGCTGTCGCTGTACGCGGGCCTCACCCAGGTGTCCACCGAGGTCATCGAGGCCGCGCAGATCGACGGCGCCACCTCGCGCCAGATCGTCGGCCACATCCTCCTTCCGATGGTGCGGCCGGTGCTCTCGATCGTGCTGCTGCTGCAGATCATCTGGGATCTCAGGGTCTTCGCCCAGATCCGGCTCCTGCAGGACGCCGGCGCCCCCGTCGCCGAGACCAACCTGCTGGGCAACTTCATCTACGAGCTCGGCGTTGCGCGGCAGGACTTCGGCGCCGCGTCCGCGGTCTCCCTCTTCGTGCTGGCGCTGACGGTGGTGCTCAGCTGGCCCTACGTCCGCTCACTCCTGAAGGAGGACGCCGCATGAGGCGCTCCGTCGTCGCCAAGGCCGGCTGGTCGCTCGTGGGCGTCCTCGTCGCCGCCCTGTGGGTCTTCCCGGTCTACTGGATGGCGCTGTCGGCGATCACGCCGAACGCGCGACTCCGCCAGATCCCGCCCAACTTCCTGCCCACCGACGCCACCATGACCAACCTCACCAGCGTGCTGGAGGATCCGGGCTTCGCCTCCGCGCTGAGGATGAGCCTGGCCATCACCAGCCTGACGGTGCTGTGCGTCCTGGCCTTCGCGTTCCTGGCGGCGCTGGCCATCTCACGGTTCAGGTTCCGCGGGAGGAGGTCTTTCCTGCTGGCCGTCCTGTTCATCCAGATGCTGCCCGCCGAGGGGCTCTTCATTGCGCAGTACAAGATGCTCTCAGGGATCGGTGCCTCGGTGCCGGCGCTGGGGTTGAACTCCCTGCTCGGCGTGACGCTGCTCTACACGGCGGCCGTCATCCCGTTCACGGTCTGGATGCTGCGCGGGTTCGTGGCCGGGGTCCCGGTCGAGCTCGAGGAGGCCGCCATGGTCGACGGCCTCTCGCGCACGCAGGCGTTCCTCCGGATCACCTTTCCCCTCCTTGCTCCCGGCCTGGTCGCCTCCGGTGTCTACGCCTTCCTGCAGGCCTGGAACGAATTCACGGTGGCGCTGGTGGTGCTGCCGGACTCGGCCGCGCAGACCCTCCCTCTGTGGTTGCGGGGGTTCCTCAACGCGTCGGTCAACCGGGGCGTCGACTGGGCGATGGTGATGGCAGCGTCGTCCGTGATCGCGGTCCCGGTCATCGTCTTCTTCCTGCTGGTGCAGTCCCGGATGACCTCGGGGCTGGTCTCTGGCGCCGTCAAGGGCTGAGGCCGCCGGGCTCGGGGCAACCTGATGCAACCCGGCCCCCGGGATGGAAGGATGGGCACATGGCACATGAGCGAGCCGGCCAGCCGGCCCAGGAATCCGACCTCATCAACGTCGACGAGCTTCTCGCCGCGTACTACGACCGCACCCCGGACCCGGCAAATCCGGATCAGATGGTGGTCTTCGGCACCTCGGGCCACCGCGGCTCGTCGCTGGACACCGCGTTCCAGGACCTGCACATCGCGGCCACGACACAGGCCATCGTCGAGTACCGGGCCGCGCAGGGCACCACCGGGCCGCTGTTCATCGGCAAGGACACGCACGCCCTGTCGCTGCCGGCCTGGAAGACGGCCATCGAGGTGCTGAGCGCCAACGGCGTCGAGATCTGCGCCGAGCGTGAGGACGAGTACACGCCCACCCCCGCGGTGTCGCGGGCCATCATCCGCTACAACCGCCTGCACACGGCGCTGGCGGACGGCATCGTCGTCACTCCGTCCCACAACCCGCCCCGCGACGGCGGCTTCAAGTACAACCCGCCCAACGGCGGCCCCGCGGACTCGGACGCCACGAAGGTGATCGCGGCCCGCGCCAACGAGCTCATGGGCAACCCCGCCGGCATCCGGCGCGCCCGCTACGAGACGGCCGAGGTCAACCGCTACGACTACCGCACCCCCTACTGCGAGGAGCTGGCCACCGCGCTGAACTTCGACGCGATCAAGGCCTCTGGCCTGGTACACGGCGCGGACCCCATGGGCGGCGCCTCGGTGCAGTACTGGGAGCACCTGGCCGAGCTGGGCCTGCCGATCACCGTCGTCAACCCGGCAGTGGATCCCACCTGGCGATTCATGACCCTGGACACCGACGGCAAGATCCGCATGGACTGCTCCTCGCCCAACGCCATGGCCTCCCTGGTGGCACAGCGGGACAGCTTCTCCGTGGCCACCGGCAACGACGCGGACTCGGACCGGCACGGCATCGTCACCCCCGACGCGGGCCTGATGAACCCCAACGCCTACCTGGCAGTGGCGATCAACTACCTGTTCGCCAACCGGCCGGGATGGGCCTCGGACGCCGGCATCGGCAAGACGCTCGTGTCGTCGTCGATCATCGACAAGGTGGCGGCCAAGCTCGGTAGGCGTCTCGTCGAGGTGCCCGTGGGGTTCAAGTGGTTCGTGCCGGGCCTGACCGACGGTTCCATCGGGTTCGGCGGCGAGGAGTCCGCCGGGGCCTCGTTCCTCGCGATGGACGGTTCCACCTGGACCACTGACAAGGACGGGCTGCTGCTCGCCCTGCTGGCCTCCGAGATCATCGCCGTCACGGGCAAGACCCCGTCGCAGCACTACGCCGAGCTCGAGGCCGAGTTCGGTCGCTCCTACTACGCCCGGGTGGACGCCGACGCCAACCGCGAGCAGAAGGCGCGCCTGAGCAGCCTCGGTGCGGACGACGTCACAGTCACGGAGCTGGCGGGAGAGCCGATCACGGCCGTCCTGTCGCACGCCCCCGGCAACAACGCCGCCATCGGCGGCATCAAGGTGACCACCGAGCACGCCTGGTTCGCGGCGCGCCCCTCTGGCACCGAGGACAAGTACAAGATCTACGCCGAGTCGCTGAAGAGCGGGGAGCACCTGGTGGAGGTCCAGGCCGCGGCCAAGGCCCTGGTGGACCAGGCGCTCGCGGGCTGAGCCGGACGGCGGACCCGGTGGGCCCGGTCAGATGCCGTCGGCCTCGTTGGGGGTCTCGATGGAGACCGGGTCCATCCGCATCGTCTGACGGAGGCCGGAGCGCTGGATGACGCGCTGAATGGTGAGGTCGCGGCGGTCGGGGTCCCCCACGTACCGGATCTCCCGGAGCCCCTGCCCCTGCGCCGCGGACTCGAAGACGAAGTGCCCGTAGCCCAGCACCTGGCCCATCAGCGACCGGTACATCGAGATGTCGAGGATGCGGGTCATCGGCATGGTGGCCAGCGACCGGTCGAACACGCCGTGCACGCGGAACACCCGCATGTTGGTGATGACGAAGCGGTCCATGCGCGCCACGTGCACCTTCCAGAGGCCCACCCCGATCACCGCGACCCCCAGGATCACGGGGCCCCACCAGAGCGAGTCCGCCCCGAACGCGGCCAGGAGCAGCGGGATTCCCAACGAGGCGAGGGCGTACCACCAGAAGGTGGCGGCCCAGTGCTTGCGGACCTCGTCGATGACCACCTCGCCCTCGTCCACGAGGAGGTGCCCCTGCACGTCGGGCACGACGAGGCTGCGGAAGAAGTTCACCTCAGGCGGCCAGCGAGGTGAAGAACCGTCCGATCGCCTCGAAAGCTCCGAAGAAGGACTTGACCGCCTCGGCCGCGGCCTCTGGCCGGGTGAACAGGTAGAACAACACGAAGGCGGCCACCAGCAACAACAGGGCCTTCTTCAGCCAACCAATCACGGCGTCCTCCTCGCGTCGTTCGGCTGCCAGTCTGCCGCACCGCCCAGCGTTGTCCGCGACGACGCGCCGACGGTGGGCACTGTTCTCCCACCCCCGAGGCCCGTGGCCGGGTCGCGTGTGGGAAACTGGCGCCCATGGACAACTCTGATCTCTTCATCTGCATCGATCACGTCGGCCTGGCCGTCCCGGACCTCGACGAGGCCGTCAAGTTCCACACCGAGACCTTCGGCTGGCGCGAGCTGCACCGCGAGGTCAACGAGGAGCAGGGCGTGGCCGAGGCCATGATCGGGACCGGCGAGCAGGGCGAGGAGAACGCCAAGATCCAGCTGCTGGCCCCCCTCAACGAGAACTCGACCATCGCCAAGTTCCTGACCAAGAACGGCCCCGGCATGCAGCAGCTGGCCTACCGCGTCGCGGACCTGGACCACGTCTCCGCGGTCCTGAAGGAGCGCGGCATGCGCCTCCTCTTCCCCGAGGCCAAGCGCGGCACCGGCGGTTCACGCATCAACTTCGTGCACCCCAAGGACGCCCGCGGCGTGCTGCTGGAGCTGGTGGAGCTGCCGAAGGAGCCCGCCGAGCACTGATCATCGAGCTATCGAGGAGGGCAGGGTGCACGCACCCTGCCCTCTTCGCCCGTGCGGAGCGACTAGGCTCGGTGGAGACGAACCCCGTCCATGAGAGGAGTGCCGGTGTCCGCACCCAGGAGCGACTTCGACAGCGAAGAGACCGGTCTCAACCTGTTCGATGACCGTGCGACCGCGGCGGGCAGCTTCCCGCACTCGATGCTGGGCTACGACAAGCACGCCGTGGACAGCTACGTCCGCGAGGTCGAGACGCAGGTCAGCCAGTTGAAGATGCAGGTGCGCGAGCGCACCCGCGAGATCGCCTTCATCAAGGCCGAGCAGGGCACCACCGACTTCACCCGCCTCGGCGCGCACGCCACGGGGCTGCTTCGTTCCGCGGAGGCGCAGGCGGGAGACATCGTCTCCACCGCCCAGCAGGAGGCCGAACGCATCAAGACCGAGGCCCGGCGCACCGCCGCCACCCTCCGCGAGTCGGCGCAGCAGGAGGCGGACGACGTACGGCTGACCGGGCTCGCCGGGCTGCGCGAGCTGCGCCAGCAGCAGGCCGACGCCGGCAAGGCCACCCTCGAGATGGCCAGGCGGGACGCGGACCTGATCGTCGCCGACGCGCGCGCCAAGGCCAAGGCGGTCCTGGACGCGGCCAACCTCGAAGCCGCCGCGCTGCTGGAAAGCGCCAAGATCGAGGGCGCCCGCCGCGCGCAGGACGCGTCGCGGGCCGGCTCCGAGATCAGGCTCGCCGCTGAACGGTCGGCCGAGGAGACGCTGGCCGCGGCCGCCGCCACGGCCAGGGAGGCGGAGCAGTCGCTGAAGGATCGGCTCGCCCAGGCCGACAAGGAGGCGACCGACGCCGCCGCGCGGGCCGCGGAGGCGCGTGAGGAGGCCCAGCGGATCCGTGCCGAGGCGGTGGCCTCGGCGGAGGAGATCAGGCTCGGCGCCACGCGGGAGAGCGAGGAGACGTTGGCGACCATGCACGCCAGGGCCCGGGACGCGGAGACCGCGCTCGAGGAGAAGGTGGCCTGGCGCAAGGAGCAGCTCGAGCGTGAGATCGCGGCGCTGGAGAGCCGCCGTGCCACCGCGCTGGCCCAACTCAGCAACCTCCGCGCGCTCGCCGAGGAGTCGGCCCGCTTCGAGGACGACCTGACAGCTGTGATCACGAAGGACGACACCCCCCAGTGACCGGCCCGACCGACGACGCGGCGGAGCCGGCCCAGGCACCCGCCCCACCACCGCGGCGTCGCGGCCTGTTCCGCCGCGGGGCGGGCATGATGGCCCAGAGTGCCCGCACCCTCCTGACGCCCACGCCCGAGCCCATCATCGTGCCGGTCCCGCCTGCCGCTGTGGACCCGCGGGAGCGGTCCCCGTGGCCGTCCCCGTTCCTGTTCGGCTTCATGGGTGCCTTGGGTGTGTTGATGGCAGTGGCCCTCGCCCAGGCGATCATCACCGTGCAGAGCGTCCTCATCCTCGTGGTGATGGCCCTCTTCCTGGCGCTGGGCCTCAGCCCTGCCGTCGAGTTCCTCACCCGACGGCGCATGCCCAGGCCGTTCGCGGTGACCATCGTGACCATCGGGCTGCTGGCCGTCATCGCCCTCGGCGTCACGGCACTGGTGCCCGTGCTGACCGAGCAGACCGCTGCGCTGACCCGGAACCTGCCTCAGCTGTTGCAGAACCTGGCTCAACACCCCCAGATCGCCGCATGGGAGGAGGAGTACAACATCACCCAGACCGTCACGGACTTCTTCGCCTCGGGCGCGCTGATCAACAACCTGTTCGGTGGCCTGTGGGGTGCAGGGCGCCTGGTGGCCAACCTGGTGTTCTCAGTGATCGTGACCCTGGTGCTGACGGTCTACTTCCTCGCCTCGCTCCCCACCATCAAGGAGACGCTCTACGCGTTCGCCCCCAGGAGCCGACGCGCACGCACCAGGTACCTGGCCGATGAGATCTTCCGGGGCGTGTCTGGCTACATCACCGGCATGTTCGTCATCGTATCGGTGGCCTCGGTGTGCGCGTTCGTGTTCATGAACATCGCAGGCCTCGGCAGCTACTCGCTGGCGCTCGCGTTCGTCGTGGCCCTGTTCTGCTTCATCCCCCTGATCGGGTCCTCTCTGGCGATGGCGAGCGTGGCCGTCGTGGCGTTCGCCGTCAACCCCACCATCGGGATCGCCACCATCATCTACTTCCTCATCTACCAGCAGTTCGACGCCTACGTCCTGTACCCCACAGTCCTGAAGCGCACCGTGAAGGTGCCAGGAGCTCTGGTGGTGCTGTCCGCCATCGTCGGCGGGATGCTGTTCGGGGTCATCGGAGCGGTCATCGCCATCCCCACCACGGCGGCACTCCTGCTGCTCTACCGCGAGATCGTGCAGCCTGCGCTGGACGCGGCCTGACGTCTTGGTAGGTTGGCCCAGTGCGTTTGGTGGTAGCGAAGTGTCAGGTGGACTACGTCGGAAGGCTGACGGCCCACCTGCCGATGGCCACCCGGCTGATCCTGGTCAAGGCCGACGGGTCCGTCTCGGTGCACGCCGATGACCGCGCCTACAAGCCGCTCAACTGGATGAGCCCCCCCTGCACCCTCACCGTGGACGCCCCGGACGTGGAGGCCGCCGAGGCGCTCGGCGTGACCGAGGTGTGGCAGGTGAGAGCCAAGGACGGCGACACCCTGCGAATCCTGGTGGCGGAGGTCCTGCATGATTCGGCCCACGAGCTCGGGCTGGATCCCGGCCTGCAGAAGGACGGCGTCGAGGCGCACCTCCAGGCGCTCCTGGCCGAACACCCCGGCACCCTGGGCGACGGCATGAAGCTGATCCAGCGCGAATACCTCACGCCCATCGGACCCGTCGACCTGCTGCTGCGCGACGACCGCGGGGCCTACGTCGCCGTCGAGGTGAAGCGTCGCGGCGAGATCGACGGCGTCGAGCAGTTGACGCGATATCTGGACCTCATGAACCGGGACCCGCACCTGGCGCCGGTGAGGGGCATCTTCGCCGGCCAGCAGATCAAGCCGCAGGCGCGCACGCTGGCGGCCGATCGGGGCATCGAGTGGCGCCTCATCGATTACGACGCGCTACGCGGCCTGGACAACGCTGACGAGCGGTTGTTCTGATGGCCAGGCGCCCCTCGAAGCACCTCCGCGCGCCGCGACCCCTGCTGTCCGGCGGGTCGCAGAGCCGGGTGCACCGCCGGGGGGTGGACTACATCGTGCGCAGCGTGCCGGCCCAGCGCTCCGAGAAGGAGTACCGGTGTCCCGGCTGCCACCAGAGGATCGCTCCCGGCACGGCTCACGTCGTCGCATGGCCGGCCATGCCGCCGCTGGGCGCCGAGACGGGGCTGGAACTCCGTCGGCATTGGCACACCCACTGCTGGGCGGCACACCGGTGAGCCTGCACGAGATGGTCGTCGGGTCGGGGCCGGTCCAGGCCGTGTTCCTGCACGGCCTGTTCGGCCAGGGCAAGAACTTCGGCACCGTGGCGGCCAGGCTGGGCGATGTGGCCACCTGCCACCTCGTCGACCTGCCGAACCACGGGCGCTCAGCGTGGACCGAGGAGTTCTCACTGGACGGCCAGGCCGAGGTGGTCGGTGACTGGCTGGCCTCCCGCTTCGACTCCCCCGTGGCCCTCATCGGTCACTCCCTCGGGGGCAAGATCGCGATGCGTCTGGCGTTGCGCCGGGGCGAGCTGGTCGAGCGGCTCATGGTGCTGGACATCTCGCCTGCCCGCAACGTCGCGGCGGCGACCTTCGTCAACCTCGTGGCGGCGCTGCGCACCCTGGATCTCGACGACCTGACCAGCCGCGCCCAGGCCGACGAGGCCCTGGCCGAGCTGATCCCGGACGTCACGGTGCGCCGCTTCCTGCTCCAGAACCTCCGCCACAAGGGTCAGCACTGGTCCTGGCTGGCCAACCTCGACCTGCTCGGCGATTCACTCCACGCCGTAGGCGGCTGGCCCGCCATCGACGGCAGCTACGACGGTCCGGTCCTGTGGGTCAACGGTGGCCGTTCACCGTACGTTCAACCTGAGCACCTCGAGCCGATGCGCCGCCTCTTCCCGCGCGTGCTGCAACTCACCTTGAAGCGCGCGGGCCACTGGGTGCACGCCGACGACCCGGACGGGTTCGTCACCGTCGCCCGGCATTTCCTCACCGCTGACCGGTAGTGGCGCTCAGCCGAGGGTGACGGAGGTGATCTTCGCCTCAGCGATGGGCGAGGTCTGGTCCGCGGCGTCCACGCCCTGCGCCGCGATCCCGCCCACCACGTCCAGTCCTGCCTGATCCATGGTCCCGAAGACGGTGTACTCCGGCGGCAGGGGCGTGTCGGCCCAGACCAGGAAGAACTGCGCGCCGCCCGTGTTGGGCGGCTGCCGCTTGGCCATGGCGACGGTGCCGGCGGGGTAGCTGGGGGCCGGAACGAGCTCGTCGGGGATGGTGTAGCCCGGACCACCCGTGCCGGTGGCGGTGGGATCACCGCACTGGAGGATGAAGATCCCGTAGTCCACGAGTCGGTGGCACTCGGTGTCGTCGAAGTACCCCTGCTCCGCGAGGGAGACGAACGAGTTGACGGTGCAGGGTGCCTTCGCGCGGTCCAGGGTGAGGTTCACGTCACCCGCGGTCAGGTGGAGGGTCACTCCCACGGTGCCCTGATCGGACACGTTGTCACCGTTCGGGGGGTCGACGGGGCGGGCGGGCTCCCCGTCGGACGGGTACTCGCACTCCACGCCCGAGGCCGCCTCGACGTTGCCGTCGTTGGACTCGTTCGCGTTCTGACAGCCCGTGACGGCGAGCATCGCCGCCACGGTCAGGAGGGTGAGGGGTCGCATGCGCACGTGCCCCAGCTTGGCATAGATTGGGGGCATGGTCACACTCTCCAAGATCTACACGCGCACCGGTGACGCCGGCACCACCCGGCTCTCGGACAACTCCGAGGTCCCCAAGACGGACCTCCGCGTTGAGGCCTACGGGCACGTCGACGAGGCCAACGCGGCCATCGGTGTCGCGGTCGCGACAGGGGGGCTCCCCCCGCGGGTGGTGGAGATGCTTGCCCTCATCAGCAACGAGCTGTTCGACGTCGGGGCGGACCTGTCCACGCCGCTGAACCCGGCGCCGCCGTGGCCGCCGCTCCGGATCGAGCAGCCCTCGGTGGACCGGCTGGAGGCCTACTGCGACGAGCTCCAGGAGTCGCTGCCGGTGCTGCGTAGCTTCATCCTTCCCGGCGGTACCCCCGCGGGCGCGCAGCTGCACGTGGCGCGCACCGTCGCGAGGCGGGCCGAGAGGGCCGCCTGGCGCTGCGTCGACGCCCACGGCACAGCCCCCGACGGCGGGGTCAACCTCCTGGCCATCACCTACCTCAACCGGCTGTCCGACCTGCTGTTCATCATGTCGCGGGCAGCGAACGGCACTGCGGGCGAGATCCTCTGGGTGCCGGGCACGGACCGGGTGAAGCCCGCCTGAACACCCACCCGCTCAGCGGGGGGAGTCGGCGCTGGACGGGAGGTAGTGGCTGCCGGGGGGCGCCGATTCCAGCCAGCTCATCAGCGCAAGGACCTCGTCGCTGGCCATCGCCAGCGTGTGGACGTGCGCCGTCGTGCGGTCCTTGACCGTCACGATGACCGAATTGTCGAACAGCGCGATGGCCTCGATCCCCTCCGGGGATCGCCGGTGCAGGTAGGTGGTCGCGGCGCGCTGCAGCACCATCTGCGGCTTCAGACCGAACGAGAACGAACGGAACCACTCCAGGCTCTCGCCCCGGAACCGGGCCATGCCGAGAACCCAGCCGGCCCCTGGAGAGTCGTCACGCACGCGATGCGCGCAGTCGAAGAGTCCGCCCTGGCCGGTGAGCCAGCGGCGGCGGAGGTAGAGCAGCACGAAGGGCAGCAGCACCACGGCGATGATGATCACCGCGGTCATGACAAACTGCCACACCACCGCTCGCCACTCCCGTCCGGGTCGCTGGACCCTGATATGCGCTCAGGGCAGCTCCCCCGATTTCGGAAGAGCCGCCCTGAGCGGTTCACAGCTGTTAGGTTGTCGCCCTTTCACCGGCGCGGATCTGGGCCTGGAGGATACGGAGGTGATGCAGCTCGTCGTCGTCGGCGTCGCCCTGCATGGCTTTGGCCTCCAACGTGGACGCCTCCCGGCGGGCCTCATCCAGTCCCACCTCGTGGCCGAGGGTCGCAGACTGGCTGAGCACCGACACGCGCCCATGGGCCACGGAGATATAGCCGCCGTCGACGGCCAGAGACTCGCTTCGGCCGTCGGCCGTGACGATCTCGACCACGCAGGGCACCAACACCGCCAGGAGCGGCTCGTGACCGGGGAGGATGCCGATGTCGCCCTCAACCGTCCGCGCGATGATGTTGACCGACTCGCCCGACCAGACCAGGCGGTCCGCCGCGACGACCTCGACGTGGAGCGGGGGCCTGGCCACGATCAGTCTTCCTTCTGGATCTTCGACCAGTTGGCCATCACGTCGTCCATGCCACCCACGTTGAAGAACGCCTGCTCGGCGATGTGGTCGACATCGCCGCGGGTGATCATCTGGAACGCCTCGATGGTGTCTGCCAGCGGCACCGTGGAGCCCGGGATGTTGGTGAACTTCTCGGCCATGTAGGTGTTCTGCGAGAGGAACTGCTGGATGCGACGCGCGCGGTTGACGACGATCTTGTCCTCCTCGGACAGCTCGTCGACGCCCAGGATGGCGATGATGTCCTGCAGCTCCTTGTTGCGCTGAAGGATCTGCTTCACGCGCACCGCGGTGTCGTAGTGCACCTGGCCGATGTACTGCGGGTCCAGGATGCGGCTCGACGACGACAGCGGGTCCACGGCCGGGTAGAGGCCACGCGAGGCGATCTCGCGGGACAGCTCAGTGGTGGCGTCCAGGTGCGCGAACGTGGTGGCCGGCGCCGGGTCGGTGTAGTCGTCGGCCGGCACGTAGATGGCCTGCATCGAGGTGATCGAGTGGCCCTTGGTGGAGGTGATCCGCTCCTGCAGCTGACCCATTTCGTCGGCCAGGTTGGGCTGGTAGCCCACCGCCGAGGGCATGCGGCCGAGCAGCGTCGACACCTCGGAACCCGCCTGCGTGAAGCGGAAGATGTTGTCGATGAACAGCAGCACGTCCTGGTTCTGGACGTCGCGGAAGTACTCGGCCATCGTCAGGGCGGACAGGGCGACGCGCAGACGCGTGCCCGGGGGCTCGTCCATCTGACCGAACACCAGCGCGGTGTCCTTGAGGACGCCCGCCTCCTCCATCTCGTTGATGAGGTCGTTGCCCTCGCGGGTGCGCTCCCCCACACCGGCGAACACCGAGGTGCCGCCGAAGTTGTGGGCGATGCGGTAGATCATCTCCTGGATGAGGACCGTCTTGCCGACGCCGGCGCCGCCGAACAGGCCGATCTTGCCGCCCTTCACGTACGGGGTGAGGAGATCCAGCACCTTGATGCCGGTCTCCAGCATCTCGGTGCGGGGCTCGAGGGCGTCGAACTTCGGCGCCGCGCGGTGGATGGGCCAACGCTCGGTGATCTCGATGGTGGACGGGTCCACGTTCAGCACATCACCGGTCACGTTCCAGACGTGGCCCTTGGTGACGTCGCCCACCGGCACCGAGATGGGCGCCCCGGTGTCGCGCACCTCGGCGCCACGACGCATGCCGTCGGTGGGCTTGAGCGCGATGGCGCGGACCAAGTTGTCGCCCACGTGCAGGGCCGTCTCCATGGTCATGGTCCGCTTCTCGCCCATGACCTCGGTCTCGACCAGCAGCGCGTTGCCGATCGACGGGATCTGATCAGCCGCGAACTCGACGTCGACGACGGGGCCGATGACGCGGGCAACTCGACCGACGCCACCGGTGGTGGCCGGCGACGTCTCGCTAACAGTGGCAGTCATTAGTTCCTCATTCGTTTGACGGCTACTCGGACAGCGCCGAGGCGCCACCGACGATTTCAGTGATTTCTTGGGTGATCTCCGCCTGGCGGGCCTGGTTCGCCTCGCGGGTGAGCTGCTCGATCAGCGCCTGGGCGTTGTCCGTCGCGGACTTCATCGCCCGCTGGCGGCTGGCCAGCTCAGAGGCCGCCGACTGCAGCAGGGCGCTGTAGATGCGGTTGGCCACGAACAGCGGCAGGAGCGA
Organism: Tessaracoccus yangjingae; assembly: GCF_054483935.1. The sequence goes on along the minus strand of NZ_CM137014.1, from coordinate 2,371,273 downwards.
GTCCAGCACCGTGCGGATGTCCGGCTCGAAGTGGAAGAACGGGTTGAGCTCCTCCGATGCGGGGTCAGGATCCACCGGGGCGTCCTCGACGACGAGCGGCAACAGGCGCCGGGTGGTCGCGGTCTGGGTGAGCATCGACACGAAGCGGGTGTTGACCACGTGCAGCTGGTCCACGCCCCCCTCCTCGGTGGGCTGCAGGAACTTGTCCAGCAGCACCTGGGCGATCTCACGAGCGTTGTCGTAGGTGGGCCGGTCGGAGAAGCCGGTCCAGCTCCTCTCGACGGGACGCTTGCGGAAGTCGTAGTAGGCCACGCCCTTCTGCCCCGTGATGTACATCACGACGTCCTGGCCCTCGCCCTTGAGCTTGGTGTGCAGCTGCTCGGCCGCCTTGATCACGTTGGCCGAGTACGCCCCGGCCAGGCCGCGGTCCGATGTCACCAGCAGAACCGCGGAGCGGCGCGGCTGTTCGACGTCGACAAGGAGCGGGTGATCCAGATCGTGCGCGCTGGCCAGGGACGAGACCGCCCTGGTCAGCTCACGCGTGTACGGCAGCGCGGACCGGGCCGCGTTCTGCGCCTTGATGATGCGCGACGCGGCGATCAGCTCCATGGCGCGGGTGATCTTCTTCGTCGTGCTCACCGACCTCCGGCGCTCGCGAAGCTCCCGCAGACTGCTAGCCATCGACTAACCCCGCTTCTGGCGGACGATCGTCTCCTGGCCGATCTCCTCGTCCGCGAGCGGCTTGTGCTCCTCGCGCCCCACGAGCAGCTTGCCCTCGGAGGTGCGGAAGACGGTCTTGAAATCACCCAGTGCTTTGAGGGTGGCGTCCTTGAGGTCATCACCGAAGAGCTGGGTCTGGGCGATGGTCTGCAGCACACTGCCGTTGTGGCCGAGGTGCTCAAGGAACTCCTGCTCGAAGCGCAGCACGTCGTCGACCGGAACGTCGTCGAAGTGGCCTTCGATGCCCGCCCACACGGACACGACCTGGTCCTCGACCGGGTAGGGGGCGTACTGGCCCTGGCGGAGCAGCTCGGTGAGCCGCGCACCACGGTCGAGCTGCCGTCGCGTGGCCGCGTCCAGGTCGGAGGCGAACATGGCGAAGGCCTGCATGTCGCGGTACTGCGCCAGGCTGATCTTCAGCGACCCGGCCACGGCCTTCATGGCCTTGATCTGCGCGGCACCACCGACTCGCGACACCGACACACCCACGTCGACGGCGGGGCGCTGGTTGGCGTTGAACAGGTCCGACTGGAGGAAGATCTGTCCGTCGGTGATCGAGATCACGTTGGTGGGGATGTAGGCCGACACGTCGTTGGCCTTGGTCTCGATGATGGGCAGACCCGTCATCGAGCCGCCGCCGAGCTCATCGGAGAGCTTGGCGCAGCGCTCCAGGAGACGGGAGTGGAGGTAGAACACGTCGCCGGGGTAGGCCTCGCGGCCCGGGGGCCGGCGCAGCAGCAGGGACATGGCGCGGTACGCCTCGGCCTGCTTGGTCAGGTCGTCGAACACGATGAGCACGTGGGCGCCCTGGTACATCCAGTGCTGGCCGATGGCCGAACCGGAGTAGGGGGCGATGTACTTGAAGCCCGCGGGGTCGGAGGCCGGGGAGTGCACGATGGTGGTGTACTCCAGCGCGCCTGCAGCCTCGAGGGTGCTGCGGACCTCAGCGATCGTCGAGCCCTTCTGGCCGATGGCGACGTAGATGCAGCGGACCTGCTTCTTCTTGTCGCCGGACTCCCAGTTGGCCTTCTGGTTGATGATCGCGTCGATCGCGATGGCCGTCTTGCCCGTCTTGCGGTCACCGATGATGAGCTGACGCTGGCCTCGGCCGATCGGGATCATCGCGTCGATGGCCTTGAGGCCGGTCTGCAGGGGCTCGCGCACCTCCTGCCGGTCCATGACGCCGGCCGCCTGGAGCTCCAGCGCCCGTCGGCCGTCGATGTCGGTGATCTCGCCGAGGCCGTCGATCGGGTTGCCCATGGCATCCACGACGCGGCCGAGGTACCCGTCGCCGACGGGGACGGACAGCACGTCGCCCGTGCCGTGCACGATGGAGCCCTCGTCGATGCCCTCGGAGTCCCCGAGGACGACGACGCCGATCTCACGCTCGTCCAGGTTGAGTGCGATGCCCAGAGTGCCGTTCGCGAAGCGCAACAGCTCGTTCGCCATCGCCGAGGGGAGACCCTCGACCCGCGCGATGCCGTCTCCCGAGGTCACGACGGTGCCGACCTCGGTCCGTGAAGCGGCCTGGGGCTGGTAAGACTGGACAAAGTCGTCCAGCGCGCTGCGGATCTCGTCCGGACTGATGGTGAGTTCAGCCATTGCGTTATCTACTTTCGTCTAACGGGAGTTGAGTTGCCGACGAGCCTGGTCAAGCCGGGCGGCAACGGTTGATTCGATGACGTCGTCGTCGATGGCCACATTCATGCCGCCGAGGACCGAGGGGTCCACGTCGATCTGCAGGGACACGGTGCGGCCGACCTGGGCCTCCAGGGCCCTCTTGAGCCGCGCGACGCGCGCCTCATCGAGAGGTCGTGCCACCGTGACGCGGGCGATCTTCTCTCCGGCCACGTCCGCCGCCATCTCCAGGATGGTGCCGACCGTCTGCGCGATGTTGCGGCGCCTGGCCCTGACGGCCCGCCCCGCGAGGGTTCGGGTGACAGGGTGGACCTTGCCCGCGATCAGGGTGTCCACGAGGGACTTCTTGGCCTCGACGGGGTAGGTCTGGTTGCGCAGGGTCCCGGCCAGCTCGGGCGACGAGTCGATGGTGGCCGCCAGCGCGTGAAGCTGGTCCGCCACCTCGTCGATGTCCCCGGCCCGGTGAGCCGACTGGAGCGCCAGGCGAATGCCCTGCCGCTCGATGCCCGCCACCATGTCCGCGCCGCTGCCCCAGGACGCGCCGAGCACTTCCGTGATGACGGCAAGCGTCGACGCCGACACGCGACCGCCGAACAACCGCTTCGCCAGCCCTGAGCGATCCTCGAACGAGGCCGACGGATCCGACAGGGAACGACGCAGCATCGGCTGGCCGTCGATCAGGTCGACGACGGCGAACAGCTCGCTCGCCGTGGCGGCATCGGCAGAGAGGCCGTCCACAGACGAATCGAGTCCAGCGGGTGCGGCGCCGCGGGCCATCATCGGGCCTGACCCGCCGACTCGAGCTCAGCCAGGAACCGGTCGACGGTGCGCATGGCGCGCTCGTCATCGGTGAGCGACTCGCCGACGATCTTGCCGGCCAGCACGGTGGCCATACCGCCCACCTCGCCCCGGAGGTCGTGGACGAGCTGTGCCCGTTCGGCCTCAAGCTGCACCCGGCCGGCCTCGAGAATCCGCTGGGACTCCTTCGATGCCTTGTCGCGGGCCTCGGCGAGCACTGTCGCGGACTGGTTCTTCGCGTCCTCACGGATGCGGGCGGCCTCTTCGCGGGCAGCGGCCAGCTGGTCGCTGTATTCGGCGAGTGCAGCCGCGGCCTTGGCTTCCGCCGCCGCCGCCCGCTGCATGCCGCCCTCGATCTTGTTCGAGCGCTCCTCGTACATCTTCTCGAAGGCCGGTACCACGGCCTTGCGCATCAGCACGTAGATCAGCAGCATCAGGACGATGCCGACGACGATCTCCGAGAGATAGTGGGGCAGCAGGGGCCCCAGATCGATCTCGAGAAGCGCCCCGGTGAAGGGGAACATGATGCTGCTCAGAGGACGAAGGCGAGGGCGATGGCGATGATGGCGAGAGCCTCAACCACGGCGAAGCCGATGAAGGCGGTGCCCATCATGGCGCCACGGGCCTCGGGCTGGCGGGCCGTGCCGTTGATGACCGACGCGAAGATCCAGGCGACGCCGAGGGCCGGCGCGATCGTGGCGATCGCGTAGCCGATCATGTTCAGCGAGCCGGTGATTTCGAGGAGGGACATTGATTTTTCCTTTCGGATGGCTTCTGAGAACGGGCTTGTTTCTCAGGAGTCGGATTGACTTAGTGCGCCTCGGCGATCGAGGTGGACACGTACTGGGCGGTGAGGACCGTGAAGATGTAGGCCTGCAGGGCGCCGATGAACAGCTCCAGGCAGAGGATGATGAGGCTGAACGCGAGCGAGACGCCGCCGGCCACATTGAAGAACAGGTTGTCCTGCACCGTGAGGAGGTAGCCGCCGCCCACCACGAACACCATGACCACGAGATGGCCGGCGAACAGGTTGGCGAAGAGACGCAGGGCCAGCGTGATCGGGCGCGTGATGAACGTGGCCAGGAACTCCAGGGGGATGACCAGCACCAGCAGATAGGCGGGCACGCCCTCGGGGATGAGGGCCTTCTTCAGGAATCCGCCGAAGCCCCACTTGCGGAAGCCGGCGCCCACGTAGATCAGCCAGGACAGGAAGGCCAGGCCGTAGGCGTAGCCGACGTTGGAGAACGTGGGGTACATGAAGAGGAAGAACTCGCCGAACCAGTTGTTGACCAGGATGAACGAGAACAGGCCCAGCAGGTAGGGCAGGTACTTCTTGAAGTCGTGGTGGAGAATGTCGCGCGCGATGCCGTTGCGCACGAACTCGTAGACGTACTCAGCCAGGAACTGCGACTTGGTGGGCTTGACCTTGAGGTTCCTGGAGGCGAGCCACCACACGATCATGACCAGCGCGGCCCCGATCAGGGCCTGGAAGAACGGCCTGTTCATCCAGTCCGGAAGCACGCCCGGCCAGACGGAGTACCACAGGAAATCGTCGGTGCCTGGGGGGTGGTATCCGCCCTCGCTACCGGTCTCCATCGGAAGTAGCCCCAGTGTCACGTACCGCTCCCGTATCGCTTGATGATGAGGTAGAGGCTGGTCACAAGGCCCAGGATCAGGCCGAGCGGCAGCATCCACGAGGTATTCAGGAAGTAGTCCCCGACCCAGCCGAGGCCACCGTAGAAGATGATCCCGCTGAGCAGGTAGCTGAGCACGAGCATGCCGTCGTCTGAGCGCCTTCCAGGTCCTTCTGGCGCGTTCCCCGACGGTGAATTGCCCATGTCGTGAGTGAGCCTAGCGGAAACGCGGCGCCGAATCATATTCCGTCGGAGGTCAGTCCAGGGACGGGGGGTGGTATTCGGTGTCGTAGACGGGCACCCGCTGGCGCGCCGCCACGAGCACCACCCCCGTCACCCAGGCCAGGACGGTTCCGGCCACGCTGAGGAGCAACCAGCCGTCCCTCACCAGCGGCGCGACGGCGGGGTGACTGAGGATGAACCACAGCCCGGCCGCGATCCCGATCACCCGCACCGCGTAGCTGACCAGCACCAGAGCCATCCCCTGGAAGTCGGCGAGCTCCGAGGCCACCACCTCGATGGCCTGACCCACGGAGTAGAAGATGACGACGGCGGCGAACCCCAGCGCCGCGGTGACCGCGGCGGGAGCACCACCCAGCGCCAGCGCAAGCCCGATGACCGTCAGGCCGACGGTATGGCCGCCCACCAGGCCGCCGATCATCATCTGCCGGGCGCGCCTCGTGGCGTCCGTGACCCGTCGCTCAGCCACGGCGCTCGTCTGCGGCCACGTCAGGTTCCGCGGCCACCTCGGCCGGCGCCGAGCGCACCGGCCGGATCGTCAGGCCGAGGACGGTCAGCAGCGCGAGGCCGACGACCCACCCCATGTAGGGCCAGCTCGACAGCGCGATCGCCACCAGGCCCACCGACACCACGGCCGTCCAGCCGTACATGAGCAGCACGGCCCCCCAGTGCGAGTGGCCCATCGCCAGCAGCCGGTGGTGCAGGTGCTGCTTGTCCGCGTGGAAGACGTGCTGCCCCTTCCAGGTTCGCCGGGCCCAGGCGAGGATCAGGTCGGCGATGGGCAGCGCGAGGGCGGCCAGCGGCAGCAGGATGGGCAGCAGGGCGGGCAGCAGGTTGCCGTCCTGCTGGTCCGTGGCTCCGGGATCGAGCTGGCCGGTGAACGAGATGGCGCTCATGGCCATGAGCAGCCCGAGCAGCATCGCCCCCGAATCTCCCATGAACATCTTCGCCGGGTGGAAGTTGTGCAGCAGGAAGCCCGCCGCGATGCCGCAGGTGGCCACGGTGATGAGACTCGCCGTGGTGGCCCGGACCAGCTCCTGCTCGTAGGCGAGCACATAGGTGTAGCTGAAGAATGCGCCCGAACCGATGGTCACCACGCCCGCCGCGAGACCGTCCAGCCCGTCGACGAAGTTGACCGCGTTGACGCACAGGGCGATGAAGAAGACAGTGATCAGGATGCTGGTGACGTCGTCCAGCGCGACGATCCTGTTGGGCAGCGGGATCCAGTAGATCCGCACCCCCTGCAGCACCGCGACACCGGCGGCGAGCACCTGCCCGCCGAGCTTGACCATGGCGGGCATGTCGTACTTGTCGTCGAGCACCCCGATGACCGTGATGATGAGGCCGGCCCACACGACCGCCCAGGCGTCGTGCTCCACCGTGGTGTAGCGGCCCAGGAACGGCATCTGCAGGGCCAGCAGGAACGCCACGACGAGGCCACCGAACATGGCGACGCCGCCGAAGTACGGGATGGGTTCGGTGTGGACGTCGCGGCTGCGCACCGTGGCGAGCGCGCCCGTGCGCACGGCGATGCTCCGGGCCAGGCCCGCCAGGAGATAGGTCGTGCCGGCGGCGACGAGCAGCACCAGGAGGTATTCGCGCATGTGCGGGTTAGCTCTGCTCGATCTCCGGGGCGACCTCGAGCAGAGCCTCGAGCGGCAGCGCGCCCTGGCGCAGCACGCGGCCCCCGGCGACGGAGGCGAAGTCGACGATGGTGGAGGCAACTCCCCCGGTGACCGTGCCGCCGTCGAGGTAGACCGCAACCCGCTCTCCCAGCTGATCCCGTGCCTCGTCGCAGGTGAGGGCCGCCGGCTGGCCGGACACGTTGGCGGAGCTGACGGCCAACGGGCCGGTGCGGCGCAGCAGCGCCCGCGCGCCGTCGTGATCGGGGACGCGCACCGCGACCGTGCCCTTCGTCTCACCGAGCGACATGCCCGACCGCGGTTGGGCCTTGAGGATGAGCGTGAGCGCGCCGGGCCAGAATGCCTTGGCCAGGGCCTTGGCACCCGCGGGCACCTCGTCGGCGATGGCACGCAGCATCGAGGGCTCGGCGATCAGGACCGGCGGCGGCATGTCGCGGCCGCGCTCCTTGGCGTCGAGGAGGCCCTGCACTGCGGCGGCGTCGAACGCGTTGGCGCCGATCCCGTAGACGGTGTCGGTGGGAAGCACGACGCACCGACCTCCGCGGACGGCTTCCGCCGCCGCAGCCAGGCCGGCCTCGTGGTCGGTGCTGAGGTTGAACACGTCGGTCACGGGGCCATCCTGCCATGGGCGGGGAGCCTGACGCCGGTGACGTACCGGGGGCGGCCGGTGAGGTCCGGGTGGGACGCGACGTCGCAGAAGCCCGCCCCCGACACCAGCGACACGACTCCGCCGGCGTGGCTCTCGTCGTGCTCGGTGGCCAGGAGTCCACCCGGCAGGAGCAGCCTCGCCGCGACGTCCGCCACCACGCGCAGGGCGTCCAGTCCGTCGTGGCCGGAGAACAGTGCCAGCTCCGGATCGTGGTCCACCACGTCGGTGGGGAGCAGCCCGCGGTGCGTCTCGGGGATGTAGGGGGGATTGGCGATCACCAGGTCGACGGCGCCGTCGAGGTGCCGGAAGGCCTCGGCCATGTCGCCGTGCACCACGTCGACGCCGAGCCCCTCGAGGTTGCGCGTGAGGTAGGGGAAAGCGTCGTCGGACAGCTCGACGGCGTGCACCTCGACCCCGCCCAGCTCCCTGGCGATCGATGCGCTGATGGCCCCCGAACCGGCACAGAGCTCGACGACGCGGCGGCACCCCACGGGGCGCTCAGCGAGGCGTTCGAGGGCCCAGCCCACCATCTCCTCGGTCTCCGGCCGGGGGATGAACACGCCTGGGCCGACGGCGAGGGTCTCGTAGCGGAAGTGGGCCTCCCCGGTCAGGTGCTGCAGGGGAACGCCCTCGGCACGACGCCGCGCCAACTCGTCGATGGCGGCCCGCTGGGCGTCGTCGACGCCCCCGACCCGCAGCAGCCCGGATGGCTCCACACCCAGGACGTGGGCGACCAGCTGCCGCGCCTCGGGGCCGGGGCTCGGCGAGCCGGCCCGCGCGAGACGGGCCGCCACCTCGAAGGCGACCTCGGTCACCCGCCCACCCCGGCGAGCCGCTCCGCGAGGTCCTGCTCCGCCAGCGCGTCCAACAGCGGCGTCATCGCCCCCTCCAGGAACTGGTCCAGGTTGTGGGCCTTGAACCCGATGCGATGGTCGGTGATCCGGTTCTCGGGGTAGTTGTAGGTGCGGATGCGCTCCGAGCGGTCAACGGTGCGGACCTGCGACTTCCGCGCCTCGGACGCCGCCGAGGCCGCCTCGGCCTCGGCCAGCGCGATGATCCGGGCGCGGAGCATCCGCATGGCGGAGTCGCGGTTCTGCAGCTGGGACCGCTCGTTCTGGCAGGACACGACCGTACCTGTCGGCAGGTGCGTGATCCGCACCGCGGAGTCGGTCGTGTTGACGCCCTGGCCTCCGGGTCCGGAGGCGCGGAAGACGTCGATGCGGAGGTCGTCGTCGTTGATCTCCACCTCGTCGGCCTCGACGTCGGGCATCACCATCACCCCCGCGGCCGAGGTGTGGATGCGCCCCTGCGACTCGGTGACGGGCACCCGCTGCACGCGGTGCACGCCGCCCTCGAACTTCAACCGGCCGTACGGGCCGAAGCCGCTGCCCGCGGCCGCCTTCACCGCGAACGTCACGGACTTGTAGCCCCCGAGATCGGTCTCCTGCGAGTCCAGCAGCTCCACCTTCCACCCGGTCTGCTCCGCGTAGCGGGTGTACATCTTCAGCAGGTCCCCGGCGAACAGGGCGGACTCGTCGCCGCCCTCCCCCGACTTGATCTCCACGAGCGCGTCGGCGTCGTCGTTGGGGTCCCGCGGCGCGAGGAGCTTGGTCAGCCGCCCCGTCGCCACCTCCAGCTGCGCATCAAGGTCAGCGACCTCGTCTGCGAACGAGGGGTCGTCGGCGGCCAGTTCGGCGGCGGCCTCGCGGTCCTCGGAGAGCCTGCGGAACAGGTCGATCCCCTCGACGATGGGTCGCAGCGCGGCGTAGCGCCGGCCCACCCTCCGGGATCGGGCCACGTCGGAGTGCAGTTCGGGGTCTGAGAGCTGCAACTCCAGCTCGCGGAACTCGTCGACGAGGGGCTGGGCGTTGTCGAACATCACTGACTCCTTCTGTGGCGGCAAACGAAACGGGCGCCGGGCGGGTTGGAACCCTCCCGACGCCCGAGCCTGTCTCTAGGACTTCTTGGCGTACCGCTTCTCGAAGCGGGCCACGCGGCCACCGGTGTCGAGGATCTTCTGCTTGCCGGTGTAGAACGGGTGGCACTCGGCGCAGACGTCCGCGCTCAGCGCACCCTTCTTGCTGGTGCTCTTGGTGGTGAACGTGTTGCCACAGGTGCAGTGGACCTGGGTCTCGACGTAATCAGGGTGGATGCCCTGCTTCATGGTGACTCCTTGATTCTGTGACCGGGTCGCTGGCCCTGATGGGCCTGGAGGATGCGTGAACCGGCGCGACCCCCAATTGTGCCTCGCCGGCCCAGCAATGCCAAGTCGGCGGATCAGCCGTCGGCCGCCGGTGTGGTCTTCAGGACGCTCAGCAGGAACTCGTGGTTGCTGGCGGTCTTGGTCATCCGCGACTTGAGCGTCTCCAGGGCCTGCTGATCGTCGAGCCCGGACAGGGCCCGCCGGAGCTTCCAGATGATGTTGAGCTCGTCGCGGCCCAGCAGCAGGTCCTCGCGTCGGGTTCCGGAGGCGTCGACGTCGATGGCCGGGAAGATGCGCTTGTCCGCGAGCTCGCGGCGCAGGCGCAGCTCCATGTTGCCGGTGCCCTTGAACTCCTCGAAGATCACCTCGTCCATCTTCGATCCGGTCTCGATGAGGGCAGTGGCCAGGATGGTCAGCGAGCCGCCGTTCTCGATGTTGCGGGCGGCGCCGAAGAACTTCTTCGGCGGGTAGAGGGCCGCCGAGTCCACGCCACCGGAGAGGATGCGTCCGGATGCCGGCGCGGCCAGGTTGTAGGCGCGCCCCAGTCGCGTGATGCCGTCGAGCAGCACAACGACGTCATGGCCGAGCTCCACGAGCCGCTTGGCGCGCTCGATGGCGAGCTCCGCGACCATGGTGTGGTCCTCGGCCGGCCGGTCGAACGTCGAGGCGATGACCTCGCCTGAGACGGTCCGCTGGAAGTCGGTGACCTCCTCGGGGCGCTCGTCGACAAGGACCACCATGAGGTGCACCTCGGGGTTGTTGACCGCGATGGCGTTGGCGATCGCCTGCATCACCATGGTCTTGCCCGCTTTCGGCGGCGAGACGATCAGCCCGCGCTGCCCCTTGCCGATGGGCGAGACGAGGTCGATGATCCGGCCGGCGATGTTGGTCTGCACCGTCTCGAGGCGCAGCCGCTCCTGCGGGTAGAGCGGGGTGAGCTTGGCGAACTCCGCGCGTCCCTTGGCCTTCTCCGGGTCATCGCCGTTGATGGTGTCGAGGCGGACGAGCGGGCTGAACTTCTCCCTCCGCTCGCCGTCGCGGGGGGCGCGGATCGCGCCCGTGATCACGTCGCCGCGGCGCATGCCGTAGCGACGGACGGTGGACATCGAGATGTAGGCGTCGCTCGGCCCGGGCAGGTAGCCGGTGGTGCGCACGAACGCGTAGTTGTCCTGGATGTCGACGATGCCCGAGATGGTGGCGAGCACGTCGCCCTCGGCGACGGTGGGCTCGGCCTCCATGCGCTCCATGCCCTGGGCGCCCCTGGCCGGCCGACGGGTCTGTCGGTCCTGACGGTCACGGTTGCGGCGCCGACGGCTGCGGCGCGAGCCGCCCTGGTCGTCGTCGTAGCCCCCCGGCTCGATGTTGATCTGGGGAGCCTGTGTCGCGGGTGCCGCCGAGGGGGCCGTGGCGGGCTTTCCCCCGCCCATCGCAGCCTCCAGCAGCTCCCCCACCTCGTCGATGGTGTCCTGCTGCTGCGGGCCACGCTCCCGGTTGCGGCGGCGGCGGTTGCGCCCGCCTTCGCCCTCGGTCTGCGTCTCGGGCGCCTGCTGACCCCGCGGCTCTCGGGCGGCAGGAGCCGCGGTGGGTGGCTCGGCCTGCGCCTGCTGCCCGGAGTCGCCGTTCGCCTCGCGTGGCTGCTGCTCAGCCTGGGCGGCGGGCTGCTCGGCCCTCGGCCGGCGCTGCCTGCTCGGCGCCCGGTCCACGGGCGCCGACGCCGCGGGAGCCGAGGCTGCAGGTGCTGAGGCCGGCGGGCCACCTGCGGACTGGATGGCGCCCACGAGGTCTCCCTTGCGCATCGCGGAGACGCCCTTGATCCCCAGACGGGTGGCGACGGATTTGAGCTCGACCAGCTTCATAGCGGACAGGTCTGTGGATTCGCTCAACGAATGGTTCCTTCCATGGAGCCGTGGGGGCAGCTGACGATGCGCGCCGACGGCGTCAAAGTGGTGGAATACGTGGGCGCCAGAAAGCCGGGAAGTGTGATGGCCACGGCGGCGCCTCGGGGTAAACCGACTATCAGCCTAGCAACTGATCCGGTGCCGACCAAAGAATGGCCCTAGATCGCCTGCGAGGAGTTCAGCTCGACCCCCGAGGAGGGCCGCATCCGCCGCTGCGCGAACCCCTCGGCCGCGACCTCTCCGACGCCCGCCAGCTGCCCGGGCGGGCCGACGGCGATCACCGTCGGGCCGGCCCCCGAGATGGCCGCCGGCACGCCCGCCGTCCGGAGCCGCTGCATGAGCTCGTAGGCGGGACGCATGAGGTCCGCCCGGTACTGCTGATGGAGGAGGTCAGCGGTGGCGTCGAGCAGCAGGTCGGGCCGGACCGTCAGCGCCAGCGGCAGGGCGGCCGCGGCGATCGCCTGCGCCACGGCGTCTGACCGGGAGACCGTCTGAGGGAGGACCCGCCGCGCCTCGTCCGTGCGGCACTCGAAGCCGGGGACGAAGGCCACTGCCTCGAAGTCCGCCGGGAGCGGCAACTGCACCAGCGACACCTTGCCCTCGCGGGCCCACGCGAGGATGGCCCCTCCCCACACCGCGGCCCCGGCGTTGTCCGGGTGCCCCTCGGCCGCGGTGGCCAGCCGGGTGATAGCCGCCCGGTCCACCTCTGCCCCTGGGCGCGCGACGCCCCAGGCCAGCGTCAGGCCGGCCACGATCGCGGCGGCCGACGACCCCAGGCCCCTCGAGTGCGGGATGGTGTTGCGGCAGGTCAGGCGCATCCCGGCCGGCCGCGCGGCGCCGAACTGCTTCAGCCCGTCGAGCAGCGACGAGACGACGAGGTGGCCCTCGTCCAGCGGCACGCCGTCGGCCCCCTCACCGTCGACGACCACCTCCAGGCCGGGCCTGTCCGACACGTCGAGCGTGACCTCGTCGTACCAGTCGAACGCCATCCCGACGCAGTCGAACCCGGACCCCAGGTTCGCGGTGGTGGCCGGAACCCGGACGGTGAGCCTCGTCATGGATCAGAAGCCCTCGACGCGCATGACGCGCACGTCCGAGCCGACGAAGTCCGCCGTCCGGAGCTCGTCGAGGACGAGGGCCAGGTCGCTCTCACGGGTGACATGGGTCATGACCCCCAGGCTGGCGGCGAAGCCCGCCTCGTGCTCGCCGCCCTCGCGGTAGCTCTGCTGCACGATGCGCAACGACACCCCGTGCTCGCCGAAGATGGCCGCGCACCGGGCGAGGACGCCGGGCCGGTCCACCACGTCGAAGCTGACGTAGAACTGCGCCTCGGACTCCCCGATGGGTGCCACCGCACGGCTGGTGTAGCTGGAGCCGCCGTGCGCGGCGGTGCCGCGGTGCCGGTTGCGGGCGGCCGTCACCACGTCGCCCATGACCGCGCTGGCGGTGGGGGCGCCCCCGGCGCCCTGGCCGAGGAACATGAGGTCCCCGGCCTCGCGGGACTTCACGAAGATGGCGTTGTAGGCGCCGGAGACGGAGGCCAGCGGATGCTTGTTGGCGACCATCGCCGGGTGCACCTTGACGATGACCCTGTCGTCGTCGGTCAGCTTCGCGATGGCCAGCAGCTTGATCGTGCAGCCCATCTGCTCCGCCGCCGCGATGTCCGCCGCGGTCACCTGCGAGATGCCCTCGCAGAACACCTCGTCGCGCCTGACCTCGGTGTGGAAGGCCAGCGCGGCCAGAATGGCGGCCTTGGCGGCCGCGTCGTGGCCCTCGATGTCGGCCGTCGGGTCCGCCTCGGCATACCCGAGCTCCTGTGCCTCGGCCAGGGCCTCGTCGAAGCTGCTGCCGTCGGTGACCATCTTGTCGAGGATGTAGTTGGTGGTGCCGTTGACGATGCCCATCACGGCGGTGATGTCGTCGCCCACGAGCGACTCCCTCAGCGGCCGGACGATCGGGATGGCGCCGGCGACGGCGGCCTCGTAGTAGAGGTCCACCCCCTTCTCCTCGGCGGCGCGCGAGAGCAGCCCCAGCTCATCGGCCAGGAGTGCCTTGTTCGCCGACACCACCGAGGCACCGTTGGCGATCGCCGTCAGCAGGAGGCTGCGCGCGGGCTCGATGCCGCCGATGAGCTCGACGACGATGTCGAGGTCCGTGCGGGCCACCAGCGACTCGAGGTCCGTGGTCAGCAGCGCCGGATCGATGCCCGGGCGCTCCGCCTCCAGCCGGCGCACGCCGATGCCGACGAGCTCCAACCTGCGCCCGATGCGCGACTCCAGGGTTGGCCCCTCGTTCAGGATGATGCGGGCCACCTGCGACCCGACCACGCCGGCGCCCAACAGCGCCACCTTGAGCGGCTTGCTCACTCTCCCACGTCCAATCTCATCAGGTCCTCCAGGGTTTCGCGGCGCAGCATCACGCGGGTGACGCCGTCCTTCGCCGAGACGACGGGGGGCTTCGGGATCTGATTGTAGTTACTGGCCATGCTGCGCGCGTAGGCGCCCGAGCCGGGCACGGCGATCAGGTCACCGATGGCCACGTCGGCGGGGAGGAACACGTCGCGGATGAGGATGTCGCCGCCCTCGCAGTGCTTCCCGACGACCCGGCTCAACACCGGTTCCCGGTCGGAGAGGCGGTTGGCGATGGCCGCCGAGTACTCGGCCGCGTAGAGGGCGGGACGGATGTTGTCGCTCATGCCGCCGTCGACGCTGACGTAGACGCGGGAGCGCCCGCCCTCCAGATCGACGATCTTGACCGTGCCCACGCGGTAGATCGCCACGCCGGCGGGGCCGCAGATCGCCCGGCCGGGCTCGATGGACAGGTGCGGCCGCTTCAGCCCGAAGGCGCGGCACTCGTGGTCGATCATCTCCTCGAACCCGGCGGCGATCTCGGAGGTGGGCGCGGGGGTGTCCGCGGAGGTGTAGGCGATGCCGAAGCCGCCGCCCAGGTCCAGCTCGGCCAGTTCCACGCCGGTGGCGGTGCGGAACTGGGACGCGAGCCGCATGGTGCGGCGGATCGCCACCTCGAAGCCGTGGGTGTCGAAGATCTGCGAGCCGATGTGGCTGTGGATCCCCGCCAGGTCCAGGTACTGCGAGCTGTGGCAGCGCACCAGCGCGGTCAGGGCCTGACCGCCGGTGATCGAGAGGCCGAACTTCTGGTCCTCGTGCGCCGTGGCGATGTACTCGTGCGTGTGGGCCTCCACGCCGGTGGTCACGCGCACCATCACCCGCGCCCTGTGCCCACCCTCGGCGCAGGCCTTCTCCAGGCGGGCGATCTCGTCGAACGAGTCCACGATGATGCGCCCCACGCCCTGTTCGAGGGCGAAGACGATCTCCTCGTCGGACTTGTTGTTGCCGTGCAGCCCGAGGCGCGCGGCGGGCATGCCGCCGGCCAACGCGATGCGCATCTCCCCCATCGTGGTCACGTCCAGGTTGAGTCCCTCCTCTGCCGCCCAGCGCGCGACCGTGCGGGTCAGCAGCGCCTTGCCCGCGTAGAAGATGTCCCATCCGGGGAAGGCCTCGCGGAACTCGGCCGCACGCGACCGGAAGTCCGCCTCGTCGATGACGTAGGCGGGCGTGCCGTGCTCCTCCGCGACGTCCGTGAGCGGGATGCCGGCCACCACGATGCGGCCCCGGTCGTCGCGATGCGCCCCACGCGGCCAGAGCTTGAGATCCAGCGCGTTGAGATCCGCGGGCACGTCCAGCCACTGTGGGCCCCCGTGCGCCGCGTCCGCGTGGATCGACCCGGCGATGTGCATGTGCGTCATGGCGCCAAGCCTGCCAGAGCGCCGCGCCCCGCCGCCATCCACCTCATCGGGGCGGACGCGGTCAGGGAGCGGCGACGGCGACCTCGCGGGTCCCGCGCAGCACGAGCGACTCCGGATCGGTGACCGGTTCGCCGTCGGCGCTGACGCTCACCCCTCCGCACGCGGCGCCCAGGCACTCCCCGTCGAACCGCACCCCCCACAGGGTGAAGAACTCGCCGAGGGTGACGGTGTGGTTCCCGTCGCCCTCCAGCCAGACCTCGCCGCCCGACTCGTGGGTGTGCACCGGGGCCTGGACGGCCCGCAGCCGGTCCGCCCCGATGTGGGCGGGGATCTCCACCGCCTCCCCCGCGACGGTGACGGAGAGCTCGAGGACCCACGGATCGGTGTCGGTGCCCAGAGGCTGCTCGGGGAGGCCGGCGGCCCGGATGTAGGACACGGCATCGCGCGGCGCATCCCAGGGCGGAGCAGTCTCGCGCAGCACCGCGGGCGCCGGGTCCGGGCGGGACACGCATGAGGTCAGCAGCAGCACCACCGAGGTCGCGAGGGCAGTCAGGGTGCGCACCCCGCCACCGTAGCGGGAAACGACAGCGCCCCTGAGGAGGTGCTAACCTTTCCGGGTCCAGCCCCCGTAGCTCAGGGGATAGAGCACCGCCCTCCGGAGGCGGGAGCCGAGGTTCGAATCCTCGCGGGGGCGCTCAGCGCCGGCTGGCAGGAGACTTTGGCGATGACCCACTCCAGGTACGGCGCCGGTGACACCGCGCGGTGGGCCGTCGCCGTCGGACTCATCGCCGTGTTTCTCCTCACGCGCTACGTCTCGTACCTGTTCCTGGGCCTCGACGAGGTCAAGTTCGTCGCCAACGACGTGTCGTACTACGGCTACCACCTGTTCCGGCTGGACGAGGGCGAGTCGGGCGTGATGGTCGAGTACCCCGTGCCGGCCGTGTGGATCCTGCAGGCCATCTACCGCCTGGGCGGCGGCTGGCAGACCTGGAGCGCCACGTACGTCGCGGTGTTCGTCCTGCTCGACGCGCTGGTCGCGATCACCCTCTACCGCCGCGACAACGCCGCGGGCGCCCTGTTCTGGATCCTGTTCACCGCCGCCCAGGGCCCCATCCTCTGGTACCGCTTCGACCTCATCCCCGCGGCCCTCGTCGCCTGGGCGTGCCTGTTCGTGACCCGGTTCCCGCGGGTGGCCGGCGGCATGGTGGGGCTGGGCGCAGCCATCAAACTGTGGCCCGCGCTGCTGATCGGCCCGATGCTCGCCCCCCACCCGTGGCGCTCGGCCCGGGCGCGCGGCCGGGTGACTGGATTCGTGGTGGTGGGCTTCGGGCTCGCGGCGGCCTCTCTCATCAGCAGCGGGTGGTCGCGCTCGGCCTCCCCCGTGACGTGGCAGGGGCAGCGCGGGCTCCAGATCGAGTCGGTGCCGGCCTCGCCCCTGATGCTGCTGCGCACCTTCACCGACAACCCCTCGTGGAACATCTTCCTGTCGCCGTTCAACGCCCTGGAGCTGCAGGGCCCGTACGTGGACTCGCTGGTCCGCCTGTCGACGGTGCTGACGGCGCTCTCGCTGGCCATCGCCGCCTACCTCAGCTACCGCCTGATCCGCCACCTCCACGACGACGACGAGCGCCTGCACGAAGCCATCCTCCTGGCCATCCTCACCATTGTGCTGGCCACCATCGTGACCAACAAGACGCTGTCGCCGCAGTACATCGCATGGCTCGGCGGCCCGGTGGCCGCCCTCCTGGTGGCCCGGAGCAGCGCCTGGCTGAGGCGGCCGCTCATCGTGTTCGCCGTGGCCCTGGTGATCGTGGCGGCCCTGACCCAGATGACCTACCCGTGGGGCGCCTACGGCATCATGGCGATCCCCCTGGGGTCCGGACCCGAGACCTCCGTCCTGCTGCTGCGCAACCTCACCCTCGTGTGCCTGGCCGCCTACGCCTTCGCCCTGACGCTGAGGGCCAGCAGGCCCCCGGTCGCCGGAGCCACGTCGCCGGAGCCACGGTCTCCGCTCCTGGTCGGGCGGCGGCAACCCACCGTCGATGTGGGTAAGGTGACTGGGTAGAAGCAGCCGCAGTCGTCTGCGGCGGAGCCGACTCACAGAGGGGATTGTGGCCACCGCCACTCACACATGTCAGCACCTGACTCACTTGACTCTTTCGGGGCGAACTCCTGGCTGATCGACGAGATGCGGGAGGCCTACGAGGCAGATCCCCAGTCGGTCGCGGAGGAATGGCGCGAACTCTTCGCCACCGACGCGACGCCCACCCCTCAAGCTGAGAAGCCGGCCCCACAGCCGCCTGCTCCCGCCCCCAGGCCCGCCGGCCGCGCCGGGCAGGAGCCCCCCTCCCCCGAGATCACCGCCGCCCCGGCACCCAGGCCCGCGGCCGAAGCCCCGGCGCCGGCCGCTCCCTCGGCCCCCGCCAAGGCGGAGCCCGCGAAGTCCACCAGGAGTCAGGTGGAGCAGCGCGCCCGGAAGGGCTCCGAGTCCCCGTCCAACCCCGGCACCGGATCCACGCTCTCGGCGAACGCGCCCAACCCCAGCCTCCGCCCCGCACCCTCCGCCGCGCAGCCGAAGTACACCGCGCTGCGTGGGGCGCCGATGCGCACGGCCAAGAACATGGAGTCGTCGCTGACCGTCCCCACCGCCACGTCGGTGCGGGCGGTGCCCATGAAGCTGGTCATCGACCAGCGAACGGTGATCAACAACTTCCTGCGCACCTCCAAGGGCGGCAAGGTCTCCTTCACCCACCTCGTCGGGTACGCCATGGTCAAGGCGCTCAAGGCCATGCCGGACATGAACAACGCCTACGACGTGGTCGACGGCAAGCCCAACCTGATCGAGAACCCGTCGATCAACCTCGGCATCGCCATCGACATCCGCAAGGGCGAGACCCGCCAGCTGCTGGTGCCCAACATCAAGGGCTGCGAGAACCTCAACTTCTTCCAGTTCTGGTCCGCCTACGAGCAGGTCGTGAAGAAGACCCGCGACGGCGAGCTTCAGGTCAGCGACTTCGCGGGCACCACCGCGTCGCTCACCAACCCGGGCGGGATCGGCACCAACCACTCGGTGCCGCGCCTCATGAACGGGCAGGGCATGATCCTCGGGGTCGGCAACATCGACTACCCGGCCGAGTTCCAGGGCATGAGCCCCTCGCGGATGACCGAGCTGGGCGTCTCGAAGACGACGACGCTCACCAGCACCTACGACCACCGCGTCATCCAGGGGGCCACCTCCGGCGAGTTCCTCAAGAAGATGCACGAGCTCCTGCTCGGGCAGGACCGGTTCTACGACGAGATCTTCGAGGCGCTGCGCATCCCCTACGAGCCGTTGCGCTGGTCGCCCGACGTGTCGGCGCACCGCGACTCCCAGGTGGGCAAGACCGCGCGCGTGCTCGAGCTCGTCAACGCTTACCGCACCTTCGGGCATCTCGTCGCCGACACGGACCCGCTCGAGTACCGCCAGCGTTCGCACGAGGACCTGCGCCTGGAGACCCACGGGCTCTCGATCTGGGACCTGGACCGCGAGTTCGCCGTCGGGACCTTCGGCGGGAAGGACCGCGTCTACCTGCCCCTGCGCGACATCATCAGCATCCTGCAGGACTCGTACTGCCGCACCGTCGGCGTCGAGTACATGCACATCGCGGACCCCCGCCAGCGCGAATGGTTCCAGCAGCGCATGGAGCGGCCCCACACGCCGCTGACGCACGAGGAGCACATGCACGCCCTCGACAAGCTCAACGAGGCGGAGGTCTTCGAGACCTTCCTGCAGACCAAGTTCGTCGGCCAGAAGCGCTTCTCCCTGGAGGGCGGCGAGTCCCTCATCGTGCTGCTCGACGAGATCGCCCAGCGCGCCGCCAACGACTCGCTCGACGAGGTGTGCATCGGCATGCCCCACCGCGGACGGCTCAACGTGCTGGCCAACATCGTGGGCAAGAAGTACGCGTCGATCTTCAAGGAGTTCGACGGCCAGGTGGACCGCAGCGGCACCGGGGACGTGAAGTACCACCTCGGCGCGGAGGGCACCTTCGTGGCCGCCAACGGCGCCACCATCAAGGCCTCCGTGGCGGCCAACCCGTCGCACCTCGAGGCGGTCAACCCGGTCCTGCAGGGCATCGCCCGCGCGAAGCAGGACACCCTCGGCGCGGACGACTACCCCGTCCTGCCCCTCACCCTGCACGGCGACGCGTCGTTCTCCGGCCAGGGCGTGGTGTTCGAGACCCTGCAGATGAGCCAGTTGCGCGGCTACAAGACCGGCGGCACCATCCACGTGGTGGTCAACAACCAGGTGGGGTTCACCACCGCACCCAGCGAGTCCCGCAGCTCCACCTACTGCACGGACGTCGCGAAGGCCATCTCCGCGCCGGTGCTGCACGTCAACGGCGACGATCCGGACTCCTGCATCCGGGCGGCGCGGGCCGCGTTCGACTACCGGCAGAAGTACCACAAGGACGTCGTCATCGACTTGGTCTCCTACCGCCGTCGCGGCCACAACGAGGGCGACGACCCGAGCTTCACGCAACCCAACATGTACGACCTCATCGAGCAGAAGCGCTCGACGAGGCGCCTCTACACCGAGTCCCTGATCGGCCGCGGCGACATCTCCATGGCCGATGCCGAGGACGTCATGAACCGGTTCCGCTCGCGCCTCGAGAACGTGTTCCGGGAGGTCCGCGAGACCAGCGAGACGGACGACGACTACCGCAAGGTGCCCTACTACCCCACCAAGCCGGATGCCCGCCTGACCGAGATCACGCAGGACATGCTGCAGACCATCGCCGACGTGCACACGCAGTTCCCGGAGGGGTTCGTCGTGCATCCCAAGGTGATGCCGCAGCTGGAGCGCCGGGCGCAGGCCATCCTCGAAGGTCCGATCGACTGGGCCACGGCCGAGATGATCGCCATCGGCTCCCTGCTGATGGAGCGCCGCCCGGTGCGGCTGGCCGGCCAGGACTCGAGGCGCGGCACGTTCTCGCAGCGGTTCGCGGCCATCGTGGACCGGGTGACCAACGAGGCGTGGGTGCCGCTCAAGCACCTCACGGAGGACCAGGGCACCTTCGACGTCTTCGACTCCCTGCTCAGCGAGTACGCGGCGCTCGGCTTCGAGTACGGATACTCGGTGGCCCGGCCGGATGCGTTGGTGATGTGGGAGGCGCAGTTCGGCGACTTCGTCAACGGCGCCCAGATCATCTCCGACGAGTTCGTCGCCTCCGGCAACGCGAAGTGGACGCAGAAGTCCGGCGTGGTGCTGCTCCTGCCGCACGGCTACGAGGGGCAGGGCCCGGACCACAGCTCTGCGCGCATCGAGCGATGGCTGCAGCTGTGCGCGGAGAACGCGCTGGCGGTGTGCCAGCCCTCCACGCCGGCGAGCTACTTCCACCTGCTGAGGCAGCACGCGTACGTCAACTTCCACCGGCCCGTGGTCATCGCCACGCCGAAGTCGATGCTGCGCAACAAGCTGGCCACCTCCCATCCCGAGGACTTCACCTCGGGGGCCTGGCATCCGGTGCTCGACGACCCGACGGTCGAGGATCCGTCGGCGGTCGAGCGCCTGATCCTGTGCTCCGGAAAGGTGCGCTGGGATCTGGTGGCGTCCCGGGACAAGCGGGGCCTCGCGGGCAAGGTGGCGATCGTGGCGTTGGAGCGCCTGTACCCCCTCCCCAGCGAGGAGCTGGCCAAGGCGCTGAAGCGTTACGCGCACGTCGACGACGTCCGCTTCGTCCAGGACGAGCCGGAGAACCAGGGCGGGTGGCCGTTCCTGTCCGCGCACCTTCCCGCGGACGTCAAGCGCTACTTCCCCGAGTACGACCTGAGGATGCGGCGGGTGTCGCGCGAGTGGTCCTCGGCGCCCTCTGTGGGATCGCTGAAGGTGCACAAGACCCAGGAGGAAGAGCTCCTCGACGCGGCGCTAGGCTGAGCCGGTGTACTTCACCGACCGTGGGCTCGAGGAGCTCGTTGATCGGCGCGGCCACGAGGAGATCACCTTCGAGTGGCTCGCCGATCAGCTGCGCACATTTGTTGATCTGAACCCGGAGTTCGAGACCCCGGTGGAACGCCTCGCCTCGTGGCTGGCCAGGCTGGATGACGAGGAGGACGACTGATGCTCGATCTTGATGCACTCACCGGGCGGTACCGGGAGCTGACCGGCTCGGAGCCGGAAGGGCTGTGGTTCGCGCCAGGGCGGGTCAACCTGATCGGTGAGCACACCGACTACAACGACGGGTTCGTCCTGCCGTTCGCGCTGGAGCGCAAGGCGGTCATCGCCGCCGGCCGGCGCGACGACGAGACGCTGGTCATGGTCTCGCTCGAGCTCGACGACGAGGTGCATGTGCGGCTCGCGGATCTCGCCCCGAACGCCGACGGCTGGTCGTCCTATCTGGCCGGTGTCGCCTGGGCGCTCCGCGAGGCCGGTCACGCCGTCGGGGGTGCCACCCTGGTGATGACCTCAGACGTGCCGCTCGGCGCCGGCCTGTCCAGCTCCGCGGCCATCGAGTGCGCCACCGTCGCGGCGCTGGCGGATCTGTACGGGCTGGACATCCCCAGGATGGACCGGGCCAAGCTCGCCCGCGTCGCCGAGAACCAGTACGTGGGGGCGCCCACCGGCCTGCTGGACCAGGCGGCCAGCACGCTGTGCGAGAAGGACTCGGGCCTGTTCCTGGACTGCCGCACCCTGGAGACCCAGCAGGTACCGCTCCCCATGGCCGAGCAGGGCTTCGAGATGCTCGTGCTCGACACGAAGACGCCCCACAGCCACGTCGACGGCGAATACGGCGCACGCCGCGCCTCCTGCGAGGAGGCATGCCGGATCCTCGGTGTGGCCGCTCTGCGCGACGTGACCGATCTGGTCGACGCCCTCGACCGGCTGGACGACGAGACTCTGCGCCGCAGGGTCCGCCACGTCGTGACGGAGAACGAGCGCGTCCTGCAGGCGTTCGAGCTGGCCAAGGCGGGAGACCTGGCCGCCCTGGCGCCGCTGCTCGACGCCTCCCACGCCTCGATGCGCGACGACTACGAGATCACGGTCCCCACGGTGGACCTCGCCGTCGAGGCCGCCCGCGAGGCGGGCGCGTTGGGTGCCCGCATGACGGGCGGCGGCTTCGGTGGCTGCATCATCGCGCTCACCGAGGCGGGCGAGGCGGACCGCATCGGACGGGCTGTGGCCCGGGCCTTCTCCGACGCCGGGTACGGCGCGCCGGAGTGGTTCTCCGTGACCCCCGCCCCTGGCGCGGGTCGGCTCGTCTGACGCGCGCTACCGGAGACGTTCGAGCTCGCGCCGGCCGACCGCCAGCACGGAGGCGATCACGGTCGCGAGCACGAACGGCGCCACGATCAGGCTGCCGATGAACTGGGCGCGGTCCGCCGTGGTGAGGAAGCTGCCCACCACCATGAGGTGCAGCAACGACGAGGCGACCACCAGGCCCAGGGCCCACGAGAACCGCTTCAGCACCAGCCAGGCGATCAGCAGCAGCGAGGCGCCGTACGCGATGAGCACCGCCGCGATCCCCACCGCGAACAGCCTGGAGTTCACCACCAGTGCCCCGACGCCGATCCCGACGGCGGCAAGACCGGTCACGGCGGTGAGGATGACGCTGATGGCGAGCAGGGGACGGCGCAGGACGGCATTCACGCACCTGAGCGTGCCTCACCCCGCCCCTATCCAACAAGTTGGGCCAGTTTGGGTGTGGTTCCACGTGCGGCCCGCCGCTATTGCCTATCGTGGACCGCGAGGGTAACCTGCTTGAGCTTGGCGGCTGCCTTTGCCGCGAACATTTGCCGACACGAAGGAGCTCCAACTATGGATTGGCGCCACAAGGCCGCCTGCCTCACCGAGGATCCGGAGTTGTTCTTTCCTGTCGGAAACACCGGGCCCGCGCTGCAACAGATCGAGGAAGCCAAGAAGATCTGCATGCGGTGCGTCGTTCGTGAGCAGTGCCTGTCCTGGGCCCTTGAGGCCGGCCAGGACCACGGCGTCTGGGGTGGGCTGAGCGAGGACGAGCGCCGGGCGATCAAGCGCCGTGCCGCCCGTTCGCGGCTGCGCACCTCCTGAGAGCCCGTCGAGGCGCACACTGGTGCCATGACCAGCGGCCTCGGGGCCGCGTTCGCCTCGGCCCCCCGTTCTGATTTTCTCCCGCCGGATCAGCGACGCTACGCCGCGGTCGACGCGCCACTGGCCATCGGCCACGGCTCGACCAACTCGCAACCCTCGACGGTGCGCTACATGCTCGAGCTTCTCGACGCCGGACCCGGTCAGCGCGCGCTCGACGTGGGCAGCGGCTCTGGCTGGACCTCCGCCCTGCTCGGCGAGCTCGTCGGCCCCACCGGTTCGGTGATCGGGGTGGAACTCGTGCCGGAGCTCGTGGACATGGCGCGCGTGAACCTGGCGGACCACCGCCCCTGGGTGCGGATCGAGCTGGCCCGCGGCAACCAGCTCGGCTGGCCGGAGGACGCCCCCTACGACCGCATTCTCGTGTCCGCGGACGGCGGACGGGTCCCCGCGGAGCTTGAGGCCCAGCTCGCCCCGGGCGGGCGGATGGTCCTCCCGGCCGCCTCGGACATGATGGTGGTGGAGCGGGCCGCGGACGGCCGGCTGTCGCGCCGGCGGGCGAGGGGGCGGTTCAGCTTCGTGCCGTTGAGGTGATCAGGGCACCACGGGCGGCACCGGCAACGCGATCGTCGCCACGGCGCCCCGCGAGTCCTCCCGGTTCTCGATGGTCAGCGAGCCGTGGAGATCCTTGATCAGGGTTGAGATGATCGCCAGGCCCAGCGACGTCTGGTTGCCGAGCTTGAAGTCGTCGGGAAGGCCGTGCCCGGCGTCGACGATGCGGATGGTCAGCCTGTCGCCGTCGCGGTCTGGCAGCACCTCGACGCACCCTGAGGAGCTGTCCATGCCGTGTTCGACGGCGTTCTGGCACAGCTCGGTGATCACCATGGACAGGGAGGTGGCCATCTCCGCCGGGATCACCCCGAACGTGCCGCGCCTGCGGGCCTTGACGGTGCCGTGGTGCGCCGCGAGGTCCCCGACCATGTCGAGGATCTTGTCGCACACCACGTCGAACTCGACGGCCTCCCCGAGGCTGTAGCTGAGGGTCTCGTGCACCATGGCGATCGACGAGACGCGGCGCATCGCGTCGCGCAGGGCCTCCTTGCCCTCCGGGGAGGACAGCCGGCGCGACTGCATGCGCAGGAGCGCGGCGACGGTCTGGAGGTTGTTCTTGACCCGGTGGTGGATCTCCCGGATGGTGGCGTCCTTGGTCACCAGCATCCGGTCCCGTCGGCGGAGGTCCGTGGTGTCGCGGCAGAGCACGAGCATGCCGGCCGAGGTGTACTCCAGCCACAGCGGGAGGAGGACGAACCGCATGGACGCCCCGCGCGACTCGACGTCGAACTCCAGCGTGAGGCGCCCGTCGAGATCGGCGTCCACAGTCTGGCCCATCGACTCGACGCCCTCCCGCAGCTGGCGCGTGAGGTCGCGGAAGTGCTCGCCCTCGATGTCGCCCACCGCCCCCAGGCGCCGGAAGCCGGTCACGGCGTTGGGGCTGGCGAACGAGATCACGCCGTCGGGCTGGACGCGCAGGACCCCGTCTGCGGCGCGCGGGGCGAGCGCCTTGTCCGACGGCGTCACCAGCGGGAACTCGCCGCGCATCAGCATCTGGGTGAGGATCTCGGCGGCCTCGATGAAGTTCTCCTCGAGTGCGCCGGTGGCCCGCATCCCCATCTGGTTGGTGTGCCGCTCGATGACGGCGATGGGGCGGTCATGGCGCAGGACCGGGATCGCCCAGACGTCCACGGGGATGCCGGCGCCGATCTCGTTGTCGCTGGTCTCCGCGATCGCGTGGGTCATGAACGCGACCGTCACCTGGTGGTCGGGTTCGAACTCGATCAGCTCCCCGACGATGTCCTCCTCGAGCGCGGTGGGCCCCGTGACGGGGCGCACCTGTGCGGTGCAGGCGAACACGTCGCCCTCCTCGCTGAGGGGCTTCCACAGCACCAGGTCCGAGAAGCTCAGATCTGCGAGCAGATGCCACTGGGAGACGAAGGCGTCCAGCCACTCGTCGTCGGTCAACTGTCCGAGGTCTCGCATCACGGGCCCAGCTTGCCACGGATGGCCTTTCGCGTGCGCGGGCCCCCATCTGGCACAATGTGGTGTCCCGCAGGTATTGAACACGAGGAGCCCCCATGGGAAAGACCGGACGCAAGCGCCGCGCCCGCCGCAAGAGCAAGGCCAACCACGGCAAGCGGCCCAACACCTGAGCCGAGGCCATGACGCACTTCAGCCCCCGCGGGTTCCTGCGGGGGCTGTTGTCTTGCCGGGGTCAGGGACGGCGCGTCACGCGCAGCGTCTGGATCCGCGCAGTCAGCGTGGCCGGCGCCTTCGCCGACAGCTGGCTGCGCTGGATCATCTCCGTGATGGTGGATTCGATCTCGAAGTTCTCCATACATCGCTCGCAGGCGTGGAGGTGGAGCCGGATGAGGTCCGCGTCGTGCTCGAGGAGTTCGTTGCGGAGGAACGAGTGGACCTGCGACAGGGCCGCGACGCACTCGTCCATCTCGTCGTGCTCGTGGGAGAACATGTCGGGATCTGCCATCACCGACCTCCGGTCCTTCGGCCGATCCCGTTCTCGCGGGCGTAGTCGGCCAGCAGGTCGCGCAGCTGTGAGCGGCCGCGGTTGAGCCGGCTCATGACGGTGCCGATGGGGGTGCCCATGATCTCGGCGATCTCCTTGTAGGAGAACCCCTCGACGTCGCTGAGCAGGACGGCCATGCGGAAGTTCTCGGGGAGCCTGGCGATGGCCTCTGAGACCACGCCGTCGGGCGTCTGGTCCAGCGCCTCCATCTCGGCGCTCCGCAGCCCCGCCGAGTCGTGGGACGCGGCACGCGCGAGCTGCCAGTCCGAGACGTCCTCGTCGCCGCTGGACTGCGGCGAGCGCTGGGCCTTGCGGTAGGCGTTGATGTAGGTGTTGGTGAGGATCCGGTACAGCCAGGCCTTCAGGTTGGTCCCAGGGGAGAACGTGTGCCGCGACGCGAACGCCTTGGCGTAGGTCTCCTGCACGATGTCCTCGGCGTCCGCCGGGTTGCGGGTCATCCGCATGGCCGCGGCGAAGAGCCGGTCCAGATGGCTCAGCGCTTCCTCCTCGAACGCCTCGGCATCGGCGTCGAGGGTGTCGGCGGCATCCGGGGCCGCGGCAAGCTCGCTGTCCATCAGGATCGAGAATAGCGCCTGCGCGACGATGCTCTCCGCGTGTGCCACCGCCGCGGAACGCTCTCCAGGCGTGGCGAGTGGGGGTGCGGCGGGCGTCATGCCCACGTCAACACACACCCCCCGGGGTCTATTCCCGCCTCGTGGGAATCAGTCCGGCAGGGGCTCGATCAGGGCGGCGCCGTCTGTGCCCACCGTGTTGACCGCCCGCGACACCCTCCGGTGGGCCAGCGTCGTGGGCGTCACGAGCAGCCCCACCGCCGCCGCGGCATCGGTGGCACCCGGGTCCAGCCAGGCGTCCCAGTGCTCCCTCGGCAGGGTCATGGGCATCCTGTCGTGCACCCAGCCCAGCTCGTCGGTGGCGTCGGTGGTGATGATGGTGGTCGACGACACCCACCCGTCGGGCCCCTTCCAGAACTCATACAGGCCCGCCATGACGAACAGGCCCGACGGCGGATGGAGGAAGTAGGGCTGCTTGACGGGCTTTGCGGCGCCCGCGGGCCTCTCCGTGCGCCACTCGTAGTACCCGGCGGCGGGCAGGAGGCACCGCCGCGATGCGGCAGCCTTCCGGTAGGCCGGCTTCTCGGTGAGGGTCTCGACGCGGGCGTTGATCATGGTGGAGCCGGGAGCCTTCGCCCAACTCGGCACCAGCCCCCAGCGCAGCGGCACCAGCTTGCGGGTCACCCCGCCGTCGGCCGCCCGCTCGACGACGGCGGGCACCGGGTCCGTCGGGGCGATGTTGTAGCGCGGGGCGCACACCTCGGCCATCTCCTCCGCCACGAAGGAGATCTCGAACTCCTCGACGAGCTCATCGGGGTTCGCGGTCGCCGCGTACCGTCCGCACATGGTCCAACCCTAGTACTGTGGCGGCATGAGTCTGCTGCGGTTTGTTGCCAGGAGTCTGTTCGCCAGCTACTTCATCGCCGAGGGGGTCAAGGCCGTCACCCGGCCGGCCGAGATCGCCCCGGACGCGGAGCGGTTCACCTCCACGGTGACCCCCCTGCTGCAACGGGTGGTGCCCGCTGATGTCGCGGCCTACGTGCCCGAGAGGGCGGAGACGTGGGTGCGCATGTCCGGCGTGGCGCAGATCGCCGGCGGCGCTATGTACGCCACCGGCATCGGCCGTCGCCTGGGCGCGCTGCTGCTCGCCAAGGCCTCGGTGCTCAACCTCGCGATCGCGCTGCCGGACAAGGACGCCACCCGGGTGGCCAAGGACGCGGCCCGTCCCGAGATCCTGCGCAACGCCGCGCTGCTGGGTGCCGCCGTGCTCGCCGCCCAGGACACGGAGGGCAGGCCCAGCCTGTCGTGGCGGGCGGATCACGCGGCGAAGGTGACCGAGAAGAAGGCCTCGGCGCTCGGCGCGGACGTCAGCCGATCCGCGCAGAAGGCCGCCGAACGGGCGGAGAAGCGGGCGAAGCAGCTGGCCAGGAAGGCCCGCAGGTCCGCCAAGTCGATCAGCAGGAAGATCGAGGCCAGCGTCAACTGATGACCCACCCCCTCCCCTTCACCCAGTCCCCCGTCGCGGGCGAGGTCGTCGTCCCCGGTTCGAAGTCGGAGACCAACCGGGCGCTCGTCCTGGCCGCCCTGGCGGACGGCCCCAGCACCCTCGTCGGGGCCTTGGAGTCGCGTGACTCGGCCCTGATGATCGGCGCGCTCAGGGCGCTGGGCGTCGAGGTGGCCGAACGCGGGGACACTCTCGTGATCACCCCGCCGCAGCGGTTCAGGGGCGCCGCCGGCATCGACTGCGGGCTCGCCGGCACGGTCATGCGGTTCGTGCCCCCCGTCGCCATGCTCGCGGACGGGCCCTCGTCGTTCACCGGGGATCCGCACGCCAGCGAGCGCCCCATGGCGCCCCTCCTCGACGGGCTGCGGCAGCTTGGCGCCCAGGTCTCGGCCGACGCGCTCCCCTTCACCCTCACTCCCCCGCTGGCCGCGCACGGCACGGCCAACATCGACGCGTCCGCGTCCAGCCAGTTCATCTCGGGGCTGCTGCTGATCGGCGCGCGGCTTCCCCGCGGCCTGACGCTGCGGCACACGGGTGACAGGCTGCCCTCGCGCCCGCACATCGAGATGACCGCCGCCATGCTGCGCGAGGTGGGGGTCCAGGTCGCGGAGCCTGACGAACGCACCTGGCAGGTGGCGCCGGGGCGCATCGCCGCCCGCAGCCACACCATCGAGCCGGACCTCACCAACGCCGCGGTCTTCCTCGCTGCCGGCGCGGTCACCGGCGGCCGCGTCACCGTGCCTGGCTGGCCCGCCCGGAGCCTTCAGCCCGGGGCCCTCTTCCTGGATGTGGTGCGGGGCATGGGCGCCTCCGTCGAGCGGCGGGGTGATCGGGTCACCGTCGGGGGGAGCGGGGCGCTCACCGGCATCGACGTGGACCTCACGACGGCCTCCGAACTCACCCCGGTCGTGGCCGCACTCGGCGCCCTTGCCACCGGCACCACCACCATCGGTGGGGTCGCCCACATCCGCGGGCACGAGACGGACCGGATCGCGGCCCTCGTCACGGAGCTGCGCCGGCTGGGCGCGGACGCCGAGGAGACCCCGGACGGCCTCCGGATCGTCGGCGGCGGGGAGCTGCGGCCCGCGGTGCTGCACACCTACGCCGACCACCGGATGGTCCACTTCGCGGCGCTGCTGGCGCTCAGGGTGAGCGGCATCCAGGTCACGGACCTGGACTGCGTCTCGAAGACCATGCCGAACTTCGCGCGCGACTGGCGCGGGCTCGTCGGCCGGTGACGCCTTCGTGAAGTCACTGCGCGAGGACGATCACAGCGGGTTCGACCGCCCCCGTCGGCACTCCCGCCCCCGCACCAAGGAGCGGCCGGACTACGCCGCGCTCCCGGTGGCGCGGGTCATCTCCGTGGACCGCGGCCGGTACCGCTGCACACTCGACGGCCAGGACCTGACGGCGGTGCGCGGGCGGCTCATCGACCGCAAGGGGGGCGTCCTGGTGGGCGACCGCGTCCGTCTCGACGGCGACACCTCCGGCCAGGAGGGCACGCTCTCGCGCATCGTCGAGGTGCTGGAACGCACGACGGTGCTGCGCCGATCGGCAGACGACGCGGACACGTTCGAGCGCCCGATCGTCGCCAACGCCGACCAGCTGTTCATCGTGACCGCGCTCGCCGATCCCACGCCGCGCATGGGCATGATCGACCGCATCCTGGTGGCGGCCTTCGATGCGCGGATCGACCCGGTGCTGTGCCTCACCAAGGCGGATCTGGCCAGCCCCGACGAGCTCCGCGCCGCGTACGACCCGCTGGGCGTGCCGATCCTGGTCACGGACCCAGAGGCGGACCTCTCCGCGATCACGGAGGCGCTGACGGGCCGGGTGACCGTGTTCGTCGGCCACTCCGGCGTCGGGAAGTCCACGCTGGTGAACCGCTTGATCCCCGGCGCGGGGCGCGCCACCGCGGAGGTCAGCGAGCTGACCGGCAAGGGGCGCCACACCTCCACCTCCGCCATCGCCATGGAGCTGCCCGGCGGCGGCTGGATCATCGACACCCCCGGCGTCCGGTCCTTCGGGATCAGCCACGTGCAGACCTCGTCGATCCTGGGCGCCTTCCCGGACCTGGCCGAGTTCGCCGAGGACTGCCCGCGCGGCTGCAGCCACATCACCGGCGTCATCGAGTGCGCGCTCGACGACGCAGTCGCGGAGGGGAAGCTCGCACCGGAGCGCCTGGCATCCTTCCGCCGCATGGGCCGGGCGTTCGTCTGAGCCCGCGCCGCGCATCGCGGGCCATGTCCCTGAACTCACCGGGCAGGGTTACCCACTAGGTTTGGCCCCATGGCTGTTTCGAGGGACCTCACTGACGACCTGCGCCTGGCGCACCTCATGGCGGACGACGCGGACTCGCTGTCGATGAGCCGGTTCAAGGCACAGGACCTCCGGTTCACCAGCAAGCCGGACAACACCCCGGTCACCGAGGCCGACACCGCCGTCGAGCAGTCGATCCGTCGCACGCTGGCCCGGACCAGGCCCAGGGACGCCGTCCACGGCGAGGAGTTCAGCGACACCGGGGAGTCGTCGCGGCGCTGGATCATCGATCCCATCGACGGCACCAAGAACTACCTGCGAGGCGTGCCCGTGTGGGCCACCCTCATCGCGCTCGAGGTGGACGGGCAGATCGCCGCCTCGGTGGTCTCGGCCCCGGCCCTGAACAGGCGCTGGTGGGCCACCACGGGCGGCGGCGCATACACCGGCCGCTCAATACTCAGCGCCACGGAGCTGCGGGTGAGCCGGGTGGCGGAGATCGGGGACTCGTCGCTGTCCTACTCCGACATCGCCGAGTGGGTCGAGACCGGGCGGGGCCAGGGCTTCATCGACCTCATGCGCAACTCCTGGCGCACCCGCGCCTACGGCGACTTCTGGAGCTACATGCTGGTGGCCGAGGGCTGCGTCGACGTGGCGTGCGAGCCTGACCTCGCGCTCTACGACATGGCCGCCCTGGACGTGATCGTCCGCGAGGCGGGCGGGCGCTTCTCCAACCTCGACGGCGTCGACGGGGTGGGAGGGCCGGGGGCGCTGGCGACCAACGGCCTGCTCCATCAGGCCGTGATGGACCACCTGCGCCCCCCGGGCTGAGCGCCGGGGAAGCCCGGTCTCAGCCGAGGACCCGGACGCGCACCGTCTCGTCGAGCGCTTCCAGGTCCGCGAGGAGCCCGTCGTACTTCTCCCCCTGCACGTCGGTGACCACGTAGCCCAGCTGCCCGCGCGTGGCGAGCGTCTGCGAGCCGATGTTCATGTTGTGCGTGGCGAAGAGCTGGTTGAGGCGGGCCAGCACGCCGGGCACGTTGTGGTGCAGGTGCACGATCCGCGCCGTCGACGTGGGGCCGGCCGGCACCTCCGGCAGGTTGACGCTCATCGCGGTGGAGCCCAACGTCTCGTAGTCGTTGAGCTTGCCCGCCACGAAGCGGCCGATGTCCACCTGGGCCTCCTGGGTCGAGCCGCCCACGTGCGGGGTGAGGATCACGTTGCTGAGGCCCTGCAACCTGGAGACGAAGGGCTCGTCCTTGGCCTTGGGCTCCGAGGGGAACACGTCGATCGCGGCGCCGGCGATGTGACCGGAGACGAGGTTGTCGTACAGCGCGTCGAGGTCGACGACCGCGCCGCGGCACAGGTTGAGGAACAGCGAGCGGGGACGCATCTGGGCGAACTGCTCGGCGCCGAACATGCCCGCGTTCTCGGGGCGGCCGTCGACGTGCAGGGAGACGGTCTCCGCCTGGGCCAGGAGCTCCTCGAGCGAGTCGACGCGGCGTGCGTTGCCCAGCGCCAGCCGGTCAACGAGGTCGTAGAAGAGCACCCGCATGCCCAGCGCCTCGGCGACGATCGACAGCTGCGAGCCGATGTTGCCGTAGCCGATGATGCCCAGGGTGCGGCCGCGCACCTCGTGCGAGCCGACGGCGGACTTGTCCCAGATGCCTGCGTGCATGTCGCGGTTGCGGTCGGTGAGCCGGCGCGCCATGGAGATGATCTCGGCGACGGCGAGCTCCACGACGGAGCGGGTGTTGGAGTAGGGGGCGTTGAACACCGCGACGCCGTGGTCGGTGGCGGCGTCCAGGTCGATCTGGTTGGTGCCGATGCAGAAGGCGCCGATGGCGCTCAGCCGGGTGGCGGACTCGAGGACCTTGCGCGTCACGTAGGTGCGCGACCGGATGCCCAGGTAGTCGACGCCCTCGAGGGCGGCCATGAGGTCGCGTTCGGCGAGCGCTCCGGGGCGGCTGTCCACCTCGTAGCCCTTGGCCTGGAGCGCCTTGACGGCGTCGGCGTGGATGTTCTCAAGTAGCAGTGCCTTCACGCTGGGCATTCTAGGCCCGTGCGCCCCGGCGCCCCGAACCCGTCCGCTCGCGGCGTACGGAGGCGCTGGTCAGAGGGTGAGGGTCGCGTCCACGAGGGCGGCCGTGTAGGGGTGCCGGGGCGAGCCGAGGACGTCGCCGACGGCGCCCTGCTCGACGATGCGCCCAGCGTTGACCACCACCACCCGCTCGCACATGTGCCGCACGATCGCGAGGTCGTGCGACACCAGCACGAGCGTCAACGAGCGCTCCGCCACCTCCGCCATGAGCAGGTTGAGCACCTGGGCCCGCACGGACACGTCGAGCGCTGAGACCGGCTCGTCGGCCACCAGCAGGGTCGGGTCGCTGATGAGGGCCCGCGCGATGGCGACCCGCTGCCGCTGCCCACCCGAGAGCTGGTGCGGGAACCGGTCCATCATCTCCTCGGCGAGGCCGACGCCGAGCAGGGCGCCCGTGATGACCTCTCGTGTCGGGTGCGGGACGTCCCCGCGCCCCCGCAGGACCGGGGAGCGCAGCGGTTCGGAGACGATGTCGGCCAGCCGCATCCGGGGATTGAGGGACGAGTTGGGGTCCTGGAACACCATGGAGGCGGCCGCCCGCAGGAAGCCCCGCTCCCTCTCCCGCAGCCCGACGATGGAGCGGCCGTCGACGATCACGTCACCTCGGGACGGGGCCTGCAGCCCGAGCATCAGGCGCGCGATGGTGGTCTTGCCGGAGCCGGAGCCGCCGACGATGCCGAGCCGCTCCCCCCTCTCCACCGTCAGGTTCACGCCGTGGAGGGCGACGAACTCGGTGCCTGCCCTGCGGTAGGTGACTTCCGCCTCGCGCAGCTCGACCAGGCTCATGCGGGGACTCCCGGATAGAAGTCGGCCACGCTAGGCAGGGGCTGGCCGGGAGGGACCCGGTCGACGCGCGCGGAGGCGATCAGGCCCTGGGTGTAGGGATGGCGTGGGTCGGCGACGACCTCGTCGATGGGGCCCTGCTCGACGATCTCACCGTCCAGCATCACGGCCACCACCTGGCACACCTGGCGGACCACGGCGAGGTCGTGGGACACGAAGACGGCCGCCCTGTCCGCCAGCTCGTCCGCCAGCAGCTGGAGAATCTGGCGCTGGACGAGCACGTCCAGCGCGGTGGTGGGCTCGTCGCACAGCACCAGCCCCGGGCGGTTGGCCAGCGCCATGGCGATCAGCGCGCGCTGCCGCTGTCCGCCGGAGAGCTCGTGGGGATAGGAGCCCGCGATCCGCTGCGGCTCCGCGATCCCGACGCGGCCCAGCCAGCTGAGCACCTCGTCGTGGATGCTCCCGCGACGCTCACCGTGGTGGAGCGCCACCACCTCGCCCACCTGGCGGCCCACCTTCATGGTGGGGTCCAGCGCGGTCATCGGCTCCTGGAAGATCATCGAGACCTCGTCTCCACGGAGCCTGCGCAGCTCCCTCTCCGGCAGCCCGACGAGCTCCCTGCCGTCCAGCCGGATGCTGCCGGTGACCTGCGCGTGCGCCGGCAGGAGCCCCATGATCGCCAGCGCCGTCACGGACTTGCCCGACCCGGACTGTCCGATGATCCCCAGCCGCTCCCGCTCACCGACCGTGAAGCTGATCCCCCGGAGCGCGGCCTTCTGCCGGCTGCCGAAGGTGACGCGGAGGTCCTCGACCTCGAGGTGGCTCATCTGATCTCCCTCAGCCTCGGGTCGAGCACGTCTCGCAGGCCGTCGCCGAGAAGGTTGAAGCCCATCGTGGTCACGGCGATGGCGAGGCCCGGCCACAGCGCGATGAGGGGCGCGTTGAAGATGTATCCCTGGGCGTCGCGGAGCATCCGTCCCCACGTCGGCGCCTCGGGCCCCGATCCGAGGCCGAGGTAGGACAGCCCCGCCTCGGCGAGGATCGCGATGCCGATGCTGACCGAGACCTGGACGCCCAGGACGGGGGCGATGTTGGGGAGCACGTGACGCCAGGCGACGGCGAGGTGGGGCGTGCCGCTGAGCCTCGCCGCCTCGACGTAGCCCTGGCTCATCACCTGAAGGGTGGCCGCGCGCGCGATGCGCACGAAGGCGGGGATCGACGCCAGCGCGATGGCCATCATCGCCGTCCAGGTGGATCCTCCGAGCGCCGCCGCGAAGAGGATCGCCAGGAGCAGCGCGGGGAACCCGTAGAGGATGTCGGCCAGGCGCGCGGGGATCTCCCCCGCCCAGCCACGCACCATGCCCGCGAGGATGCCCAGCGGCACGCCGAGTGCCGCCGCGACCCCCACCGAGACGATGCCCACCATGAGGCAGATCCGCGCGCCGCTGATCAGGCGCGACGCGATGTCCCCGCCGAGGCCGTCGGTGCCCAGCAGGTAGGGCGCGCCGGGGGGTTGCAGCGGTGCGGAGACCACCGCGTCGGGCGGGAACGGGGTCCAGAACAGGCCGACCACCGCCATCAGGACCACGCCGCTGATCAGGGCGGCGCCGGCGTAGAGCGTCGCGTGCCTCATGGCGCCTCGCCGCTTCGACGCAGCCGCGGGTCGATGAACTGATAGGCGATGTCGATGAGGAAGTTGATGGACAGCACCGCCCAGACCAGGAGCAGGACGATGGCCTGGACCACGCCAAGGTCGCGTTGGGACACCGCCAGCAGCAGGGACGAGCCAAGCCCGGGCAGCGCGAACACCTGCTCGATGATGATGGCCCCCACCAGCAGCGTGGCGAGCTGCAGCCCTATGACGGTCAGGAGCGAGATGGCGGTGTTGCGGACGCCGTGGCGCCACAACGCCCCCGTCCGCGACCAGCCGACGGCGCGGGCGGTGCGGAAGTAGTCCTCGTGGAGCACCTCGAGCACCGAGCTGCGCACGTAGCGGGAGATGACGCTGGCCTGGACGATGGCCAGTGAGGCCACGGGAAGGATGAGGTGGGTGGCCCAGTCCCCCACCGAGTCCCAGTAGGACACGTAGCCGCCGGCCGGCAGCCACCGCAGCTGCACGGCGAAGATGACGACGAGCCAGATGCCCGCCCAGAACGCGGGCACGGCCAGGCCAACCTGGGACAGGGCGGAGACGGCGACCCCGTCGAGGTGTCGACGGCGCATCGCCGCGTAGGCACCCACCGGGAGCGCGATGAGGATGGCCACGATCATGCCGAAGAAGATCAGCCAGGCCGAGACCTCGAGCCTGGCGGCGATGAGCGGCGCGATGGGGCGCCGGCTGATGTACGAGACCCCGAAGTCGAAGCGGACGGCGCCCCACAGCCACTCCAGGTAGCGCGTGAGGAAGGGGCGGTCCAGCCCGAGTTCGGCGCGGAGCCGCTCCGCCTCGCCGGGCGAGGCGTTGGTCCCGAGGATGACCTGGGCGATGTCCCCGGGGAGGGCGTTTGTGGCGGCGAAGATCAGCAGGGACGCCAGCAGGAGGCTCGCGAGCAGCCAGGCCACCCGCACGCCCACCCGGCGAAGGGCCATGTGGGTCAGCTCCTGGCGGCGATCGTGGTGAGGTCGAAGGCGAGGCTGATCTGGTTGGCCTGGATGCCGGAGATCTCCGGTGTGGTGATGATGAGGTTGGGCAGGAGGAAGAGCCAGTCCGCCGCCGCGTCGTCGGCGAGGATCCGCGCTGCCTCCTTGAGCTTGGCCACCTGCTCCTCCGGCGTCCCCGCGTCGGCCTCCGCGATCAGGGCCTGGAACTCGGGGTTGTCGTAGCCCCAGTAGTAGTCCGGGTTCGCGAACGCCCCGAGGTCCCTGGGCTCGACGTGGGCCACGATGGTCATGTCGTAGTCGTGGGCCGTGTAGACCAGATCCAGCCAGCGGGCGGGGAACTCCAGCTCGTCGAGCACGACGGTGATCCCCACCTCCTTGAGCTTGGCCGCGATGAAGCGCCCGGCGGGCGGGCCGTAGGGCAGGTTCGGCACCCGGAGGCGCAGCGTCAGCCCGGTGGCGAAGCCGGCCTCGGCGAGCAGTTCCCGCGCCTTGGCCTGGTCGTACACGTAGGTGTCCGAGAGGTCCTCGAACCAGGGATCCGTGGGCGGCACCATGGAGCCGATGAGGGTGCCCTTGCCGCCCCAGACGGCGTCGACCAGCGCCTGACGGTCGATGGCGTGGTTGATGGCCTGGCGCACCTTGAGGTCCTGCAGGGCAGCGGTGCGGTGGTTGAAGCCCAGCACCACCTCGCCGTCGGTGGTGCCCTCGTGGACCGTGAAGCGCTCCTCGTCGGCGAACTGACCGATGGCCTGCGGCACCGTCAGGTTGGACACGATGTCCAGCTGGCCGGCCAGCATGGCCGTGTTCATGGCGTTGGGGTCCGCGTAGTAGCGGAAGAAGACCGAGTCGAAGCGGGTGGGCGTGGCCCAGTAGCTGTCGTTCGCCTTGAGCTCCACATAGGAGCCCTCTTCCCACTTCACGAACTGGAACGGCCCGGATCCGGCCGGGGCCGTGTCGAGGTTCGCGGCGCCGGTGGGGTCGGTGACGATGCCCGCAGGGCCCGTCATCTCGTAGAGCCATTGATTCGACGGCTGGCTGAGCGTGACCTCGACGGTGTCCTCGTCGGTGGCCTCAATGGTCTCCACGAGCGCCCACTTGCCCTTGATCTGGTCCGTGGCCGACTCACCTCGGTTCCGCTCGAAGCTCTGCACGACGGCCTCGGCGGTCACGTCGGTGCCGGAGGCGAAGCGTGCACCCTGGTCGATGGTGAAGGTGTAGACGGTGTTGTCCTCGGACGTGCGCCACTCGGACGCCAGCAGCGGACGGATGGTGCCCTCGCCGTCGAGCTTCACCAGCGTCTCGTACACGTTGTACAGCAGCACGAACGGCGTGCCGGCGCCCGAGACGGTGATCATGTCCAGGCCGGCGGGCTCACCGGTGGCTCCGATGTTCAACGTGCTGACCTGTTCCTCGACCGCCGGCGGCCGGGTGCAGGCGCTGAGCACCACAGACAGGAGGAGGGCCACCACGATCCCCAGGGTGCGGGCTCGGCGCATGTTCTTCGTGTTCCCTTCCGGCAACGGGCAACGGCGGGGTCAGTCTACCGCCGGGCACACCGGGCGCCGTGTGGATTCGCGCGCGGCGTAGCGCGGAGGAACCGGGCAGGATAGGCGCCATGGCGGAGGAGGAACGGCACGGCTTCTCGTGGCACGACACCGGGCGGGCGCTGCAGCGGGCCTCGGTGCAGGCGTTCGACCTGTCCGAGCGCACGGCGCGGCGGGGGTGGCGGTCGCAGCAGCGACGCGTGGGGCGGTGGCGGTCGCGGCTGTTCATGATCATGCAGATCGCCCTGGCGGCCGGGGTGTCGTGGTGGATCGCGAGGCGCCTGCTGGGCCACGAGGAGCCGTTCCTCGCCACGGTCGCGGCCATCATCTGCCTGGGGTTCTCGTTCGGCCAGCGGCTCGGGCGCGTCGTCGAGGTCGCCGTCGGAGTCACGATCGGCGTGTTCGTCGGAGACGTGTTCGTCCACTTCTTCGGCACGGGGGTCTGGCAGATCGTCCTGGTGGTGGCCATGGCGATGTCGATCACCACCTGGCTGGGCGCGAGGACCCTGATGGTGACGCAGTCCGCGGTGCAGGCCGCCGCGGTACTCACGGTGCTCCCTGGGGTCGACGCTGGGATCTCGCGCTGGCAGGACGCCCTGGTGGGCTGCGCGGTGGCCCTGTTGTTTGCGACGGTGGCGCCCACCTCGCCGATCGACCGGCCGAGGATCATCGCGGCGAAGGTGCTGCACGAGGCCGCCCTGACTGTGCGGGCGATGGTGGGGGCCCTGCGCACGGGGGACGTCGACGAGGCCGAGCAGACGCTGGAGCGCGCCCGGGCGACGGAGGCCGAGCTCGCGGAGCTGCTGTCCGCGGCGCAGGAGGGGATGGCCGTGGTGCGCACCTCGCCGTTCCTTCGGCGGCACCGCGACACGGCGCTGCAGGTCTCGGATCTGGTGGTCCCGCTGGACAGATTCATCCGCAACCTGCGCGTGCTGGCGCGGCGATGCGCGGTGGCCACCTACCGCGGGGAGACGGTGCCCGGAGAGTACCTGGACCTGCTCATCGAGTTCGCTCAGGTGATCGACGAGTGCGCGGCGGAGCTGTTCGCCCGGCGCCTTCCGACGGCGAAGCTCGGCGCGCTGCGCGACCTGGCCGAGCGGTCGGCGCACGTGCCGATCCTGCCGAGGTTGTCGTCGACGGTGGTGCTCGCCCAGGTCCGCTCGATGCTGGTGGACCTGATGGAACTGTGCGGCGAGGACTACACCGACGCGCGCGACGCCGTGCCGGACATGGACTGACCGGTCAGTGTCCGCGGGTCTCGAGGACGGGCCTCACGAGCTCCCCGCCGGTCTCGTCGGTCCCCGCCAGCTGGGCGAGCACCTTGTCGAGCACGATCCGGGCCAGCTCGTCGACGGGTTGCCGCAGGCTGGGCAGCCCGATGGCACGCGCCACCGGGGTGTCATCGAAGCCCACCACGTCGGGCCTGGTCACCCCGGTGTTGTGGATGAACGCGCCCAGCGCGAGCGCATCTGAGGCGCAGACGGCGGCCGTGGCGCCCCGTGCCAGCAGCTCCCCCATCCCCGCGCCGCCTGCGTCGACGGAATCCTCGCCCTCCACTGTGAGCAGGGCCGCCTCGTCGTCGGTCAGGCCCAGCGCCTCCTGCCAGCCCGCCCGCCGGTCCGCGCCCACCGGCGAGCCGTCCGACCAGCCGATGAACCCGATCCGCGCGTGGCCGCGCCGGAGCAGGAACCGGGCCGCCTCCCCCGCGCCCCACCGTCCGTCGACGTCCACCCATGCCTCGTGGTCCGGACCCGCCCACGGCCTGCCGAAGGCGACGAACGTCACGCCCTCCTCCGCGAGCTGGTCTGGACGTTGGTCGCCGGTCCAGGTGTCGGTGATGATCCCGGCGTCGATGGCGAGGCTGGCGCGCAGCTCGACCAGCCGCTCGACCTCCTCGTCTCTGTCGGAGGCGGGAAACACGACGACCCGGTAGCCGCGCTTGTCGGCGGCCATGACCACCTCACGTAGCAACCCGTCCATGAAGGCCCCAGAGATGCCGTTGCGCGGGGGGCTGAGCCGGATGCCGAGCGCCATGGCCCGCTGGTTGCGCAGCGCCCTCGCCGCCACCGACGGGCGGTAGCCTGACCGGTCGATGGCGGCCTGGACGCGCGCCCGGGTCTCCACCCGCACCCGGTCCGGGAAGTTGATGACGTTCGAGATGGTCTGACGCGAAACCTTGAGTTCCGCGGCCAGGCTGGCGAGCGTCGGCTTCTTCATCGGGCCTCCGTTGATCGTTCAAGGTGCCGCAATGCTGTCGCCGTCAGGAAGCGGGTGTCAACGGACTCGGCCGAATCGTTATCGTTCTGACACCGCCCGCGTGGCACGTCGCCACGGCCCCAGGCGCGCCGGGGAGGTCTCGGGCCGGGCGGGTATGTCAGTAGCGCAGAATGGCCGCGAGCTCGCTGTCAGGCACCACTTCCTCCGAGGTGGCGTGGACCATGCCCCCGTTCGTGAGGGTGGCGACGGCGGCCGCCTCCACCTGCTCGCACATCGCGTAGCGGTCGTCGGTGCCCAGCCTCACCACGGCGGGTTCGCCACCGTCGAGCACCCGCTCCCAGCACCAGGGGTCCGCACGCATGAACAGCGTGTCCACGCGTCCCTGCTCCGCGGCATCGCTGACCGCGTCGGCGTCGGTGGACACCTGGCCGCCCGTGGCGAGGAGCGCGCGGAACCGCTCGATGAGGCGGGTCCGTTCGGCGCGCAGCCGGCCCTCGATGAGCGGCCAGGCCACCTCGTGCAGCGCGTCCGCGGACAGCTCGTCGGGGCTGCGGTGGACCGCCTCGTCGAGCACCCCCGCGTAGGTGTTGACCTCCCGGTAGGCGGCCACGTTCTGCTCCAGCCCCACGAGGAGAAGCGGCGCGCTCTGGCCGGCCAGCACCTCGCGGAGGCCTGCCTCCACCTCGCGGAAGAAGCGGAGGACGTCGTCGCGCTTCGCCTCGTCGGCGCCCACGCCGTGGCCGTAGAACACGGCTCTGCCGCCGCGACCCGCGTTGAGGGTCCGCGCCATGGAGTCCGAGCGGCCGCTCGGCTCCACCACGTCTGCCAGGCTGGTGGGCACGTCGTCGAGCTCGATCTGGCGGACGGTGTGACGGGTGCCGTCCATCAGGCGCACGGAGCCCTGACTGATGGCCAGAAGAAGGAAGTGCGCGTCGCCGGACAGCAGCCGCATGAGTGGGCCAGTCACGAAGTGGTCACCCACCGCAGCGAGCGTGGGCAGCGACGCGGGGATCCGCACCATCTGCGACCCTTCGGAGGT
This sequence comes from Tessaracoccus yangjingae, assembly GCF_054483935.1. Next base: position 2,330,842 of record NZ_CM137014.1, on the reverse strand, counting down.
GAGGAACATGGCCAGGCCGTCGCTCATGAACTGCCAGGCGAAGTTGTTGTTGAGGAGTTCGCGGGCGGGAGCCAGGAGCGCATCGACGTCTGCGCGCCGCAGGTCCTGCAGGAGCAGGGCCTCGGCCCCGGTGACGAGGTTCTTCCACACCACCTGATCCGCTTGGATGCCGGCTCCGAAGCGGTGGGTGGGCAGCATCAGCGACACATGCGGCCCCTTGACCTCTGAGGCAGCGAGAGCCTGGATGTCCGAGCGGTTCAGTAGGTCCATGGATCCTCCTCCATCGGTGGGATCACTCCAGCCTACGACGACTGACCGGGCTCCGTCCGGGCCTTCACAAGTTCACCTGCGGAGCTTGGGCGCAGGGCTCACCCGGCCGAACCGAGCGCGAACGGGAGCACGGCCGCGGCCCCGGCCAGCAACAGGATCCGCCCCGCGACGGTGATGGTCCAGCGGGAGTCGACGAGGTCGTCCACCAGGAGGACCGGTCCGTCGAGACGCGTCAGGCGGGCCGCATGTCCGGGGGCACGGTGAATCGATCCCAGACGTCTCGAACGCGGAACGCGCTGTTGGTCGAACCCCTCAGACGGTCCGCACTGGGGCTCAGGCCGAGGGGACCCAGCAGTTCCAGGCGCCCGGCGGTCGCGATGCCGGTGGCGAGCGACTCCACCAGGCGTGGGCGTCCGAGGCTCGGCACCCACGCGACCGCGACCGGACGGGCGTCCCACTCCCACTCCCGCAGGACCCGGAGGCAGGCCCTCCCCAGTTCGGGAGGCACCTCGGCGTCGACCGGGTTTCCGTCCCGATCGGAGGCGAACAGTTCACGCAGCGGCCCGCCCCACCCCAGGTCCGAGAGCCGTGCGACCGCACGCCCGGCGGCGAGCAGCTGCTCGGGCGGGATCTTGCCCCGGACCGGGCGACCGTCGACCCGGACGCCCAGGCTGTCCAGGCCGCTCGGCCACAACGCACGTGGGGCGAGCGGGACGCCCACGCGGTCCAGTGCCGACTGCGCGTCCTGGCCCGCCGTCAACGTCACCTCGGTCGGGTACCAGGGGCCCGCACAGGCGTCGCACCGGCCGCAGGCGGCGGTATGCGGGTCGTCCAGCTCGGCGGTCAGGAACGCCATGCGGCACTGGTCGAGTTGCTCGTAGGCGAGCATCGCGCGCTGCTCGTGGAGCCGGGCGGCGGCGATCCGGCCGTAGCGGTCGGCGTCGTAGGTCCACGGGGCACCCGTCGAGACCCACCCGCCCTGCACCGATCTCACCGCGCCGTCGACCGCCAGCACCTTGAGGAGCAGCTCGAGCGGACCCCGCCTGATGTCGACGCGGGCCTCCAGTGCGGCCACCGACAAGGGGCGGTCGGCCCCGGCGAGGGCCTCGAGTGCCGCATCGGCCTTGCGCTGGGTCGGCATCGCGTTGGTGGCGAAGTAGTGCCAGATGGCCTGATCCTCCGCGCCCGGCAGCAACAGGACGTCGGCGCTCTCGGTGGCGCGGCCGGCCCGGCCGACCTGCTGGTAGTACGCCACCGGTGAGCTCGGGGCCCCCAGGTGGACGACGAACCCGAGGTCGGGCTTGTCGAAGCCCATCCCCAGCGCGGACGTGGCGATCAGTGCCTTGACCTCATTGCGCTTCAGCGCCTCCTCGGCGACCAGTCGCTCCGCCGGATCGGTGCGGCCCGTGTAGGGCAGGACCCGGTGGCCGGCCTTCGCCAGCAATGCGGCCGTATCCTCCGCCGCGGCGACGGTGAGGCAGTAGACGATGCCGCTGCCCGGCAGCGCCCCGAGATGCTCGCTGAGCCAGGCCAGGCGGCGCCAGGGGGTGCCGAGATCGAGGACGCCGAGCCGCAGCGAGTCGCGCGCCAGGGCGCCGCGCAGGGTGAACACCTCATGACCGCCCGCCGCCATCTGTTCGGCCACGTCGTCGACGACGCGGGAGTTGGCCGTGGCGGTGGTCGCCAGGACGGGCACACCCTCGGGGAGTTCCGAGATGAGGTCGCGGATGCGCCGGTAGTCGGGCCTGAAGTCGTGCCCCCAGTCCGAGATGCAGTGCGCCTCGTCGATGACCAGAAGGCCGCAGGACTGCACCAGCCGCGGGAGCTGCTCCGCCCTGAACACCGGGTTGACCAGGCGTTCAGGCGACACGAAGAGCACGTCCACCCGGTCGGCGTCGAGCGCCTGCTCGATCTCGGACCACTCGGTGACGTTGGCCGAGTTGATGGCCGCTGCGCGCACGCCGGCCCTCTCGGCGGCCGCGACCTGATCCCGCATGAGCGCCAGCAGGGGCGAGACGATCAGGGCGGGCCCCGATCCGGCCCTGCGCTGGAGCAGCGCCGTGATGAAGTAGACCGCGGACTTGCCCCAACCCGTGCGCTGCACCACCAGCGCGCGGCGATGATCCGCCACGAGCGCCTCGATCGCCTCGAACTGGCCGGTGTGGAAGTCGGCGTCGGAACTCCCGGTGAGCGCCCTCAGGATCTCCACGGCCTCGTCGCGGAGACCGGCCGCCCCGCGCTGCACCGCCGGGGCGGAGGCCGGGGCCGCGACGGCGGGCTGAAGGCCGGCGGGAACGGAGGGCTCCCACAGCCACTGCTCGTCGAAGTCGTCCGGCGGCAGGGTCTCCGGGTCCGGTGGCGGCTCGTCCAACCAGGCGTGGGTCATCATGTCCACCACCCTGCCACCACGCGCTGACATTCCCTCATCACAGCGATCGACCGACGCGCCCAGGCCGGCCGACCTGCGGTGAACATGGAAGAACTCCCGCCCAGCCGTGGCTGGACGGGAGTTCCTGTGTGGTAGCGGGGACAGGATTTGAACCTGTGACCTCTGGGTTATGAGCCCAGCGAGCTACCGAGCTGCTCCACCCCGCGTCGCTCTGACAACTATAGGGACTGCCCGCGGACAATCCAAATCGAGGACGATCGAGCGACGGGGGCACGGGTCAGGGGCGACCCTCGGGGACCGTCGTCTTGGCCGGGTCGCGCTCGACAATGCCGCTCAGCACCTGATCGATGCGCTCCATGAGGTCCGTGGGGATCTCGACGCCGCTCGCCTTGACGTTCTCGGCGATCTGCTCGGGACGCGAGGCCCCGATGATCGCGGCGGCGACGTTGTCGTTCTGCAGCACCCACGCCACCGCGAGCTGGGCCATGGTGAGGTCCACCTCGTCGGCGATGGCGCGCAGGCCCTGCACCTTGGTGAGCACGTCGTCGCGCATCCAGCGGCTGATCATGCCCTGGCCGCCCTTGGTGTCGGTTGCACGCGACCCCTCGGGAGCGGGCTGACCCGGCTTGTACTTCCCGGTGAGCACGCCCTGCGCGATGGGCGACCACACGATCTGGGAGACGCCCACCTCCTGCGACGCCGGCACCACCTGCTCCTCGATCACGCGCCACAGCATCGAGTACTGCGGCTGGTTGGAGACGAACGGGATCTTCAGCTCCTTGGCGTAGCGCGCCGCCTCACGGATCTTGTCGGCGGGCCACTCGGAGACGCCGATGTAGAGCGCCTTGCCCTGACGGACCACGTCGGCGAAGGCCGTCATGGTCTCCTCGAGCGGGGTCTCCACGTCGTAGCGGTGGGCCTGATAGAGGTCCACGTAGTCCATCTGGAGCCGCTTCAGCGACCCGTTGATGCCTTCCATGATGTGCTTGCGCGAGAGACCGACGTCGTTGGCGCCCTTCGGGCCCACGGGCCAGTAGACCTTGGTGAAGATCTCCAGCGACTCGCGGCGCTCGCCCTTCAGAGCCTCGCCCAGGACCACCTCGGCGGCCGTGTTCGCGTACACGTCGGCGGTGTCGAACGAGGTGATGCCGTGGTCGAGGGCGGCCCGCACGCACGCGGTCGCGGTGTCGGCCTCCACCTGCGAGCCGTGCGTGAGCCAGTTGCCGTAGGTCAGTTCGGTGATCTTCAGGCCGGAATTACCCAGATAGCGATACTTCATGCACCAGAACCTACTCCCCCGGTCCAGGCCACGCGGTAGCGTCGACCCACGTGAAGAGCACACCACTGCACTGGGCCTCCGGGACCTGGACGACGCCGCCCGACGACTCCCACGAGGAGGGCACGGACCTCGTGGTGACCGCCGCCGAGGGCTCCGACGCGTGGCGGGTCACGTCCTACGGATTCGTCCACGACACCGAGCACGCCCTCGTGGCTCCGTTCCAGACGGGAACGGCGATGGAGGTGGTCTTCACCGCCGACTACTCCGAGCAGTTCGACCAGGCCGGCCTGTTCGTGGTCGCGGCCGCGGACTGCTGGGTCAAGGCCGGCGTCGAGTTCGCCGACGGGCACCCCCAGCTGGGCGCCGTGGTGACCAACCCGGTCTCGGACTGGTCGGTGGCGCCCGTGGACGCGTGGCTCGGCCGTCGCGTGCGGGTCCGGGTGTCGCGCTCGGGGGACGCCCTGACGATCAGGGCCGGGCTCGACGGCGAGCCCCTCGGGCTCGTGCGGGTCGCGCCCTTCCCCGTCGACGCCCGCGCCGCGGCCGGGCCGTTCACGTGTGCCCCGACCCGGTCGGGCCTCGTGGTGCGGTTCCACGAGTGGACCGCAGGGCCGGCCGACGAGGCCCTCCACTGAGCCGGGGTCCCGCTGCCCGCCGTCGGCTAGCCTTGCGCGCATGACCCAGGCCGCCCTGCACTACGAGCTCACCCAGGACCGCCTCGACAACGGGCTTCAGGTGGTGGTCGCACCCGATGCCGGGGCGCCCGGTGTCGCGGTGAACCTGTGGGTGGAGGTCGGGTCCGCCGACGAGGCGCCCGGCCGGACGGGGTTCGCCCATCTGTTCGAGCACCTGATGTTCCAAGGCTCCGGACAGGTGGCCAGCGGCGAGCACATGGCCACCATCGAGTCGCTGGGCGGCACGGTCAACGCCACCACCTCCACCGATCGCACCAACTACTTCGAGACCGTCCCCAGGGGCGCGCTGGACCTGGCGCTGTGGATGGAGGCGGACCGGTTCGCGTCGCTGGCCATCACGCCCGAGAACTTCGGGGCCCAACGTCAGGTCGTGAAGGAGGAGAAGCGGCAGCGCTACGACAACCAGCCCTACGGGGACCTGCTCGAGTTGCTCACCGCGCAGCACTTCGCCCCCGATCACCCGTACGGACACCTGACGATCGGCTCCATGGAGGACCTCGACGACGCCTCGCTGGCCGATGTCGCGGCCTTCTTCGACGCCTGGTACCGCGCCGGCAACATCCGGCTGGTGCTGTGCGGCCCTGTCTCGGGGGACGAAGGCCTCGAGCTCGCGCAGCGCTACTTCGGCGGCCTTCCCGCGCGGCCCGGTCCGGCACGGGGGCCGATGCGGGAGACGCGGTCGCCCGGCCCCTCAACCGTGGAGGTCACGCGGACCGTGCCGCACTCGCTGGCGTACCTCTCGTGGACCACCCCCCCGGCCGCGCACCCGGACCAGCCGGCGATCGACCTGGCGCTCGCGGTGCTGGCAGACGGTCATACCTCGCGCCTCCACCGCTCGCTGGTGCGGCACGGCGACATCGCCCACGAGGTACACAGCGCCTCCCTCACCCACCGGTCGGCGGACTCGATCGCCACGATCCTGGGACGACCGGCCGAGGGCGTGTCCCTCGCGGCCATGTCGGACGCCATCCTTGAGGGGGTCGCAGGCCTGGCCGAGCGCGGCCCCAATGAGGACGAGCTCGCCCGCGCCGTGGCCCAGTACGAGCGGGACTGGCTGTGGGAGCTGGCCACGACGAGCGGCCGCGCGGACGCGATCAACGAGGCGTGGCTGATCCACGGCTCGCCGCACGAGGTCAACACGCACCTGTCGGACGTGCTGGCGGTCACACCCGACGACGTCGCCGCAGCCGCCAGACGGTGGCTCGCGCCCACGGTGGCACACCAACTCCACTACAAGGCCGAGGAGAACCGATGAGCCGCCCCGAGGTCACGCTGGGTGCTCCCTGGCTGTTCCCCACCCCCTCCGTCGGCACGCTCGCGTCCGGGCTGACGGTGTGGCACTTCGACCTGCCAGGGCAGCACATCGCGACGTTCGAGGTGGTCCTCAAGGCGCCACTGTCCGGCGAGCCGGCCGACCGCGAGGGCGTGGCCACCGTCGCCCTGCACGCCGTCGACGAGGGCACCCTCAGCCACCCCGACGGCGCCATCGGCGAGCTCCTGGAACACCAGGGCGCGACGCTGCACGGCACCGCACGCCAGCGTTACACCACCCTGGGCGGACAGGCGCCCTCCCGCAGGTTGGCCTCGGTCCTCCCGCTCTTCACCGAGGTCCTCACCGAGCCGGCGTTCGACGAGCGTGATGTCGCGCACCACGTCGAGGCGCAGGTGGCCGGGTACGACTCCAAGCTCGCCTCCCCCTCGTCGGCCGTCCGCCTGGCGCTGCGCCGGGAGCTGTTCGGGGCCGGGCACCGTGACGGCCGCCCCGCCGCGGGCACCCCGGAGACGCTCACCGCGATCGGTCCCGACGACGTGCGGCGCTGGCACCGCACCCATTTCTCGCCGGTGGGCGCCACCCTGCTGATCGCCGGCTCGCACGCCGCCGAGGCCCTCAAGGCGATGGCTTCGTGGGCCGCGCCGTCACCGGTGCCCGCGTCCCCCGTCGCGGCTCCGGAGCGCCCGCCCCGGATCGTCGTCGTCGATCAGCCGGACGCGGTGCAGGCCACCATCGTGGCCGGGAGACGCACCGTGTCGCGGCTGGATCCACGGTGGGCGGCGCTACGCCTCGCCGGCCAGGCTGTGGCAGGGGCGTTCGCGAGCCGGCTCAACCTCGAGCTGCGCGAGCGCCTCGGCTATACCTACGGCATCAGCGGAGGGTTCTCCCCGGGCACCGACGAGGGGATGTTCACCGTGGGCGGCAGCGTGCGCACCGAGGTCGCGGCAGACGCGGTGGCCCGGCTCCTCGAGGGGCTCGCCCTGCGTGCGCCCTTCGGCGACGCGGAGATCGACGACGCCCGCCGCTACCTCATCGGCGTGGCTCCCCTGGCGAACGAGACCTCCGCAGACATCGTCGCGCAGGCCTCGGCACTCGCCGCGGCGGGGCTCGAGCCGGGGTTCATGAACGACCACTTCGCCCACCTGGCCGCAGTCACCCCGGCGGACGCCACGGACGCCTTCCGCACCGTGGTCACGCCTGAAAGCCTGAGTGTCGCGGTGATGGGCGACGCGGCCGCCCTGGTCCCGGCCCTCGCGGGCGTCGGCCTGGCCGCGGAGGTCGTCGACCTCCGCGGCTGACCGGCTGATCAGCCGAGGGCCTCCGCCGCCTCGGCGATCTTGGCCTCGGCCGCCCGGACCTTGGCCTGGTAGTCCGCCAGGTCCCCGTCGCGGAGCGCCTGGTCGGCCGCCTCGAACAGGGCCTGCGCCTCGTCCAGGAAGTTGCGCGCCCGCACCTGAGCGTCCTCGGGCACCGACGGCGCCTCCGGGTCGACGGGGGCCACGTCCGTGGGCTGTTCCCCGGTGTCGGCGCCGGCATCGCCCTGGAACACCTGGTCAAGGGCTGACTGGAGCGTCTCGCCGATGCCGATCTGTTCCCCGAAGCGCACCACGATGAACCGCAGCGCGGGATAGGCGCCCGTGGTCCCCGTCGTCTGGGTGGAGATCGGCTGCACGTACAGCAGGCCGCCGCCCAGGGGCAGGGTGAGCAGGTTGCCGTAGATCGCGGATGCGGAGGCACCCTGACGGTTGAAGGGCAACAGCTTGTCCGCCACCAGCGGATTGGTCGCGATGAAGTTGTAGGTCTGTCCCGGGCCTGCGATCTGCTTGGCATCCGACAGCTTGAGCACCCTCATCCGCCCGTAGTCCTCGGTGGTGGCATCCGCGTTGACGGACATGTACACGCTGAGGTTCTCGCGGTCCTTCGGCACGAACACGGTGGTGTTGGCGAAGTGCGGCGAGTCGTCGCCCGGCCAGCGGATGGTGAGGAAGTACGGGGGCTCCTTGAGGCCCTGCTGCCCTGCCCGGACGGGGTCGTTGGGCACCTGCCAGATGTCGGTCTGGCGGTACCAGGTGTTGGGGCTGGTGGTGTGGTAGCGGCCGAGGATCTCGCGCTGGGCCTTGAAGAGGTCCTGCGGGTACCGGAGGTGCTCCAGGAGCTCCTGGGAGATCTCGGACTTGGGCGTGATGACGCCGGGATAGACCTTCTCCCAGGTCTGCAGGATGGGGTCGTTCTCGTCCCACTCGTACAGCGTCACCGTGCCGTCGTAGGCGTCGACGGTGGCCTTGACCGAGTTGCGCACGTAGTTGACCTGCTGGCCCATGAGCAGCCTGTCGGCCGCGGTCCGGGAGTCCGAGATGGCCTGCGTCCAGTCGCTGTTGGTGGAGTTGGGGAAGCTGTCGGTGGTGGTGTACGCGTCGATGATCCAGACGATCCGGCCGTCGACCACGCTCGGGAACGGGTCCGAGTCCAGGGTCAGCCACGGAGCGGCCTCCTGGACGCGCTGCACCGGCACCCGGTCGTGCATGAGCCGTGACTCGTCGTTGACGCGGTCCGACAGCATCAGGTTGATGTCGCCGAAGCGCACGGCGAAGGCCGCGCGGACCAGCGGGTTGCCGATGTCGACGCCGCCCTCCCCCGTGTAGGTGTACAGCGACTCGGTGCGGCCCTCGCCGCCCGACGGCGTGTCCAGCTCGACCGGATCCTGGCCCTCCGGGGAGCCGACGACCACGTAGTAGTCGGTCTGCTCGCCGAAGTAGATGCGTGGCTCGTGCTCGGGGAGCGTCCCCACGGTGGGGATTCCACCCGAGAAGAACACCGGCTCGCCGTTGGCCTCGCGCTGGTTGCCGTAGGCGGCCACCATCCCATAGCCGTGTGTGTACACGGTGCGGCGGTTGTTCCAGGTGTCGCCCGACTCCACGGAGTTCAGGTCCAGCTCGCGCACCGCGACCACGGAGTCCGTGGCCTTGCCGTCGATCACGTAGCGGTCGATGTCGAGCGTCTCCGGGAAGCTGTAGTAGCCGCGCACCTGCTGAAGCTGCTCGAAGGCGGCCGGGACGACGGTGGGGTCGATGAGCCGGATGGCCGGGAGCGCCTCGGCGTCCTGGCGGAGCTGACCGGCCGAGGCCGTGGTGGTGGCCTCGTAGTCCTCGATCTCCACGTCCTCGATGCCGTAGGCGTAGCGCGTGGCCGTGAGGTTGTTGGCGATGTAGGGGCGTTCCTTCTCCTCCTCATCGGGGGTGACCTCGAAGCTCTGCACGATCCACGGGTAGAGCATGGCCAGGAGGAGGGTTGAGACCACCAGCAGCGCGATGGAGGCCCCGGGCACGCTCCACCGGATCTTCCACGCGTTGACGAACGCCAGGATGGCCACGATGACGCAGATGGTGGCGATGATGGCGGCCACGGGCACCCGGGTGGTGAAGTCCGTGTAGCCCAGGCCCGTGAAGTTCTTGTTGGGGGTGATGCTGAGCCCGAACCGGTCCAGCATCGTGTTCGCCGCGATCAGCAGCATGATGAGGCCCAGGAGGATCGACAGGTGCCGCTGCGCGCCCACCCCTGCCGCCGTGTTGCCGCGTCCCCGCAGCGCCGAGGAGTTGAGGGCCCCTGTCATGAAGTGGACCGCCAGGGCGGCGAACGCCCCGGCGATCATCGCGAACAGCAGGTACCCGACGACGAACCGCAACCACGGCTGCGTGAAGACGTAGTAGCCGGCGTCAAGGCCGAAGTACGGGTCCGCCCAGTTGAACGGGGTGGCATGCCACCACGCCAGGAACACATCCGTCATCCCGGAGGCGGCCATGCCGCCGAGGATGCCCACCACCACGGAGGGGATGGCCATGAGGACCTTGGACCTGCGGTCCAGGGCGTCACGCAGCTGGATGAGGAACTCGGAGTCCAGGTTGGCCCTGCGCACCTTGGGCCGCAGCCGGTAGGCGATCACCATGTTGAAGAAGACGAGCGCGAACAGCAGCGAACCGAACACGACGAACAGCCCCAGCCGGGCCGCGAGCTGTGTGGTGAACACCGTCTGGAAGTTGATGCTGCGGAACCACAGGTAGTCCGTGAGCGTCCTGGAGGCGATCACCGCCACGAGCAGCAGTCCGCCCGCGATGATCACCGTCCAGAGCAGGGGCCCCCGTCCGGTGGGGGCCTCGGGGTTTGCGGTGTTGGCGCTCACGCCTCATCACTCCTGAACGTGTCTGCCAAGGCGTCCGCCAGGCCGGGGATGAGATCCTCGGCTCCCAGCAGATCCTCGGGGTTGGTCACCAGCCGCGCCAATCCATGACGCGTCCCGTCCCTGAGCACGCCGACGACGATGCGCACGTCGGCCCTCTCCGGGTGCGCGGCCACGAAGCGGGCCGCCTCGTCGGGGTCTTCTGGCAGTGCCGCCTCGTGTTCCGGCGGGAGGAAGGCGCGCTCCATCGCCAGGGCGCAACCCTCGACGGTGTCCGGCCAGAAGATCCCACGCAGGCGCTCGACAACATCCTCGGTGGCGTGGAACTCATCCTGTTCGATCGCCGTCAGCGCGTCCGGGGTGGCCTCCGGCACCCGGCCCCGCAGTTGCGGTTCGACCTCCAGGAGCGTCCGGGTGGTGACCAGCGCGAAGAGGCGGGCCGGCTGGTCCCAGCCTGACGAGGAGACGTGTCTCTCCACGTCCATGAGACAGGCGATCAGCTTCGACGAATCAGCCACAGGTGGGCACCTCCGCGGTCTTTCCTTCGTGGTTGAGTTGGAGCGCTGCGATCGCGTCCTTGAGTGTCCCGACGCGCACCAGCTGCACGTCCGTGTCCAGGTTCCCGACGTCTGCGCAGTTGTCCTCGGGCACCAGGAACACGGTGGCCCCGTCGCGCTGGGCGCCCATGATCTTCTCGCGGACCGCGCCTATCCGGCTGACGCGCCCGTTGGGGTCGATCTCCCCGGTGCCGGCCACCACCGTCTCGTCGATGAGCGTTCCCTCGGTGATCCGGTCGTAGAGCCCCAGCGCGAAGATCAGCCCCGCGCTGGGCCCCGTGACGTTCTGATCCACGCCGAACTGCACCTGCGGCGCGTAGAGGAATCCCGTGTCGAGGCTGATGCCCACCACCGGACGGCGCGAGTCGGTGTTGCTGGCGCTCGTGGTGACGCTCACGATGCTCTCCTGCCCGTCACGCAGGACCGTGAACACCACCACGTCTCCCACGGCATGGGTGGCCACCTGGGCGATGACGTCCTCGCGGGTCTTCATCTCGATCTCGTCGACCATCGTGATGAGGTCACCAGGCTGCAGCCGGTCTGCGCTGGGGCCGGAGAGGACGACGCTCTCCACCCTCGGGAGCTCGCTGACGGCCACCCCGGCCGCCCGGAGTGCCGCGACCGTGGCGTTGATCCGGGACTTGTCCATCATCGCCACCGCCTCGCTCTGCACCTGCGACGACGACTTTCCGGGAGGGTAGATGACGTCGCGCGGCATGGCGTCCGAGTCGTTTGCCATGAAGACGAAGACCGCCTCGGGAAGGCTGAGTGTCGAGTCCACGCGGGTGGTCGACACGGTGGTCATGAGCAACTGCCCCGTCGTCTCGAAGGTGGGGAGCCCGGACACCTGGATGACCTGGGCGCCCGCCTCCGTGGAGGCCAGCACGTCGACCGTCTGCCCTGGCCGCCATGCCACGTAGGGAACAGGGATGACCACCAGCAGCGCGGCGAGGAACACGAAGAGGAGGGAGGACACGATGGCCACCGCGTTGCGCGACACCGAGCGCTCCCTTCTGACGATTTCTCTTCACCCTAGCAAGCGGCGACAAGCGGTCGCGCGGCGCTTGCACCATGGGGAAGAATGGTCCACGAGGAGGTCATGTAAATGCCCAACCCTGACCCGTTCGGATCGTTCGACTTCGAGCAGCTGCGCAAGATGCTGCAACAGATGGGCCTTGGCGACGCGGACCAGCTCAATCTCGAGGAGTTGCTCGCCCAGGTGGCCCGGATGCAACAGTCCGGCCAGGGCCTGATGTTCGGCATGACCAACGCCGACCGGGATCCCGAGGCCGCCTGGCGGACCACCCTCACCGCGGCCAAGCAACTCGCGTCCGAGGCGGGCGCGGACCCCGAGCTCAGGGCCGAGGAGAAGGCTGCGGTCGTCGACGCCGAGCGCCTCGCGCAGGCCTGGCTGTCGCCCCAGACCACCTTCACCGAGACAGGGAGGCCCGCCCGGGCCATCACCAGGTCCGCGTGGCTGGACGAGACCGGGGACGGCTGGCGGGCTGTCATCGAGCCCATCATCGACGGGCTGGCGGAGGCGCTCAAGCGCGGGACCGTCGACGACGCGGGTGGCGAGCTGGAACCCATGGGGCGGCTCCTCGCCCCCATGATGAAGCAGTCCGCATCGCTGATCTACCGTGACCGCCTGAAGCGGGAGCTGGCCCGGGTGGCCGGGGACATCCTCACGGGCACCGAGATCGGGTTCAATCTGCTCAGCTCGCCAGGCGTTGTCATCATCCCGGCCAACGTCGCACGGTTCACGCAGGACCTGGATGCCAGCGAGCGGGACGTCACGCTGTTCCTCCTCCTGCGCGAGGCTGCCAGGCAGCGTCTGTTCCATCACGTCGCCTGGTTGTCGCCGCAGCTGAGTGCCCTACTGGGGCACTTCGCGCGGGAGATCACCATCGACTTCGACGCGATCGCCAGCCAGTTCCAGCCGGAGAACCTGCAGAACCTGTCCATCGAGGACGTTGTGGCGGTCGGCGAGTCCGTGCGGGGATCCTTCTTCCAACCCGCCAGCACCCCCACCCAGATCGAGATCCTGCAGCGCCTGGAGGTCCTGCTGGCGCTGGTGGAGGGCTGGGTGGACCACGTCGTCGGCCGCGCAACCGCGCCCTGGATGCCGAACGCCCCGCAGCTGGAGGAGGTCCTGCACCGCCGCCGCGCCTCCGCCACGCCGGTGACCAGTGTCTTCGCCGAGTTGCTCGGCCTCGACCTGCGTCCGCGGCTGGTGCGTGACGCGAAGAACCTCTGGGCCGCCGTCGAGCATCACCGCGGCGCCGAGGGCCGCGACGCCGTGTGGCGCCACCCGGACCTGCTGCCGACCGCGGGGCACCTCGCAGACCCGCTCTCCTTCGCCGCCGGGGAAGCCCGCCCCGACGAGCCGGTGGAGGACGAGATGGATGCAGAGCTGCGGCGGCTCCTCGAGGGGCCGGGGGCCTGAGCGGGGCATGCCTTGACGCGGCGGAGCGGCCCGCGCTTAACTTGCCCAGGTGAGTCCCGGTGGCTCGTTACGCAGGGGAAGGCGGAGCGAGCGGCCGGGACTCCACCGTGTCCGGCCGGTGTGTCTCGTTGTGAGCGCTCGGGGCGGCGCCTAGAGTGAACGCGGTTGCTGAAATCGGCAACCACCCCGAACAAGGAGGAAAACATGACTGCGGAGATCTGGGAAGGCTCGTTCTACTGCGTGAAGTGCAAGGAGAAGCGCGACGCGAAGGGCGAGGTCGTGGTCAATGCCAAGGGCACCAAGATGGCCAAGGGCAAGTGCCCCGAGTGCGGGACCAACCTCAACCGCATCCTCGGCAAGGCCTGAGCGGCGTAACCCGTGCCCGCTGAGGGCATTTCAATGGGGCGGTGGCCACTGTGCACCGCCCCATTGCGCTGCCCCGACACCGGCCGCGACTGACGCCCAGGCCGGTCCGGGAGTTCCGGGTGTGGTTCGGGCGAGACCGGTGTTGTCCGTGTGCCGCGAGGTGTTGTCCGGTTTCACCAGGGTGTTCCTCCGGGGCAGCCGACCCGCGAGTCTGGGCCCATGCACACCGTTCAGGTCTCCGTCGTGGGCGACCCCCTCGACACCCGCACGCTCGCCATCGCTCTTCGCCGCGCGCACCTTCACGCGGTCCCCATCACGCCGGAGGCCGCACTCCGCTCCCCAGGATCGACCCTGGGCGCGAGCCTGACGCTGCTCGTGGGGCCGCCCGGCGCCCACCCCACGCTGGAGTCGGAGATCTACGAGGCCGGGCAGGGCGTCCTGCACGTGGCCTGGGACTCCGAATCGGCCCAGGTGGGCCCCTTCGTGGCCCCGGGGCACGGCCCCTGCCCCGCGTGCCTCGGCCATGGACACCTGCCGGGCCCCCAGACACGAGGCGCGCACCGCGCGCTGGTGGGCTGGGCGGGCTCCCTGGCCGCGCTCCAGGCGCACGCCATCGTCCGGGGCAGCACGGACCTGGTGGCCGTCGGCTGGACCTGGCGTCTGTCGGCCCCGGGGCTGGGCGTGGTGGGCTGGGGGAAGCGCGCGGCCTGCCGAGCCCCGGGCTGCGTTCAGCCCTGATGCCCGCGGATGACCTCCAGTGCGCCACCTCCGTACCGCTCCGCCTTCACCCTCCCGATGCCCGGCAGGCGCAGCAGCTCCGCCTCTGACAGGGGGACGGCCTCGGCGATCGCCTGGAGGGTGGCGTCGGTGAAGACGACGAAGGCCGGCACGGACGCCTCCTCGGCCACCGCCCGCCGCCACGCTCTCAGCGCCTCGAACAGGGCCTCGTCGTAGCTGACCTCACAGCCCTCGTGCCTGCTGAGCTTGCGTTCCGCGGCGGTGTGGAGGTGCCCGCCGCAGACCCTGCAGGTGCGTGACCGGGCGGTGGTGGCCTTCTCCTTCGCCGGGCGGGCGACAGATGCCGGCCCGCTCACCTGGTCCGCGATGAACCGCGACCGCGTCGAGCCTCCCCTCCCCGCGGCCCAGCTGACACGCAGGTCGCGCTTGGCCCTGGTGAACCCGACGTAGAGCAGCCGACGCTCCTCCGACAGGGCCGGCTCCTCCTGGCTCAGCACGAAGGGAATCAGCCCTTCCCGGACCCCGATGACGGCCACCGCGTCCCACTCGAGACCCTTGGCGGCGTGCAGAGTGGACAGGGTCACCGCGTCGGCCACCGGCGCCGCCTGCCACGAGGAGCGCTCGCGCAGCCAGTCGGCCGCCTCACCCGCGGCCCATACGTCGTGCCTCGCCGCCTCGTCGATCACCATGCCGCGAAGTGCGCTGAGCGATTCCCATCTCTCCCGTTGCCGCCCCTGGCCGTCCGGCGCCTCCGGCCGCCACCCCGACGAGGCGAGGACGGCATCCATCACGTCCACGGCGGACGCGCCCTCGCCCCGCTCCACGTGCCTGGTGAACTCTGCGATGGCCTGGCGCACCTCTGCCCTGTCGTAGAACTTCTCCGTGCCTCGGACCGAGTAGGGGATGGCGCGTTCGCTCAGTGCCGCCTCGAGGGCGGGCGACTGGGCGTTGATGCGGTACAGGACCGCCAGCTCGGACCAGCGCGTACCCGCCGCGTGCGCGTCCTTGAGCCACTGGGCGACGGCTCCTGCCTCCGAGGCCTCGTCCGGATGCCCGGTGAACGTGGGCTTCGGCCCTGAGGGACGGGTGGGCGTGAGCGCGCCAGGGCCACCCGGCCGCACCCTCAGGACCTTGTTGGCGGAGGTGAGGACCTCCGGAGTGGAGCGGTAGTTGCGGAACAGCCGGACGGTCTCGGCGCCGTCGACTCCCGAGGCGAAGCCCAGCAGATACGACGCGTCCGCGCCCGCGAAGGAGTGGATGGCCTGATTGGGGTCCCCCACGACGCACACGTCCGGACGGCCGTCCACCCACAGGCTGATCAGGCGGTGCTGCAACGCCGACACGTCCTGGTACTCGTCGACGACGAAGTGACGGTACGTCTGCCGGATGGTGTCGCCGATCTCGGGGTGTTCGGTCAGCAGGACGGCGTTGCACATGAGGATGTCGTTGAAGTCCACGCTGCCCTCGGTGAGCTTCTGCTTCTCGTACAGGGCCATCGTGGCCGACACCTGGGCCGCCGACGCCCCGGCGACGGCGCGGCCACCCGCCACCTCCGGATACCTGGCGGCGGAGACGTTGCTGGTCTTGGCCCAGGAGATCTCGCTGTCGAGGTCGCGCACCAGAGCCGGCTCGGACTTGCCGAGCACCTGGTGCGCGGCACGCGCCACGAGCCCGTAGGTGTTCTCCGCCACGCGCGGAAAGGCCACGCCGTACGCCTGCGGCCAGAAGAACTGGCACTGCCGGAGCGCGGCGGAGTGGATGGTGCGCGCCTGCGCCCCGCGGACGCCCAGCGCGGCCAGGCGCGCGCGCATCTCCCCTGCCGCGCGGGTGGTGAAGGTGACCGCCAGCGTGGCCGCCGGCTGGTACCGGCCCTGGCTGACCGCGTAGGCGATTCGATGCGTGATGGCGCGGGTCTTGCCGGTGCCGGCGCCCGCGAGCACCACCACCGGGGCGTCCAGGAGCGTGGCCACGCGGCGCTGCTCCGGGTCCAGGGCATCAAGAATCTGGTCGCTCACCCCCACATTGTGGCCGCCCTCCACGACAGTTCCCAGCCGGAGACCCGTCGCGGTGTTTCTGTCGGTGCCCGCAAGTATGGTTACCCGGGGTGTGAGAGGAGGTGGCGCGGATGCCGTTGACCCTTGCCCGGGGTGCCCGCCGGAGCGTGCTGCTGGACCACCTCGTCGAGCGTCTGGACGGCCTGGCGCTGGGCCCGTTCGGCACGGCGCGCGTGATCGTCGCCACGCGGGAGACGGCTCGCGTCACCAGCCAAGAGGTGTCGGCGCGGCTGGGGATCTCCGCCGGCATCGCCTACGTCACCCCCGCGGATCTCACCAGGAGCCTGGCTGACGCGGCAGGGGTCGCAGCAGAACGCTCCCGCTGGCTCGGCACACCGCTGGACATGGCCGTCCAGGCCGCCCTCGCGGAGGTGTCCGCCGGGCACCCGCTGCTGCAGGCCGCCTTCGACAGCGACGGCGCTCGGCCGGGGCGGAGGCGAGCCACGGCGGTGCGCCTCGCCCGGTTGCTCCGAAGCTACGTGGACCTGGTTCCGGATCTGGTCGCAGACTGGCTCGACGGCGGAGACCACGGGCCCGGCGGCGTGGCCCTGCCCGAGGCGGCCCAGTGGCAGCCCGCACTGGTGCGTGCGGCCGTCGCAGCCCTCGAGGTGGACCCCCTCGAGACGCTCGGCGCTGTGCTCGACGCGGCCCGGCGCGACGAGACACCCACGCTGCTGCTGGCGGTGGACCACCTCACGGCGCCAGATCTGCAGGTGCTGGGCGCGCTGGCGACGGCACGCCCCGTCACCCTCATCCAGAAGTCGGGCACCGCTGGAGAACGCTGGGCCCTCCCCCTGGCCACGCACACCGTGGATCTCCCCGGCTCTCCCCGCCCTGCGCCCATCGTGACCGTCCATGATTCCCATGGCGAGGCCCGCCAGGTGGAGGTCCTGAGGGACGAACTCACCCGAACCTTCGCCGAGGATCCCACCCTTGAGCCTCGCGACGTGGCCATCGTCTGCCCCCGGCCCGAGCGCTATGCCGCACTCCTGGACGCGGCATTCTCCCCCGGCGACGCCTCGGGGCTCCACCCTGGGCGTCAGCTCCGCGTGCAGCAGGTGGGCGGCGAGGCACCCAACCCCCTGGTTCTGCTCCTGGTGGATCTGCTGCGCCTGGGCAGCTCCCGCGCCACGGCCAGCGCCCTGGTGGAGCTGCTTCTGCGTCCAGCCATCGCGCACCGGTGGCGTCTCACGGACCGGCACACGGTGGTGGAGTTGGTCAGCGGCGCAGGGATCCGGTGGGGGCTGGACAGCGCCCAGCGCTCCCAGTTCGGGGTGGAGGACGTGGCTCAGAACACCTGGTTGAGGGGCCTGGACCGGCTGCTGGTGGGGCTCGTCGTCGCCCCGGGGGACGACGCAGGGCTGGGGTTGAGCGGCGCAGAAGTCGTCGCGGCACCGGACATGGACATCGTCGGGTCACTCTGTGAGGTCGTGTCCCGGCTGCGGCACCTCGTCGCCGCCACGTCGGACGCCGCCACCATCCCGGCCTGGGTCCAACGATGCCGGGCGGCTCTGGACTCGCTGGTCGGCCTCCCCCACGCCGACGAGTGGCAGCAGGTCGCCACGGCCCGCCTGCTCACCCGGCTGGCGACGGACCATGCGGCTGACCTCACGCCGCTGACCCGGCACGAGTTCGCACTCCTCCTCTCGGACGCGGGCACCACCTACCGCCGCCGCGCGGCCGCGGGCAACGGGTCCCTCGCGGTGCTCTCCCTGGGGGAGCTCCCCCACGTGGAGTTCCGCGTGGTGGCCCTGCTCGGGGTCACCGACGACGTCGTCCCTGGCCGCACCGGGCTCCCGGCGGACTGCATCGATCTGGGCGACGCCGCTCCCGATCCACGGGTCCGCCGCCGGGACCAGCTTCTCGACCACGCGCTCTGCGCCGAGCACCTGCTCATCGTCCGGCAGTCGCGCTCCCAGCGCACCAACGACCGGGTCGCCCTTCCCGTGGCGATCAGCTGGCTGCTGGACCACCTGGGTGCCGAGCCCGTCCCGGTCGCGCATCCCGCAACAGCCACGTCGGCGGCCAACTTCCACGCCCCGGCAAGCTTCGACTCCCCCGCCCTCGCCGGGGCGCTCGCCCGGCACGGCCGCACCTGGCTGCCCGGCCGGCACGAGCGTCGCAGAACGGCCGCCAGGACTCGGCCCGTGGGCACCGCGCCGGAGCAGGTGCGGATCGACCAGTTGGCTCAGTTCCTGGCAGACCCGGCCCGCGCCTTCCTCAAGACCGCGGCCGGCATCACCGTGTACCGGGCGACCGAGGTGAAAGACGAGATCCCCCTTGAGGCCGACGCGCTCCAGCGCTGGACCATCATGTCCGACCTGCTGACGGCCTGGAAGTCCGGGCTGAGCGGCGACGAGGTGGAAAAGGCCCTGAGGCAACGCGAGGAGCACCCTCCCCTGGAGATCGGCCGCCTGGCGTTCGAATCGGCACGCGCAGACGCCTGGTCCCTGTGGGAAGTGGCGGGAGGCGAGTGGGCCTCGGAGCTTGAGGAACATCGCGTGTCCGTGACGCTGGACCTGGCGGATCTCGGCGTGGTCCAGCTCACGGGCGATGTCCGCACCCGCGGTGGCGCGGTGGTGGCCGTCACCGCAAGCGCCGGCGACGAGCAACTCATCACCCCCTGGCTGGAAGCCCTCGCGCTGGCCGCGAGCGGCCGGGCGGGTCCGGCGCGCCTCTACCGGCTTCGGCGGTCGTACGGTGAAACGCACCCGGAATCGCTGAACCTCGCGGCGCCTGATCAGGCGGATGCCACCCGGTGGCTGGCCGCAGTCGCCCGCGCCTACACCCTGGGTCAACATCGCCTCCTGGCGGTGCCCGCCGCCCCCGCCATCCAGCTCGTCCGGGAGAACACCGCGGGCACGTTCAAGGAATCCGAGTGGGCGGGAGGGTTCCGGAGCTACCAGCAGAGGAAGTGGAACTGGCCGGCGCGGTCCTGGGAGCTGTTCTTCGACTCAGACGTGTCCGAGCTGTTCACCGACGTCCCGCTCCCCACGGACCCGGCCAACGGTTCGGCCACCGCGTTCGCGGCGTGGGCGTCCGCGCTCTACGGCCCGATGGTCAGGAGCCTGTCATGACCAGCACGTCGACCTTCGACCTCACCGGCGCGCTCCCCACCGGCACCACCCTGCTGGAGGCGAGCGCCGGCACCGGCAAGACCTACGCCATCGCCGCCCTGGCCGCCCGATACCTCGCCGAGGGCGGGCTGGACGTCAGCAGTCTGCTGCTGATCACCTTCGGTCGCCACGCCACCGGCGAGCTGCGATCGCGCGTGTTCTCCAGGCTGACAGAGACCCTCGCGGCACTGGATGAGGTCGTCGCCGGGCGGCCCCTGCCCGCAACGGCGGACGCGGTCACCACCCATCTGGCCGCTGGCGACGCGGCCCTCCACCGCGCGCGGCTGACGGCGGCGGTGGCCCGGTTCAACGAACTGACCATCCTCACCACCCACGCCTTCTGTTCCGCCATGCTCCACGAGCTCGGGATCCTCGGGGACTGGGATCCGGCCGACGAGGTCGGCCCGGACTCCGTGGATCTGGTCCGGCAGTGCGCGGCCGACACCTACCTGCGCCGCCACCGGAAGGACCCCTCGCCGCCCATGAAGCCCCGTTTCGCGATGGAGATCGGTGAAGCCGCCTGCATGACGTCGCTGCCTCTGTTGCCGCCGTCGGGTCCGCACCACGAGTTCGCCCAAGACGCCCGCGGCCTGTACGCGCAGCGCAAGGCGCACCAGGGCCTGTGCACCTACGACGACGTCGTCGGCAGGCTCAAGCAGCTCCTCCGGTCGCCCGCCTTGGCTCCCGCCGTGCAGGCGGAGCTGCGCCGACGCTTCTCCGTGGTCCTGGTCGACGAGTTCCAGGACACGGATCCCGAGCAATGGGACGTCATCGAGCGGGCCTTCGTCTCCCAGGAGCGGGCCACCGTCCTCATCGGGGATCCGAAGCAGTCCATCTACGCGTTCCGCGGCGCTGACCTGCACAGCTACCTCGCCGCCAAGGAGGCGGCGGAGGTGCACACCCTCGGCGTCAACTACCGCAGCGACGCTGCGCTGGTCGAGGGAGTGCTCGAACTGTTCACGGACGCACCGCTCGGGGACGAGGCGGTGACCGTCAACCCCGTGGCCAGCGTGCAGTCCAACCGCCTGACCATGCCCGTCCACCAACGCCTGTGGCTGCGCACCGCGGTTGCCCGGGAGTTCACCTGCCACACGCCGTCGGCCGCGATCGAGGCAGACCTCATCGCCACCATCGGCAACCTCGTGCAACGCACCCGATTCACCCACCGCGGCGAGGAAGGCCGGGTGCGCTACTCGGACATCGCCATCCTGGTGCGGCGCGGCGCCCGGGCCCGACACCTGCGGAAGATCCTCGCCGACGCCCGGATACCTGCCGTCCTCACGGGCAGCCAGTCGGTGTGGACCCAGCCGGCGGCTCGGTACTGGGCCACCCTGCTGGCCGCGATGGCGGATCCGAGCCAGGCCACGATCAGGCTGGCGGCGCTCACCCCGCTCATCGGCTCGGACCTCGGTGCGCTCCTCGACGAGGACGGCGCGGAGCCGGCGCGCGTCAGCACCGTGGTGCGTACCCTCACCCGACGGTTCACCGAGGGCGGGCTCTCACGCGTGCTGGCGCATCTGCGCACCGCGGAGCGGCTCGACGAGCGCCTGATGCGCGAACCCGACGGGGAGCGCGATCTCGCGGACCTCAGCCAGGTGGCGGAACTACTGGAGGCCGAGGGCCCCCGCACGCTCAGCTCGCTGCTCGCCGTTCTCGCCGAACGCGCCGCGGACGAGGATGGCGCGGACCCCATCCGAGTGGCCGGCGACGAGGACGCGGTCCGCGTGATGACCATCCATGCCGCGAAGGGGCTCGAGTTTCCCATCGTGCTGCTGCCCGAGACCGACGGCGTGAGCGCCGTGCGAAACAAGCCGTTCACCCTGGTCCACAACGGGACCCGCCACCTGTACATCGGGCCGTCGCCGTCCTGGGACGAGCCCCTAGCCAAGGAACTCGACGACCAGGCGCTGGCTGAGGAGACGCGTCTGCTCTACGTGGCGTTCACCCGAGCCCAGCACTGCTGTGTCGCGTGGCACGTCGAGGGAACGGGGAACAGACACAAGCGCGGCCCGCTCTCCGGGCTCCTGCGGTCCTGGGAGCGCAGGAGCAAAGGGTCGGCGGCCGGCGCGTCCGGGGTGTACGTCTCGGGGTTCCCGACCGATCCGCCCGATCCCGCGCCCGCGTCTTCACCGCCCGCGGCGCCGCCGGATCTGAGCCTCGCGGTCTTCCCGCGGCAGATCGACCAGACGTGGCGCCGCACCTCCTACTCCGGCCTCACGCGCGACCTCCACGACCAGGCCCCCACGCACGTCCTCACGGACGAGTCCGCCGAGGTGGACGTGCCGCTACCCGCACCCGAGTCGCCCGCCCTCACCGCGCTGTCGCCGATGGACGGCCTGCCCGCGGGCGCCGGGTTCGGCACCCTGGTCCATGAGGCCTTGGAGCGCCTGGAGTGGTCGGCGGACCAACTGGAGGGCTCCTCGGCTCGGCTCGTGGCGGAGCTCGGCCCCCAGCATGCCCTGGACCCCTCGCACCACGCGGCGCTCGCCGAGGCCCTCTCCGCGGTGTGTCGGACCCCCCTTCTGCCCCTCACCCCCAGCACGCTCAGCGACCTGCCCACCGGTCGGCGACTGCCGGAGTTGGACTTCGATCTTCCGCTGGCGGATCAAGGATCACCCGCCACCCTGCGCGATCTCGCGGCCCTCATGGCGGCGCATCTTGCGGGCACGGACCCCCTCGCCCCCTACCCGGAGCGGCTGCGGACGTCGGAGGCCGCGGACGCCGTCCTCAACGGATTCCTCACCGGGTCGATCGACGCGGTGCTGGAACTCGACGACGGACGCTTCGTCGTCGTGGACTACAAGACCAACCGCATCGCGCCGGCCGGCGAGCCGGTGACCCTCGGCCACTTCGTCGCCCCGTCGATGGCCGAGGCCATGATGCAGGCCCACTACCCGCTCCAGGCCATGCTCTACTGCGTGGCCCTTCACCGCTTCCTCAGCATCCGGCTCCCCGGCTACGCGCCGGAGCGGCACCTCGGCGGGGTCGGCTACCTGTTCGTGCGCGGAATGGCCGGGCCGGAGACCCCCGTGGTCGACGGGGCATCCTGCGGCGTCATGGGATGGCGGCCCCCGGCGGCCCTTGTCGTGGCTGCGTCCGACCTGCTGGGTGGACAGAGTGCCTGAGATCCCCATCGCGGCCACCGGGGTGCTGCTCACGTTCTGTCAGGCGGGAATGCTGCGCCCGGTGGACTTCCACCTCGCTCGGCGCCTGGCCTCACTCGCCGGAGAGGCGGACCCCGAGGTCCAGCTCGCGTTCGCCCTGGCGGCGCGGGAACTGCGCCTCGGCTCGGTCTGCGTGGACCTGCAGGCCGCCTCAGAGCTGCTCCCCGAGGCGGACCTCGACGACGGACTCGGCGCTGGCGCACCCACGCTGGCGTGGCCTGCGACAGCCGGCTGGGTGGCCCGGGTGGGCGCCTCTCCCGCCGTCTCCGCGCCGGACCAGGAGGGGCGCCCGTTCCGGCTCGACGGCACGCTGCTCTACCTGGACCGCTACTGGCGGCAGGAACGCCGGCTCGCCAGGGCGCTGCGGCTGCGCAGCTCGATCGCGCAGTCCGGGGACCCCTACCCAGCGGTGCCACCTGCCGAGGGCGAGGCTGCGGACCCCCACCAGGAGGCGGCGGTGGTCGCGGCGCTGTCCCACGGCACCACCGTGATCACGGGTGGACCGGGCACCGGGAAGACGAGCATCGTGTCCCGGATCCTGGCCTCGCTGGCCCCGGACGATCCCCGGGTGGCGCTCACCGCCCCCACCGGCAAGGCGGCCGCCCGGTTGCGGGCAGCCGTAGCAGCCAAGCTGGACGTCCCCCTGCGTCTCTGGGGCGGCACGCTGCACAAGCTGCTCGGCGCTCGGCCGAGATCCACCCAGGTGGAGTACGTGCCGGGCAACCCCCTCCCCTTCGACGTCGTCGTCGTCGACGAGACATCCATGGTGGCGTTGGACCTCATGGCCACCCTGCTCGCCGCCCTGGCCCCGACCACCCGCCTGATCCTCATCGGCGACCCGCACCAGCTCCGCTCGGTCGAAGCCGGCGCTGTCCTGGCGGACATCGAACAGGCGCCGTCACTGGTGGCCGCACCTGGCGGCAGCATCGAGCGACTGCACACCAACTTTCGCTCCAACCGAGACATCAATCTGGTGGCAGAAGCCATCCTCACCGGAGACGCGGACGCGGCCCGCCGGATCATCGAAGCGTCTCCCAGCCTCGAGCTGATCCCCTTCGACGGCACGCTCGAGCCCGCCGCCCTCCCCCGGCTCCGCGAGGACCTGCTGACCAGCACCGCCGGCGTGGTGGCCGCGGCGCGGGCGGGGGACGCGGACGCGGCGCTGGCCGCCCTCTCGGCCCACCGCATCCTCTGCGGCCACCGGGAGGGACCGTTCGGAGTGGGGCACTGGGCCCGGTCCGCCCGCGCCTGGCTCGCCACTGAGATCGACGCCTACGGATTCGACACCAGGCCCTACGCCGGGCAGCCGCTGCTGATCCAGCGCAACACCGAGCTCTACCGCAACGGGGACACCGCCGTCGTCGTCAGGAGGAAGTCCGACGGCGAACTGACGGCCGTGGTGGACCGCGCCGAGAGCCCTCTGTGGGTGGCGCCGTCGCTCCTTGACGACGCGACGGACCTGCACGCCATGACCATCCACAAGTCCCAGGGCAGCCAGTTCGCACACGTCTCCGTGGTGCTGCCGCCTTCCGGATCGGCGCTGCTGACCAGGGAACTGCTCTACACGGCCGTGACCCGGGCGGAGCACGGCGTGCGCCTGTACGGCACCTGGGAGACGCTGACGCAGGCCATCGCCACCCCGGTGCGCCGGGCGAGCGGACTCGCCCGGGGCTGACGGCGGTCAGTGCGCGATGCGCACCGCAGCGATCGCGTCCGCCACGTAGGACAGGTTGCCGTCGTTCAGCGCCGCGACGCACATCCGACCCGCATCGGTGCCGTAGATGCCGTAGTCGGAGCGCAGCGCCACCATCTGGGCCTTGGTGAGCCCTGAGTAGCTGAACATGCCCAACTGGGAGGCGATGAAGCCCATGTCGGAGACTCCCCTGGCCTCGAGCGCCGCCACGAGGCCGCGTCGCAGCTGCTTGATCCTGTCGCGCATGGCGGCCAGCTCCTGCTCCCAGCCGCGACGCAGGTCGGCGTCCTGGAGGACGGTGGCCACCAGGGCCGCGCCGTGCGTGGCGGGGTTGGAGTAGTTGGTGCGGATGCAGATCTTGAGCTGCGACAGCACCCGCCGGGCCGCGTCGGCGGAGCCGGTGACCACCGACAACGACCCGATGCGCTCGCCGTAGAGGCTGAAGGACTTGGAGAACGACGTGGCGATGAAGAACTCCAGCCCGGAGGCCACGAACTTGGCCACGACGGCGCCGTCCTCCTCGATGCCGAAGCCGAAGCCCTGATAGGCCATGTCCAGGAACGGCATCAGGTCCCGCTCGCGCAGCACGTCGATGACCTGGTCCCACTGGGCGGGCGTCAGGTCGTAGCCGGTGGGGTTGTGGCAGCAGGCGTGGAGCAGCACGATCGTGCCGGCGTCGGCCCGCCGCAGGTCTGCCAGCATGCCGTCGAAGTCGATGCCCTGGAGGGCCGGCTCGTAGTACCGGTAGGTGTCCACCTTGAACCCGGCGCGCGTGAACAGGGCGCGGTGGTTCTCCCAGCTCGGGTCTGAGATCAGCACCGTGGCGGAGGGCTCGATCTGGCGCAGCAGGTCCGCCCCGACCTTCAGCGCGCCGGTGCCGCCGAGCGTCTGGACCGTGGAGATGCGGCCCTCGACCAGAGCGTCGGCCTCCGTGCCGAAGACCAGCGCGCGCACGGCGTCGCGGTAGGCCGGCATGCCGTCGATGCCCAGGTACCCCTTCGGCTTCGACTCCGCCGCGAGGCGCTGCTCGGCGGTGCGGACGCAGTCGAGCAGTGGGAGCTTGCCGCTGTCGTCGAGGTAGACGCCGACGCCGAGGTTGACCTTTCCGGCACGCTGATCGGCGACGAAGGCCTCGGTGAGGCCGAGAATGGGGTCTGCGGGGGCGAGTTCGACTCGATCGAACAGCGACATGGGGGCACCTCTTTCCTCGGTGGCCCAGCCTAGTGGCAACGGGGCACGTGTCCAGATCCGTTTCCGCCGCCCCTCGCGCGGCACGTCGAGGTGCCAGACTTCTCTGGTATCCCGGCGTCACGCGCCGCCACGGAGGGAGGGACCTCATGAAGATCCGGTTCGGGCAGTCCCGGCAGTCGACGATCGGCATCGAGTGGGAGCTCGCCGTGGTCGACGCGCGCACCTTGGAGCAGGTCCCCGCGGCCGATGTGGTGCTCTCGCAGGTCGACGACCCCGTCAACGGCTCGATCCGTTCCGAGTACCTCACCAGCATGATCGAGCTCGTCTCGGGGGTGCACGAGAGCGTCCCCGCCGCCGTGAAGGAGATGCGCGGCCACCTGGACTTCGCGCTGTCCCTGCTGGAGCCCCGCGGCCTGACGCTGCTGGGCCTCGGCGCCCATCCGTTCGGCGACCCGCGCCGGCAACTGCCCGGAGACAAGGCCCAGTACCGCCGCGTGACCGAGCGAAACGCCTG
This sequence comes from Tessaracoccus yangjingae, assembly GCF_054483935.1. The sequence goes on along the minus strand of NZ_CM137014.1, from coordinate 2,304,923 downwards.
GTGGGGGCAGCAGATGGCCATCAACGGGCTGCACATCCACACCGGGATCGACAACCGGGAGAAGGCGCTGCCCATCGTCTACGGAATGGCCCGCTTCGCGCCCTACTTCATCGCCCTGTCCGCGTCGTCGCCGTTCTGGATCGGGGAGGACACGAAGTTCGCCTCTCAGCGCACGATGGTGTTCCAGCAGCTCCCCACCAACGGGCTCCCGTACCACATGAAGGACTGGGCCGAGCTCGAGAGCTACGCCTCGCAGCTGGAGGGTGTGGGCCTGATCCAGAACCCGTCCGAGATCAGGTGGGACGTCCGCCCGTCGACGTGGGGCACCGTCGAGAACCGCACGATGGACTCCGTGCCCACCCTCATGGAGCTGGGCGCTCTGACCGCGTTCAACCAGTGCCTGGTGGAGCGCATGTCGCGGGCCCTGGCCGCGGACGAGCCGATCGACCGGCTGCCGTTCTGGTTCATGCGCGAGAACAAGTGGCGGGCCGCCCGGTACGGGCTCTCCGCGGACGTCATCACCCCACGCAAGGACGAGTACCTCATCCACGTCAGCGACGGGATCCTGCGATGGGTCGTCGAACTGACCCCCATCGCCGAGGAGCTGGGCTGCGCGGAGAACCTCGCCCACGTGGCGGACCTGGTCCATGGCGGCCCGAGCTACCTCCGCCAGCGCCGGGTGGCCGCGGCACACGGCGGAGACCCGGTGGCGGTGACCCGCGCCGCCGTCGAGGAACTACGCGCCGGCCGACCCGCGTTCAAGGAGCACCGATGAAGCCCTTCCTGCTACTGAGCACCCGCCCCGAGGACGACGCCGCCGAGGGAGAGCGTGAGGCGATCGTCCGGCTGGCCGGGATCACCGACGCGGACCTGGTCCAGATCAGGGTGGAGGAGTCCCCGCTGGCCCCGCAGGATCTCGACCACTATTCCGGAGTGATCCTCGGCGGGGGCCCCTACAACGCCAGCGACGCCGACAAGTCGGCCCTCCAGGTGCGGGTCGAGGCGGACCTGAACCGGGTGATCGACGAGGTGGTGGCCCGGGACTTCCCGTTCTTCGGCCTCTGCTACGGCGTCGGCGCGCTGACCGGCCGGCTGGGGGGCGTGGTGGATCGCAGCGTCGGCGAGGAGGTGGGGGTGGTGACCGCGACACTCACAGCCGAGGGGCGCACGGACCCGATCTTCGCCGGGGTGCCCACCGAGCTGCAGGCGTTCACTGCACACAAGGAGGGATGCCGGCTGCTGGCCCCCGGCGCCACCCTCCTTGCCACCGGGGTGGAGTGCCCGGTGCAGGCGTTCCGGATCGGGAGGCGGGTCTACGCCACCCAGTTCCACCCGGAGCTGGACTCCGCGGGTCTGGCGGCGCGAATCAGGATCTACCGCGACGCCGGCTACTTCGACCCGGCCGACACTGACAAGCTGGTGGCGTTCGCCGAATCCTCGACGATCACGCCGGCCGTGCACACGATGCTGCGCAACTTCGTCGAGCTGGCGGCTCAGTCCAGATAGTCGCGGAGGACCTGGGAGCGCGACGGGTGCCGCAGCTTCGACATGGTCTTGGACTCGATCTGGCGGATGCGCTCGCGCGTGACGCCGTACACCTTGCCGATCTCGTCGAGCGTCTTGGGCTGACCGTCGGTGAGCCCGAAGCGCATGGACACCACGCCCGCCTCGCGCTCGCTCAGCGTGTCCAGCACGTCGTTGAGCTGCTCCTGCAGGAGCGTGAAGTTCACCGCGTCCGCCGGCACCACGGCCTCGGAGTCCTCGATGAGGTCGCCGAACTCCGAGTCCCCGTCCTCGCCGAGCGGTGTGTGCAGGGAGATGGGCTCGCGGCCGTACTTCTGGACCTCGACCACCTTCTCGGGGGTCATGTCGAGCTCGACGGCGAGCTCCTCGGGGGTGGGTTCGCGGCCGAGGTCCTGCAGCATCTGCCGCTGGACCCTGGCCAGCTTGTTGATGACCTCAACCATGTGCACCGGGATGCGGATGGTGCGGGCCTGGTCCGCCATGGCGCGGGTGATGGCCTGCTTGATCCACCACGTGGCGTAGGTGGAGAACTTGTAGCCCTTGGTGTAGTCGAACTTCTCGACGGCGCGGATCAGGCCCAGGTTGCCCTCCTGGATCAGGTCCAGGAACAGCATGCCGCGACCCGTGTAGCGCTTCGCCAGCGACACGACCAGGCGCAGGTTGGCCTCCAGCAGGTGGTTCTTCGCCCGGCGGCCGTCCTCCGCGATCCACTCGAGGTCCTCGCGGTCCGCGGCGGCCACGGTGTGCTCCGTGGAGTGGAGCCGCTCGTCGGCGAACAGGCCGGCCTCGATGCGCTTGGCGAGTTCCACCTCCTCGACGGCGTTGAGCAGCGCGACCTTGCCGATCTGCTTGAGGTAGTCCTTGACCGGGTCCGCGGTGGCGCCGGCGGAGACGACCTGCTGCTCGGGCTCGTCGGCGTCGTCGGAGTCCGACAGCGCGAAGCCCTCCTCCTCGACGAGCTCCTTCACCAGAGGCGCCTCGCTGGCCTCGTTGAACGTCGAGTCGTCCACCTCGTCGAGCGAACGCTTCTTACCCCCGACAGTCAGAACCACGTCCTCCCCTTCGCGCTTGAACTGGACCTCGACCTCTCCCGTGGAGGCCTGGGCGATGGTGGCTTCGTCTGCCTTGGCACCCCGGCCGCGGCGGGTCGCGGGCTTGGGCGCCCCGCCCGCGGGGGCGGCCGCCCGGGCGCGGGGACGGGGGGCGGACCCGTCGGGAGACTGGGCACCCGCTGCGACCCGACGCGTTCGGGTAGGCTTGCCGGTTCCTTCAGCGTCCTGGGTCACATTGGTCCTCTCGAGGGCTGCTACGGGTTTCAGCGCGTGCGTCGCCCCGCCTTAGTCAAGGGTGACGCGCCCCCATTCTTGCACGCGCAGAGCGGCCACTCAAACGACCTGATCCGGGAACCCCCTCCCCGCGGTCAGGGTTCGGCGCCCCGGACGTACGACCCTGGTCGCATATTCGCTTGGAGGGTATGCGAAGCGGGAACCCTTGGCACCCCTTGCGCGTTGTTGGGGGTGACGACTGTACGAAAGGGACTCGATAGACATGATTACTACTGCGCGTACACGAACCAATGACGGCATCGACGGCAAGGACGCGGTGGGCCTGTACCTGGACGCCATCGCCAAGACCCCACTGCTCAGCGCCGTGGAGGAGGTGGACCTCGCCCGCGAGATCGAGGCCGGGCTGTTCGCCCGCCAGATCCTCGACGGCGTGGCCGAGTCCTCCGTCGAGGCCACCGAGGACGAGCTGCAGGCACTGGCCGCACTCGGCGACGCCGCCATGCAGCGCTTCATCCAGGCGAACCTGCGCCTCGTCGTCTCCGTCGCCCGCAAGTACGGGCGCTCCCAGATGCCCATGCTGGACCTGGTCCAGGAGGGCAACACCGGCCTGATCCGCGCGGTCGAGAAGTTCGACTACGCCAAGGGCTTCAAGTTCTCCACCTACGCGACGTGGTGGGTGCGTCAGGCCATCTCGCGCGGCATCGCGCAGCAGGGACGCATCGTCCGGCTGCCGGTTCATGTGGCCGAGCAGGTCAACCAGGTCTCCGCCGTGCGCCGCAACCTGGAGCGCCAGCTGGGCCGCGAGCCGGAGCTCTCCGAGATCGCCGACGAGCTGGGCCTCGAGGAGTCCAAGATCGTCGACCTGATCCGCTACTCCCGTGACCACGTGTCCCTCGACGCCCCTGTCGAGGCCGACGGCGACACCGCGCTGGGCGATCTCATCGCCCGCGAGACCGCCCCCGGGCCGGACGAGATGGTGCTGGACGCGGAGGATCGCGCCCGGCTCGAGGCCATGCTCTCCAGCCTCGACGAGCGCTCCCAGGACGTGGTGCGCCGCAGGTACGGCCTCCTCGACGGCCGCCAGGCCAAGCTCGCCGACATCGGCGTGCAGTGGGGCATCACCGCCGAGCGGGTGCGCCAGATCGAGCGGCAGGCGCTGGCCACGCTCCGGGCCGGCCAGGGACTGGCCGCCTGACCGGACACCGGTCTCCCATACGCCGCGGCCCGTGCCCCCTCCCCCGGGGTGCGGGCCGCGGTCTGTCCCCGTCGGCTCACGACAGGACGCGGATCAGTCCCTCCTGGGCGCACGAGGCCACGGCGAGCCCGTCCTGGAACAGCCGCCCCATCGCGAAGCCGCGCGCGTGCGAGGCCGACGGCGACGTCATGTCGTAGAGCAGCCACTCGTCCACCCGGACCGGGCGGTGGAACCACATCGCGTGATCGATCGACGCGGCCTGCATGGACGGCGACAGGAACTCCACCGCGTGCGGCACCGTCGAGACGCTGAGCAGGGTGATGTCGGACAGATAGGCCAGCACCGCGGCATGCAGGAGCGGGTCGTCCGGCATGGCCTCCTTCGTGCGGATCCACGCCTTCATGTTGCCGCCGCCCTCGACGAGGTCCGGGCGGGCGGCGAGGCGGACGTCCAGGGCGTCCCATTCGGACACCAGCCGGACGCTGGCCCCGAATCGTCGTTCCAGCACCTCGTGGAGCGAGGGGCACGACTCCGGCACGGCCACCCCGGAGGGGGGTGCGGCGGAGTGGCTCAGCCCGTCCTCCGGCTCCTGGAACGACGCGGTCATCTGGAAGATCACCGAACCGCCCTGGCGGGTCACCACACGGCGGTTGCTGAACGTGTTCCCGTCGCGCATCACCTCCACCTCGAAGTCCAGCGGGCGGTCGTTGGCCCCCGGGCGCAGGAAGTAGGCGTTGAGCGAGTGGACGAGCCGGTCGGGAGCGACGGTGCGCGCGGCCGCCACCAGCGTCTGGCCCAGCACCTGGCCGCCGAACAGGCGCTGCAGGAGTGTGTCCGGATGCGGCCCGCGGAAGAGGTTCTCCCCCGTGGTCTGGAGGTCGAACAAGGCGATGAGTTCGGAGACGTCCCTGGGCACGGACCCCATCGTGCCACCCGGAGTAGGGTTCCAAGTGCCGTTCCGCGGCGCGAGCACCGAGGCAGGAGCACCATCATGGCCGACGACAGTCCCACCAGAGCGCATGGAATCACGTCACAGCGCGCCCGCCACCTCGCGATCGCCGAACTGGTGATCAAGCACGGCTCGGTGACGATGGAGGACATTGCGGCACACACGGGGGTCAGCGCCATGACCGCGTACCGCGACGTCAAGGCGCTCGAGGACGCCGGGTTGCTGCAACGGCACCGGGGACAGGTGTCGGCGGTCGCCAGCGGGCTCCAGGAGGCCGGCGCCTCGTTCCGGATGGATCAGGAGCCGGAGAGCAAGGCCCTGATGGCGAGCACCCTGGCTCGGCTCGTCCCGCCCGGCAGCTCGGTCGCGCTCGACGACTCGACCAGCGGGATCTACGTGGTGCGGGAGCTGGCCAAGGCTCCCCCAGTCACCATCATCACCAATTCGCTCCTCGTCGCGCGCGAGGCAGCCCAGGCCCAGGACGTCAGCCTGTTCCTGACGGGCGGGTCCTACGAGGGCTGGGCGGACGCCGTGCTCGGCCCCACGGCGATCGACACACTCGAGACGCTCGACATGGACTTCTGCGTGCTGTCGGCCTCAGGGATCGCGGACGGGCGCTGCTTCCACCCCTATGAGGCCGTGGTCGCGGTCAAGAAGGCGATGATGCGCGCCGCCCGGGTGAGGGTCCTGCTCCTCGATCACACGAAGCTGCGCCGCAAGGCACTCCACGCCTTCGCCCGGCTCGACGAGTTCGACCACGTCATCGTCGGCCCTGGGGTGCCAGCCGACGACCTGGCGCAGCTCACCGCCTGGGGGGCCAATGTCACGGTCGCAGATGAGAAGTCGACGGGAAGTTAACACCAACACCCAGCCATTTTCTCATTCTTGGTGGTATTTCTAACACAAACCGTGTTAGCCTCTTCATGTGCGCGGCGAGGATGCCGCTGGAGTGAAGGAGCAACACATGGGATTCCGAGTCGTGCTGGCTGCGGACCAGGCAGGCGTGTCGTACAAGGACGCGATCAAGGCGAAGCTGGAGGGCGACCCGAGGGTCGAGTCGGTCATCGACGTCGGCGTGGGCGCCGACACCGACCCGACCGCCTACCCGCACGTCGCCGTCGCCGGCGCTCGCAAGATCGCCTCCGGTGAGGCCGATCGCGGCATCTTCGTCTGCGGCACCGGCATGGGCATGGCGATCGCCGCCAACAAGGTGGCCGGAGTCCGGGCCAGCACGGCCCACGACTCCTTCTCGGTCGAGCGCCTCGTCCTGTCCAACAACGGTCAGGTGCTGTGCCTCGGCCAACGCGTCATCGGCCAGGAGCTGGCACTCCGCCTCGCGGCGGAGTTCCTCGACTACACCTTCGACGCCTCGTCCCCGTCCGCGGCCAAGGTCGACGCGCTGTGTTCCTACGAGCCCCCCGTCGCCAGCTGAGCCCCGCCGCACCCACAACCGTCTGATCAATTCCTCACTAGGAGAACAAAGGTGTTCACAGCTTCCCTGGGGGTCTTCCTCCTCGGCCTGGTCGTCTCCCTTGCCGGCGGCTTCGTCGGCGCGGCGATCGGCGCCAACTACGCATTCGCCGTCACCGGCATCTGCGTCTTCGTGTCCTGGGGCCTCTTCGCGGCCACCGGCTCGAGCATCGGCTTCGACTTTCTCGCATTCGGCCCGTTCATGGGCCCGCACGTCGCCTTCGCAGGCGGCGTCGCGGCGGCCGCTTTCGCCCAGCGCCGCCAACTTGCGGACGGCCGGGATGTCTCGGAGCCGCTGGCCCGGCTCGGTCGCCCCATGGTCCTCGCCGTCGGAGCCTCCTTCGGCATGGCCGGCTACGTCATCCAGATCGGTATCGCCCAGCTTCCGTGGTTCGGTGGCCACACCGACTCCGTCGCCCTGACGGTCTTCTTGTCCGCCGTGCTCGCCCGTCTCCTCTTCGGCGGCAGCCTGCTGCACCCCGAGAAGATGAACAAGGACGCCAGGGGTTTCTGGGGCCGCATCGCCTCCAACGACGAGAGCTTCTGGCTCAAGTGGCAGCAGCGCCCCTCGCAGTACCTCCCCATCGGCGCCTTCTTCGGCCTCCTCGGCGCAGGCTCATCCCTCGCGCTGGCGACGTTCATCCCAGGTGCCGACGCCTGGGCCCACACCTTCGCCTTCGGCTTCTCCGCCATCGTGGTGCTGTTCCTCATCCTCGGCCACGAGATGCCGGTCCAGCACCACATCACGATCATCGGCGGCCTCGCGGCGGTGAAGTTCATGCCGATCGTCGCGGGCGACGGGTTCGCGTGGGGCGACTGGGGTGACGAGGTCGCCTGGTTCGCCCTGGGGGCGCTGGCCATTGGCGCAGTCTTCGGCATGATCTCCGCGTTCCTCGCAGAGCTGCAGTCGAATCTGTTCCACGTACGTGGCAAGACCCACATCGACCCGCCGGCGATGGCGATCTGGGTGACAACCACGCTGGTACTGACGACCGCCGGACTGTTCGGCTGACGCGGGAGGAAACATCGTGACCGTGACCACCACCGTGTCCGCGCCCACGGAGATCAAAGGCGCCTACATCTTCGACCTGGACGGCACCATCTACCTGGGCGACCACCTGCTGCCCGGCGCGGCCCGCTTGATCCGCGAGCTGCGTCGCCGGAACATCCCCGTGCGGTTCCTGTCGAACAACCCGACGAAGGACCCCGTGCAGTACCAGCGCAAGCTGGCCAAGCTCGGCCTGCCCACCTCGCTCGACGACATCGCCAACACGGTCGTCACCACGGTGCGATGGCTGACGGAGCATCATCCGTACGCCATCCTGTTCGTCATCGGCGAGGAGCCGCTGCGGGCGGCTCTGCTCGATGCCGGCTTCCGGCTCAGCGAGGACCCGTCGGAGATCGACATCGTCATCGCCTCCTACGACAGGACGTTCGACTACCGCAAGCTCCAGATCGCGTTCGACGCCATCTGGTACCACAAGCGCGCGATCCTCATCCAGACCAACCCGGACCGGTACTGCCCCTTCCCCGGCGGGCGGGGCGAACCCGACTGCGCGGCGATCACGGCGGCGATCGAGGCCTGCACGGGAGTCACCTGCTCTGTGAGCTTGGGCAAGCCTTCACCGCTCATGCTGTCGGAGGCCATGACCGGGCTGGACGTTCGCGTCCAGGACGCGGTGATGGTGGGCGACCGTCTCAGCACCGACATCCAGATGGCCCTCGAGGCCGACATGCCGTCAGCAGTCGTCCTCACCGGGGAGGCGACCCCCGAAGAAGTCGCAGCCCTCCCGCGCTCGGCACGCCCGACCTACGTCCTCGACCGCGTCGACCGGCTCATCCCGGCCCACATCTGGGACGAGCTCGGCTGGACCGAAGACAACGACACCAACTGACAACACCACCACCCGAACACTCAACGAAGAAGGTTCAATCACCATGCACGTCGACGGCCCTTACCTGATGGGAATCGACTTCGGCACCGAGAGCTGCCGAGTCGCCATCTTCGACCTGACCGGACGCCCCGTGACGTTCGCCGCCACCCCGTACAAGACCTACCACCCACGCCCGGGGTGGGCGGAGCAGCATCCCAACGACTGGTGGCAGGCCCTCCAGGCATCGGCACACAAGGCCATGGCCAACGCCGGGGTCCCGGCCGCATCCATCGCCGGCATCTCCTGCGATGCCACCACCATGACCGTTGTCCCCATGGACGACAAGGGCGAAGCCCTTCGCCCGGCCATCATGTGGATGGACGTCCGCGCGACGAAGCAGGCTGCCCGGGCCGAGACCTCCGACTCCGTCGCCCGCCTCTACAACGGGGCGGGAACGGCCCCCGCCACCGCCGAGTGGTTCCCGTTCAAGGCGGCGTGGCTCAAGGAGAACGAGCCCGAGACGTACCGGGCCGCCACCCGGATGGTCGACGCACCCGACTGGGTCACGTACAAGCTGACGGGCGAGTGGAGCGTCAACATCAACTCCGCCGCGCTGCGGATGTACCACAACCGCGCCCACGGGGGCTGGCCGGTCGACTTCTACGAGCACATCGGCTGCGGTGACGTCTTCGACAAGATCCCAGAGAGGGTCCTCGATCTCGGCACCCCCGTCGGTGGGCTCAGCACAGGCGCCGCTCAGGCCCTCGGGCTGATTCCCGGGATTCCGGTTGCCCAGGGGCCGGCCGACGCGTGGGCCGGCCAGATCGGCCTCGGCGTCGTCACACCGGGCAGGATGGCGCTGATCACCGGCTCGTCGCACGTGCTGACGGGCCAGACCGACACCGAGATCCACGGCAAGGGCTTCTTCGGCGCCTACACCGACGGCGTGATCAAGGGGCAGTACACAGTCGAGGGCGGACAGGTGTCCACCGGCTCGGTCCTCAAGTGGTTCAAGGACAACTTCGCTCCGGACGTCGTCGCCGCGGCTGAGACCAGCGGGCTCAACGCCTACGACATCCTCAACAAGAAGTCGAAGAACATCCCCATCGGTTCCGACGGGCTCATCATCAACGAGTATTTCCAGGGCAACCGCACGCCGTACACGGACTCGAAGGCCCGCGGCATCTTCTGGGGCCTGTCGCTGCACCACACCCCGGCGCACATGTACCACGCCATCCAGGAGTCGGTGTGCTACGGCACCGCCCACAACCTGCGCGCCATGGAGAGCCAGGGCTTCAACGTGACCGAGATCGTTGCCTGCGGGGGCGCGACGAACTCCCGCGACTGGATGCAGATGCACGCCGATGTCACGGGCGTCCCGGTCACCCTCACCGAGGTGGGCGACGCCGTCGTCCTCGGCACCTGCATGGTGGCCGCCGTCGGTGCCGGCATCTACGCAGACCTTGCCGAGGCGGCCGACAACATGGTCCACGAGGTGGACCGCCTGGAGCCGAACGCCGCCAACCACGAGGAGTACAAGTTCTACCTCGACCGGTACCGCGAGTCGTTCCCGGCGCTCGCGGAACTCACCCACCAGGTCGTCGACCACGAAGCCGCCAAGTAAGGGAGTCACCATGTCCGATCTGATTGAGGCCTCGCTAGCCGAGGCCACCGACACCAAGCGTGTCGAGATGGGTGCCGGGGCCGTCGGGAAGGTGGCGGAGGTGTTCACGTCGCTCTTCCCGGGGCGCAGGGCCGTGATCATCGGTGACGAGCGCACCATGCGCGTCGCGGGAGACGCCGTCCGGGAGGTCCTGGCCTCAGAGGGGGTCGAACTCCTTGAGTCGCACGTCTTCCCGGGCGAGCCCGAGCTGTACGCCAGGTACGAGAACATCGAAGCGCTGCGCGACCAGTTGGCGGGCCTTGATGCCGTCGCGATCGCCGTCGGGGCGGGCACGCTCAACGACATCGTCAAGCGGGCCAGTGGCGAACTCGACCGCGGCTACATGATCGTCGGCACCGCCGCGTCCATGGACGGGTACACCGCGTTCGGTGCCTCCATCGCCGTCGACGGCTTCAAGCAGACGCTGGGCTGCCCCGCGCCGCGGGCCTGCATCGCGGACCTCACCGTCATGGCGGCCGCCCCAGCGAACATGACCGCCTCCGGCTACGGCGACCTGCTGGGGAAGGTCACGTCCGGCGCTGACTGGATACTCGCCGACGCCCTGGGCGTCGAGGCGATGAACGACTCGGTGTGGGCCAAGGTGCAGGGCACCCTCGCCGACGCAGTCGGGAACCCCGAGGGCCTGGCCGCACGCGAGGTCGACGCGGTCGGCGCGCTCGCCGAGGGGCTGATCATGTCCGGCCTGGCGATGCAGGCGCACCAGTCGTCGCGCCCCGCCTCGGGTGCCGAGCACCAGTTCAGCCATCTGTGGGAGATGGAGGGGCACGGCGTCGACCAGGTCCCGCGCCTCTCACACGGCTTCAAGGTCGCCCTCGGCACCGTGGCCGTGGCCGCCCTGTACGAGGAGCTACTGGCCATGGACGTGGCTGCGGATCTGGACGTCGACGCCGCCGTGGCGGCGTGGCGGTCGCGAGAGGACCTCGAGGCCCACGTCCGGCAGCTCAACCCCAACCCGCGCCTGGTGGATGAGACCGTTGAGCAGACGCTAGCCAAGTGGATCCCCGCTGAGGAGCTGCGTGCACGGCTGGAGTCGCTCAAGTCGAGCTGGGCGACGATCGCCCCGAGGCTCCGCGCCCAGCTCCTCCCGGCGACCGAGCTGCAGCGGCGACTCCGAGCCGTGGGCGCGCCCGCCCATCCGTCGGACATCGATCTCGACTGGGAGCGGTTCAGGCAGACCTATCTGCGTGCCCAGACCATCCGGAAGCGGTACACGGTCCTGGACGTCCTGTTCGAGGCGGGGCTCCTGGAGCCTCTCGTCGAGAGGCTGTTCGCGGCGGACGGGTTCTGGGGTCGCCAGCGTCCGTGACGACGGGCCGTCGGCTTCCCAATGATCGGGCGGGCGCGGTGGCGGGAGTCACCGCGCCCGCCCGATCGCCTGTCTGATGCGCTTGACAGAGATCGGCACCGCGGTGCGGAGCTGCTGCGCGAACAGGCTCACCCGGAACTCCTCCAGCAGGAATGCGATCTCCTCCACGGCGGGCGCCAGGGGCCCCGGCGGCTGGGCGTCCGTCAGCTCGGCGTAGAGGTCCTCCATCTCGTCCACCTCTGCCTGGAGGCGCGCGTCGCGCTCGGGGTGCTCCAGGGAGGCCTGCAGGCGCGCCACCGCGGCCTGCGCGTAGCGCGGAAGGTGCGAGAACCAGGGGTCCGGCGTCGCCGAGATGAACCGGTTGAAGAACAGGTTGTCGAGTTGGGCCGCCACGTCCTTCCGGACTGCGGACCCGGGGGGCATGCCTCCGAGCAGGAGCCTGGCCTGGGTCACCGCCGCCAGAGCCTGGGCCGCGGTCGAGACCACCTGACGGGTCCTCCCGGGGCACTCCTGCCGCACGGCCAGCGCGACCCGGTCGTAGTCCGGGCCGGTCCGGATGTCGACGATGGGGCCCTGCCCGGCGGCGAGTTGCTCCCCCGCCTTGAGCCAGGCGTCGGCCAGCAGCTCAGGCACGGTGGGGTAGGCGGAGTTGGCGAGGGAGAGCTTCTCCTGGCGTCCGAGGTGGCCCACCACCCACTTCGTGGGATCAGGGTTGGTGAGCGTGAGCAGGCGCCGGATCCCCAACCTGTGGGACCGGGCCGCCTTCTCCGCGGAATCCAGGACCTGCACGCCGACCGTGGCGCCCTCGTCGACGAGCGCCGGATACCCGATCACCCCCTTGCCGACGGCGGTCTCCTTGGCGATGGTGCCGAACGTCCATGACCGCTGCCCGGTGCTGGCCCGGTCACCCGCCGAGGCCGTGAGCTTCGCCGCGACCTTCGGGGCCAGGGTCCTGGCGAGGGCGTCCAGGTCGTCGCCCCGGGCCACCTCGCGGCCACCGTCGGTGACGATGAAGGTGGGCCGGAGGTGCCCGCCGACCGCCTCCGGATGGAAGTCCGCCCCGGTCACGATGGTGCCCGTCAGCGCCGTGAGGGCGCGGCCGAGCGCGTCGCCGAACGTGCCCTGGCCCGCCTCCCCGCGCGACTCGATCCACGCGAGCGCCTTGGCGGCGAAGTCCGGCGCGGGCACGAAGCTGGTCCGCAGCGCCTTCGGCAGTGAGCGGATGAGCTCGGTGGTCAGCTCCCGCCGTAGGCCGGGCACCTGCCAGCTGAAGCGGGCGCCGTCGAGTTGGTTGAGGAGCTCAAGCCTGACCGTGATGGTGACGCCGTCGCCGCCCGCCCCCGGGTCGAAGACGTAGCGGATGGGCAGCTTGTGCGCGCCGGCGGTCCACCTGTCCGGGAAGTCCGAGGGCCTGAGCTGGGTGGCGTCGACGACGACGTCGTCGATCATCAGCAGCGGCCACTGGTCGCGGGGAAGGCCCCGCAGCCACCGGTCCAGGGTGGCGCCGGAGACGACCTCCGGCGGGATCCGCTGGTCGTAGAACTCGTAGAGCGACTCGTCGGAGATGAGCAGGTCCGGCCGCCGCATCCGGTCGGTCATCTTCGTGGCCTCGTCGATGACCGCGCGGTTGGCGGTCACGAGTCCCTGCCTCGTCTCCCAGTCACCCTCCACCAGCGCGCTGCGGATGAAGATCTCGCGGGCCTCCACGGGATGCGCCGCCGCGTAGTCGGTCCTGCGGCCCGCCACGATCGGCACGCCGAACAGGGACACGCGTTCGCTGGCCACGACGCTGGCCGAGCGCGCGGACCAGTGGGGCTCAGACAGGGTGCGGGTCAGCACGTGATCGCCCACCTGCTCGATCCACTCGGGGCGCACCTCGGCCACCGTGCGGGCCCACAGCTGGGACGTCTCCACGAGCTCGAAGGCCATCACGAGCGGAGGCGTCGACCTGGCCAGCGACGAGCCCGGCTGGATGGCGAACCTGGCGCCCCGCGCGCCCTGGTAGAGCGTGAGCGGACGCCGCTTGCCCGGCTGCGGCTTGACCTTCTCCTGCTCGGCGAGGCCCACGTTCGACAGCAGTCCGGTCAGCAGGCAGGTGAGCACCTCGGGCATCGTGCCGGCCCCGGAGGCGTCGAGGTCGAGTTCCTTGACGGCCTCGCGGAGCTGGGAGACGAGATCCTCCCACTCGCGGAAGCGGATGAAGCTGAGGTACTCCTCGCGGCACATCCGGCGGAAGGCGTTGCCCGACAGCTCGCGGCGGCGCCGCCGGAGGTAGGTCCAGATGTTGAGCAGCACCTCGAAGTCGCCGCCCTCCGGGGCCGCCTTGGCGGGCTGTTCCTTGCGGGTCCCGGTGTGGGCCGTGTGCCGCAGTGGCTCGCCGCCCTCCGGCGCTGACCGCTCGGGCTCGTCGCCGCCCCAGAACCTGCGGTGCGACTGGTCCGCCTGGGCCTGGAACTCCGCCGGACGCTCCCGGACGTCCGGCACGGTCAGCCCGGCCACCAGCACCAGCACCGTGCCCAGCGTGTGCCTGCGGGACCCCTCGATGAGCATCCTGCCCATGCGTGGGTCGACGGGCAGCCGGGCCAGCATCCGGCCCGTGCGGGTGAGCCGGACATGGTCGTGGCGCTTGCGCGGATGGAGGGCGCCGAGCTCGGTGAGCACGCGCACGCCGTCGTTGATCTGCGAGATCACGGGGGCCTCGACGAACGGGAACGACTCGACGTCGCCCAGCCCCGCCTGCGCCATGAGCAGGATCACGGTGGCCAGGTTGGTGCGCAGGATCTCGGGCTCGGAGTACTGCGGGCGGCTCTCGAAGTCCTCCTCGCTGTAGAGCCTGATCGCGATGCCCGGCCCCACGCGCCCGCAGCGACCCGCCCGCTGGTTGGCCGAGGCCTGCGAGATGGGCTCGATCGGCAGCCTCTGAACCTTGGTGCGCGCGGAGTATCGGGAGATGCGCGCGGTGCCGACGTCCACGACGTAGCGGATGCCGGGCACTGTGATGGAGGTCTCCGCCACGTTGGTGGCGAGGACCACGCGCCTGGTGCCGTGCGGCTGGAACACGCGCTGCTGGTCCGCCGCCGACAGCCGCGCGAACAGGGGCAGCACCTCCAGCCCGGTGCCCAGCCTGTCGATGGCCTCGGCGGCGTCGCGGATCTCGCGCTCGCCGCTGAGGAACACCAGGATGTCGCCGGTGGCCGACTCGGTGACGATCTCCTCGACGGCCGAGGAGATGGCGTCGATCTCGTCCATCGAACCCTCGAGGGGCCGGTAGCGCGTCTCGACCGGGAAGGTCCGCCCCGACACCTCCACGACGGGGGCGCCGTCGAAGTGCTCGGAGAACCGGGCGGTGTCGATGGTGGCGGAGGTGACGATGACGCGGAGGTCGGGGCGCTTGGGCAGCAGCTGCTTGAGGTAGCCGAGCAGGAAGTCGATGTTGAGGCTGCGCTCGTGGGCCTCGTCGATGATGATCGTGTCGTAGCGGCTGAGGAGCCGGTCGTGGGTCAGTTCCGACAAGAGGATGCCGTCGGTCATCACCTTGATGCGGGTCTTGGCCGTGACCTTGCGGGTGAACCGGACCTGGTAGCCGACGAACTCTCCGAGCTCGACGCCGCACTCCACTGCGATGCGCTGCGCCACGGTCCGGGCCGCGATGCGGCGCGGCTGGGTGTGGGCGATCCGCTCGCGTCCTGCCATGAGGCAGATCTTGGGCAGCTGGGTGGTCTTCCCGGAACCGGTCTCGCCCGCGACCACCACCACCTGGTTGGCGCGGATGAGGCCGGCGATGTGCTCGGCCTCCGCCGCGATGGGCAGTGAGGCGACGACCTCGACGGTTGGCTGATGCGGTGTCGGCGTCAGGCTCATCGAGTGATGAAGAGCGGGCACTCCGCGTGGGCCATGAGGCCACGCATCAGGCCGCCGAGACTGAACCCCGGGATGTGGGACTGACCCACGCCCAGCACCAGGAGGTCGTAGCCCGCGCTGCGGCTCACCAGCTCGTTGATGGGGCTGTCGGCCGTGACGGACACGTCGTAGGTCACCTCGGGGTGCTTCGCCCCGACGGTGGCGGCGAGGGCCTCGATCCCGCCCTTGGCGAACCTGACCTGCTCGTCGAGCTGGGTGGGGCTCAGCTTCCGCGCGAACAATCCGACGGGGGGCTGGATGGCGTGGACGATCTCCAGGCGGGCACCCAGCCGCTCGGCCTGGACGAAGCCGGACTCCAGCAGCGCCTCCGACCCGGGATCCGTCTGCAGCCCGACGCCCACCACGCCCTTCTGACCCACCGGGTCAGGGTGCGCGGCGGCGGAGATGACCACCACTGGACACGAGGCGTTGGCCACGACCGCGACCGACGTGGACCCGACGAACATGCGCTCCAGCCCGGAGGCCGCGCGGCGGCCCACCACCACCAGGTCCGCCACCTCGCTCAGGCGGGACATGACGCCGCCGGGCGAGCCCATCACCACCTCGGTGCGGATCCGGTCCTCGGTGAGACCCATGCCCAGGGCCACGTCCTTGGCCTGCTCGTTGGCCGTGGCACCGGCCGACTGCAGGACCTCGGGGTCGTAGACGACCCCCCAGGCGCCTGCCATCAGCGTGTCGTCGACGGCGTTGACCAGCAGGAGTTCGCCGCCGTAGCGCAGCACGGTGCCGGCGCCGAACCGGACGGCGCGCAGGCCGTCGTCGCTGCCGTCAACTCCGACGACCACCAGCGGGGAGGGGCGTTCGGTCATGATGGACTCCTAACTCTTGATGCTTCCCGAGACGACGCGGCCGGCGATGGTCGAGGCGGTGATCGCAAGTCCCAGCGCCAGACCACCCTCCAGCCAGCTGATGCTGGTCACACTCCCGTCGGCCGGCCCGCTGGTGCCGCGGACCAGCACCGTCCATCCCGTGGCCGTCTCCGGGTCGATCTCGTCCACCTGGAAGGCCACGTCGGTGCTCTTCTCCAGCGCGGCGAGGAAGGATTCGGGGGTGGTGTGGAAGACGATGACGCCGTCGACGACGCGGAAGTTGACGGGCACCACGGAGATCCCCTCCGCCGACACCCACGCGATGCGACCCACCTCGCACTCCGCCAGCAGCGCCCAGCACTCCTCGGCGTCGAGCCGGGAGAAGTAGGTCACGGGCTGCGGCTCGGTCATCATGAGTCAACTGTAGTGGTCATCCAGGGGTGTCCGCGGGTGTCAGAACGTGGTGCGGCCACCGAGCTTGGTGGCCAGCTCGTCGTCGATGGCGTCCGCGATCTGGCTCAGGGCGAACAGCGCCTGGTGCAGGTGCGCCGGGACGAACGGCTGGGTTGCCACCGAGAGTTGGACGAAGACCCGGTCCCGGTGGAGCGCGAAGCGCCCGTAGCGCGACTCCACGTTGAGGTCGTTGAGCACCTCGCAGGCCCGCGACCTTCCGGTCACGTCGTGCACCAGGGCGGCGAAGAGGACGAGTTCCTCGCCGTCCGGCGTCGACCTGAGGAATACCATCGTGGAGCCGACGCGGATGGCGACGTCCCCCAGGTCGTTGCGCAGGGGCGGGTGCCGGTAGACGCGCCGCAGCTCCTCGTCCACGAGGGAGTCCAGCTCGGCCCTGGAACCCGGCATCACCGAGGTCTCCTCGCGCGACAGCTTCCGGGGGGTCAGCGGCGCCCATGGCGTCTCCCCCTGCAGGATCTCCGCGAGTTGGTCCGGGTGGAGGAAGACGGGGTGGAGCACGCCGAAGACACCGGTGAGTGTCCGGGTGGCCAGGTCCGCCAGGGTCGCGGAGCTCTCCTGGTCCAACTCGGTGTGGAAGTCCGAGGACGTCTCGTCGGGTTCGCTCCAACCGAGGGCGCGGAGCGCGTCCTCCTCCGCATCTGTGGGGGTGCCCTGGTCCGAGCCGATCACGAAGGCGCCCACCACGAGGGGGCGGACCATCGAGAACCGGAGCCCGGGCCGCACCACGGCCGCATCGGTGTTCGCCACGGAGATCGTCAGGTCCCCGGTGGCGTCCATGACCGAGAGGACCTCGTCGAGGCGGAGGGTGAACTCCGCCCACGCGTGCCGCTGGGTGGCGTCGAAGTCGAAGTCGCGGTAGTCGGCCAATGGGATCACCTCCTCGCGAGTCAACCTAGCAAACACCGAAGTCCCGCACGTGCGCCGCGACCGTAGGCTGTGCGGCATGTGGGCGGCGCTCGAGGGGTTCGCGACGATCGGCATCGTCATGGCCGTCGGGTTCATGCTCGCGCGCGCCCGTGTGGTGGGCCGCTCCGGCCAGCGTGCGCTCGGGGACGTGGCCTTCTTCGTCGGGCAGCCGGCGCTGGTGCTCGTGGCCGTGGCCGAGGCGGACCTCGACCTTCTGCTGGGGTGGCATGTCGTGGCGTTCGGCGGCGCCTGCGTCTCCGGGGGCCTCGCGTTCGCCCTCGTCATGGCTCGACGGTGGCGCACCGGCCGTGCCGAGGCCGCCATCGGCTACCTCGCCACCAGCTACGTCAACGCCGGCAACCTGGGCATCCCCATCGCCGTCTTCGTGCTCGGTGACCCGGCGTGGGCGGCGCCGGCGATGCTGCTCCAGGTGCTGGTGCTGCAACCCAGCGCCGTGGCGGTCCTGGAGTCCTCGCCCGCCGGCAGGGGCAGGTCCGTCCTGCGCAGCTTCGCGACCCACCCGTTGGTGCTGGGCGGGCTGGCCGGCCTGGCCCTCAACCTGCTCGCGTGGCAGCCGCCGAGGCTGATCTGGGCTCCCCTGACGCTGCTCGCCGATCTCGGCGTCCCCGCGATGCTGTTGGCGTTCGGGATGTCGCTGCACTCGTCGCCGCTCCCACGTCGGCTGTCGCGCAGGGCGGTCGCCGCCATCGTGACCAAGTCGTTCCTGGTGCCGGGGCTCGCGCTGCTCATCGCGCTGGCGCTCGGCCTCTCCGGCACACCGCTGCGGGCCGCGGTGGTACTGGCCGCCCTCCCGACAGCGCAGGTGGTGTTCGTCCACGCCGTGCGCTACCAGGTGGGGGTCCGGCTCGTCCAGGCGACGACGCTGTGGTCAATGCTGCTGAGCATCCCCGTCATCGTCGCGGCCGGGGCCCTTCTCCGGTGAGCAAGTAGACTGGGCGCTCCGCCATCGACTCCTGGAGTGCCATGTTCGACCCCACCACCTGGGACGCGCCGTTCGGCGTCGTGGTGCTGGCTCTCTTCGTCATCGTGATGCTGCGCGCCAACGGCACCTACTGGCTGGGGCGAGCGATAGCCGCGGGAGCCAGCCGGAGCCGATGGGTGAAGCTGCTGGAGTCCCGTCACTACGCCACCGGGGCCCGCTGGCTCAACAGGTGGGGCGCCCCCGCCGTGTCGCTGTCGTTCCTCACCATCGGGATCCAGACCATGGTCAACCTGGCCGCCGGGGTGGCCCGGATGCCGCTGCGCCGCTACCTCCCCGCCGTCACGGTCGGCTGCCTGATGTGGGCATTCATGTACGGCACGGTGGGCTTCATCGGCTGGGTGGCGGTGGTGGCGCTCTGGGAGCGGTCCCCCGCGCTGACGGTGACGCTGCTGGCGCTGGCCGTGGCGGGGGTCGCCTGGGCGGTCGCGCGCCGCGACCGGACACCCGTGGCCGCCCCGGCGGAGTAGGCTCGCCGGCGTCGCACCTGATTCCCGCGAGGAGACGCCATGGCCGATACGGGTCGCACCGACCGTCTGCTGCGTTCGCTGCGCCTCCGGCCCACCGTCCCGGACGCGCCTGCCCTCCCCGTCGCCGAGCCGGAGCCGGACCGGAACTCCGCCCGCACCGGCGTGACGTCCATCGTCGACGCGGGCATCTACGTGGCCGGTCGGCGGATCGCGACCCCGGCCACCTTCGACGAGGCGTTCAACCTGCTCGACGAGCATCCCGAGGGCTTCGCGTGGATCGGCCTGTACCGGCCGCGACACTCCGACATGGCGCTCCTGGCCGCCGAGTTCCGGCTCAGCCCGCTCGCGGTCGAGGACACCATCACGGCCCACCAGCGGCCCAAGTTCGAGCGCTACGAGGACGTGCTGTTCCTGGTGCTGCGGGCGGCGCAGTACATCGACCGGAGTGAGACGGTCGACTTCGGCGAGGTGCACGCCTTCGTCGGCGACCGGTTCGTGGTCACCGTGCGGCACTCGGAGACGCCCGACCTGACGCGGGTCCGGAAGGAACTGGAGGCCACGCCGTCGGTGCTCGCCAAGGGGCCGAGCGTGGTGCTGCTGCGCCTACTCGACGGCATCGTCGACGACTACACGCCCGTCGCGATGGGCATCGAGAACGACATCGACGAGATCGAGACCCAGGTGTTCACGGGCAGTTCGAGAGTGTCGCGGCGGATCTACCAGCTCTCGCGTGAGGTCATCGACTTCCAGCGGGCCGTCCGCCCCCTCAAGCAGATCATCGAGGGCGTCCGGGCGGACCGCGTGTTCGCCTCCGCGGGCGAGCGCCGACGCCAGGAGTTGCGCGACATCGAGGACCACGCCATCGCCATGATCGAGCGCGTCGACGCCCTCCGGGAGACCCTGAAGGGCACGCTGGACCTCAACATCTCGCTCCAGGCGCAGCGCCAGAACGAGGAGATCAGCAACATGACCGCCGCCAGCCTCAAGCAGGCCGAGGAGACCCGACGGATCGCGGCCTGGGCCGGCGTGCTGTTCGTGCCGAGCCTGGTCACCGGCACCTACGGCATGAACTTCGCCGCGATGCCGGAGCTCGAGTGGGCATGGGGCTACCCGTTGGCGCTCGTCCTCATGCTCGCCTCGGGCATCGCGATGTACACGGTGTTCAAGCTGAAGGACTGGTTGTAGCCCTCACCGCGACACTCACGCGAGCTTGCGGGCCGCGCCCTTGTCCGCGGACTGCGCCAGCATCCCGAAGATCTTCAACGCCGTGGAGACCTCACGCTCGCGGGACTTCGGCGCCCAGCCGGCGGCGTCCTGGGCGGACCGCCGGGCGGCGAGCGTCTCCTCGTCCACGTTGAGGGTCAGCGCGCGGTCGGGGATGGAGATGGTGATGGTGTCGCCGTCCTCGATCAACCCGATGGCGCCGCCCGAGGCCGCCTCCGGCGAGACGTGGCCGATGGAGAGGCCCGACGAGCCACCCGAGAACCGGCCGTCGGTGATGAGCGCGCACTTGGGGCCGAGGCCGAGCGCCTTGAGGTACGACGTGGGGTACAGCATCTCCTGCATGCCGGGCCCGCCCTTGGGGCCCTCGTAGCGGACGATCACGATGTCGCCAGGCTGGATCCGCTTGCCCAGGATGGCCTCCACCGCGTCGTCCTGGGACTCGGTGACGACGGCCCGGCCCGTGAACTCCCACTGGTCCTCCGGCACGCCGGCGGTCTTGACGATGGCGCCGTCGGGCGCGAGGTTGCCGGTGAGGACCGCGAGGCCGCCGTCGACGGTGTAGGGGTGCTCCACAGACCGGATGCAGCCGCCCTCGGCGTCCGTGTCGAGGCTCTCCCAGCGGTTCGTCGACGAGAAGGCCTCGGTGGTGCGCACGCCACCCGGGGCGGCGTGGAACAGCTCGATGGCCTCCGGCCGGGCCTTGCCGCTGCGGATGTCCCAGCCCTCCAGCCACTCCCGCATGGTGCGCGAGTGCACGGTGGTGACGGTGTCGTCGAGCTTGCCGCCGCGGTACAGCTCGCCGAGGATGGCGGGCACGCCGCCGGCGCGGTGCACGTCCTCCATGTAGTACTTCGCCGAGTTGGGGGCCACCTTCGCGAGGCAGGGGGTCACCCGGGAGATGGCGTCGATGTCGGCCATGGTGAAGTCGACCCCCGCCTCCTGCGCGGCGGCGAGCAGGTGCAGCACGGTGTTGGTTGATCCGCCCATGGCCACGTCGAGCTTCATGGCGTTGGAGAAGGCGGCCTTGGTGGCGATGGACAGGGGCAGGACGGAGGCGTCCTCCTCGTCGTACCACCGCCGGCACAGCTCGACGACGAGGCGCCCGGCCTCCTGGAAGAGGCCCTTGCGCGCCGACGCGGTGGCCAGCGTCGAACCGTTGCCGGGGAGCGCGAGGCCGACGGCCTCAAGCAGGCAGTTCATCGAGTTGGCGGTGAACATGCCGGAGCACGATCCGCAGGTGGGGCAGGCGTTCTCCTCGATGCGGCTGAGTTCGTCGTCGGTGACGTTGGGGTCCACGGCCGAGACCATGGCGTCGACCAGGTCAAGCGACTTCACCACGCCGTCGTCGTGGACCACTGCCTTGCCCGCCTCCATGGGTCCGCCGGAGACGAACACGGCCGGGATGTTGAGCCGCAGGGCTGCGAGGAACATCCCGGGGGTGATCTTGTCGCAGTTGGAGATGCACACCAGCGCGTCCGCGCAGTGCGCGTTGGCCATGAACTCGACGGAGTCGGCGATGAGCTCGCGGCTGGGCAGCGAGTAGAGCATGCCACCGTGGCCCATGGCGATGCCGTCGTCGACGGCGATGGTGTTGAACTCGCGGCCGACGCCGCCCGCCTCGGCGATGGACTCCGAGACGAGCTTGCCCATGTCGCGGAGGTGGACGTGGCCGGGCACGAACTGGGTGAAGGAGTTGGCCACGGCCACGATCGGCTTGCCCCAGTCCGAGTCCGTGATTCCCGTGGCGCGCCAGAGGGCGCGCGCGCCCGCCATGTTGCGGCCGTGGGTGGTGGTGCGGGACCGGAGTGCCGGCATGGGGATCCTCCAAGGGCGTGGACGTATCCGCTCAGGATACCCGGCAGGTCCTGCCCCGGGGGTGGCCGTCTTACGCCGCGGGGCGCCCGTCCTTGCCTACTCCCCCGTCGCGACCGGGCGCGAGGTGTGGCTGTACTGGCTCCACGAGCCCGAGTACAGCCGACCCCGGCCCAGGCCGGCGTGCTCCATCGCGATGAGGTTGTGGCAGGCGGTGATCCCGGACCCGCAGTAGGAGATGACCTCCGCCGCGTCGTCGACACCGGCGAACCGTTCCCGGAGCTCATCTGGGGTTCTGAATCGGCAGTCGTCGGTGAGGTTGCCGGTCATCGGGAAGTTGCGGGCGCCGGGGATGTGGCCGGCCTTGGGGTCGATCGGCTCCGTCTCGCCCCGGAACCGCTCCGCGCCGCGCGCGTCGATCACGAACGCGCCGGCGGCGGCGTCGTCGATGTCGGCGAGGGCGGCGTCGGGCCAGGAGGTTACCGGGAACTCGGCGCGGAGGGGTCGCGGCGTGTCGGTGCTCAGGTCGCCCTCCCAGGCCTGGAGCCCGCCGTCGAGGAGGGCGGCGTCGTGGCCGAGGATGCGCAGCAGCCAGACCAGGCGTCCAGCCATGGCCCCGCCTGCGTCGTCGTAGGCCACGACGGTGTCGCGGCCCCCGATGCCGAGGTGGCTCAGCCCCTCTGCGAAGGTGGCCGGGTCCGGCAGCGGGTGCCGCCCGCGGTGCGGCGACGGCGGGTCTGCCAGCACGTCGTCCATGGGCACGAACACCGCCCCCGGGATGTGCCCGGCAGCGTAGGCGTCGCGGCCTGAGCGCCCATCGAGGTAGTGCCGCACGTCGGCGACGATCGCGTCGGGATGCGCCGCGAGCCAGTCCAGGTCGATCACGGGAGGAATCACGTGCACAGCCTATTCCCCGGCCATGTCGGGGTTGAGGCGGACACTGCGCCCGCGAGGACCCGACCCCGGACAAGGCGACGACTTTGTCACGAACTAACGTGGGTTCAGTCAGCCGCGACACCGGAAGAAGGCTTCGATGACGAACTTCGCTCACCTGCTGTCACCCATCACGATCGGCAGCCTGACCCTCGACAACCGCTTGCTGCTCACACCGATGGGCACCGAACTCGGCACGCACGACGGGAAGTCGACGCCGGCCGAGGCCGCCTACTACGCAGCGCGCGCCAAGGGCGGGACAGGGCTGGTCATGACGGGCATCAACTTCGTCTCCGGCACCTTCGACCCGATCGCGCCAGGCCTGGCCCGCATCGACACCGACGAGCACACGGCGGGCATCAAGGCCATCGCCGACGCTGTGCATGCCGCCGGCGGGAAGCTTGCCCTCCAACTGACGATGGGCCTCGGCCGCAACAACCAGTACTGCCAGAGCCTGGACATGGAGCCTCGCTCCTCGTCGGACAACACCTGGTTCTTCGACCCCTCCGTCATCTGTTCACCGCTGACGGTCGAGGAGATCGCGACGATCATCGCCGACACCGGCCGGGCCGCCCGCCGCGCCTTCGAGGCAGGTGCGGACATGATCGACATCCACGGCCACACCGGCTATCTGGTGGACCAGTTCATGAGTTCATGCTGGAACCGCCGCACCGACGAGTACGGGGGCTCGGTGGAGAACCGCTGCCGGTTCGCCGCGGAAGCCATCGCCGCGGTGAAGGAGAACGCGCCGGGCCTCCCCGTGAGCTTCCGGATCTCCGTCAACCACCGGTTCCCGGGCGGCCGCACCGCCGAGGAGACCATCCCGATCGTGCAGGAACTGGAACGCGCCGGGGTGGACCTCCTCATCTGCGACGACGGCTCCTACGAGGCGATGGACTACGTCTTCCCGCCGTACTACCTCGGCGACAACTGCATGGTCAGCGCGGCGGAATCGGTCAAGCCCCACGTGGGCATCCCGGTCGCGGCGTGCGGCAACATCACCCCGGCGAACGGCGAGGAACTGCTGGCTCGTGGCGTGGCGGACATGATCGGCATCGGACGAGGACTCATCGCAGACCCGGACATCATCGTGAAGATCAAGGCCGGCGAGGAGTCGCGTATCCGCCCCTGCATCCGCTGCAACCAGCTGTGCACCGGCAACGCGTTCAACGGCAAGGCACTCGGCTGCGCCGTCAACCCCGAGGTCAGTCACGAGCACGAGTGGCGCATCACGCGCACAGACACGCCACGGCGGATCGCGATCGTCGGCGCAGGGCCCGCCGGGTTGGAGGCGGCCCGCGTGGCAGGGCTGCGTGGCCACACCGTCGACGTCTATGAGAAGGCGGACCACCTAGGGGGCGTGCTCTTCCCGGCTGCCACGCCGGACTTCAAGCGCGAGCTGCGCAAGATGATCGACTGGTGGGCGGGCGAACTCGCCCCCCTGGCCAACGTGACCGTGCACCTCAGCCACGAGATCGGCCCGGACTCGCCGGAGCTTTCGGAGGCGGACGAGGTGATCGTGGCCACGGGCTCGTCGCCGCTCGTCCCTCCGATCCCGGGCATCGGGAAGCCGAATGTCATGGAGGTCATCGAGGCCCACACGGGCGGCCGGCCGGGCCGGCGGGTCGTGGTGTGCGGTGGCGGGCTCTCCGGGGCGGACCTCGCCCTCGAACTCGCGGAGGACGGTCACGAGGTCACGCTGGTGGAGATGGTCGACGAGATCGCCCGGGACATGTTGTTCCTCAACCGGGTCTCGCTCCTCCGTTCCCTGGATGAGTACTGCGTCCGCGTGCTCACCGGGCACACCGTGCGCGAGGTCACCGACGAGGGCGTAGTGGCGAGCGGGCCGGAGGGTGAGGTGCTGCTGGCATGCGACACCGTCGTCACCGCCTTCGGCGTGCGGCCCGCGACCTCGCTGCCGCTGGCGCTCGCCGCACTGGGGCCGAAGGTGCACCCAGTCGGGGACTGCGTCTCGCCGCGCAAGGTGGGCGACGCCATCAACGACGCGTACGTCCTCGCCTACTCCCTCTAGAGGGAGCGCTCAGCGGGTCGCCTCGACCAGGGCGAGCAACGCGGCCGCGTAGGCCTCCGCGGGGTCGTCGTCGATGAAGGAGCGCGCCGGCTGGCCCGGGATCTCGATCACGACGGCGTACTCCCCCGTCGTCGAGCGGCCCAACGACCGGAACGTGCCGCCGAGCAGGTCCCGCAGCTGGTCCTCCCGCGGCAGCCACAGCGCCTTGTCCGCCGGCACTGAGTCCAGCGCCCACTCGGTGGTGCCGTTGAACGCGAGCAGGGTCCCCGTGGAGTGCTCCCGGGCCTCGACGACCATGTTGGCGAGGGTGAAGACCTCGTTCTCCAGGTCGGTGGCCCGGACGACGAACCGGTCCCCCTCGCCCGGCCGCCACGAGATCCCCGACTCCGCCAGGCGTTCGGCGGTGCGCACTGAGATCATCTTCGGCTCCTCATCGATTCGGGCTGCTCTCCTGCATGCCCATTGTGCCGGTCGACGCAAGGAACGCCGCGAGGGGGCGCGCACCATAAGGTGCGCGCCCCCTCGTCACGGAGCGTTGCCGCGCGGTGCGCAGCTGGTCAGCTGCAGCCGCTGGTGGAACCGCAGCCCTCGCACACGTAGCACGAGCCGCTGGGCCGCATCTTCGTGCCGCACGTCATGCACAGGGGCGCGTCCACCTCGCGGCCGGTCAGCGACTCCATGAGCTCCGCCGTGGTGTGCGCGGTGCTGAAGTCCGAGGGCGACGGGGCGTCGATCAGGGAGGGCTGGCGGGCGCCGTCCACCTTGAAGTTGTCCCCGGCGTCGTTACGGAGCGACACCGCCTCCGGCATCGCGGCCTCGTCCTCCTCGGAGAGGTAGGAGCCGGTCTCGACGTAGCGGGCCCGCTCCGAGGCCGTGTAGATGCCCAGCTCGGCGCGGTCGTCGAAGCTGAGGTAGTCCAGCGCGAGGCGACGGAAGATGTAGTCCATGAAGGACTGCGCGATCCGGATGTCCGGGTCGTCGGTCATGCCGGCGGGCTCGAACTTCAGGTTGGTGAACTTCTGCACGAAGCTCTCCAGCGGCACGCCGTACTGGAGGCCGATCGACACCGCGATCGAGAAGGCGTCCATGACGCCGGCCAGGGTTGAACCCTGCTTGCCGAGCTTGAGGAACACCTCACCGATGCGGCCGTCCTGGTAGGCGCTGGAGGTCATGTACCCCTCGGCGCCGCTCACCGCGAAGCTGGTGGTCCGCGACGCACGCGACTTCGGCAGGCGCTGGCGCTTGGGGCGGTACTCGATGCGGACCTCGGGCTCGGCCTTCTTCTCCTCCTTGGTCTCCTTCTTGCCGTCGGAGAGCGGCTGGCCCACCTTGCAGTTGTCGCGGTAGACCGCGAGCGCCTTCAGGCCCAGCTTCCAGCCCTGGAGGTAGACGTCCTCGATCTCCTCGACCGTGGCCGTCTCGGGCAGGTTCACCGTCTTGGAGATGGCGCCCGAGAGGAACGGCTGGACCGCCGCCATCATCCGCACGTGGCCCATCGGCTTGATGGAGCGCGCGCCCATCGCCGTGTCGAACACCTCGTAGTGCTCCGCGGCGAGGCCGGGGGCGCCGATCACGTGGCCGTTGGCGCCGATGAACTCGACGATGCCGTCGATCTCCTCGGAGCTGTAGCCCAGGCGCTTCAGGGCCCGCGGGATGGTCTGGTTGACGATCTGCATGGACCCGCCGCCGACGAGCTTCTTGAACTTCACCAGCGAGAAGTCCGGCTCCACCCCGGTTGTGTCGCAGTCCATCATGAAGCCGATGGTGCCGGTGGGCGCCAGCACGGACGCCTGCGCGTTGCGGAAGCCGTTCTTGGCACCCAGCGTGACCACCCGGTCCCACTCACGGGTGGCGACGGTGTGCAGCGCCCGGTCGTCCGCCAGGACGCGCAGGTCGTCGTTGGCGGCCTGGTGCTTGCGCATCACGCGCTGGTGCGCCTCCGCGTTGAGCGCGTAGCCGTTGTACGGGCCGACGACGGCGGCCAGTTCGGCCGAGCGACGGTAGGACGTGCCGGTCATGATCGACGTGATCGCCGCGGCGGTCGAACGCCCGCCGTCGGTGTCGTAGCCCTTGCCCATCGCCATGAGCAGCGCGCCGAGGTTGGCGTACCCGATGCCCAGCTGGCGGAAGTTGCGGGTGGTCTCGCCGATGGGCTCGGTGGGGAAGTCCGCGAAACAGATGGAGATGTCCATCGCCGTGATGATGAGCTCCACCGCCTTGACGAAGAGCTCGGCGTCGAAGGTGCCGTCGGCCTTGAGGAACTTGAGCAGGTTCAGCGAGGCCAGGTTGCACGACGAGTTGTCGAGGCTCATGTACTCCGAGCACGGGTTCGACGCGGTGATGGGGCCGGTGACGGGGTTGGTGTGCCAGTCGTTGATGTGATCGTGGTACTGGATGCCGGGGTCCGCGCACTCCCAGGCCGCCGTGGCGATCTTGCGGAACAGGTCCTTGGCGTCCACCTCCTCGATGACCGAACCGTCGGTGCGCGAGCGCAGGCCGAAGCTGGTGCCGGCCTCGACGGCGTTCATGAACTCGTCGGTGACCCGCACGGAGTTGTTGGCGTTCTGGTACTGGACCGAGGTGATGTCCTTGCCGCCGAGGTCCATGTCGAAGCCGGCGTCGCGCAGGGCGCGGATCTTGTCCTCCTCGCGGGCCTTGGTCTGGACGAACTCCTCGATGTCGGGGTGGTCGACGTCCAGCACCACCATCTTCGCCGCACGCCGGGTGGCGCCGCCGGACTTGATGGTGCCGGCCGACGCGTCCGCCCCGCGCATGAACGACACGGGCCCGGAGGCCGTCCCGCCCGAGCTGAGCAGCTCCTTCGACGAGCGGATGCGAGACAGGTTGAGCCCTGCGCCGGAGCCGCCCTTGAAGATGAAGCCCTCCTCCTTGTACCAGTTGAGGATCGAGTCCATCGAGTCGTCGACGCTGAGGATGAAGCAGGCGCTGACCTGCTGCGGGGAGGGGGTGCCGACGTTGAACCAGACCGGGGAGTTGAACGAGAAGTACTGGTTGAGCAGCATCCAGGTGAGCTCGTGCTCGAAGACCTCGGCGTCCTCGTCGGAGGCGAAGTAGGCGTAGTCCCGCCCGGCCTTGGCGTAGGTCTTCACCACCCTGTCGATGAGGGTGCGCAGGCTGTCCTCACGCTGCGGGGTGCCCAGGGCGCCGCGGAAGTACTTGGTGGTGACGATGGTGGACGCGTTCACGCTCCAGGACGAGGGGAACTCGACGCCACGCTGCTCGAAGACCGTCTCTCCGGTGCGCCAGTTGGTCTGCACCACGTCGCGGCGGTCCCACTCCACCTCGTCGTACGGGTGGACACCCTGCTTGGTGAACACGCGCTCGATGACGAGCCCCTTGCCCTGCGCGGACCCCTTCGTTCGCGTGGCGCGTGCTGCTGCTGTCGTGGTCATAGTTCTTCCCCTCGATCTTCCTGGTGTGCTGGGTGATGCTGCTGAATGTGTGTCAACTGATGAGCGGCTGCTGCGCCGACGCGACTTCGATGGGGACCGCGCCCGCGCGGAGTTCCTTCTCCGAGGCGCTGAGCCGGAGCAGGTCGATCTCGCGTTGGAAGTCGTCCACTGAGTCGTAGTTCTTGTACACGCTGGCGAAGCGCAGGTAGGCCACGGAGTCCAGTTCCTCGAGCGGGCCGAGGATGGCCACACCGATCTGCTCGGCCGGGATCTCCGCCTGGCCCGACGAGCGCAGTGACTCCTCGACGCGCTGGGCGAGCGCGGCCAGCTGTGCAGCCGTCACCGGCCGCCCCTTGCAGGCCTTGGACACGCCCTTGATGACCTTGTCCCGGGAGAACGACTCGACCACGCCGGAACGCTTCACCACCGTCAGTACGATCTGCTCGACGGTGGTGAACTTGCGCTCGCAGACGGGGCAGAACCGCCTCCGCCGGATGGCCGAACCGTCGTCTGCCGCGCGCGAATCCGACACCTTGGTGTCGGCGTTGCGGCAGAACGGGCAGTGCATGACCGGCGGACCTTCCCTGGGGCGACAGCGGAGGGCCAACCTTGCCACGCTATGGCCGAGACCACAACTTGTAGGGAAATGACACCGCTGCAACTACTAGATATAGGGACAGCCTAGGCGCGGCGTGGCGCAGAGGCAAGGGCGAAACGCCCATGGATCCAGCCGGAATCCGCGGGATTCAGGGCGAGACGTGCGCCCAGGCGGGATCCCCGGCGACGTAGCGGACGGCCGGGTCCGACTGGGCCATGCTGACGAACTGGGCGCCCGTGACCGCGACACCGACCGCGGCCAGCAGGCCCACCGCCGCGACCTTCACCGCCAGCAGCGGAGACACGCGTGCCGGCCGCGACACCTGGCAGGAGGCAACGGCGCCTACCCTCCCCGGAGCGACGGGCCTGGCGGGGTGGGCCTGCGGGCCGACCTGCGCGGAGCGGCCTGACGGCGCGGCGGTGACGACCCGACGCGCGCCCGCGTCGACAACCTGGAAGCGAACCGTGCTGGTGGCGGTCATGGCAACCTCACTCCTCGTAGAACGTCTGTTCGATATGAACTCTAGCGGATCCGCCGCCCGAATGAAACACCCGTTCTAGCCGGGCGCCTCTTCGTGGCGACCTGCACAGTCCATCGCCGACCACTGACAGTTTCTGCGGCATGCGCGACACACCGGCCGCATTTAGAACACACGTTCGCGGCCGCAGTAGGCTGTGCTCATGGCTGATGAGACGAAACGCCCCAAGCGGGGCCGCCCCACGAACGCATCCATCGAGGCCGAGTTCGGCAACATCGCGTCCTTCCCGGACGGCCCCGAGAACTCATACGGCCTCACCACCCGGCAGCTGGCCATCCTGCGCGTCGTGCAGCAGTCCATCGAGGAGGTCGGCTACCCCCCGAGCATCCGCGAGGTGGCCCAGCGGGCGGGCCTCGCCTCGACGTCGAGCGTCACGTACCAGCTGAAGGTGCTGGAGGAGAAGGGGTTCCTCCGCCGGGATCCGCACCGCCCCCGGGCCGTGGTGGTGACCATGCCCGGCGAGGCCGAGATGGACGCCACCCAGAGCTTCGACGCCACCCCCCGCTCCGTCACCGCGCCCCTGCTCGGCCGGATCGCGGCCGGCGGCCCCATCCTCGCCCAGGAGCAGGTGGAGGACGTGTTCGCCCTCCCCAAGCAGCTCGTGGGAGACGGCCAGGTGTTCCTCCTCGAGGTACGCGGGGACTCCATGATCGACGCGGCCATCTGCGACGGCGACTGGGTGGTGGTGCGCCAGCAGCCCGACGCCCACAACGGCGACATCGTGGCCGCCCTCCTCGACGACGAGGCAACGGTCAAGACGTTCAAGCGCAAGGACGGGCAGGTGTGGCTCTTGCCGCACAACCAGGACTACTCCCCCATCGACGGCACGCACGCCACCATCATGGGCAAGGTGGTCGCGGTCCTACGGAGGCTCTAGGCCGCTGCTACTCGGCGCCTCGGAGGCGTCGCAGCGCCTGCACCGCGACGTCACCGTCGGTGGTCATCCAGAATCCCGGCAGCGAGGACTGCAGGTAGTCGCCGTACCGCTTGGTGACCAGCCTGGGGTCCAGCACGGCCACCACGCCCCTGTCCTCCATCCGACGGATCAGCCTGCCGGACCCCTGGGCCAGGAGTAGTGCGGCGTGTGAGGCCGCCACGCGCATGAATCCGTTGCCCCCGGCGTCGTCGACGGCCTTCTTGCGCGCCTGCATCAGCGGATCGTCCGGGCGTGGGAAGGGGATCTTGTCGATGATGACGAGCTGGCAGGTCTCGCCCGGCACGTCGACGCCCTGCCACAGCGACATGGTGCCGAACAGCGAGGTGCCGGGATCCGCGACGAAGGTGCGGGTGAGCTCGGAGAGCTGTGCGTCGCCCTGGCACAGCAGCGCCAGGTCCGGGAGCTCCCGCCTGCAGTACTCGGCGGCCTGCTCGGCGGCGCGGCGCGACGAGAACAGCCCGAGCGTGCGGCCGCCCGCCGCCCACATCAGCTGCGCGATCTCGGCCAACGTGGCCTCGTTCATGCCGTCGCGGCCCGGTGGCGGAAGCCTCTTCGCCACGTACAGGATGCCCTGGCGCTTGTAGTCGAACGGCGAGCCCACGTCCACGCCGCGCC
Organism: Tessaracoccus yangjingae; assembly: GCF_054483935.1. The sequence goes on along the minus strand of NZ_CM137014.1, from coordinate 2,273,953 downwards.
AGGCGAACTCGTCGGGGGGGTCTGCGTCGTCGGTGAGCCTGTCGTTGTAGTTCAACCCCATCGAGCTGGCCGCAGCCTCGAAGGAGCCGCCGAGCTCGAGCGTGGCCGAGGTCAACACCGTGGTGGTCTCCGCGAACACCTGGTTGCGCAGCAGCCCGGCCACGTTGAGCGGCGCCACGTAGGCTGCGCGGCCGAGGATGTCGGATTCGGTGACCCACACCACGTCCGCCTCGGACAGCTTCGCGATCCGCTCGGCGACGTCGAAGATCTCCTTGACCGCCGCGGATGCCTGCAGCCGCTCAGCGTCATCGGTGACCTTCCCGAGCGCGCTGACCACCCTCCGGGCCACGTCGCGGAGCTGGGCGGCCGCGTAGGGCAGGGGCGCGGAGCCGGCGGTGATCCGCGTGAGCTCCGATTCCGCGAGCGCCTCGCGCAGCACATCGGCCTGGTCCAGGAAGTCCACGCCAAGATCGTCGTCGAGCCAGGGCAGGGCGCGTCGCGCCGTGCGCTCGACCACGCCGGGGGTGAGCTCGTCGGTGGCGGCGGTGGTGATGCGGCTCACCAGCTCGTGCGCCTCGTCGATGATCACCGCCGCGTGCTCCGGCAGGGCGGTGCCGCCGTGCATCGCGTTGATGGCCAGCAGCGCGTGGTTGGTCACCATCAGCTGAGCGCTGCGCGCCTCTTCACGGGACGCCTCGACGAAGCACTCGGCGCCGAACGGGCAGGTGGCCACGCCCAGGCACTCCCGGGTGGGGATGGAGACCTGTGCCCATCCTCGGGCGGTGTGGGAGGGGGCGTCGTCACGGTCCGCCAGGCCCTTCCGCTGCGCCTCCTCCTCGATCCACTCGCGCAGGGCCAGCACCTCGATGCCGAGCTTGGACACGTCGTCCGACGGCGAGGCCGCCTCGGCGAGGGCCGTGCTGCCCACCAGCGAGTCCTGCTCCGGCCGGCCGCCCGAGCGCGCCCGGTAGAGGCAGGCGTAGTTCGTGCGGCCCTTGAGGATGGCGGCCTTGGGGCGCGTGCCGGTGACCTCCTCGACGGCGTCCAGCGCGGTGGGGATGTCCTTGGTGGCCAGCTGGGCCTGGAGCGCCAGGGTGGCCGTGGCCACGACCAGACGCTGGTCGGTGTCCACGCACCGGGCCAGCGCCGGGGCCAGGTACCCGAGTGACTTGCCGGTGCCCGTGCCGGCCTGGACGAGCAGGTGCACGCCGCTCTCCAGAGCATCCGCCACCGCATCTGCCATCGCCTGTTGACCTGGCCGGGCCTGCCCGTGGATCTCACCGACGGCCGCCGCCAGGATGCGGGAGTGGTCAGTCACGGACGAAGGCCGCCAGCTCGTCCGCCAGGTCCCCGCGGACCCGTGCCGTGATCAGCGTGCCCTCGCCGGTGTGCTCCAGAGAGTCGATGACCGCCGTCTTGTGCACCTTGTCCACGAGGTCTCCGCGCTCGTAGGGCACGAGCACCGTCAAGGCGACCTCCGGCCGCGGGAGCCGCTCGTCGACGACAGCACGCAGCTCGTCCATGCCCCGACCGGTGCGCGCCGAGACCACGAGCGCATCAGGGTGGTTGGCGCGCAGGGCGAGGATGGTGGCCTCGTCAGCGGCGTCCGCCTTGTTGAGGACCAGCAGCTCGGGCACCTGGAGGGCGCCGATCTCCCCCAGGACCGTACGGACCGCGGCGATCTGCCCCTCCGGGTCCGGGTCCGACGCGTCGACGACGTGGAGGAGGAGGTCCGCCTGCGCCGACTCCTCGAGGGTGGAGCGGAAGGCCTCGACCAGGTCGTGCGGGAGGTGCCGGACGAAGCCGACGGTGTCGGTGAGGGTGTACACCCGGCCGTCGGCAGTCTCGGTGCGCCTGGTGGTGGGATCCAGGGTGGCGAAGAGGGCGTCCTCGACGAGGACCCCAGCGCCGGTGAGGCGGTTGAGCAGGGAGGACTTGCCGGCGTTGGTGTAGCCGACGATGGCCACCGACGGCACCTGGTTGCGGCGACGCTCCGCCCGCTTGCCCTCGCGGGTGGCGTCCATCTCGCGGAGCTTGCGCCGCAGGATGGAGATCCGCGTGCGGATGCGGCGACGGTCAGTCTCGATCTTGGTCTCGCCGGGGCCGCGGCCGCCGATGCCCGCGCCTCCGGCGGCACGGCCGCCGGCCTGGCGTGACAGGTTGCCGCCCCAGCCGCGCAGCCGCTGCTTGAGGTACTGCAGCTGCGCCAACTCCACCTGGGCCTTGCCCTCGGCGCTCTTGGCGTGCTGGGCGAAGATGTCCAGGATCAGCGCGGTGCGGTCCACAACCTTGACCTTCACCCGGTCCTCGAGGTTGCGCAGCTGAGCGGGCTCCAGCTCCCCGTCGCAGATCACGGTGTCCGCCCCCGTGGCGCGGACCACCTCGAGCAGCTCGTCGACCTTGCCGCGGCCGATGAAGGTGGCCGGGTCCGGGTGGGTACGCCGCTGCACGAGCGAATCGAGCACCTCGGAGCCGGCGGTCTCCGCCAGCAGCGTGAGCTCGGCCATGGCGTTGTCCGCGTCCTCCTGGGAGCCGGAGGTCCACACGCTCACCAGCACCACGCGCTCGAGGCGGAGCTGCCGGTACTCGACCTCGGTGACGTCCTCGAGCTCGGTGCGCATGCCCGCCACGCGGCGCAGCGAATGCCGGGCCGCAAGCTCTTCCTGCTCCCCGTCGAAATCCGTCTCGACCTCGGCGTCGAGGTCCAGTTCCTGGTCAAGTGAGTGTTCAGTCATCGTCCGGCCATTGTCCCAGCCGGTGGGCACCGAACCAAGCCGCCCCCTCTCCCCTGTGGATAACCCACGGGGCAGAGGTGCCGGTCAGATCCAGAACTCGCCGCGACCCACGATGACGGCGGGCCCGGTCAGCCGCGCGTCGTCCCCCGTGAGATCCACGGACAGCTCGCCCCCCGGCACGTTGACCACGATGGGGCCCTCGAAGCCGGTGCGCGCGCGGTAGGCGGCGGCCGCAGCGACCACCCCGGTGCCGCAGCTCATGGTCTCCCCCACCCCGCGCTCGTGCACCCGCATCCGCAGGCGGCCGGGCGACTCGATGTGGATGAACTCGACGTTGACGCCGTCGGGATAGGCCGCGGCGGGCTCCCAGACGGGGGCATGATGCAGCTCGAGCTCGTCCAGGACCCCCCGCTCGACGAAGACCACCGCGTGGGGGTTGCCCACGTCCACCTTCACCGCGGGCCACGTGCGCTCGCCCTGCCGGACGGTGACCGCCTCGTCGACGAGGGTGGCCCTGCCGATGTCGGTGCTGATGAGCCCGTGGCGGGCGACCTCCACATGCTTGACCCCCGCGCGGGTGGCCACGTCGAACGACCCCGACTCCACGAGCTGCTCGTTGATCAGGTGCCTGGCGAAGACGCGCAGCCCGTTGCCGCACATCTCGGCCACCGACCCGTCGGCGTTGTAGTAGTCCATGAACCACAGGTTGGGCTCGCCCTGCCACTCGCGCATGCTGCCCGCGCGGACCACCCTGATGACGCCGTCGGCTCCGATGCCGGAGCGCCTGTCGCACACCACCTGGATGAACTGCGGATGCATGTCGTGCATGCCGTAGGAGTCGTCGAGGATGATGAAGTCGTTCTTCGTGCCGTGGCCCTTGTGGAAACTAAATCGCCGCACCGTGACCCCCTCCCGCCTGGTGGGCCAATCCTAGCGCCGAGAGCACCACCGCGACGTTGTCTGGGGCCGTTGCGTCCAGCCACGTGATGCGCGGGTCACGCCGGTACCAGCCCAGCTGCCTGCGGAAGAACCGACGGGTGGCGGCCTTGACCGCCTCCCTCGCCTGGTCAGAGGTGATGAGTCCGTCGAGGTGGTCCACCACCTGCCGGTATCCGATGGCGCGCACGGCGGTCACCCCGTCGCGCAGGCCGTGGTCCAGGAGACGTCGCACCTCGTCGACCAGGCCTGATCGCCACATGTCGTCGACGCGCTGGTCGATGCGCGCGTCGAGGGCCTCCCGCTCGAGGTTCAGCCCGAACTGGTGCACGTCCTCCAGCTCGTAGGTCCACTCGGGCAGGTGGGGGCGATGCCCCCCGGTCAGTTCGGCCACCTCCAGCGCGCGCACCGTGCGCCGGCCGTTGCCGGGCTCGATCTTGGCCGCCGACTCGGGGGAGATCTCGGCCAGCCGACGGTGCAGCTCATGGGGCCCCACCGCCTCGAGCTCGGCCTCCCACCTGGCCCTCACGTCGGCGTCGGAGCCCGGGAAGTCGAAGTGATCGACGATGGCGCGGGTGTACAGGGGCGAGCCCCCCACCATGATCGGGATCACCCCGCGCTCCCGAAGCCCAGCAATCACCGCGCGCGCCGAGGCCTGGAAGTCCGCCACGGACGCCTTCTCGGTCACCTCGGCGATGTCGATGAGGTGGTGCGGCACCCCGGCGCGCTCCTCCTCGGTGGGCTTCGCGGTGCCGATGTCCATCCCCCGGTAGACGAGCATGGAGTCAGCGTTGACGATCTCCGCCGGGCGGCCGGAGGCGGCCAGCGCGAGGGCCAGGTCGACGGCGAGGCGGGACTTGCCCGTCGCCGTCGGTCCGACGAGGACGATCAGAGGCACGGGCACCTCGCCAGTCTGCCACCCCCAATCGCTGCGGATGCACCCCTGGACACGTCATCCTTGAGGCACCATCAAGGAAAGGAACCCGCCATGGGACTGTTCGACAACATCGGAGACCTCGCCAAGCAGCACGAGGAGCAGATCGAGGCCGCGATTGACAAGGCCGGCGATTTCGTCGACGAGAAGACCGGCGGCCAGTACGCCGCCCAGGTCGATCAGGCGCAGGACTTCGCCAACGACCAGCTGGACAACGTGACCGGGGACCAGGAACCGCCGGCCCAGGCCTGAACCGCTGTCAGGCGCAGCCGGCGCTCACCTCGAGGGGCGCCGGCTGTCCGATCACGGGCATCCCCAACCCCACCCCGACCGGCTTGGGCGAGGCGGTGGCGGCCTCCCACGCATCTCCGCCCCTGGTCCGACGCAGCTCCCGGGGAGGCTCGTCGGAGTTGAGATGGTGGGGCGCCGCATGGGTGACCCTCACGGTGGCGATGTCCCCCGGTCGCGGCCGGAGCGCCGGGTCCGACGGCACGGCCACGTGCACCAGGCGGTTGTCGCGGGCACGGCCGCTCATCCGATTGGTCTCCGCGTCCTTGCGCCCCTCGCCGGTGGCGAACATCACCTCGACGTCCCGGCCTGCGAACGCCCGGTTCTCCTCCCACGCCAGGTCGTTGACCAGGTCCGCCAGGCGCTCGTAACGCGCCTGGGTGACGGCCTTGGGGACCTGGTGGGGCATGGTGGCGGCGGGCGTGCCGGGACGGATCGAGTACTGGAAGGTGTAGGCGGCCGAGAACCTGGCCCGCCTGACCACCTCCATGGTGGCCTCGAAGTCCGCCTCGGTCTCCCCCGGGAACCCGACGATGATGTCGGTGGTGATGGCGGCCTCGGGCATGGCCTCACGGACCCGGTCGAGGATGCCGAGGAACCGGTCGGAGCGGTATGAGCGGCGCATGGCCTTCAACACCGCATCGGAGCCGGACTGCAGCGGCATGTGCAGCTGGGGCATGACGTTGGGGGTCTCGGCCATGGCGTCGATCACGTCGTCGGTGAAGTCCTTGGGATGGGGCGAGGTGAATCGCACCCGCTCCAGGCCGTCGATGCCTCCGCAGGCCCGGAGCAGCTTGGCGAACGCCTTCCGATCGCCGAACTCGACGCCGTAGGCGTTGACGTTCTGCCCCAGCAGGGTGATCTCCTGCACGCCCTGCGCCACGAGCATCTCGATCTCGGCGAGGATGTCGCCGGGGCGGCGGTCCGCCTCATTGCCCCGGAGGGCGGGCACGATGCAGAAGGTGCAGGTGTTGTTGCAGCCCACCGAGACCGAGACCCACGCCGAGTACGGCGACTCCCGGCGGCTGGGCAGGTTGCTCGGGAAGGTCTCGAGGGCCTCCTTGATCTCGATCTGCGCCTCACGCTCGACCCGGGCGCGCTCGAGGAGGGTGGGCAGCGCGCCCACGTTGTGGGTGCCGAACACCACGTCGACCCACGGGGCCTTCCGCAGGATCAGGTCGCGGTCCTTCTGGGCCATGCATCCACCCACGGCGATCTGCAGACCCGGGTGCCGGGCCTTCACGCTGGCCATGTGCCCCAGGTTTCCGTAGAGCCGGTTGTCCGCGTTCTCGCGCACCGCGCACGTGTTGAACACCACCACGTCGGCTCCTGCGCCCATCTGATCCTGCGATCCCTCGGCGCGCGCCATCCCGGCCGCCTCGAGCAGTCCGCTGATGCGCTCGGAGTCGTGGACGTTCATCTGGCACCCGTAGGTGATGACGTGATAGGTGCGTGGGTCTGCCATGGTCCCACCATGCTAATCGCCCACCTGGGGGGCGCCGAATCCCCTGGGATCGGTAGGCTCACGCCCATGCAGAACAACCCCACCGGCCAGCAGTTCCACATCTCGCACGGTCGCTACGGCGCCGTCGTCACGGAGGTCGGCGCGACGCTGCGCAGCCTGACCCTGGACGGCCAGGAGGTGCTGTGGACGTTCGCCGAGAACGAGGCCCCCTCCGGATCGATGGGGCGCCAGCTCATCCCGTGGCCCAACCGCATCCGCGACGGCCGCTACACCTTCGCCGGCGTGACCCATCAGCTGCCGATCACGGAGGTGCCGCGGCACACCGCGCTGCACGGCCTTGACGAGGGCAAGCCGTGGAGCGTCGTGCGGCACACCGACGACGAGGTGGTCCTGACCGCCCGCTACTACCCGCAGCGCGGCTGGACCTCGGTCCTCGACGCCACCATCGGGCATCGGCTCACCGACGACGGGCTGAGGGTCACCGTCGAGGTGACGAATGTGGGCCAGGCAAGCGCGCCCTACGGCTACGGTGCCCACCCGTACCTTGCCGCCGACGTGTCGACGGCTGAGCTCACGCTCCCGTTCACCAAGGAGCTTCTGGTGGACCCCGAGCGCCTCCTGCCCATCGAGCTGGCCGACGTCACCCCGGAACACGACTTCCGTCAGGCCCGGGCCATCGGCGACACGCAGTTCGACACCGCTCTGGCGGGGGTCGACGGCCCGTGGGAGCTGTCCGTGAAGACCGGCGGCCGCACCGTCACGCTCTGGGCCGACGCGACGCTGCCGTGGGGCCAGGTGTTCACCCATCCGGACCGCATCGCGCTGGCCGTGGAGCCGATGACGTGTGGCCCGGACGCCTTCAACGAGGGCCCCACCCACGACGGGCTCATCGTGCTGGAGCCGGGCGCCTCGTCCCGGTCCGAGTGGGGGTTCCGGGTCAGCTGAGCCGCGTCAGTGGGCGGTCTCCGTGGCGCGCGATTCGCGCACCACGGTGATCCTGATCTGGCCTGGGTAGCTCAGGTTGCGTTCCACCTCGGAGGCGATGTCGCGGGCGAGCGCGTGCGCGCCCGCGTCGTCGACCGTCTCGGGCGCCACCATGATCCGCACCTCACGGCCGGCCTGCATGGCGTAGGCGCGCATCACGCCGTCGTGCGCCAGGGCGATGCCCTCGAGGTTCTCCATGCGCTCCACGTAGGCCTCGAGAGATTCCCGGCGGGCGCCGGGCCGGGAGCCCGAGATGGCGTCCGCCGCCTGCGTGAGCACTGCCTCCACCGTGTGCGGCTCCACCTCGTTGTGGTGCGCCTCCACCGCGTGCACGATGTCCTCGTGCTCGCCGTGCCTGCGGAGCAGGTCCGCGCCGATCAGCGCGTGCGGGCCCTCCACCTCGTGCGTGAGCGCCTTGCCGATGTCGTGCAGGAAGGCGGCACGCTTGCACACCGCCACGTCCAGCCCCAGCTCGGCCGCCATCACGCCCGCGAGGTGCGCACACTCCACGAGGTGGCGCAGCACGTTCTGGCCGTAGGAGGTGCGGTAGGCCAGCGAGCCCAGGACGGGGATGAGGTCCGGGTGGAGGTCCACGATGCCCACCTCGGCCAGCGCGTCCTCCGCCTCCCGCTCGATGCGTTCGTGGATGCGTCGCTGGCTGCGCTCGAACACCTCCTCGATCCGCGCCGGGTGGATGCGGCCGTCGGCCACCAGGTCCGTCAGCGTGAGGCGCGCGGTCTCACGCCGAACCGGGTCGAAGCTGCTGAGCAGAACCGACTCGGGCGTGTCGTCGATGAGGACGTTGACGCCCGTGATCTGCTCGAAGGCGCGGATGTTGCGACCCTCGCGGCCGATGATGCGCCCCTTCATGTCGTCGCTGGGAAGGTCCACCGTCGAGACCACGGACTCGCTGGTCTGCTCGGAGGCCACGCGCTGGATGGCGGTGACGACGATGCCCCGGGACAGCCTGTCGGCCTCGCGCTTCGCGGTGGCCTCGATGTCGCGGGCCAGGGACGTGGCGGTCAGCTTCGCCTGCCGCTCCGCTTCGGCGATGACCTCCGCCTTCGCCTCGGCCACCGAGAGACCCGCGACCCGCTCCATCTCCGCGTTGACCTGTTCGCGCTCCTCGCGCAACTGCTCCCGCTGCTCGCGCAACTGCGCGCGCTGCGCCTCCATGCGCTGCGCGCGGGCCTCAAGACCCTCGGCATCCGCGGCGACACGGTCCTCGCGCTCATGGAGCCGCGACTCCCTCCGCTCCTGGGCCGCCCTGACCTCCCGGAGCTCGGCCCTCTGGGCATTGAGCGAGGCCTCCATCTCCGCACGCCGTCGCTCCACGTCCTCGGCGGCCTCGCGCGCCCGCTCCTGGGCCTGGGCGAGGAGCCGCTCCGCGTCCTCGCGGAGGGAGTTGGCGGCCACCTGGGCCGACTCACGCATCGACGCCATGTCGTCGCGTGAGCGCCGCTCCCAGGAGTCCCGCTCGGTCTTGGACTGCGCGGCCGAGCGCCACTGGAACCACAGGAGAACGAGCACGCCGACCAGGAGAACGCCTGCCACAATCCAACCGAGCTCGCGCACGGCGCCTCCTTCACTAGAACCGATGGTTCACAGGCACCGCACAGGCTGCAGGACGACACAACCGTCCGACGGGGACGGCGAGGCATGGCGGCGCCAGCGCCGCCATGTGTGGTGTCAAGCGGTGACCGAGGCCACCGTGGAATGTCAGTCAGTTCCGCCGGCTGCGCCGACGAGGGTTCATGCGGGGTCCGAAAACCTTGCTATGAGCCTATTCCTGCCCTGTGGAAAACTCAACAGTTGGCACGATCAAACCTCACCCCAGGGGTCTGACTCGGCCAACTCGCCGAACACCTCCTCGACGACGGAGGCCACCACCCCGCCCCCGAAGCCCCGTCTGGCCAGCACGCCGTAGAGCCGCCTCCTGGCGACCACCGGATCGAGAGACGACAGCGTTCGCATCCGACGCCGCGCCAGGTTCAGCGCGGCCTCTCGCTCGTCCTCGACGGTGATGCTCGAGAGCGCCTCGTCGGCGATCTCCTTCTCGATGCCCTTGGCCTGCATCTCCTGCCGGATCCGCCTCGGGCCGCGGAGCCCGGGGCCCGATCGGGAGGCGGCCAGCGCGGCGGCGTAGGCGGCATCGTCGATGAGCCCGACCTCGGAGAACCGCTCCAGGATCTCGTCCGCCACGTCCGCCGGGACGTTGCGCCGGGCCATGGCTGCCCTCAGCTCATGCGCGGACCGCTGGCGGGCAGCAAGCTGGTCCAGCGCGATGGTGCGGGCCACCTCGAGTTGGGCGGCCCGCTCCATCGGCGGCTCAGAAGTCGACTTCACCGGTCTCCGGGTTCACGCCCTCCGGCACCGACTCCTTGTCCACGCCGAGGTGGAGGCGGATGCGCCGCTCGATCTCCGCGGCCACCTCGGGGTTGTTCCGCAGGAAGTTCCGGGCGTTCTCCTTGCCCTGGCCAAGCTGATCCGACTCGTAGGTGAACCAGGCACCCGCCTTGCGGATGATGCCGGCATCCACGCCCATGTCGATCAGGCTGCCCTCGCGGGAGATCCCCTGGCCGTAGATGATGTCGAACTCGGCCTGCTTGAAGGGCGGGGCGACCTTGTTCTTGACCACCTTGACGCGGGTGCGGTTGCCCACCATCTCCGTGCCGTCCTTGAGCGTCTCGATGCGCCGCACGTCCAGGCGGACCGAGGAGTAGAACTTGAGCGCGCGGCCACCGGTGGTGGTCTCCGGGGAGCCGAACATGACGCCGATCTTCTCGCGGAGCTGGTTGATGAAGATGGCGGTGGTGTTGGTGGTCTTGAGGGCGCCCGTCATCTTGCGGAGCGCCTGCGACATCAGGCGGGCCTGCAGGCCGACGTGCGAGTCACCCATCTCACCCTCGATCTCCGCGCGCGGGGTGAGCGCGGCCACCGAGTCGATGACGATGAGAGCCAGCGCCCCGGAGCGCACCAGCGTGTCCGCGATCTCCAGGGCCTGTTCGCCGTTGTCCGGCTGCGAGACGAGCAGCTCGTCGGTGTTGACGCCCAGCTTCTGCGCGTAATCGGGATCCAGGGCGTGCTCCGCGTCGATGAACGCGCAGATGCCGCCGTCGCGTTGGGCGTTGGCGATGGCGTGCAGCGCAACGGTGGTCTTGCCGCTGGACTCCGGGCCGAAGACCTCGACCACCCGGCCGCGGGGCAGCCCGCCGATGCCGAGCGCCACATCCAGGGCGACCGAACCGGTGGGGATGACGTCGATGGGTTGGCGGTTGTCCTCCCCCAGGCGCATCACCGAGCCCTTGCCGTGGGCCTTCTCGATCTGGGCGAGCGCTGCCTCCAGCGCCTTGGTGCGGTCCGCAACGGCCATGTAACTGTTCCTCTCAGGACTGGACCGCGAGCGGCCAGATGGTGTGTCGTGTGTCACTCTAGGAAACGGGTCAGACGTTTTCTCACGCGATCCGGCTCCTGTGGAGAAACCCTTGCCGCAGAGTCTAGGCGAACACTCGTTCTAATGCGTGCGACACGCTCAACGCATCACGTCCGGCAACTCGAGCTGGCGCCACACGGCCCGCCAGATGCGCTTGCAGGGCAGGCCCACGCCCAGCGCCTCGCGCACCGTGCGCCCTCCGAGGTCCGCGAGGACCACCTGATCCGCCCAGACCGTCGCATATCCGCCGGGCAGCACCTCGCCCATCCGCTGCCACAGCTCCACCTCGCGCACCCCGCCACCGTAAACGCTCACATCAAATCGCGCCACGTGCGGGGCCCTGGTCCTGAGCGACGACCGCTAGACTCGCTCACGGAAGTGCGCACTCTGCTCAACTTCTGTCCGCGGCGCGAAGGAGCCCCACGACATGAATGCCCCGGGAATGCCCTCTCACAAGCGCTCGGACCGCATGGTCGCGCTACTGGCGATGTTGAGCGAGGACGGACCACTTCCCCTGTCCCAGTTGGCAGAGACTCTGGGCGCCTCAGCCGCCACGATCCGTCGCGATGTGGCCGTCCTGGCGGCGCAGGGCCTCCTTGAGCGCACCCACGGGGGCGCCAGGCCGGTCAAGGGCCGCGAGCTGCCGGTCAGGCTCCGCGACGGCAGGAACCACGACGCGAAGCGACGGATCGCCCTCACCGTGGCGGGGCTGATTCCGCAGGGGCGGCACGCGATCGGCCTCACGGGCGGAACGACGACGGCCGAGGTGTTACGCGCGCTCCACCACCGCGACGACCTCACCATCATCACCAACTCGATCAGCATCGGCCTGGAGGCCGCCGAACTGGGCCAGGCGCGAGTGCTCATCGCGGGCGGCGTGCTCCGGCCGAGTTCCCTGGAGCTGGTGGGCTCACTCGCCGAGTCCACCATGAAGCTGGTCAACGTGGGCACCGCGGTGGTGGGGGCCGACGGGGTCAGCGCCACCGGCGGGCTCACCACCCATGACGAGATCGAGGCCCGTACCAACTACGCGATGATCGAGCGGGCCGGCCGCGTGATCGTGGCCGTCGACTCCACCAAGATCGGCCACACCACGCTCGCGAAGATGGCGGACATCTCGGAGATCCAGGCGCTTGTCACGGACGCCGGTGCCCCCGAAGGCGAACTGCAGAGGATCCGCGACGCGGGCGTCGACGTGCACGTGGTGGACGGGCCACCGAGCCGCTGAGTCCGTGGCTCAGGCGGCCACCGCCACCCTGGGCATGCGCTGCGCCTCGAGGACCGCCAGCTTGCCGCTGATGCCGATCATGAGCTCCGACAGCGACACGTTCAGGGCCGACGCGATGGCGAAGAGGACCTCGCTGGAGGCCTCCTTGTGGCCCCGCTCGATCTCGGACAGGTAGCCCAGCGACACCATGCTGGCCATCGAGACCTCACGCAGGGTCATGCCGGCGGACATCCGGAGCTCCCGGAGTGTCTCACCCATCACCTTACGAATCAGAATGGTCTTCACGACTACCTACCCAACTGGCGAGCGGATTGCCCGTCCTCGCCGGGTGCAACCACACCGGCCGCGGGTTTGTTCCCGATCATTGGGATCTATGGACGGGCCGACCACCCGAGTGTCCTCGACGGACGTGCCCCCTCCGGAGGCCGGGACCTAGAGGACGCGCAGCAGCATCTCGAAGGCGTGCTCGATCGCGGCCGTCCGCACGGCCTCGCGGTCTCCGTCGAACTGCTTGAGCTCGGTGTACTGGGGCGCGGGCGACATGCCCACCCTTGGGCCGACGACGGCGAACCACACGGTGCCCACCTTGGCGCCGTCGGCCTCCGTCGGCCCGGCGACCCCGGTGGTGGCCACGGCCCAGTCTGCATCGCAGCGGGACTTGGCCCCCACCGCCATCTGGAGGGCGGTGAGCTCGTTGACCACGCCCTCGGAGCTGATCAGTTCGGGGTCCACGCCCGCGAGCCGGCTCTTGAGGTCCCTCGCGTAGGTGATGAGGCCGCCGCGGTAGACGGCCGAGGCGCCCGGGACGCTCGTGATGGCCGCGCCGATGCCTCCGCCGGTCAGGGATTCGCACGTGGCGAGCGTGACCGAGCGGTGGGCCATCTTCTTGATGACCTCAGCTGCGAGCGTCATTGGGCGTCCTCCCCGTCGAGTTGCGTGCGGTCAGCCTACCTGGCCGGATCGGCCCTGCCGTCGGATGTTCCAGGCGTGACGCAGGTAGTCCGCGCCGGTCACCACGGTCAGGATGAGCGCCGCCCACATGAGGATCCACGCCACCACCTGGACGGGGTTGGGGAGGAACTGCAGCCCCATGCTGAACATGATGAGCGCGAGGGTCTGGGTGAGGGTCTTGGCCTTCCCGCCCTTGTTGGCGGCCATGATGCCGTACTTGGCGATGGCGGCGCGCACCCACGTGATGCCCCACTCCCGCACCAGGATGATGATGGTGAAGAACCACGGCAGGCCCACCTGCCCGGGGAAGCCGTCGAGGATGCTCAGCGAGACGAAGGCGGCGCCGGTCAGCGCCTTGTCGGCCACCGGGTCCCAGAGCTTGCCGAAGTCGGTGATGAGGTTGTAGCGGCGGGCGATGTACCCGTCGGCCAGGTCCGTCAGCATCGCCACGACGAACACCGCCGTGGCGGCGAGGCGCCAGCCGAAGTCGTCGGGGGCCACGAACAGGACCACGACGTAGACCGGGACCAGGATGATCCGGACGACGGTCAGGACGTTGGGCACGTTGAGGTTGCTCGGCTTGTCGACCGCCGCATGCTTGGGTTCGCTCACTTCGCCTCCGCGATCAGGTCGATTCCCGCCGAGTCGACCACCTGTGCCGCCACGAGGTCGCCGACGGCGGCCCCGTTGTCGAGCGTGACCACACCGTCGGTCTCCGGGCCTTGGTGCATCGCGCGGCCGACGACCTCGTCGTCGACGCTCTCGACAAGGACGACGATATCCTCACCCACCCGGTCGGCGGCGCGCGCCTCGCACACCTCGAGCGCAAGATCCGCAAGAAGGGCGCGTCTGGCCTCGATCTCGTCCTCCGGGAGGTGCCCGGGGAGCCGGACGCCCTCGGTGCCCTCCTCGTCCGAGTAGCCGAAGACGCCCATGACGTCGAGGTTCGCGTCGACGATGAATTGCCGCAGGATCTCCACGTCCGCCTCGGTCTCCCCCGGGAAGCCCGCGATGACGTTGCTTCGGATCCCGGCCGTGGGCGCCTGGGACCGGATGCGCCCGATGAGGTCGAGGAAGCTGTCCGGGTCCCCGAAGCGCCGCATGGCGCGCAGGACGGACCGGGAGGCGTGCTGGAAGCTCAGGTCGAAATAAGGCACCACCTTGTCGGTGGTGAGCATGGCCTCCAGCATCCCAGGCCGGATCTCGGCGGGCTGCAGGTACGAGACCCGGATCCAGTCCAGGCCGTCCACCCGGGACAGCCGTGCCAGCAGGCCCTCGAGCCGGTGCTCCGCGCCGAGGTCCTTGCCGTAGGAGGACGTGTTCTCGGAGACCAGGAAGACCTCCTTCACCCCCTGGCCGACGAGCCAGCGGGCCTCCGCCTCGATCTCCTCGACGGTTCTGGACAGGTAGCTGCCCCGGAAGGCGGGGATGGCGCAGAAGGAGCAGCGCCTGTCGCAGCCCGAGGCGATCTTCAGGGAGGCCGACGGCCCGCCCGTCAGCCGGCGGCGAAGGGCCGGCGGTCCCGAGGCGGGGGCCAGCCCGTCCGGCAGCGGCGCGTGGCCCGGCACCGCGACACCCGCGGACCCAGCGCGCCGGGCGGACGGGGTGAGCGGCAGCAGTGTGCGTCGGTCCCGCGGGACGTGCGAGATGTGGTGTTCGCCGTCGAGGATGCCGCGCAGCCGGTCCGCGATGTCGGCGTAGTCGTCGAACCCCAGCACCGCGTCTGCCTCAGGCAGCTCGTCGGCCAGCTGCACGCCGTACCGCTCGGCCATGCAGCCGACGGCCACCACGGAACGCACCGTCCCACCCGCCTTGAGGTCCGCGGCCTCGAGCAGCGTGTTGATCGAGTCCTGCTTGGCCTGCTCGACGAAGCCGCAGGTGTTGACCACCACCGTCTCCGCCGTCCCGGGGTCGTCGACGAGGACGAATCCGCCCATCTCCAGGCGTGCGGCGAGCTCCTCGGAGTCGACGTCGTTGCGGGCGCAGCCCAGGGAGGCGATGTGGACGGAGTGTGTGGCAGTCATGAGGCAGCCATTATCGCTACCCGACGGCGAGGTTGGCCAACACCTCGTCCAGGTCCTCCGGCTTGACCAGCACGTCGCGGGCCTTCGAACCCTCGGAGGGGCCCACCACTCCCCTGCTCTCCAGGATGTCCATCAGCCGGCCGGCCTTGGCGAACCCCACCCGCAGCTTGCGTTGCAGCATCGACGTGGAGCCGAGCTGGAGCTCGACGACCAGGCGGCAGGCGTCGAGGACGAGGTCCAGGTCGTCGCCGATGTCGTCGACCACCTTCTTCTCGGCCCCGCCGGCCGCGGTGACGTCCTCGCGGTAGTTGGGCTGCAGCTGCGTGGACACGAAGGTCACCACGTCGCGGATCTCGGACTCGTTGACCCAGGCGCCCTGCACCCGGATGGGCTTGCCCGCGCCCATCGGCAGGAACAGTCCGTCGCCCTTGCCGACGAGCTTCTCCGCGCCCGGCTGGTCGAGGATGACCCGGGAATCGGTCATCGACGACGTGGCGAACGCGAGCCTGGACGGCACGTTGGCCTTGATCAGGCCCGTCACCACGTCGGTGGAGGGCCGCTGCGTCGCGAGGACCAGGTGGATGCCCGCGGCGCGGGCGAGCTGCGTGATGCGCACCACGGACTCCTCGACGTCGCGGGGGGCCACCATCATGAGGTCCGCCAGCTCGTCGACGACGATCAGCAGGTACGGGTACGGCGCGAGGACGCGCTCGGATCCCTCGGGCAGCTTGACCTGGCCGGCGCGCACCGCCTTGTTGAAGTCGTCGACGTGCCGGAAGCCGAAGGCGGCCAGGTCGTCGTAGCGGAGGTCCATCTCGCGGACCGCCCAGGCGAGGGCCTCCGCGGCCTTCTTCGGGTTCGTGATGATGGGGGTGACCAGGTGCGGGATGCCCTCGTAGTGGTTGAGCTCGACCCGCTTGGGGTCCACCAGCAGGAGCCGCACCTCCTCCGGGGTGGCGCGCATCATGATCGAGGTGATCAGCGAGTTGATGAAGCTCGACTTGCCGGAGCCGGTGGCGCCGGCCACCAGGAGGTGCGGCATCTTGGCCATGTTGGCCACCACGAATCCGCCCTCGACGTCCTTGCCCAGCGCCACGGTCAGCGGGTGGTGGTCGTTCTTCGCCTTGTTCGAGCGGAGCACGTCGCCGAGCGAGACCACCTCCTTGTCGAGGTTGGGGATCTCGATGCCGATGGCGGACTTGCCGGGGATGGGGGTCAGGATGCGGATCTCGTTCGAGCCCACGGCATAGGCGATGTTGTCCGCCAGGCCGGTGACCTTGCTCACCTTGATGGCGGAGCCGAGCTCCACCTCGTAGCGGGTGACCGTGGGGCCACGGGTGTAACCGGTGACGCGCGCGTCGATCTCGAACTCGCGCAGCACGTCGCCCAGCTGGCGCACCACCTTGTCCGAGGCCTCGGTGCGGGACTTGGGCTTGGAGCCGACGGCGAGCGTGCGCTCGTCGGGGAGGGTGTAGACCACGTCGCCGCTCAGCTGCAGCTGCTCGGCCCTGCCGGGCGGGGGCGTGTGCGGCGGAGGCTCCAGGTCCTTGTGCACCTCGGCCTTGGGCCTGCCGGGCACCTGACGCTCGGGCTCCGGGGCTGCGGGGAGCAGGTACTCGTCGCTGTCAGTAAGGGAGTCGACGTCGTAGACCGACTCCTCCGACGGCTCGTCGCGCGGGTCCTCGATGAGCGGGGTGTCGTAGGGGACGTCCACGCCGAGCTTGAGCCTGGGCTGCTTCGGTGCGGCGTCGCCGTCGTGCTCGACGAGCGCGCCCACCAGGTTCCTGGCACCGTCGATCAGCTCGCGCACCGGCCGCCCGATGACCACCAGCACGCCGGACAAGGTGACCAGCGTGAGGATGGGCACGGCCGCCCACACCGTCAGGAGGTCCACCAGCACGCTGGAGGCCACGTGGCCCAGCACGCCGCCGGCCTGCCGCAGCGCGGGCATGTCTCCGGGCACGGGCATGCCGCGGCTGATGTTGACCAGGCCGAGCACCCCGAGCGTGATGAGCACCCAGCCGAACCCGGTGCGGGGCGCCGCGTCGACGTCGTGCGGGTGGCGGAAGACGCGCCACGAGCCGTAGAGCAGGACCGCGGGGATCACCGCCGACAGCGAGCCGAAGACCGTCGAGATGCCGTCGCCCAGCGCCTGGCCGACGGGCCCGGGCAGGGCGAACCAGAACCGGGCCGCCACGACGATGCCCAGCGTGAGGAGGAGCAGGCCCCACCCGTCGCGCCTGAGCTTGGGGTCCGTGTCCTGGGCGGCGCCGCCGAAGCTGCGTGCCACCCAGCCGACGCCCGCGGCAAGGCCGCGGAACGACGCCCCGATGCCGCGCCCCAGGGCGGTCATCGCCCGGCCGAACCCGCCGGGACGCGCTGCGGGCGCCTTCGCCGGCGCCGCCTTAGCGGGCGCTGGACGGCGCGTCGAAGAGCCGGACCTCGACGAGGAGGCCGGCTTCCTGGTAGCCGTTGTCTTGCTGGAACGCGCAGCACCCGTCGACGTGGTCGACTTCGTGCTGGCGCTCCGCGTGGGGGAAGAACCGCGGGACGCCATGGCGCCCAACCTAGCCCAGGGCGGGCCCAAGCCCGGTATTTCGCCCGGCCGTTCGGGCGATCCCCGGGCTCAGGCGAAGTGGTCCCAGCCGAGGCTGCCGTCGAACGGTGCGCCGTCGACGACGATGCCCTGGCCCTCGCGGACCACTCCCACCCTGCGCCAGCCGACGGGGAGGGGTGCGCCGGGCGGGAAGGTCGCCGCGAGGGCGTGGTCCTCTCCCCCGGCCAGCACGAAGCCCAGCGCTGGCTTGCCGGTGGCCGCCGCGACACGCTCCACCGGCTCCGGGACCTCGACCAGCGACGTGTCGACGTCGATCAGCACGTGGCTGGCCTCCGCGATGTGGCCCAGGTCAGCCAGGAGCCCGTCGGAGACGTCCAGCATCGCGGTGGCGCCCGCCCGGGCGGCCGCGACCCCCTGCCCGTACGGGACGGCGGGGGTCTGCTGCTCGGCGACGAGTTCCTTCGGCGAGCCGAAGCCGCGCTGCAGCACGGCCAAACCGGCCCCCGCCCAGCCCAGCCTCCCGCAGACCGCGACCACGTCACCCGGGCGCGCCCCTGCCCTGGTCACGGCCGCGCGTCCGCCGAGGTCTCCGATGGCGGTCACGCAGATGGCGATGTGGGCCGACGACGACAGGTCGCCGCCCACCAGGCTCACCCCTGCCTTGGCGCACTCCTCCTTGGCGCCCGCCTCGAACTCGACCACCCACTCCTGGTCCAGGTCCTTCGGGAACCCGAGGGCCACGACGACGGAGCTGGGCCTGGCGCCCATGGCCTCCACGTCCGAGACGTTGACGGCCACGGCCTTTCGCCCCACCGCGCGGGCCGGGGACCAGCGGCGGGTGAAGTGCACGTTCTCGATCAGCATGTCGGTGGTCACCACCACGTGCCCTGCGAGGTCCAGCACGGCCGCGTCGTCGCCCACGGAGAGCACCACGTCGTCGCCGACGACGAGTCCGGACGTGATCCGCTCGATCAGCTCGAACTCGCCCGCCACGTCAGCGCAACCCGGCCGGGCGCGCGAGCGCCAGCTCGATCAGCCGCCCCACCAGCTCGGGGTAGGTCATGCCCGCCTCCTGCCAGAGGGTGGGGTACATCGAGATCTGGGTGAAGCCGGGCATGGTGTTGACCTCGTTGATCCAGGCCCCCTCGTCGGTGACGAAGAAGTCGGCGCGGACCAGGCCCTCGGCGTCGACGGCGGCATAGGCCTGCCGGGCCAGCTCCTGCAGCCTGGCCGCCAGTTCAGGGGTGACGTCGGCGGGGGCGTCGAGCGCGGCCCCGTTCTCGTCGATGTACTTGGCGTGGAAGTCGTAGAAGCCGTCCTCGGCCAGCACGCGGATCTCGCCCACGCCGGAGGCGCGGCAGCCGTCCGGCGAGTCAGGATCCCCCAGCACCGCGACCTCGAGCTCCCGCGCCCCGACGAAGCCCTGCTCCACCACGATCTTGGGGTCGAAGCGCTGGGCCTCGTCGATGGCTGCGCTCAGACCCTCGGGGCCGGTGACGCGAGCGATGCCCAGCGAGGACCCGCCCCGGGCCGGCTTCACGAACACCGGGTAGGTGAGCTTGGCGTTGATCTCCCGGATCACGGCGTCGCGGTCGTGCCGGAGGCGGTGGCCGGACGCCACCACGTACGGCCACACCGGCAGCCCGGCGGCCTCGAAGGCCACCTTCATGAAGTGCTTGTCCATGCCGACGGCCGAGGCGGTGACGCCGCTGCCGACGTAGCGGATGCCCATGAGCTCGAACATCCCCTGGATGGTGCCGTCCTCCCCGAACGGCCCGTGGAGCAGGGCGAAAGCCACGTCGATGCCGTTGATGTCGACGAGCTTCTCACCGTCGCGGGTGGCCACCTCGCAGCCGTGCTCGCCGACCATCCACACCGCGTCCTGCTCGGGATCCTCCACCTCGGGGACCCGCCCGTCGACGATCCGGTAGCCGGCGATCACGTCGAGCGGGACCTGCGTCCAGCGGCCGTTGCGGCTGATGCCGACGCCCACGACGTCAAACCTGTCGCGGTCGATGGCCTTGAGCACGCCGGAGGCCGTCAGGCACGAGATGCCGTGCTCGGATGACTGGCCGCCGAAGATCAACGCCACGCGGATGCGCTCGCTCACGGGTCCTCCTAGGGGTGGGGCGAGCGAGAGTCTACTCGGCGCCCCACTGCCTATTCGGCACGCGGCTGCCGACCCGGAGGTCGTAGCGCCCCTCGGGTGGCTGCTCCCCGCGCAGGTCCGCGACCATCGCGGTGAGCACGTCGATGATGTGGTCGGTCATCTCGTCGAGGACGTCGTTGGTGGGCTTCATCCCCTCGAAGCGGCTGAGGTCGATCGGCGGCCCGGTGACGACGGAGACGTCCTTGCGCCGGCCGAAGATGCGGCGCCACTCGATCGTCTTCTGGCCCAGGATCTGGTTGGCGCCGATCTGCGCGACGGGGACCACCGGCACGCCGGAGGTGAGCCACAGCCGGGCCGCGCCGCGCCGGCCCGTCATCGGCCACGCGTCCGGGTCACCGGTGATGGTGCCCTCGGGGTAGATCGCGACGAGGTGGCCCTTCTCGAGCGCCTTCCGCGCGTGGACCAGGGAGTCACCGGCCCGCGAGGTGCCGCGGTGGACGGGGATCTGCTCGCACTGCTTGGCCACCCAGCCGAGGACCGGGACCTTCCAGATGTCGGCCTTGCCGAGGAACCTCGGCCACCGACCGCTCCAGATCACGTACTGGCCGAGCACGATGGGATCGAAGTTCGAGATGTGGTTGGCCACGAGGATCGCGGCCCCGCGCTGCGGGATGTGCTCCTGGCCCGCCCAGGTGAGGCGGGCGAAGACGGGCACCCCGGCCTGCGCCAGCCTCCCGATGAGGTGGTACACCCAGGGCGCGGGCTCGTGATTGACCTTGCGCAGTGGGCGACGCCAGGGCTTCCTGACCGGGACCGGTGTCGTCATTGGGTCATCATGGCAGGTGGGCGGCGTCGGCGGCGATCGCGAGCCTGAAACCGCGCAGCCAGTATCCGGCGATGAGGTCGTCCCAGCCGAGTTCGGGCTCGCGCAGGATCCGCGGGTTGCGGCGCAGCAGGCGCAGGAGGAGCACGTCGGACTCGAGGAGGGCCAGCGGCTGGCCGGGGCACTTGTGGGCGCCGTCGCCGAACGCGAGCCCGGTCTCGTTCACGCCCGGCGCGGTGTCGCGGCCAGGGCAGAGGTGCAGCGGGTCCACCCCCACTGCGTCCGGGTCCGCGTTGGCGGGGCGGACGAACACGTCGACGAGGTCGCCGGGCTCGAGCGTGTGCGTGTCGCCTCGGTCGGTCACCTCGATGGCCTCCTGGACGCGGCGGTAGAGGTGGCCGACGACCGGTTCGAGGCGGATGATCTCGGCGAGGATCGCGTAGCGCTCCCGTTGCCCGGCCACGAGGTAGCGCTCGCGGAGGGCGTCGTCGCCGAGAAGATGGAGGGCGGCCATGCAGATGAACTCGCGGGTGGTCACCATGCCGGCCGTGCCGTAGGTGACGCACTCGACGAGGATATCGAGGTCGGTGTACTCCTCGGCGATCAGATGGCTGATGATGTCGTCCTGCGGCGCCTTGCGGCGGGCGCGGATCGCGGGGCGGGCGTCCAGGAGGTGGAACTTCAGGATGGGGGCCAGCCCGTTGAACGCGGCCTGCATCCACTGCCGGTTGGTGCGGCCGAGGTTGGGCTTGGTGATGTCGAACGGCGGCTGGTTGAAGAAGGTCACCAGCCTGGCGGCCATCTTCTTCGGCGGCGACTCGGTCAGCCCGACCACCTCGGCGGTGACCTCGACGGTGTAGTGCAGCGCGAGCTCGTCGAGCGTGATCTCGGGGCCGGCCTCGTCTAGGAGTCGCTCCGCGCACTCCTCCATGCGGGTCTCGTAGCGCTTGGCGACGACGGCCGGGGCGAAGAACCGCGCCACCTTCTTCCGCTGCTCGTCGTGCATGGGCCCGTCGGACATCAGGATGGGGTGATGCTTGAGGTAGCCCTTCGGGATGGCCTCGGCCGTGAATCCGGCCTGCGTGGTGGCGTGCCGGGCGCGCAGGACCTGCTGGGCGGCGGCAACCGAGCGGATCCGCCACACCCGCCCGGTGCGCTCGACGCGCGGCCCGTCCGGCTCGCCCGGGCGCTCGACCTTGCGGGGCGCGCCGCGGCTCATCGCCCAGCCTCCTTCGCCGTGGCGTCGGCCGCGACCGGCGGGAGCGGAATCGCGCTGATGTAGACCCGCACCCGTCGCTCGCCGGGGCGGGCGGGCAGATGCGCGGGTGTGGGCCCGGCCTCGTCGCGGAGGGCCTTCGCCTCGTCGGTGTGCCGTTCGACGACGGCGAGCAACTCCTCGCTGAGCGCCTCGAGCTCGTCGCGGGTCAGCCAGGCGCTGGTGGAGCCGAGGACGCTGGCGTCGCGCCATCCCTCGTCGTCGTGTTCGAGACCGGCCAGCGCCGCGTGCAGGGTGTCCGCCTGGTTGTCGATCATCCAGCGGTTGAGGGTCCGCACGGTGTGCGTGTCGGGGTCGTCGACGCGGTCGTAGGAGAAGCCGACGGCGCGCCACCAGCGCTCCCGGGCGGTGCCCTGGTCGGGCACCTCCTCCACGAAGCCGAACTTGGCGAGCTGGCGGAGGTGGTAGCTGGTCTGCCCGCTGCTCTCCCCGGTCTCCCGCGCCAGGACGCTGGCGGTGGCCTGGCCCTGGTCGCTCAGCAGGCGGTAGAGCTGCATCCGCAGCGGGTGCGCGAACGCCTTGATCTGCTGGGCTGTCGCGGGCCGGGAATGGGTCTTGCGCTCGGGCATGATGCAGAGGTACCTTTGCAGAGAGTTCTTTGCATAGCTTCTTTTGCATCATTCTAGTGGAGGTCACCATGGCAGCGCGCCCCCTCGGCCCACGATTCCGCGTCCACCTGTCCACCGTCGCGTTGGCGAACCTCGCCGACGGCGTGGTCGCCACCGGCGTGCCGCTGCTGGCGGTCACCCTCACCCGCTCCCCCGCGCTCATCGGGCTGCTCACCGCGGCCGTCTGGCTCCCGTGGCTGCTGGCGGGCATCCCCGCCGGCGTGCTGGTCGACCGGTGGGACCGCCGTCGCACCATGCTGGCGGCGCTGACGCTGCGGGCGGTCCTCCTCGCGGGCGTGGCCGTGGTGGGCGCGTCGGGCGGGTTGGGCATCTGGTGGCTGATCGGGTTCGCGCTGGCCTACGGATTCACGGAGGTGTTCACGGACCTGGCCGCGCAGGCGCAGGTGCCGGCCCTCGTGGGCCGGGACGGCGCCGCGCTGCGCAGCGCGAACTCTCGGCTGCTGGCGGTGGAGCAGGCGGCCGGCGGTTTCGTCGCTCCCCCGGTGGCCGGCCTGCTCGTGGCAGTGGGCGCCGCCTGGGTGACGGGGGTGCCCGCGCTCATCGTCGCCGGCGCCGTGGCCGTGCTGGCGCTCGGCCTGCGTGGCCGGTTCACCGCGCCGCGGGGGGCCGCCTCCGGCACCGAGGCCGCCGCGGCAGCCGCGACAGCCGCGAAGGGCGGGGAGTTGCGCCGTGAGCTCGGGGAGGGCCTCGGCCTCCTGTGGCGGCACCGGGTGCTGCGCCCGCTGCTCATCGCCGCCGGCCTGTGGAACTTCGCCGCCTCCGCGCTCTCGGCCGTCATCGTGCTGTGGATGGTGGGCCCCGGTTCGGCCGCCGGGCTCACCCCGCAGACGTGGTCGCTGGTGCTGCTCGCCATGCCCGTCGGCGGGTTGCTCGGCAGCGTGGTCGCGGGACCGCTCACTGCGAGGTGGCCGGAGATGCGCGTGCTCGTCGCGTGCTGGGGCACCGCCGGGCTGGTCAACCTGCTTCCCCTCATGTGGCCCGCGGCCTGGTCCTTCGCGCTGTTCCTCGTCCTCGCGGGCGTGTTCGGCGTGGTGGGCAACGTGATCAGCGGGTCGCTGAGGCCGCGGATGGTCGAGGAGCGGATGCTGGGGCGCGTCCACGGCGCTGCCCGGGTGATCGGCTTCGGCACCATGCCGCTGGGCGCCGTCGTCGGCGGCCAGGTGGCGCAGTGGTTCGGTATCCCCGCGGTGTTCGTCGCGGTGGTGCTGCTCATGCTGGTCTCGACGGCGATCGTCGCGGTGCGCGTTCCCCAGCCCGTCGTCGACCGGTGGGAGCTGCGTCCCGCCGACGCCGCGACGGCGGAGCCGGACCCCTCGCCCGTGGCGGCCTGAGCGCCGCGTCTGAGCGTGTGCCGCCTGCCTTACGTCACGACGCCTGCCTTACGTCACGACGCCTGCCGTATCGCACTAGGCGCCTGCCTTGCGTCGGTACGCCTGTTCTACAGGACAGGCCTCACGGCATTGGGCAGGCGCCATGACGGAAGGCAGGCGCCTCGACACTGGGCAGGCGCGCATGCTGCAACGCTACGCATCGCCCTGGTAGGGGTCGGTGATCTCGCGAAGGAGGGTCAGGGCCTCCCGGAGCTGCGCCATCCGGCGCTTGCCGAGGTGGGCGGTCCACTCGGCCTCGATGGCGGCCTCCTCGGCACGGGCGATGGGGACAGTCTCGCGCCCCCGGGGACCGATCCTGACGAGGCGGACGCGGGCGTCGGACGGGTCCGCGACGCGCTCGACGTAGCCCGCCCGCTCAAGCCTGTCGATCAGCGCGGTGGCGGTCTGCTTGGCCACCTGCGCCTGATCGGCGAGGTCCGAGATCCGGGTCCCCTCAGGCCCGATCCGCGCGGCAATCCGGGCCTGCGCGGCGGTGATGTCGGTGTAGCCGGCCCGGTGCAACGCGGCGAGAATCCTGTTCTCGGCCGCACGGTGGGCGATGAACATCAACACCCCGACATGGAGTTCCTCGGCCACATCCACCCCTTGATCTGATTCCATAGACGAACTATCTTTGATTCCATCATCGTACTACTTTCATCCGCACAGGAGGGATCCGACGGTGGACGACGACACGCTCTGGGAGAGGATCGACGCGCAGCGCCTCCGCACCGCGGACCTGCTGGAGCGGTTGACGGAGGCCGACTGGCAGCAGCCGTCGCTGTGCGAGGGGTGGACGGTCCGCGACGTCGCCGCCCACCTGACGCTGCAGCAGCTGGGGTGGGGAGACCTGGTGCGCATGCTGCCGAAGTACCGCGGCGGCGGGATGAACCGGCTCATCGGAGACTCTGCCCGCGAGAAGGCGGCCGTGCCGGTCGACACGCTGATCGCCGAAATCCGGGCCATGGCCGGCTCCCGCCGCCACAACCTGGGCGTGACGAGCCGCGACACCCTCATCGACATCATCGTCCACGGCCAGGACATCGCCCTCCCCCTCAGCCTCGACCTGCCCGTTCCGGTGGACGCGGCCGCGGAGGCCGCCACCCGCGTGTCCGTCCTCGGCAGGCGGATGGCCTCGGTGTTCCGTCCGGTTCCGTGGCGGCAGGCGCGGTTGACGGCCACCGACACCGCCTGGGCGGTGGGCAATGGCCCGGAGGTCAAGGGGCCCATCCTGGCGATCCTGCTGCTGCTCACGGGCCGGCTCGTCGCACTGCCCCTTCTGGAGGGCGAGGGCGTCGCGTCCCTGCGCCAGGGCATGGAAGCGCGGTGACCCCATGACCGGCCAATCCGGCGGGGTCACGGTCGTCGACGTCTACGCAGATCCGGTCTGCCCGTACGCCTGGATCGTGTCGCGCTGGCTCGAAGAGGTGGCCCCCTCCCGGCCAGTCGACCTTCGGCACCACGTGATGAGCCTGCGGTACCTCAATGCGGGCCATCATCAAGGCACCGCCTACAGTGCCAACATCGACCGCACCGTCGGACCGTCGCGGGTGTTCACGGCCGCCGCCGTCCACGTCGGCGAGGGGATCATCCGTGAGCTCTACACCGCCTTCGGCACCAGGTGGTTCGCCCGGTGGCGGCGTCCGGACCCCGAGGATCTCCGCGACACCCTCGAAGCGGCGCTGACGGCTGTCGGCCTGCCCTCGTGGCTGGTCCATGCAGCGGACACCGACAGCTACGACGGGGCGTTGGCGGACAGCCACGCCGAGGCGGTCGGGGACCTCGGCCGGGGCGCCGGCACCCCGATCCTCCACCTCGACGGCGTGCCCTGGTTCGGACCGATCCTCGACTCGATCCCCCACGGGCAGGAGGCCCTTGACCTCTTCGACGCCCTCCTGGTCCTGACCCGGCACGAGGGCTTCACCGAGCTCCGGCGAGCCCGCACCGGTCCGCCGCGGCTCCTGATCGTCCCCGCGACGTCGTGATGCGCACGGCGGGCTGATCCACTGTCGGCAGCACCTGCCCTAGCGTGACCCCATGAATGACGAGCCGGAGCAGTTGCGGGGCGGCAACATGGGGATGGTCACCAGGCAGGGCGACACAGTGATCCGGCCCGCGGGTGACTGGACGCCCGCCGTTCACCGCCTGCTGCGCCACCTAGTGGCCGCAGGGGTGCAGGGCGTCCCGGTGCCGCTGGGCATCACCGAGGACGCGACGGAGGTGCTCAGCTTCGTGGAGGGGGTGGTGCCGGGCTACCCTATGCCCTCCTGGGTCTGGTCCGAGACCGCGCTGGACTCGTCGGCCCGCCTGCTCCGCCGGATCCACGACGCGACGGCGGGCATGCGATTCGACGGCCCCTGGCGGTCCCCTGTGCGCGAGCCCGCGGAGGTCGTCTGCCACAACGACTTCGCCACATACAACCTCGTCTTCGACGGCGACACCGTCGTCGGCGCCATCGACTGGGACTTCGCGTCGCCGGGTCCGCGCCTCTGGGACATCGCATACCTGGCCTACCGGATCGTTCCCCTCTCCTCCCGGGAGCGGGGAGACGGGTTCACCGACGGGGAACGCGCCCTCCGCCTGGATCGCCTCCTCGCCGCCTACGGCTCCGCCGCGACCCCCCACGAGGTGCTCGGGGTGCTGCGCGAGCGCCTCGTCGCCCTGGCCGCGTTCAGCGAGGCCATGGCCGTGGAACTGGACAACCCCGAGCTCCGCGAGCACGCCGTTCTCTACCGCGACGACGCCGCGCAGCTTGTCACGCGGGCGAATTGATGGGGGCTGGCCCGGACGGTGCAGGATGGGACCTGTCGAACC
Organism: Tessaracoccus yangjingae; assembly: GCF_054483935.1. Next base: position 2,247,396 of record NZ_CM137014.1, on the reverse strand, counting down.
GGGAGGGGTGGCGTGATGCCGAAGGCTGTGTTCATCGACTTCGACGGGACCTACGCGCATCGCGGGCAGGTGCCGGCCGGGCACGTTGAGGCAGTCCTGGAGGCCCGCCGCAACGGCCATCGCGTCCTGCTGTGCACCGGCAGGCCGAAGGCGATGGTGCCGCCGCGCATCCTGGACCCGGTGTTCGATGGGCTGGTGGGCGCCGCAGGTGGCTACGTGGAGATCGGCGGGAGGGTCCTGGCGGACACCCGGTTCCCGGCCGGCCTCGCCGCAGAGCTCGTGGCGGTCCTCACCGCCCATGACGCCGCATTCATCCTCGAGGCACCCGACGCGCTGTACGGCCCCGTCGGGATCATGGAGCGCCTGCTCGACATCCTGGGCCCCGCGCTGGGAACCGACGGCTCCGATGAGGGCCTGCACGACGTGGTGAGGCACCTCCGTGCCGTCGACGACCCCGGGACCCGCTCGTTCGCCAAGGTCTCGATCTTCAGCTCACCCATCCCCGTCGACGAGCTTGCCTCCATGGTGGGCCCCCTCGTGGGCGCTCTCCCCAACTCCGTGGTGGGCCTCAAGGGCCATGCCGGCGAGATCCATCTCCGGGGCCTCAACAAGGCCGTCGGGATCGGCATCGCCGCCGCGCACCTGGGCATCGCCCGGCAGGACATCATCGGGATCGGTGACGGGCACAACGACCTGGAGATGCTCGCCCATGCCGGCACCGCCGTGGCCGTCGACGGCGCCCCGCCGGAGGTACTGGAGCTGGCCGACCACGTCGTCGGCCCGCCCCACAGGGCCGGGCTGGTCCGCGGGTTCGCGGAACTCGGCCTGACCGGGGCTCCGGGCTAGCCGGTGCCGGCGACCTCCACCTCGTCCCCCACGCGCACGCGACCCGCCCGGGTCACCACGGCGTCCACCCCGAACACCAGCTCGCCGCCCTGGCGGCGGTAGTCCGCCAGCGCCTTGAGCCCGTCGGTGCGGGCGAGGCCGGTGTCGGGGTCGAGGTCGATCACCCGGCAGCGGGCGATCCCCTTCCGCACCTCCACCTCGGCCTCTCCGAGCGCCAGGCGGCGCCCGATCCAGCCGTCCTCCAGATGAGGGACGTCGGCGTGCAAGGTGAACGTGGCGCGCAGCTGCGCGTCGATCACCGGCGTCCCCACGCGGCGGGACAGCTCGTCCAGCGATCCGCTGGTGATGAGGCTGACGCTGGCGCCGTAGACCACCTCTCCCCCGCCGGCCCGGGCCAGCAGCACGTCGCGGCCCAGGAACGCGGAGTACGCCGCGCCCCACGGCCCGTCGACGAACTCGAGCCCCACCTGCCGCCCCCAGTAGTCGAGCGTCAGCCTCTCGCCCGTGGGGACCGGAACGCCGTCGACCACCGCCCCGGGCAGGGTCACCGTCAGGACACCGTCGGCCCACATGGCCGTGGTCTGCATGAGTGTCGGATTCTCGACGGTGCGCAGCACCTTCCCGCGCGCCCGGTCGACCAGGCAGAACACCCGGTCCCCCACGGGCCCGTCCGGTGCCAGGTCTACGAACGGGCGGCCCACATGGCGGGCCCCCTTCAGCGAGGTGAAGCCGATCCGGGAGACGTGCACGGCGGGCCGTTCAGGACGCCCGGCCGGCCCGGATGACGAACTCGGCCACGTCGTCGAGCATCTCGACGAGGTGATCGGGCTGGCCGGTCCAGATCTGCCGCGACGTCGGCAGCCCGGCGAGAATCATCGACGCGGTGAGGTCGTCGACCGCCATCCCCCGCGGCGCCGGGCCCGCAGCGATGGCCGCCGCGCGTTGCCTCTGCCCGGGCGTCAGTCCGTCCCACCATGCCTGCAGTGTCAGCTCGTCGGTCACCGGCCCATTCAACCGGCTCGGCGGCCTCTGGGCCAAGGCCTCCCATCCCTGGCGGATCCCGCCGGCCCGCGCCGAGGAACGGAGAGTCCTCCGTCGGTTCGCGGCAGGCGTGGTGGAATGCGTGGTGTGAACCTGCACACAGCCGGAACCCGGCTCGCCGCGTCCGCGGCGGTCGGCGCTGCCGCCGCCGTCGGCCTCGTCCCCCTCGCGGACCCGTGGTTGGCCGGGATGACGGGATGGATCGTCGTGTCGGTCACCTTCTCCCTGTGGACCTGGCTGATCGTCAGGCGCCTGGACGGCGCCGAGACCCGCGGCCACGCCACACGCGAGGATCCCACGCACGCCGTGAGCCGCGCCGTCCTGGTGCTCGCCTCGCTCGCCAGCCTTGTGGGGGTGGGCGTGCTCCTGGTTGCGGGGTCCGGCGCCGGGGGCACCCTCCCCTGGGAGGCGCTGACCGGCGCCGCGTCGGTGGTGGCGTCGTGGGTGGTGGTCCACGTCCTCTACATGCTCCACTACGCGAGGCTCTTCTACGCCGCGGACATCGACGCCGCCATCGACTTCGGCGGTGACCGCGACCCCGACTACCACGACTTCGCCTACCTCGCCTTCACCATCGGCATGACCTATCAGGTCTCCGACACGACGGTGGCGGGGGCCGAGCTGAGGCGTGCCGTCCTGCGGCACGCGATGCTGTCCTACCTGCTGGGCGCCGTGGTCCTGGCGGTCACCCTCAACCTCGTCGTCCAGTTGTCCTCCTCCGTCGGCTGACCTTGCCGAACTGCTGCAGGGAGCGGCCGGCCTACCAGGACGCTCGGGAGTAGAAGTACCTCTTGGCCGCCTCGGCCGCCACCACGTACATCCCCGTGACGCCCACCAACGCCGCGGTCAGCCACAGTGGCAGGGGCGTGAAGCCGAAGAGCGGCGCGAAGGGAAGATACGGCAGGGCGAGGGTGAGCAGGCCGACGGCGAGCGTCGAGGTCCACAGCAGGGTGCCTGGGCGGCTGCGGTGGAGCGGCCCCCGGGTGCGCACCACCAGGGCCACCACGAGCTCGGTGAGCAGGGACTCGATGAACCAGCCGGTCTGGAACTGTTCCTCGGTCGCCCGCGCGACCCACAGCAGCAGGCCGAAGGTGGCGTAGTCGAAGACGGAACTGACCAGCCCGAAGACGATCATGAACGTCCGGATCATGCGGATGTTCCAGCGGTGGGGTTGGCGGACCATGTCGTCGTCGACGTTGTCGCCGGCGATGCCGATGGCCGGCACGTCGGACAGGAAGTTGTTGAGCAGGATCTGCTTGGCCAGCAGCGGGAGGAAGGGCAGGAACAGGGACGCGCCCGCCATGCTCACCATGTTCCCGAAGTTGGCGCTGGTGGTGGTGAAGATGTACTTGAGCGTGTTGGCGAACGTGCGCCGCCCCTCCTCGATCCCGGCGCGCAGCACGCCCAGATCGTGGCGCAGCAGCACGAAGTCGGCCGCCTCCTTAGCCACGTCCGCCGCCAGCTCGACGGAGACGCCCACGTCGGCGGCGTGCAGGGCCGGCGCGTCGTTGATGCCGTCGCCGAGGTAGCCGACGACGTGGTTGCGCTTGCGGAGCGCGAGGATGATGCGTTCCTTCTGATTGGGGTCGACCTCGGCGAAGATCGCGGTGCGCTCAGCCACGTGGCACAGGGCCTCGTCGCGTAGGCCCTCCATCTCCTCGGCGGTGAGGACGGCGTCGGCCGGCAGGCCGATCGTCGCAGCCAGGTGCCGCGCGACCAGCCGGTTGTCGCCCGTGATGATCTTGACCTGCACGCCGAGCCGTTGAAGCGACTCCAGGGTCTCCTTGGCATCTGGCTTGGGTGGATCGAGGAACAGCAGGAAGCCTGCGAACGCGAGGTCACGCTCGTCGCCCTCCACGGTGTAGGCGGCCTTCCGGGGCACCTCGCGGACCGCCAGCCCGAGCACCCGGTAGCCCTCGCTGCTCCAGGCCGAGAAGCGGGCCTCGATGGCGGCCAGCCGTTCCCGGCCAAGCTGGGCGCTGGCGCCGCCCACCAGGACCGACGAACACACCGAGAGGACATGGTCGAGGGCGCCCTTGGTGATGAGCATGGGGCGGACGTCGGAGCCCGGATCGGAGTCGACGACGACGCTCAGCCGCTTGCGGGTGAAGTCGTAGGGGATCTCCTCGAGCTTGTCCATGCCCGCGATGTCCGGATGCGGCTGGGCCATGATCGCCTCGTCGAGCGGATTGGGCAGGCCGGTCTGGAACGCCGCGTTCAGGTACGCCCACCGCAGCACGTCGGCAGAGCCCTGCCCGTCGACGTCCAGCGCGCCGTCCAGGGCGACCACCCCTACGGTGAGGGTGCCCGTCTTGTCGGTGCACAGCGTGTCCATGCTGCCCAGGTTCTCGATGGCGTTGAGCTGGCGGACGATGACGCCCCTGCCCGCCATGCGCTGGGCGCCGCGCGCGAGGTTGATGCTCATGATGGCGGGGAGCAGCTCGGGCGCGATGCCCACGGCCAGCGCGATGGCGAACAGCAGGGAGTCGATCGGTGGCTTGCCGAGGATCACGTTGATGGCCAGGACCCCCAGGACCAGGGCGGTCATGATCTGGGTGAGCAGGAGCCCGAACTTCCGCACCCCTCGCTCGAACTCGGTCTCGGGCGGGCGGACGGTCAGCCGCTCGGCGATCTGGCCGTAGGCGGTGGCGGCGCCGGTGGAGACGATCAGTGCCCGGGCGGTTCCGCTGCGGACGTTGGTGCCCATGAAGACCATGTTGACCCGCTCGGGCAGCGAGGCCCGCGCCGGCACCTGGCCGACCGTCTTCTCGACCGGGAACGTCTCCCCGGTCAGGACGGCCTGGTTGACGAAGCAGTCATCGGCCTCCACCACCACCCCGTCGGCCGGCACCAGGCTGCCCGCGGCCAGCAGCACCACGTCGCCGGGCACAACCGCCTCGACGGGGATCGACGTCGTCGCGCCGTCCCGGAGCACGGTGGCCCTGATCGCTGCCTGGGCGCGCAGGGCGGCGACGGCCCGGTCCGCCGAGTGCTCCTGCACGAAGCTCAGTACCGCGCTGACGACGACGATCGCCACCACGATTCCGGCGTCGGTCCACTCGCTGGCGATCGCGGACACCACGGCGGCGAAGACGAGGATGAGCACCAGCGGGCTCGTGAACTGCCCCAGGAGAAGCCGCCAGCCGCTGCTGCGCCGGCGCTGCGCCAAGGCGTTGGCGCCCACGCTCTGAAGGCGTCCCTCGGCCTCTGCTGAGCTCAATCCCCGCGGCGTCGACCGGAGGTCCGAGAAGAGACGTTCCGCGGACAGGCTCCACGGATCCTGGATGAGTGAGGCCACCGGCGTGCCCGTCGACCGTGGCTCGCCTCGTGCGATCGGACCCGCCGTCCTGCCGGGCCCCGCTGCCCCCGTTGGCATGCCTCCAGGCTACTCGTCGCGACGCTGCGGAGGATGAATTGTTCTGGCGCGACCCATACCCCCGGTCCGTACCCGGCGGGGAGCGGAGCGCGGGACGTGGTCGGCCCACCCCACCCTTGACGGGTCAACCCGCACCGATGAGTGTGGGCCTCACGTCCAGGTGGCCCACACCCTACGTCGGCACGGCGGTTCCAGCACGCCGGCAGACCTCCAGCGCTGTGGAGCCGGGATCCGCCTCGGCCCAAGGGGGGCCCGCGAGAGAAAGGTCGGGAACATGGCTACAGCAGTGCGCAACAGGGGTCTGGGAGTCCTCGCTGTCGCGGGAGCCCTCGCGTTCGCCGGTGCGCCGGCGATCGCCGTCGGGGCACCGTCGGTGGCGCCGGCCCCCTACACCTGCGCCGGCGGTGAGATCCCCTCGGGCACCTACACCAGGCTCACGGTCACCGGGGAGTGCTCGATCGCGGCCGACGCTGTGGTGCACGTCCTCGGCAACGTGCAGGTCGCCCGTGGCGCCTCGCTCGATGCGCAGAGCGTGCCGTCCACGCTGACCGTCGGGGGCAACGTCACGGGCACCTCGGTCGGCTTCGTGGGCCTGGGCTGCCAGCCGCCCGCGGCCACCGGCAACTCGGCACACCCCTGCGTGGAGCCGTACGAGGATGACCAGTCGGACATCACCGTCCACGGCAACGTGACCGTGACCAGCGCGGCCGCCGTGATGCTCAACGGCATCGAGGTCCACGGCAACGTGACTCTGACCGGCGGCGGCTCGACGATCCCCTGGTCGATCAAGAACAACACGATCGACGGCAACCTCACAATCACCGGGCAGAGGACCGAGTGGCTCGGGGTGCTCTTCAACAGCGTCGGCAAGAATGTGACGCTCACCAACATCGCGCTCAGCGACCCGCACCCCGGAGCTCCGGGCGTCTACATCGTCCGCAACAACGTCGAGGGGAATCTGACCTGCACAAAGCTGACACCCGGCGTCTCCGGTGGCTTCGTGCCGGGGAGCGTCAACGTGGTGGGCGGCAACGCGACGGGACAGTGCGCGGACCTCGTCTGAGTTGAGGGGCTCGCCTGATCAGGGCGGCGTCGAGACTACGGCGTCCATCCGCCACTGCCCGGCACAGGGAGCTGCCGGGCCGGGTGGATGTCGTAGTCGGCCATGTAGTCGAACACCCCGCGCAGCTCGACGCGGGCGGGGTCCCGGTAGTAGGCGCGCTGCGCGTCGGGGAACTCCGCCCACTCCCCGTCGAATCCGAACGCCCAGGTGAACATGTTCTCCGGGCGGTCGGCGACGGCGAACAGGCATGGGAAGCCGTGGCGTTCGCGGACGGGGACGATCCGTCGCCAGATCGTCAGGAACTCGTCCCAGGAACCGACGATCGAGTACCTGCGCATGATCGCGAGTAGCGAGGGGTCGCTCACGGGAGTCATGACCTCAGCGTCGACGGGCCGGACCTTGACATTGCGGAACACATGCGGAGCCATCCGGGCCTGGATGTCCCGGTAGCGCGGATCATCCCGGAGCGCGGCGTTGCCCGCCTCCCCATCGGGGTGGGAGCGGAGCCAGGTGAACTTCGGTTCGGCATCGATCTCGACGAAGGCGCGGTGGACCTCGAACCCGGCACGGCGCATGACCGCCACCTCGTCGGACCAGAGCTCGAGGTAAGCGTCCAGATGGTGCGGCTTCACTGTGAACCGATGCAGCAACATGGCCAGAGGTTAGCGGTGACGACGAGCGTTGCGGGCCGGACGGGCTCAGCCCTCGAGGAGGCCGAGCTCCAAGGCCCGAAGGACGGCGCGGGTGCGGTCGCGCACACCGAGCTTGAGGAACACGCTCGAGAGGTGGTTCTTCACGGTCCCCGACGCCAGATGCAGCGCCCCGGCGATCTCGCCGTTCGAGTAGCCCGCCGCCGCGAGACGCAACACGTCGGTCTCGCGGGCGGTCAGAGGTTCGGGGCGGTCGTAGGCCTCCACACCGACGGGGCGGGCCGCGGCGGCCCGGAACAGGCGGTCCGTCAGGCCGGGCTGCAGCAGAGTTCCGCCGGCCGCCAGGGTGCCGATCGCCCCGACGAGCTGGTCCAGCGTGACGTCCTTGAGCAGATATCCGCGCGCCCCTGCGCGGAGGGCGCGCAGGACGAGCTCGTCGTCGTCGAAGGTGGTGAGGACCAACACGGGAACGCTCGAGCCACGCTCGGCCAGCGCCTCGAGGGTCGCGATGCCGTCACGTCGCGGCATCCGCAGATCGAGGAGGAGCACGTCGACGTCGGTGGCGGCGAGCAGCTCAAGGGCGGCGTCGCCGTCGTCGGCCTCGCCCACCACCTCGATCTCGTCGCTGAGCTCCAGCAGGCTGCGGATGCCCTGCCGCACCAGCGTCTGATCGTCGACCAGCCCCACCCGGATCATGGCGCCGGCACCCGTGCGGTCACGGTGAAGCCGCGGCCGGGACCGGACTCCACCTCCAGCTCGCCGCCGAGGTCCTCGAACCGCTCCGCCATGCCCCTGAGGCCGTTTCCGCGCACGATGCGGCGGACGCCCGCCCCGTCGTCGTGGGCGCGGAACATCAGCCCGTGGTCATCGGAGACGACCTCCACCTCCAGCCGGGCCGCGCCCGAGTGCCGCGCGGTGTTGGTCGCGACCTCCTGGACCGCACGGACGACGGCGAGCCGGCGTGCGTCGTCGAGGGGTTCGTGTTCCACCACTCGCAGGTCGACGGTGAGCCCGAGGCGTTCGACCACGTCGCGCAGGGTGGGCTCGAGCCCGGTGCGCGTGTCTCTCAGCTCACCGACGGTGGAGCGCACGTCCCCGAGGAGGTCCTTGGCGATGTCGCGGGCGCGGAGCACGTGGTCGCGGCCGGGTCCGTCGGTCCGGTGGCTGGCAACCTCCAGCTCGAGGGCCAGGGCGGTGAGCTGATGGCCGAGGACGTCGTGCAGGTCGCGGGCGATGCGCAGCCGCTCGGCCTCACGGCTGGAGGTGGCCAGCAGCGCGGTCGCGGCGTGGAGGTCGGCGTGCGCCGCGGCGAGCTCCGCTCGGGCGGTGGCCTCCCGCCGGGCCGTGGTGACCACGAGCGCCGCGAACACCTGGAACGCGAGGTAGGCCAGCGTCTGGAACACGACGTCGTCGGCCTCCCAGCCGGCCAACACCCCTCCGACGGGGATGATCACCGTCTGCGCGGCCACCAGCGCGACGACGGCCCGCGACGACAGGTCGAAGGCCGCGACCGCCGTCGTCACCACCGGAAGCAGGGCGGTCCAGCCCAGGTGCGGCGCGAGGAGCCACAGCACTGAGGCGGTGACGAACATCACGACGACCGAGACCACCGGTGGCCACGGCGGGCGGCGGCGGATGAGCTCAGATCCGGTGAGGAACACCGCGAGGTAGACCAGGTAGGCGGCCCACCACGCGACGACGACCGCCGGGTCAGCGCTGATCTCCGCGCGGGCGGCGAGCACGGCCACGCCCACCACCAGCACCGCCACGAGGCCGGCGCCCGCGCTGAGCGCCTCCTCCGCCTTGTTCGCCACACCCCGACTCTACGAGAGCCGAGCGGGCCGGGGACCTGCCATTGGTCATGGGTGCAGGTCGTGCCCTCCGGCACATCCGGCACCTGCCCCCGCGTTCGTAGCGTGAATGGTGACGAAAGGAGATCACCATGGCAGTCCTGGAGATGCGGGCGGTGCGCAAGGAGTACGGGGAGGTGACGGCCCTCGACGGGTTGGACCTCGCCGTCGAGCAGGGGGAGATCGTGGCGGTGCTCGGCCCCAACGGGGCGGGCAAGACCACCACCTTCGAGCTCCTGCTCGGCCTCATCCGCCCGTCCGCCGGCTCGGTGCGCGTGCTGGGTGAGGAGCCGGGTCCGCGGGTCCGCGGCCGGATCGGGGCGATGCTCCAGTCGGCCGGCCTCCCGGAGCAGGTGACGGTGCGCGAGCTCGTGAGGCTGATCGGGCGCAGCTACCCCCAGGCCCTCGATGTGGACGACGTGCTCGCCAGCACCGGCCTCACCGGGCGCGCCCGCCGGCCCGTCACTGCCCTCTCGGGCGGGGAACGCCAGCGGCTCCTGCTGGCCCTCGCCCTCGTCGGCGCCCCTGAGCTCCTCCTCCTCGACGAGCCGACGGCGGCGATGGATGTCGCGGCGAGGCGCACGTTCTGGGAGCAGGCCCGTGCCCTCGACGGCGCCACGATCGTGTTCGCCACCCACGACCTCACCGAGGCCGCCGCCGTCGCGGACCGGGTGCTCGTGGTGGCCCAGGGGCGGCTGGTGGCCGACACCACCGCGGACCACCTCACCAACCACGGCAGCGAGGACCTCGAAGAGGTCTTCCTCGCCCTCACCGCGGAGCGCACCTCCGCCCTCGACGACGGAGATGACCGATGACCACCAACCGCATGCCCGCCCGTCCGGCCTCCCCCGCGACCGCGCCCACCCGCCGGCCCGCCCGCCGCAACGGCGGCCCGGCCGGCCTCGCCCTGCTGGCCGCCGCCACCGAGCTGCGCGCCAGCCTCCGCACGCCCGAGTTCGCGGCGGGTGCCATCGCCATCCCCGTCATCCTCTACGCCATGTTCGGGCTGCCCAACGCCGACGGCATCCTGCCTGGCGGCACCGCCGTCGGGCTCGTGATGGCCGTCTCGATGTGCGCCTACGGCGTGGTGTCGCTGGCTATCTTCACGTTCGGCGAGGACGTCGCCAAGGAGCGGGGTCGCGGCTGGACGCGCACCCTGTCGGCCACTCCCCTGCCCACCTGGGTGTATCTGGCGGGCAAGCTCGCCAACGCCCTGGTGCTCGGCACCGTCATCGTCGCGGCCATCGCAACGCTGGCGGTTCTGTTCGGCGGGGCGGAGCTCCCGCTGGCCACCTGGGTGCGAGCGTGGCTGCTGATGCTGGCCGGCGTGCTGGCCTTCAGCACGCTCGGCTTCGCGATCGCGTTCGTGGCGCGGCCCCGCGCGGCGGCCATGATCGCCAACCTGGTGTTCCTGCCTCTGGCGTTCGCGTCCGGGTTCTTCGTGCCGATGAACCAGCTCCCCGAGGCCCTCCGCGACATCGCCGCGTTCCTTCCCACGTTCCACTTCGGCCAGCTCGCGCACCACCTGGTGATGCCCGCCTCGGACGTCGCCACCTGGACCGGTGCCGAGGCCCGCCCCCTGTGGGTGCATGTGAGCTGGGTGCTGGGGTCCGCCGTCGCCCTCGGCGCGCTCGCCCTCGTCGCGTCGCGCCGCGAGGCCGTCACCCGGCGTGGGTGATCCGCCTCCCGGCCGCTGGGCGGGTCGAAGCTCTGGCCCGTGAGGCGGTTACCCGCCATAGTTGTGGGACGTGACCGACGAGGGAAGGAACTGCGGATGGCCAGGCTCGTCTTCGGGATGAACATGTCGCTGGACGGGTATGTCGACCACGACAGGTTCGCGCCCGGACCCACGCTGTTCCGGCACTTCGTCGAGGAGGCCAGGACCCAGGCGGCCTCGCTGTACGGCCGCCGCGTCTACGAGCTCATGAGCTACTGGGACGACGACGATCCCTCCTGGGGCGAGGACGAGCGGGAGTTCGCCGTCGCCCACCGGAGGCAGCCCAAGTGGGTGGCCTCGAACACCCTCACCTCTGTGGGCCCCAACGCCAGGCTCATCGAGGGCGACCTCGAGACCGCAGTCAGCCGCCTGAAGGCCGACTACGACGGCGAGATCGCCGTGGCCGGACCACGGCTGGCCGCGACCCTGACCGACCTTGGACTGATCGACGAGTACCGCATCTATCTCCACCCCGTCGTGCTCGGCCACGGGGCCCCGTACTTCGCCGGGCCCCGCGGACGGCTGCGCCTCGTGAGCACCGAGCAGGTCGACGAGGATGTCCTCAGGCTGAAGTACGTGCCGGCCTGAGGCCTTGAGTTCCGGTCTTCCGGGACAAAAGCGAAGGCCGAGCACTTTTCAATGCTCGGCCTTCGCACATTGTTCGGGGGAGGACGGCTCCCAAACTCAAGTGGCTCTGAGACCTGCCCGTCCGTCTCGGCGGGCGTCGGCGATGTAGATCGTCGGCAATCCATCTGGAAACCACTTGACCGCTATGTCCATCGGAGCTTCTCCCGAAGGTTGTGCTCTCGTTGGCTTTCGCGTACCAACTATTGAACGCCTGACCGCCGGCCAGCGCAAGGCCCTGAAACGAAGAAATTCCTGAGAATTTCTTCGCATTCGGCCGCGTCGCTTGACAGCCTTGGCCGCGCGGACCGCGCCCCCGGGTCCGTATCAGACGGGGACCACCCGCCTCCTGTGATGCAGGGGGACGCACCACCGACGATGACTGCGATGACACCGGTGATGGGCCGGACCTCCCCCACCAAGAAGGAGCGACATGCCCCTGAGCCACGGCTACGGCCTCGTGATCGGGACCAAGCACGACTACTTCCGCGACCCACCGGACGACTTCGGGCGTTACTACCACGGAAACCTGGTGGTGCACGCCCCCGCCGGCAACTACAAGTGCGCCATCGACGTCGACCCGAAGAACATGCCCGACGGCATCCAATGGCGGAGGGTCAGGATCCGGGCCGCCGACTTCGCGGCGACGAAGGCGCTTCCCGACGGCTGGCACACCCTGCCGTCGACCCCGACCTCGGGGGCTCTTGACTACCTCAGGGCCCGGTCGCTGCATCCGCCTCTGGTGATCCGCACGGTCCGCTTTGCCCGGTTCCTGTTCCGCCTGCTGGCATGGCTGCGCTGGAATCCCCCGTGGAACAGCGGGACGGGCATCGAGGCGCTCACCGATCTGGAGACGATCCTCAACCAGGGGGTCCGCTTTTACGTCTTCGGCGAGCCCTTCACCAGCGGCCTTGGGGTGCACAACATCCACCAGAATCAGGGTGACCCCATCGGCAGCGGCCACGACCTCGAGAACGGCATCTGGCAGGACGGCGCCACCGTGGTCGAGACCAACAGCGGGGAGTACCTGGCGTTCCTCAACAAGTTCAAGACCCAGTCGTTCAAGACCGACAATCTCGGCCGCCCGGCCTGATGAAGCTCACCGGACTCGAAGGAATCCTGGCGGCAGCCGTTAGGGAGAACCCGCCGCCGGGCTAGCCTCATGGCCGACGGACCGGTCGCCCGCAGGCAGGCGCCGCCCCCGGACCACCTCGAACGACTTGGTGACGGCGGCCACGAGCGGCGGCGCGAGGACCATGCCGAGCAGTCCCGCGACGGTGCCGCCGATGAGCGTGGAGAGCAACACCACCAGCGGATGGATGCGCAGGGCTGAGCCCAGCGCCCAGGAGCTGACCGCGCTCTGGATGGTGCCGTTGGAGATCAGGAACGTCAGACCGATGATCCCGGCCGCGGGCGCACCACCGGACCCGAAGGCGATGAGGACCGCGAACGCGCCCGTGATCCAGGCCCCGAGGAACGGGATGAACGACAGGACGAAGTAGAGGATGAAGATCGAGGCGGCCAACGGCACGCGGAGCAGCAGCAGCGGAATCATGAAGATGGGCGCCGTCGCCAGGGCGGTGATGGCGATCCCCTTGAAGTAGCCGCGCAGTGACTGCTGCACCACGGTGGCCACCTCCTCGGCCAACGCCGGGTCCCACGACGCGGCCCTCGCGAGCCATCCGGGGAAGCTCCGGCCGTCTCGCAGCACGAAGAAGAGGAAGAACAGGGCGAAGAAGGTGCCCATGCCGAACGCCAGGGCGCCGGAGAAGGTGCCGGACGCGAGGCCGACGATGCCCTGGGCCAGGCGCGGCACGTACTCCTCGAGGTTCGCGCGGGCGCGCGCGAGCAGCACCGGGTCCAGGTCCAGCGTGCGGCCCCAGGCCAGCAACGACGTCCAGCCGGCCTCGAGCTGCCGGTAGATCTGGGGCAGCTCGCTCAGGAAGCCGCGCACGACGACGGTGACGGTCGCCGCGGCGAGCGCGATGGCCACCAACAGGCCCACGACGGAGGCGAGCAGCCTGCTGAGCCCCCACCCCTCCAGCCGCGACACCAGCGGCTCCAGGACCACCCCGATGATGAAGGCCACCACGAGCGGCACCACGATGCCGTTGATCGCGCCCAGCGCCGTCGACAGGATCACCATGAGCACGACGACGCCGACGGCCGCCCAACTCGCCCTCCCCAGCCGGAGGAGGCTGGCCATCTGCGCGCGCTGCGGAGTGTCCTTCACGTTGACTCGATTCACTGTGCGGAGGGCCCGACGCGGGCCACGCCGTCGTCGCCATGTGTGGGCACGCGGGGCGGCATGGGACGCCCCAGGTGTGGGCCGAACACTAGCAGCCCGACCGGGCTGCGACTGGGGTCGACACCATGCCGGGCCCGGTGATCAGCCCTCCCCCACCTGTGCGCCCAGCCAGTCCATCAGCGGCCGGTAGGCCCGCCAGTCTGCCGCGACACGGCCCACCAGAGCGGAGGTGGCCAGCCAGTCCGGGGCGCCGTACTCGCGCGAGGCCGTCAACGTCCGGTGCCGCATCAGATCGAGGAGCGGATGGTCCTCCTCGACGCCCCGCGGCCGGGTCTTGAGGCGGTCGCCGTCGACGACGTAGCCGGCGTCCCGCAACCCATCCACGATCCCCTGCAGCTCTTCCCCCGCGTCCTCGTCGTCGAGCGCGGCGCGGTAGCGCGCGACCTGTCCCGGGCTCGCCGCGTACCAGCCGGCCGCGGTCATCAGGCCCTCGGCGCTGACCTGCACGTACCAGCCCATTCGCGACGCCGTCGAGACGACGACCCCCTGGTGCGTCTTGTAGGGGGACTTGTCCTGGGAGAAGCGGACGTCGCGGTTGGGACGGAACACCTTGAAGGCGCCGAACTCCTCCTCCAGGGCCGCGCCGAGGCCAGCCATCGGGGCACGCACGACGGTGTCGTACCGCTCCCGGTTGGCCGCCCACCACTCGCGCGAGTTGTTGAGCTCGAGCTCCTCATAGAAGTCCACCGCCTCGAACGGAATCCCCTCGGCTGCACCCATGCCGCCAGCCTAAGGCGTCGATGAGGTGCCTGTTCCGCGCTCAGGTGAGGGCCCGCGTCGGTCGAGCCGTGGGGTGGCCGCGAGGGAGGGTCTGCGGGTACCTGTGTACTCAGGCACTCCCTCGCGTGGCGGAGGTCGGGTTTGATGGGTGGAGACAAGCAGACGAAGGGGAGAACCTTGACCACCACCTCCATCCCGGCCGTGACGCTGAACAACGGCGTCGAGATGCCGATCATCGGCTTCGGCGTGTTCCAGATCCCGGCCGAGCAGACCCAGCAGTGCGTCGAACAGGCCCTCGCGGCCGGCTACCGGCACCTCGACACCGCGGCGTCCTACGGCAACGAGGAGGCCGTCGGCCTCGCCATCAAGGCGAGCGGCCTCCCCCGCGAGGACCTGTTCGTCACCACGAAGCTCTGGATCCAGGCCAAGCCCGGAGAGGACGCCGTCAAGCGCGCGTTCGTCGCCTCCATGAAGCGTCTGGGCCTCGATCAGCTCGACCTGTACCTCATCCACCAGCCGTTCGGCGATTACTACAGCGCCTGGCGCGCCATGCAGGACCTCCACCGCGAGGGGGCCATCCGCGCCATCGGCGTGTCGAACTTCCACGGCGACCGGCTCGTCGACCTGATCGAGCGCAACGAGGTCACCCCGGCCGTCAACCAGGTGGAGACGCACCCCTTCCATGCCAGGTTCGCCGATCAGGAGCTGATGCGGGAGCGCGGCGTGCAGATCGAGTCCTGGGGCCCGTTCGCGGAGGGTAAGAAGGACCTGTTCACCAACCCGACGCTCACCGCGATCGGCGACGCGCACGGCAGGTCGGTCGCGCAGGTCGTGCTGCGGTGGCTCACGCAGCGCGGGGTGGTGGTGATCCCAAAGTCGGTCCGCCCGGAGCGGATGGCGCAGAACCTCGACATCTTCGGCTTCGAGCTCACCGACGACCAGATGCAGGCGATCGCGGCGCTGGACACGGGCGCGTCGCTGTTCTTCGACCACCGCGACCCCGCGATGGTCAGCTGGCTCAACGGCCGCGCCGAGGGCTGACCGGGCGCCTGCGCGCACCCGTCACCTGACGGCACACCTCAGCCCGAGGTGACGAGCCTGCGCAGCGCGTGACGGGCGATGGGGGCGTAGCCGAGCGCCACCGGCCACGCCGCGTGCACCACGAGCCACGCCGAGCTCACCTCGCCCGAGCCGGGCGGGGCCGCGTCCACCCCGTGCTCGAAGGACAGCCGCAGCGGGCCGCTGGTCACGCTCCAGGACCAGGTGCGCGCGGCCTCGTCGACGGCGT
Source organism: Tessaracoccus yangjingae (assembly GCF_054483935.1). The sequence continues at coordinate 2,231,913 of NZ_CM137014.1, read as the reverse complement.
CGATGCGGAAGTGCGCAACCACACCGCCCACGCCCCTGACCCGCCCCGTCGTCCCCGGCGTCACGACCGGCGCCGGGTAGTCCACCTCGCGGAGATGGGGCGCCCACCGGGGCCACCACGCGGGTTGGGTGTATCGCTGCCACACCTCGTCCACCGGCAGGGGGCCGCGCGCCCTCAGGCGGAGCGTGCCGCGGAGGAGGGAGGTCACCCCGTCCCCTCGGCTCCCCCGCCGTCGTCGTCCCCGGACCCCCATCCGGCGGTGAGGACGATTTCGGCCCCCTGCGTGTCGTCGACGAGCCGTGCCAGCAGCCCGGAGGCCGTTGTCGAGCACAGCAGCGCGTAGTGGTCCATCGAGCTGAGCGGCGCGATGCCTGCCACCTGCCAGATCCGCTCGCCCAGCTTGGGCGACAGCTCCACGTCGGCCGGCCAGGGGAGCTCGACGAACTCGCTCGCCCTGGCGAGGGTCGCCCGCACCACGGCCTCGGCCTCGGCGAGCTGCGCCCGGGTGGACTCGTCGAACTCGACGGCGGCGAGCTCGCGCACCTCTGCCCGCGGGAACGGGTCGTCCTGCAGCCAGCGCACCACCTCGAACCGGCTGGTGCCGTTGGCGAGCAGGTGGATGGAATCCTGGGCCACTTCGACCGACACGATGCGCGCCACCGTCCCGACGTCGAACCTCACGTCGCCGCCGCCCACCTCGGAGCCCCGCTCGATCAGCACCACCCCGAACTCGCGCTCGGTCCCGGCGAGTAGAGACGACAGCATGGCCACGTAGCGCGGCTCGAAGACCCGCAGCTGCAACGGCATCCCCGGAACCAGCACAGAACCGAGGGGAAACATCGCGAGCTCACGCGTGGCGCCGGTCATGACGTCGATCCTGCCCGACACCGCCCCGGGACGCGGCCCATGCGCGAGATCGATTCGACGGGTGCCCACCTCGGCGCAGACACGCCACCTCGTAGAGTGCGGGTGTCGGCGGCGCCTGCCGCCAACTGTTACGGGTCGCGGGGGTCCGAATGTCGTCGTCACAGCAGCAGCCGGGTCCGGTGGCCCACCCTTGGCGCGGGGTGCTGATCTGGGGCGGCGTCGCAGCGCTGGGATCGGTCGGCCTCATCGTCGTGCAGGTGGCCCTGTTCGCCCTCTGGCCGCCGGTGCACACCGTCGGCGAGGTGTTCGCGCTCATGGTCGCCAACCCGGTGCTGGGCCTGGTGTCCATGGACGCGCTCTACGTCGTCAACAACATCCTGGTGTGGCTGTTCTATCTGGGTCTGGGTGCGGCGCTCCTCCCGGTCTCGCGTTCCGCCGCTGCAGGAATCGTCGGGCTGGGCACGCTCCAGATGGCCGCGTACCTGGCCTCCAACCCGGCAGCCGAGATGCTCGTGCTCGCCGGGGCACATTCGACAGCAGGCGCCGAAGAAAGGGTCGTGCTTGAGGCGGCCGGAGAGGCGCTGCTCGCCGGCTGGAAGGGGACCGCGTTCCTCACCTACTACTGGCTCGGCGCGGCCGTGCTGTTCGTCCTGGTCTGGGCGCTTCGGCGGTCCGCCGACTTCCCGCCCTCGGCCGCCTGGTGGGCGCTGGTCTCAGGCGTGCTCATGCTCGTCCCGTCGCCGTTCGGCACCGTCGGGATGGTTTTCGCCCTGGCGTCACTCGTCCCGTGGAGCGTGTTCTGCGTCGTCGCGGGCCGGAGGCTACTCCGCCTCGCGTCGGCGCGAGAAGGTCAGGTGCGTGACGCCGCTGGGTGAGGAGACGGCCTCGACGTCGAAGGACTCCTCGATCCCCTCCAGCCCGTCCCAGAGGCGGACGCCGCGGCCGAGGACGATGGGCACCTGAACCAGGTGCATGTGATCGATCAGCCCGGCAGCGAGGAAGTCGCGCACGACGGTGGGTCCCCCGCCGATGCGCACGTCCAGACCGTGGGCCGCTTCGCGTGCGGTCTGCAGCGCAACAGCGGGGCTGGCGTCGAGAAAATGGAACGTGGTGCCGCCGTCCATCACCATCGGCGGCCGCGGCCGGTGGGTGAGCACGAACGTCGGCGTGTGGAACGGCGGATTGGGGCCCCACCAGCCCGTCCAGTTCGGATCGTCGTGCCAGCCCGGAGGGCCGAACTTGTTGGCGCCCATGATCTCGGCTCCGATGCCCACGCTGTGGCGCTGCGCGAAGGCGTCGTCCACCCCGGCGCTGCCCGATGGGTCCCAGAACCGCGTGGCCATCATCCACGTGTGCAGCCTCTGCCCCGCGTGGCCGAAGGGCGCCTCCTGCGACTGCGGCTCGCCGGTGGCGAAGCCGTCCAGGGAGATGGACAGGTTGTGCACTCGCGTGCGGGACATCGCGCCTCCAGTGGTGATCGCCCCGTGGGGACCCGAACTCTACCCGTGGGCCACACCCCGTCGTCGCTTTCGCGCCTGCCTTCCGTCTCGACGCCTGTCTTGGTCACGGACGCCTGCTCTATAGCGCAGGCGCTCTCGGGGCGCCTGCCTTCCCGCGGTGCGCCTGCCCTCCAGGGCAGGCGGAGAACGATAAGGCAGGCGTGAGCGCCCGAGAGGCGTGGCGACGGCCAGGCAAGCACCACCCCTCCCGATATCCTGACCCACGGCGGGCGCGGGGGCGCTCGCCACACGGGAGGAAGCTGATGCGTCAACAGGGGACGATCACACGCTGGAACGACGAACGCGGCTTCGGCTTCATCACTCCCGCATCCGGAGGTCAGGCAGCCTTCGTCCATGTGAGCGCGCTTCCCTCCGGGACCCGCCCCACCGTCGGATCCACGGTCACCTACCGTCCCGACGCCGACGAACGGGGACGCCCGCGCGCCGCCGACGTCCAGTACGCGGGTCAGGATAGGCGCCGTCGTGTGCTTCCACAGGGAACGGTCGCGGCCGTTATCGTGGCGACGGCGTCCGTCGGGCTAGTGGGCGTTCTCGCGGCCGTGGAGGTGCTCCCCCTGGCGGTGCCGGGAGTGCTGCTTGTGATGAGCGTCGTCGCGTACGTCATGTACCGATCCGACAAGGCGGCGGCCGTTCGCGGTGAGCGACGGGTCCCGGAGTCCACCCTTCACCTCGTGTCCCTGATCGGCGGCTGGCCCGGCGCCCTGATCGCGCGGCACACGCTGCGGCACAAGACGCGCAAGCAGCCGTTCAGGACGGCGTACTGGCTCACGGTCGTCGCGAACTGCGGCCTGATCGCCTGGTTGGCGGTTGCTCAGCCCCTGCCGTTCTGACTGCGCCCTCGCCCAGCCTCGTCCGGGATCCGACGACGAGCCGGAGCCTCAGGCGACGCCGAGGAACGCCCGGAGCTCGGCGGAGCCGTTGACCTGGACGGGGTCACCACGGACGAACGTGCCGGGCGTGAGCAGCAGCCGTTGCTGCTCGGCCGCCTCCCCCCGCCGCGACACCCACTGCCGCCCATTGGGCAGGTAACCCACCTTGCGGCTGACCGCCAGGGAGGCCGGGTTGTCGAGGAAGGCCGACGACGTGATGCGTTCGGCCCCGAGGTGGTCGAAGGCGAACGCGCACACGGCCCGGCGCATCCGCGTGCCGATCCCGTGGCCGTGGAAGCGGCGGGCCAGCCACGACCCCGTCTCCAGGGTCCGGGTGACGGAGAAGCTCTCCCCCTCCACCGCCTGGATCCCGACCACCTCACCCGCCCGTCGGACCACCAGCTGAAGGTTGACGGCCCCGGGTGTCTGACCGGCGACGGTGCGGCCGAAGTAGCGCACGTAGTTGGCGGGCAGTTCGCCCGCCGCCGCGTCGGTCCACGGGTAGAGGAACGGCATCTGGGCCGGATCGTGGATCCCGTCCAGGACCAGTTCGACGAGCTCAGGCAGGTCACCCTCGCGGACCACGGCCAGGGTCAGGTCACCGGCCGTGATCCGAAGCGCGTAGGGCGGCCAGATCTGCTCCAGCGAGAGACGAGTCATGCGCCCAGTGTGGCGAACACCGCGGCTCATCCGCGACGAACGCGCTCACCGCTCCAGCCGCAGACCGGTCAGGTCGGCTGCGGCGTCCATCAGCCGGGCGGCGGCCGCGGCGTCCCGCGTCGCGGGGTGCGAGCGGGCGCGCGCCGGCCTCCCCCTGGTCAGCCAGCGCGGCCCCCAGCACTCGCCGTTGCCGGCCCCCGGACACGCGGCAGCGGTGAGCACCGGCCGGGCGCCCTCGTGCTTGCCGTGGGTGAAGAGCCGCACCGGGGCCCGCATGATGCGCGCGACGTCGGGCTGGTTGATGGCCACACCGTCGCGGGGCGGGGACAGGAAGTCGACGGCCGTCCCCGGGTGAGCCCCCAGCGACGCCACTCCGTCGCCGTGTCGCGCGAGCCGACGGGCGAGTTCGCCCATCAGGGTGGCGGTGGCCAGCTTGGATTGGCCGTACTTGGCGAGGTCGGAGGCCCGCAGGCCTGGGGGGGGCACCGCGTCCGCGGGCAGTGGCGCGCCGCGGTCTCCGATGCTGCCGACGAACACGCACCGTCCCCCCGAGGCACGCACCAGGGGCAGCAACGCCGCCGTCAGGGCGTAGTGGCCGAGGAAGTTGGTGCCCCAGAACAGCTCGTGGCCGTCCGCCGTCGTCTGCCTGCGCACGCCCCGCTCGGCGGCCGGCTTCACGTGGTCGGGGTAGCCGATGGCACCGGCGTTGGCCACGAACACGTCTAGCGACGGCAGGCCGGCCATGGCCTCCGCGGCGGCAGCGACCGACGCGAGGTCTGCCAGATCAAGGGGTTGGAAGGAGACCGAGGCCCCGGGGACCTCGGCCTCGATCGCGCGCCGCGCGGCCCGCGCCCGTTCCGCATTGCGACCCGCGATCACGACTCGGGCCCCCAAGGACGCGAGCCCCTCAGCGGTGAAGTAGCCGATCCCCGACGCCCCGCCGGTGACCACGGCGATCCTGCCGGTGAGGTCCGCGAGCCGGTGATCATGGCCGACGGCGCGGCACGCGGTGGCCGGCTCCCTGAAACGTGTAGGCATGGGCGGCTCCTCGTCCAAGCACGGTCGCGCCACACGGCAGCGGCGCGGGGTCGGGGCTCCGACCCGGACAGGACGCTACAGGGGGCGCCGGTCCACCCCTCGCCAAGATGGACGCCTGCAGTCACCTCGCAGGGCATCATCATCGCGGCTTGACTAGCGTCGCGAGGGAGCGACCAGAACTGCCGCGGACCGGCTCTACGTCACGAAGCGGCCGATGAGGTAGAACAGCCAGACCGCCATCACCACCGCGCCCGCTCCGAGCCCCACACGTGCCGCCCACGTCCGATCGCCTCTGGCGATCAGGTACGCGCCCACCAGCAGGGCGAACGCGCCGAGGCCGCACGACAGCACGACCGGGTCGGTGAAGGGGATGGGTGTGAACTCGGCGGCGCCCGGCGGAGGAGTGCGTCCCCTCAACCGGGGAGAGGCGAAGCCCACAATCAGGAACAGGGCCCCGAGCACCCCGGTTCCCAGCCCTGCCCAGCGCATCCAGCCGGCCGTGCTTCCCCGACGGCGCAGCCCCTCCCCCACAACCAGCGCCGCCACTGCCGCGGCGCAGCCGGCCGCAGCACTGATGAGAAGCGCCCACAGGTACATCACGGCTGCCTCATCCCCTTCCTGAACTCATCATGCGTCCGAGAGCGGATAAATGTGCACGTCTGGTGCCGACTACGACACCAGACCTGCCACTCAGTCCCCGACATTGTCAGTGGGGGCGCCCAGACCTCAGGCCAGGGCGACCGCCTGGTCGAAGGCCAGGCGAGGGTTGCGCGGGTAGATGCCGTCCTCGGCGGCGTGGCCGATGTTGACCACCATGATCGTGCGCATCGACGACCCTGCGAAGAACTCCCGATCGATGCCGGCGAGGTCCACACCGCCCATTGGCCCCGCGTCGAGGCCGGCCGCCCGCACGGCGAGAATGAAGCCGCCGGCCTGGAGCCAGGCGTTGTTCACGGCCATGGAGTGACGCTGGTCCGCGTTCGCGGCGAACCGCTCCCGGGCGCCCGCGTGCTGCGGCGCCACGACCGGCAGGTGCTCGTGGAAGTCGGTGTCCGCGGCGAGGATCGCCACGACCGACGCCGACGCAGACTTGGCCCGATTCCCCTCCGCGATCAGCGGAAGCAACCGCTCCTTGGCATCCGGCGTCCGCACGAAGGTCACCCGCAGCGGCTGGCTGTTCAGCGCCGTGGGCGTGTACTTCGCCAGCTCGTAGACCCGGGCCAACTCCTCGTCGGTCACCGGCTCGGAGGTGAACCGGTACGCGGTGTGCATGTCGGTGAAGATGCGGTCGGCGGAGATGTAGTCGACGGGGGCGGTCAGTGTCATGGTGCGGGCAATCCTCCAAGTAGTTGACTATTGCACTATATCACCTGGGCAGGGCCCTACGACCCCCAGGCTTCCCCGCTGTTCCTCACCGCCGGCGCTGAGTACGGCTAGCGTGAAACCAGGGTCTGCGGTGGCCGTGTCCCCGGCGGCTGCAGCCCCGTCGACAGAGAGGCTCTCCCATGCCTGGACTCAGGACTCAGATCAGCCAGATCGTCCGTCGCCCGTGGTGCTGCCCACCGCCGACAGCCCCCTCGGGCCTCACCGCGACACCTGGAGGTGGCAGCGCGGAGGTCCAGATCACCTGGGATCCGCTGGCCGCCCCGGCATCCGTGGCCCACTACCGGGTCTACCGGCGCAAGACCACCGGGCAGTTCTACCTCTTGGCCGTGATCACCGCCGACGCGCTGGGGCTTCTGGTGCCGGGCAAGCTGGGGATCGTCGACGCCCCCGACTACTGGCCCTGGCCCTCCGGAGCCGACGCCTCGACGGAGCGCTGCTACGCCGTATCGGCGGTCTCGACCCGCGGCCTCGAAGGGCCGATGTCGGGGATCGCCTGCTCCTTGCCGTCGTAGTCCGCGCACCACCCAGGACGGGCGACGAGGTTGACGACGAGGCGCGCGCCTAGCCGTCCGTGGCCTATCGCACCGCTGGGTGACTCCACACGAGCACTTGCGATGTCCCACGGACCGGATGCTTGCGTTCGCCGTGGCCCGTCGGCCCAGTGGTGACACTCTGGTGGCATGACGGAGCAGCAACCGTACGAGGTCCTCCGGCGCTTCCCGCGCTTCGAGGTGCGCCGCTACCCGGAGCACCTGGTGGCCGAGGTGGAGGTGGACGGCTCGTTCACGGGCGCCGGGAATCAGGCGTTCGGGACGCTGGTGGCCTTCATCTCGGGCCGCAACAGCGCGCAGGGCAAGGTCGCCATGACGGCACCGGTGGTGCAGGAGCAGGCGTCGGCCAGGATCAAGATGACCGCGCCCGTCGTCCAGCAGTCCGGCGCAGCAGACCGGCACGTGGTGGCCTTCGTGATGCCGGCCGAGTACTCGCTGGAGACGCTGCCCACACCGTCGGACCCCCGCGTGAAGGTGCGGCAGGTCCCTGAGCAGGTGGCCGCGGTCAAGGGCTTCACCGGACGCTGGACGGAGCATATCTACCGGAAGCAGTTGGCCGAGCTCCGCGCCGCCGTCGATCAGGCCGGCCTGGAGGCCTGCGGGGTGCCTCGGTTCGCCCGCTTCGACCCTCCCTGGACACCGTGGTTCCGCCGTCGCAACGAGGTGGTGCTGCCCGTCTCGTGGCCCCCGCGCTACATTGACGAGGCTCGGGACCCTATGGGACCACGAAGTTGATCCACAGCTCTCCGCGCTTCACTCCTCATCCCGGTCCACCGAGATGGCCTCGACGAACTCCTGGTCATCGCCTTGGCGGTCGAACTGCGCGACGAGGGCGGCCTGCCGCCGCGCTTCACGTGCGAACTGTTCAGTTCGCACGTCGGGCACCCATACCTGCACGGGACGGTAGCCGCGCGCACGCATGCGATGGCGGTGCTGCCTCACCCTGTCCCTGACACTCATGAGCCGAGGTTACGTGCAACGTGGGCTCGGGCGAACGGTGTGTGGCGTGTAGTGCGTGCCGACGCCACGACCCCGCCTCAGCGCCAATTGTGACGCCGTGCAACTACTGCGGCTGTGCTGCGATGACCCAGATTCCGACGATCGTGAGTACGACGTAGAAGACGAACGGCGGAATGTCACGAGTGACTACGAACAGCGCCACGAAGGCCACAGCTGCGATCAACACGACCACCCCGACCCACGTCGCGAAGCCGAGACACGCCACACCGAGTAGTGCCAGGCCGGCCAGCGTCAGCCACACATAGCCGAGCCACGACGAGGCCGGCAGCTCTCCACGTGCGAACTCCTCGATCCGACGGCCGCGACGCGCGCAACTGACGCTCCACAACACCGCACCCACGAGCATGGCGATTCCGGCGCCACCGGCGAGCAGCCGGTCCTCCCCGGACCAGGCTGTCCCCAGGACCACCACGCCCATCGCAGCGAGCAACGGGCCCGCGGCGTAGAGCCACTGCGCCCTCCTCCACGCGTCGGCCCCGGCCTGCAGCAATGCGAGGCGCTCGTCGGGCTCCCGCACCGTGAAGACCCGCGGGACGCCATAGGCCGCGCCGACGAAGAAGACAACCGAGCCCAGAAGCATGAGCCAACCACCCAAGGTCACCATGGACACAGAGTATGAGTCTGGGCTTCACCGCCCGTCGAAACGCCCCACGCCGACCTTCCAGTCGGCAGATCTGCGCACCGGCCCATCGGGGGCGGGCTGGAACGCTCGATCCATAGAAGGCCCGGGTTAAGGCCAGCCTCGTGCGGCATCTCAGCGGGCACGATGGGCTGCGCCTTGGTTGGCGACGGGTCGCGTGGTCGCGTGGCAGTTCTGGTGCCGACTACGAGACCAGACCTGCCACTCAACACCATCGCCGGAGAGGCGAGTGTCGCCGCGGTCAGGAGCCCTCAGACGCTGGGCCACCCCAGCGCGGAGACGGTCCCCCACCGCCGCCCTCCACGCTCAGCACGGTGGCAGGTCACCGCCACTACCGGCGCCCTTCCGCGGCAGGGATGCCCGCCACCCCCACGTGCCGAACCCCCTACCGCGGAGACGCGCCCACAGTGGCACCGCGTGTTCCACCCCCTGAGCGTGACCGTGATCACTGCAAACGCGAGGGCTCGAACTCAGCAAACGTGAGCATCTTGTCCTTGCGATCTTGAACGACCGACCATCGACAGATCCGGCTGTGACCCAGTCCAACACCAGCGCTGGGACTCGTGGCAGCACCGCTCAAGCGGGGGTGGGTAGCAGCGACGACGGCGTGCCGCTGTAGGTGACCACCAGCTCGTCGCGCGCCCTCGACGCCGCCACGCACAGCAGCGACCTCTCCCGCAGCTGCGCCTCGCTCAGCTCCTCGTCGTCGTAGTCGTAGGCCTTCAGCCCCATCGGCATCGAGTCCTTGCTCAACCCGAACAGCAGCACCCGCGCGAACTCCGTCCCCTTCGCCCGGTGCATCGTCAACACCACCGGGTAGCCGGGCTTCACCGAGCCCGTCTCCAGCGCCCGCACCTCGACGCCCCTCCCCCAGCCCTGCGACGACGCGGTCAGGGTCACCCGGTCGCGCACCAGCACCGCGACCGTCTCAGGCGCCACCTCACCGCTGCCCACCCAGGACCCGACCAGGTCCGCCGCGAAGTCCAGCTCCGCCGTCAGCGTCGGGAACGACCGCACCACCGGCCGGGGCCCCGTCCGGGCGGACAGGTAGCCGGCCATGGACTCGGCCTCGCCGTCGGAGCCGACGACCTCCTGCCCGGTCAACACCCCGACGGCCCACGCCAGGTTCTGCGCCGTGGTGCGGTAGTTGAGCTTCAGCCCCCGAGACCGCCCCACGGCCCGGGTCCCGCACCACCCCCCGCGAGGGCGTCGATGCTCTTGATTGTGGAGGCCGCGCGTCGGCGGCGTCGGCCAAGCGCGGTCCCCTACGCCCACCGCCCAATCGAATTGACGCTCAGGTTGGCCAATCAGCGAGATGCCAGCAGGCATCCCCGCTGGACACGAACTCAATAGCGTCAACCTGGATTAGCAGAGAGGTCGTGCTGCCGCGCTGCCACTCGGTCACCCACTCCTCCCCGCCGCCAGCGCCGACACGTCGGCCAGAAACGACTCCCTCGGCACCCAGTTCGGGCCGTGACAGCGCGTCGATCTCCACGTGAGGGATGCCCTGCTGACCTGCGATGCGGGACGCCAACGTCGTCTTGCCGGACCCGGAGGTGCCCGCGACCAGCACGCGGCGCGGGCAGGCCTGCAGTGGCTGAGCGGAGGTGAGCAGAGACACGCCGCAAGCGTGGCACACGGCGGCTACGCCGACCTTGTCGCGGTCCGCTCGGCCGCCTGACTCATGGACGGTTCATCTGCCGCGGGATCCCCACGATGCGGCGACTCGTCACGAGGCTGACCACCATCGCCATACAGGCTGAGTAGGTCTGGATCGATCAGCGAGAGGCCCGGAACGCCCGCGGTGACACGCCGTTCACGCTGGTGAATTGCCGCGAGAAGTACAGAGGGTCGCTGTAGCCGACCAGCCGGCCGATCTGCGTGACGGAGTAGCTGGTGGTCATCAAGAGTTCCCGTGCCCTCGCGGACCGCTGGTGCTTGATGTAGTCCGTGATGCTGGTGCCGACGGCGGAGCGGAAGATCGAGGCGGTGTGGGAGGGACTCAGGTTCACGAGCGAGGCGAGCTCTTCCACGCGGATCGTCGATGTCAGATTGTCGCGGATGTAGGTGCGCAGGAGGTCGATGCGATCGACGTGATCCGGATGGCCGCCCAGACGCTGGGCTGCGAGCTGGGTCAGCAGATGCCACGCAATCCCGCCACCGGCGGTGATCGTTGCTGAACTCTCCTCCTCCTCGTACTTGGTCAGGATCTCGTCGATGAGTTCCGACGCCTTGACGAGGTCGCGCACGGGAAACACTGCGGCATCGTCGCCAGTCACAATCGCGTCCATGAGCTCGGCAACTGCCGTCCCGTCGATGTGTATCCACCAGATGGTCCACGGATCCCTGGCGTCGGCCCAGTACACGTGCGGGGTGTTCGGGCTGATGACAGCGGCCTGTCCCGACTCCACACGCCACTCGTCCTCGCCCGCGCGGAGGTAGCCACAGCCGGCAACAGCCAGGATCACGATGGCATCTGCGCTCCCCCTGGGGCGGCTCCTTCCGTGCGCCAAGGCGTGTGGGAAGTAGCCGACATCCGTCACGAGCAGCCGACCAGTGATGGGTGACACCAGCGCCGCCTGCCTCACCGGCCTGGCCAGTACCCGCAGCCTCTCGCCCGGAAAGCCGTCCCACACGAGCCGACGACCGATCAGCGGATCATCCATGTTCTTCGATAATCTCTAGATATACAAGGGGTGCAGCCGTGCATAGCATCGTCACATGCTCAATGTAGAACGCGGAACAAGTTCCCGTCCGGGGTTGACTGAGCATCTCGCGATTCGTCGACGACACCCCTAAGCAGCTATCAAGAACTCAGGAGAGATCCCCATGCCCACCACCCAGCGCGCGACCAGCGCGGCCTCGACCGAGCCCGGCAGCCCGAGCACGATCACGCTGCCGGACGCCCCGGCCGACCTGCGCCCGGTCCTCGCGGCCGGCAACGCCGTCGCCTGGAGTGAACCGCTGACCATCCTGACGTACGAGGCCGGGACGCCGAGCGTCCACCCGATGTACTTCGACCACCGCGTCTACCAGGGCTCCAGCGGCAAGGTCTACCCGCTGCCGTTCACCGACCAGGTCGCCGACGACGGCGTCGAGAGGCAGTGGCAGGCGGTCCACCTCGAGAACGCCTACGTCCGGCTGGTGGTGCTCCCCGAACTGGGTGGCCGCCTCCACATCGGGTACGACAAGACCACCGGCTACGACTTCTTCTACCGCAACAACGTGATCAAGCCGGCCCTGGTGGGCCTCGGGGGCCCGTGGATCAGCGGCGGAGTCGAGTTCAACTGGCCCCAGCACCACCGGCCCGGAACCTACCTGCCCACCGAGTTCACCATCGAGCACGACGACGACGGCTCGGTCACCGCATGGTGCCACGACCACGAGCCGTTCGAACGGATGTCGGCCCACCACGGCGTGCGGCTGAGGCCGGACAGCTCCGTCGTGGAGGTCCGGGTCCGCCTGCACAACCGCACGAGCACGCGCCAGACGTTCCTGTGGTGGGCCAACGTCGCCGCCTACGTGGGGGACGAGTACCAATCCTTCTTCCCGGAGGACGTGCGCTACGTCGCGGACCATGCCCGACGCGCCATCACCGCCTTCCCCGAGGCCGACCGGGACTACTACGGCGTGGACTACGCCAAACGCGGCCGAGAGAACCCTGGGACCAACCGGATCGACTTCTATCACAACATCCCCGTGCCGACGTCGTACATGGTCGTCGACTCCGAGCAGGACTTCTTCGGCGGCTACGACCACACCCGGGGCGCCGGCTTCGTGCACTGGGCGGAGCGGCGCCTCTCTCCGGGCAAGAAGATGTGGACGTGGGGCGACGCCCCCTTCGGCCACGCCTGGGACGCCCAGCTGACCGACGCTGACGGCCCGTACATCGAGCTCATGGCCGGCGTCTACACCGACAACCAGCCCGACTTCGCCTGGCTGATGCCGGGTGAGACCAAGGTGTTCTCCCAACACTGGTACCCCATCCCGGAGATGGGGCCCGCCCATCAGGCGACTCCTGATGCCGCAGTCAACGTCGCCCGCGACGCCGCCGCCGAGGCGAGGTTCGCCGTCACCTCGCCCCAGCCGGGCGCGCGGCTGCGACTCCTCCGCGACGGCGCCGTTGTCGCCGAGCGGACCGTCGACATGGCTCCTGGTCTCGCCGAGTCCGTCGCGGAGGAGGCCGCCGGCCGCGGTAACCTGGCCGCGGAACTGCAGGATGCGGACGGCCGCCTCCTCGTGCGATGGACGCCCATCTTGGTGGAGGACAAGGGAGAGCCCTGGGTGGCCCAGGAGCCACCCGCACCCGATGCCATCGAGACGACGGAGGAGCTCTACCTCACCGGGCGGCACCTGCACCAGTACCGCCACCCCACCCGCTCACCCCTGACCTACTGGCGCGAGGCGCTGCGCAGGGACCCGGGCGACATCCGCTCCAACCTGGCGCTCGCCGAGCACGAGTACCGGATCGGGCGGTACGAGTCAGCGCTGACCCATGCCACCACCGCGATCGAGAGGCTGACCAGGCGCAACACCAACCCCACCGACACCGAGGCCTACTACCTGGCCGGTCTCACCCTGCGCCGGATGGGCCGCGAGGAGGAGGCCGCGCGACACCTCGGCAAGGCCGGCTGGGACGCCCGCTGGGCGCCGGGGGCGGGGTTCGAGCTGGCGCAGTTGCTGGCGAAGCAGGGGCACAACCGCGCGAGCCTGCGGGTCCTCGATACCCTCGACGGCGTCGTCGGCCACGACCCGCGGCGGACCGCCCTGCGCGCCATCATCCTGCGGCGGCTCGGGGACGACGGTACGGCCAGCAAGCTGCTGGAGGAGGGGCTCCGGATCGACCCGTTGGACGCCATGCTCCGCGTGCTCTCCAGACCAAGGCATCCGAACGATGCCGGCATCCTGCTGGACGTGGCGTGGGACCTCATCCACGCCGGGTCCCTGAGCGAAGCCCTTGCCGTCCTCGACGACGCCGTCGCCGCGCCGATCACCGCACAGGGCAACTTCCGCCCGCTCGCGCACTACGTTGCCGCCGCGGTGCTCGAGGACGTGGGCCGCGACGACGACGCCGCCGCACGCCGATCCCAAGCCCGCAGTGCCGACCTCGACCGGGCCTTCCCCCACGGACTGGACGCCCACGACGCGCTGGTACGAGCCGTCGCCGCGGACGAGTCCGACCCCGTCGCGAGATTCCTGCTCGGCATGCTCCACTACCACAACCACCGCAGGACCGAGGCCATGGAGCTGTGGGACGCCGCGATCGCGCTCGGCTTCACCCACCCGGTGCTGCTGCGCAATGCCGGCCTGGCCAGCTACAACGTCGCCCGTGACGATCGCATGGCCTGGCAACGCTACGAGGAAGCGGTCGCCTCCGCCCCCACCGACGCCCGCATCCGCTACGAGCAGGACCAGCTGGCCACCCGGCTGGGACAGACACCCGCCGAACGACTCTCCCGGCTGCGGGACGTCGAGGAGCTCGTGCTGAGGCGCGACGACTTCACGATCGAGTACGTGATGCTGCTCGTCTCCGATGGCCAGGCCAAGCGCGCCATGGAGATCCTCACCACCCGTCAGTTCCATCCTTGGGAGGGCGGCGAGGGCAAGGCCCTGGCGGCCTGGGACGCGGTTCATGAAGCGCTTGGGTCGGAACCTGCCGACCCGCCGGCCAACCTCGGGGAGGACCGAGCCGAGTACGCGCCCCCGGCCCCAGTCCGCGACGATGGCGTGACCGAATACTTCGCCACCAGCCACCCGACGATGCTCCTGTTTGCGCGTGAGTAGTCAGCCGATCACCCATCGTGGTTCTGACGGCCTTAGCCGGAGCTGCGCGGGCGCGAACCGCGCCCGCGCGCAGCGAGGGCGACGATCACGCCCACCACCAGCAGGATGAAGCTCGCCGATAGGACGAGCCACTTCCCGGCTGTGAAGAGCGGCGCCAGCTCCGCGAGCACCGGCGTCCGAGCCGGATACCGTGCCATCACCGTCGCGGCGCAGATGTTCTCGGCGTAGTCCAGCGCCACCGCAACGACAGGCAGCAGGGCCACCCCTCGCCACCGACTCCCAAGAGCTGTCCCTCGCGCCCAGACCCACGCGAGCGCCGTCACCAGGAACGCCCCGTACACCAGCGGCCAGATGACATCGAACGTGATGCGCGCGTCGACGTAGGCGGCTCGGCCCTCTCGTCCCCACGCCTCGGCCGCTGCGTACAGGTCGTCCGGGGCGTACCACACGGATGTGTCCGGGGCTGGGTGGCGGACCGTGTAGAACCCCGCAGCCTCAGCCTGGGCGGGGAGCACCGTCGCGATGAACACAGCGAACAGCACCAATGCCACCAGGACCATCCAGCCCCGCACCAGATGCGCCAAGCGCGCGGCTGCCCGGTCCACCACTTTCATCGCACCTCGTTTCCTTCTGATGCTGCGATGCTAGGTGGTTTTCACGGCCGGAAGAGCGTCACGTCGAGGAAGCTGAGAATCGCTGGCGATAGGCGATAGGCGGTCGGCGTGGTGGCGTAGGTGGCGGTGAAGTTCTGCCTGAACCTCACGACGCTGGTGAAGCCAGACGCCGCGGCGATGCGCGTCACCGGCCAGGCCGTCTTCTCCAGGAGGCGACCATGCGGGCCGTGAAATGCCCGCGGCCGAGCCCTGAGTACGCTGAGCGCCGTGTCGAATCCATCAGCGCCCGAGCCCACTCCAGCACCCGCCTCGGCTGCTGTCGGCCGCGGAGTCGACGCAGACGACCTGGCCGCGACTCTGCGGGTCCTGGGCACCATCCACGAGCTCGACGAGGCCCACCCCGACTTCGTGGCCGTCCGACGGGCGACCAGCAGGATGTTCAAGTCGGTCAAGCGCCACCGCCGGGGCGTCAGGCGCGCGGCGATCCAGGACAACGACAAGGCCATCGTCGCCGGCACAGCCACGGGGGCACCCGACCGCATCGATGACGAGACGCGGGGGCTGGCGCTCACGTCAGGCGTCGAGGCGCCGACGGCCGGGACGCTCATGAAGGCCCGGCCCTGCTACATCTGCAAGCAGCGCTACACAGTGGTGGACGCGTTCTACCACCAGCTCTGCCCCGAGTGTGCGGCCATGAGTCACGCCAAACGCGCGGCGCGGACGGACCTGACGGGCAAGCGGGCACTACTGACCGGCGGCCGGGCCAAGATCGGCATGCACATCGCGCTCCGCCTGCTGCGCGATGGGGCCCACACCACGATCACCACCCGGTTCCCGCGTGACGCGGTGCGACGCTTCGCGGCGATGCCTGACACCGCCGACTGGCTGCATCGACTGCATGTGGTCGGCATCGACCTGCGTGATCCGTCCCAGGTCATCGCATTGGCCGATGCGGTGGCTGCCCGGGGCCCGCTGGACATCCTGATCAACAACGCGGCGCAGACCGTACGACGCTCGCCTGGTGCGTACGCGCCCCTCGTCGACGCCGAGTCGATCCCGATCCCTGATGGGCTGTGGCCCGAAGGCCAAGGCCCAGAGCTCCTGACGTTCGGGCACGCACGAGACCTGCATCCTCTGGCGCTGGCCGAGTCGGTCAAGGCGCACCCGCTGCTCGCCGCTGCGGACGCCGCGGTCACCGGCTCGGCCGCCACTCACGCGGATGCCGAGGTCGCGGCCCGCCACGCCCAGCGCCTGACAGACATGGCTTTGGCTCCGGGCTCCTCGTCGCTGGCGCGTCTGGCCGACGGCTCGGCGATCGATGCGGGAGGGCTCGTTCCCGACCTTCACGACTCGAACAGCTGGGTCCAGGGCGTCGGTGAGGTTGACTCGCTCGAGATGCTCGAGGTGCAGCTCTGCAACGAGACGGCGCCATTCATCCTCATCAGCCGCCTGCGGCTGCGCCTGGCCGAGGCGGCGAGAGGCGTGGCGAGGGGTCCGGCCCGGGCGTACGTGGTGAATGTGTCAGCGATGGAGGGGGTCTTTGAGCGCGGCTACAAGGGTCCCGGCCATCCGCACACCAACATGGCGAAGGCTGCGGTCAACATGCTGACCCGGACGAGCGCTCGGGAGATGTTCGAGTCCGACGGCATCCTCATGACCAGCGTCGATACCGGCTGGATCACCGACGAGCGCCCGCACCCCACGAAGGTTCGGCTGGCCGAGGAGGGGTTCCATGCGCCCTTGGATCTGGTCGACGGAGCCGCTCGGGTCTACGACCCGATCGTTCGCGGGCAGGCCGGCGATGACCTGTTCGGCGTCTTCCTGAAGGACTACGCGCCCTCACGTTGGTAGGTCATGCCTCCGGGCGACGACGCCGCCAGCGGCCCGGCGACCCATGTGCGCGTCTCACCGTGCGAGGTCAGTCGGACAACGGGCCACCGCCGACACAGCGCTGCGGCTGGTTCGCTACTTCGGCACCACCGACAGGTTCTGGCTCAACCGCCAGACCCGCTTCGACCTCGAGGTCGAGAAGGACCACCTCGGCAACACCCTCGACCGGATCGAACCGCTTCAGGCTGTCTGAATTTGCTCGGAGGGCCAGCTCCGTGCGCTCAGGCGGAGGCGGGCAGCAGCGACGACGGGGTGCCGCTGTACGTCACCACCAACTCGTCGCGGGCCCGCGACGCCGCCACGTACAACAGCGAGCGTTCGCGCAGCTGCGCCTCGCTGAGCTCCTCGTCGTCGTAGTCGTAGGCCTTCAGTCCCATCGGCATCGAGTCCTTGTTCAGCCCGAACAGCAGCACCCGCGCGAACTCTGTGCCCTTCGCCCGGTGCATGGTCAGCGCCACCGGGTAGCCGGGCCTCACCGTCCCCGCCTCCAAGGCTCTCACCTCGACGCCCCGCTCCCCCAGCCCGGCGACGACGCGGTCGCGGGTCACCCGGTCGCGCACCAGCACCGCGACCGTCTCAGGCGCCACGTCACCACTGCCCACCCAGGAGCCGACGAGGTCCCCCGCGAAGTCCAGCTCCGCCGTCAGCGTCGGGAACGACCGCACCTCCGGCTTCGGGCCCGTGCGCGCCGACAGGTAGCCGGCCATGGTCTCGGCCTCGCCGTCGGAGTCGACGACCTCCTGCCCGGTCAGCACCCCGACGGCCCACGCCAGGTTCTGCGCGGTGGTGCGGTAGTTGAGCTTCAGCCCCCGCGACCGTCCCTGCGTCCGGATCCCGTACGCCGAGAGCATCAGCTTCTGCCCGTAGATGCGTTGGTGGGCGTCCTCGGCGATGAAGATGTCGTTGGGCGCCTCGGCCGCCAGCGCCCGGACCAGCTGCCAGTGACACGGCTTGAAGTCCTGCCCCTCGTCGACCAGCACGTGCCGGGCGGGCCGCTGCCCCGTCGCCTCCAGGTGGGCGGCGGCGATGGAGGCGGCCTCCGCGAAGTCGAGCGTCCCCTCCTCCCGGGCGGCCCCGCGGTAGGCCTCGACGACCGCCCACACCGCCTTGCGCCCCGCCCGCGACAGCCGCACCCCGCGACCCGGCCGCGCCACCTTCAGGTAGTCCGCCAGCTGCGTGATCCTGTGCGGCAGGATCACCATCTCGTACTCCGCGGCCAAGAACGCGGGCTTGCGCAGCTTCTCCTCCAGGTCCTCACCGGCGCGCAGCACGGCCTGGCGCCAGGCGGCGTCGGTGTCGGTCCGGCCCCCGATGTCGGTCCGCCCCACGCCCAGCACGGCCGCGACGGCCTCGCTCACGTCCGCGCCCGCCGACTGCACCACCGCCCGCGCGAGCGCGTCGATCCCCTTGACGTGCAGCCCGGGCGCGCCGAGCGCGTCGGCGAAGCGGAGGTCGGGGTCAAGGCGCTCGAGGCTCCGCGACAGTTCGGCCGCCAGGTTGGTGGTGAACGTCGTGACGACGATGGGCGCGCCCGGGTCCTCGACCGCGAGCCGTCGCGCCCGGTGGAGCACGACGACGGTCTTGCCGGTCCCGGCGCCGCCGGAGATCCGGTACGGGCCCTTCCAGTTGCCCCGCACCCAGGTGCGCTGCTGCGGGTGGAGAAACACGCGCCAGGCGGAGAAGTCGCCGCCGGTGATGACCCGGCGGAGTTCGTCGGCGCCGGCGAGCTTGGCGAACCCCATCTGGGCGCTGGGGTGGTCGAAGCTGTCGAGGAGCTCCTGGTCGCTCACCGGTTCCGGCTCGACGAACCGGGTGGCGGCCTCCTCGTGGCTCATCGGACGGTTCATGATCTCCAGCTCCTGCTGGATCTGCGAGATCGACTCCCCGTCGGCCAGCAGCAGCAGCGCGAGCCCCTGCCATTCCGGCAGCGTCTGCGCGAACGCCTGCATCGCGTCCTTGCTCGTCAGCGCGACGGCCTGCTCCGCTGTTGCCGGCGGGATGCCGAGGGAGACGGTGAGGTCGGCGGCGCTGAACGCGATCAGCGGTTGGGGCGCTGCCGGCAGAGACTCAAGGCCAGCTGGCTCCGCCCACGTCAGGACCGGCTCCGGCGCGGCCGCCTCGCTGTACTCCGGCAGCCCGTTGATGGGGTTGATCGTCAGCTTGACCTTGGCGGCCATCGTGTAGGCGTCGTCGTGGTTGTAGATGCCGTGCACCACGTAGGCGGTCGAGGTGGGCGTGGTGAGCTTGAACAGCAGCGCCCGGTACTGCTGGTCCACCCGGCCGGTGCGGGCGCGGGAGTCAGCGGCGTTGTTGACGGGCTCGATGTGCAGGCCGGGCGCGCTGTCGTCCTGGGCGAGCTTCTCGAGGAAGCTGTAGGCCTTCTGCTTGATCGACGAGTCGAGCAGCTTGTCCTGCTTCGGGTAGATGATGACGCTCTCAGGCACCGCTCTGTTCCTTCCATGCCGCCGCGATCGCGGCCGCGTCGGGCGCGAGGATGCGCCACCCGTCCACCTCGACGCCCGGGGTGGGGTCGAGCTGCACCGCGATCTTCTCGCTCGTCCACACCAGCTCGAACGGCACGCCGTCGAGTTCGTAGCCCACCTCGCCGTCGGGCGCGGACACCCCGGCCTCGCTCAGCGCGGCGATGAGGCCCAACACCTCGGCCGACTCCCCCGCCAGCTCCTCGACGATGGGCTGCCACTCGGCGCCGACGTCGACGCCCCCGTGCACGATGTCCACCACCGGAGCCGCCGGGACGGCCGCGGCCGAGCGCGCCTCGAACACGGCGATCGACGCGGGCAGCAGCGCCAAGACGTTGGCCAGCCGCAGCCACTCGCGCCACGCGTCCTTCGCCTCGGAAGCCGAGAGGTCGACGGTGTCGTCGAGCACCGCGGCCAGCCGCACCGAGCCCGGGGCCGGGACGCTCACCGCGACGACGAGGCTCCCGTGCCGCCAGACGCGGGTCTGCGCACCCGCCGCAGACACCAGACCGACGGCGAGCTCGTCCTTCGGCCCGTCGACAGGAACGCCCCCGGACGCGAACACCGAGAACGCGGCCGCCCGGGCGAAGCGCCCGAGGTTGTCGGGGTCGGGCTGCTGCATCCACCCGGCCAGGAACGCCAGCGGTCCGCCCAGGAGTGCCTCCCGCGCGGCGGCGGTGTGCTGCATCGTCGGCTCGGCGTTCAGCTTCTGGACCAGCGGCGCCTTGAACCACGACGGCGCCGTGGCCGCGTCGCCCGCCTCGTCGAGCGCCAGGTCCTGCGCGGTGATCGCGAGCACGAGGGTGCCGCCCTGGCGGAGGATGCGGCGCTTGGCGGCGTCGTCGGCGATGTTGTTGCACTTGGGCGAGGCGTGGAACTGCCAGCCGTCGGTGAAGATCGCGACGTCGGGCAGGCCCTCGCTGGAGAGGACGAAGTCGGGCTTGGAGTTGGCCACGTGCACCTGCGGGCGGAGCCGGAAGGTGCGGGAGCCCAGCGACACGGTGATGATGTTGCTGCCGGAGATGCTCGGGGTCTGCTTGACGGTGCCGCCCAGCTTGCCGGCCAGCCTCAGGAACGCGGCCCGGAACCGCTCCTCCAGCCACGACTCGCCCGTCGGGTCAGGCGCCGGCGGGGCCTCAGTGATCTTCCACGACGGCACCAGCGGCGGCTCCCCGCCGTCGATCCCCAGCAGCGTCCGCAGGTGCCGCTCGGCGGCGACCCGGGAGGTGACCTCGCGGTTGTAAGGGGCGGCGAACGGCAGCAGGCAGCGGTGGCAGGACAGCCGTCCCTCGTCGGCGCAGGCGCAGTCCTTGACCCGCTCCAGCGCGCGGGTCAGCACCTGCCACAGCTCGCGGGGGTCGGCCAGCTCGGCCAGGTAGCCGGTGCCGCCGGGGACGAGATCGTGCAGGAGCAGGGCGTCGCGGTTGTCGAGCAGCGGGTCCTTAATGAAGGCGACGTCGAGGTGGTCGGGCGCGCCCCCATAGTTCTCCCGCAGCCCGAGCAGGACGGCGGCGGTGAGGCTGGGCACGGCAAACACGTCGTCGCCGAACGCGATGCCCTGCGGCAGGGTGAGCACGACGCCCTCGGTGGTGAGCTTGCGGGTGAGCAGCACGGAGCGGGTGTGCTCCTCGTGGCTGTGGCGGTGCTTGCACCAGGGCCGGTGCTCGTCGCGCTTGTTGGCCAGCCCGGTGCGGTCGAGGTGGCCGCAGGCCTCGCAGATCCGGAACCGCGGCCCGGCGAGCCGGTTCCCGGCGATCGTGATCTCGCCGGCGGTGTGGCGGCGGGGGCCGAGGTTGTACCAGCGCACGTCCATGCCCTTGAGGTACGCCACCCCCAGCCCGCCGGTGGTGTACCAGCGGTGCTGCACGGTCTGCGGGTCGACGTCGGCGGCGGTGACGATGGAGAACCCGGCGCGGACGCGCTCGTCGTTGGAGTCGTCGATGCGGGACTCGTCGCGCCGCACGAACGCGGAGACGCGGGTGAGCTCGATGGTCTCGAACTTCTGGCCGACGTCGTTGATGCCCGACTTCCCGCAGCGGGGGCAGGTGGTGGGGGTGTCGTCGCCGTCGTGGCTGTAGCCGCAGTGGGGACAGAGCCGCACGGTGCGGATGGCGGAGCCGTCGTGGCCCACCTCGACGGCGTCGATGTCGATCTGGTGTCCGCCGACGTAGAACGACGCCCCGGGGGCGAAGTCGCGCAGGGCGTTGGCGCTGGCGCGGGAGTAGTCGGCGGCCTCAGAGTGGTACTCGCCGGTGTCGGAGTCGATCCAGCTCATGGTGACGTCGAGCTGGACGGAGTCGTCGACCAGCGAGTAGTTGGGCAGCAGCCCGATCCGCTCCAGCGCCGAGATCCAGAAGTCGCCATACGCAGCGCCGATCTGGGCCTCCAGCATGCGCTGCTCGGCGCGCGCCTCCTTGAGCGCTCGGGCGTCGTCGTCGCTGTCCTGCTCGCGGGCCTCGAGGTCGGGCAGTTCGGCGACGAGCTGGTCGAGGCGGTCCCCCAGGTCCTGCTGCTCGGCGTGCCAGCGCTGGGCGGCGCGGCCGATGGTGACCACCAGCCCGCTGGAGCCATCGGGCCCGGGGGTGGCCCACTGACGCAGCGCCTCGGCGGCGTCTGGGCGGAGGGTGGCGGTGAGGTCGCCGTCGACGGCGAACGCGGCGAGGAAGCGGTCGACGGCGCCGGGCTTCCGGGACGCCTCGACGAGCTGGTCGAGGAAGGTGTTCTTCCCCCCGGCGGGTTGCGCCAGCGCGGTGCCAGTGGTGCGGGGGTGGATGGCATCGGGGTCGCGGGCGAGGCTGTCGGCGAGGTGGGCGATGTACTGGCGGCGGAGGATCTCCTCGGCGCTCAGGTACGTGGCGGGCGGGGTGACGGCGCCGTTGATGAGGGAGAGCGGGTCGCCGAGGCGGGGCAGGAACTCGCCGCGACCCTGGACGAACGCCAGATCCAGCGCGTTGCCGCTGAGGCGGCCGGCGCGGCCGACGCGCTGCACGTAGTTGCTGACGGTGCGGGGCAGGGAGGCCAGCATCACCGAGGACAGGTCGCCGATGTCGATGCCCATCTCCAGCGTCGGGGTGGCCACCAGCACGTTGGGCGCGGTGGGGTCGTCTGCACTGGACTTGAAGGCGTTCTCGTACTCGAGGCGCTTGGCGGTGTCTAGGAGGCTGGTGTGTTCGCGGGCGACGACGCGCCGCACCTCGGAGGAGCGGTAGAGGCGTCGGTAGTAGTTGTCCGCGTCGCCGGGGTGCGGGGCGAGGGTGCCGGCGCAGGTGGCGTGCAGGCAGGGGCCGCCGTCGAGGTCCGCGCCGGTGGCGAGGCTGACGGGGAACTCGCCGTGGCAGGTGGTGCAGCGCAGGGTGTGGCGGCCGGCATCGACATCCGTGTCCTCGGTGGGCGCGACGACGACGCGCTCCGGCTCGATGGCGTAGACGGTGGCGCCGCTGCGGGTCTCGACGGCGTGGAGCAGCTGGTCCTTGGCGAGCTGGTCCAGCAACGTGCGGGCGAGCACTCCCCCGGCGGCGCCGTCGACGCCGAGGCAGCGCCGGGCCCATCGGGCGTACCAGGCACGGGTGCCGGTGACGGGGTCGAGCAGCGCCTTGTTCGCATCGATCTTCGCGCCGCCCACCCGCGGGAAGGCGGGCGTGGAGCGGCCGGGCGGGAAGGGCGGCATGTACTTGGCGCGGCCCTTGCGGCTCCACAGGTGCCAGCGGTTGCCGTCCTCGGTGACGTACCTATCCAGCCATGGGTGCCAGATGCCGCCCTGGGTGCGGATGCGTTCGACGGCCCCTCGGGCCCAGGCGGTGAGCATCCGGTCGTCCACGTCGTGGGGGAACAGCCCGGGGTCGAGCGAGTCGAGTGCCCTTCTGGCGGATCGCACCAGGTCGGTGCCATCGATGGCGACGTGGGCGCTCATGGTGCCGGTGCGCTCCAGGGTGCGGCCGAAGCTGCTGGTGAGGCCGAACTCGAGGGTGGCGGAGAACAGCAGGCGTTCCTGGGCGATGGCGGTGAGCTTGGCGGGCGGGTTGTCCTTCTCCCAGAAAGGCTTGAACTCGTCCTCTCGGGCGGTGAGGTTGGGTGCGAGCAGACGGTAGCGCTTGAACTTGTCGTCTCGGGCCTGCTCGACGGCGTGCTCCACCAGGGCGGGCAGCGATCGCGGCGCGTCGCCGGCGGCGCGCAGCACGGAGCGGAGGGTGAGGGTGTGGGAGCGGGAGGAGACGAAGCCGGCGCGGTGGGCGGCGTCCTGGACGGAGTCGACGAACACCAGCGACTTCTTCTCGGCCTCGTCGAGGGTGGCCTGGCCGAACATGTTGGACAGCGTCACCGACATCAGCGTGGCGATCGCGCTGCCGGTGAAGCGGATGGCGTCGGTCTGCCCGCAGCTGGGGCAGGTGTCCTTGGCGGAGTCGTCGTCCGCATCCTCACCGATGTGGGTGACGACGCGCAGCACGCGGCCCTCGCGGACGGCGGTGGGGTCGACGTCGCTGGGCGTGGTGGTGATCCGGCGCTCGCGGGGGTCGAACCAGGCCAGCCCGGTCTCGGGTGGCGCGTCGGAGTCGACGTCGGCCGAGGCGTTGAGGAGGGGCCGGAACCGGCCTTCGCGAGTGACGTGGTGGCGTCGGATGTTCTCGTCGTTGGCAGCCAGCTGGTCGCCGACCGGTCCGAGCTCGACGCCCCACCCGGAGCGGCCGCAGAACCGGCAGTGGATGGCGGGGAACGCGATCCCGCCACCTTGGGTGGCGTCCTCGCTCGCGACGGGCGGTCCGTCGTCGGCCCAGCGGAAGCGGGCGGCGGAGTCGGCGTAGCGGTCGATGCGGCTGAGTTCCCGCACCCACATGTGGGCCTCGGTCGACGGCATGTCGCGGTCGGGCCCGCCGTCCTTGCCGCGCGCCCGCAGGTGTCCCAGGGCCCCGTGGACCGCGATGACGAACCGACGGCGGACGTCCAGCGTCTCGGGCGTGCCGCGGACGAGCCGCGCCAGCTCGGTGACGTGGGTGGCCTGCCCGGTGGCGGTGAGGAAGTCGCGGATGAACGCGCTGGACTTCGCAAGGGTCTTGACGTCGGCGGTGTCCGGATCCTCGTGGAGGGCCCTCAGCACAACCCGGCACAGCTCGGCGGGCTCGGTGTCGTCGTTGATCTGGGCGACGATGGCGGCGGCCACCTGCTCGGTGACTTCAGTTTCCGCTGGTTGTGCCGGGCGCGAGCGCAGCGAGCCCTGCACTTCCGCTGGTTGAGCCGGGCGCGAGCGGAGCGAGCCCCGTGTCGAAACCTCAGAAACCGGCGGCCGACCGCCCATCTCGGCCCCGACCTCCGACCACTCATCCGGAGCCAAGCGCTGCTCCCCCACGACACAGCTCTCATCGAACTTCTCCCCGAACACCCGCGTGGCGAACTTCGTGATGTCCCGATCCTCAGAGACGGCATCCTCCCGCGGCCCCAGGGTTGCCGACGTCCCCACAGGTGTGATCCGCCCCAGCGGCCGACACCACTCCTCCGCGCTGTGAATGTCGCCAGCGCTTCCCCGCTCCGGCCAGTACGACTTCAGCGCCAGCCCAAGCCGGCGCAACAGCATCGCGACATCCGTCCCCTGCGCTCCGTCATAGGTGTGGAACTCGTCGAGCACAAGGTAGGTCAGCGACTCGGCCGACTTCTCCCACAGCTTCTGGTCGGCGGAACGCAGGAGGAGCTGGTCGAGCATCTTGTAGTTGGTGAGCAGGATGTCCGGCGGGTCGTCACGGATGATCGCCCGGTCGGTGATGAGCCCGTTCTCCGTGACCTTGGTGGCGGGACCGGAGCGCTTCCCATCGGCGGAGACGGCTGCCTCGCCGGTGTAGAGCGCCGCGGTGACCGAACCAAGGGGCTGGTGTCCGTCCGAGTCGCGCTGGGTGATCAACCGGGCGAGGCGCTTCGCCTGGTCATTGGCGAGTGCGTTCATCGGATAGAGGATGAGTGCCTTCATCCCGCCCACGCCTTGGCGGCGAGCGCGGAGACAGTGGTCCAGAATCGGATGCAAGAACGCCTCGGTCTTGCCCGACCCGGTACCAGTGGTGACCAGCGTCGGTTGGGGGCGGCCGTACAGGCTGGAGAGCCTCCGGAAGGCTGACGCCTGGTGCGCGTAGGGGACGAGTCCGGGCGGCATCCAGTCCAGCGGGGAGGCTTCGCGCCGCGGGGCGGGGCTGAACGGCATCCCGGTGCGCAGGTAGGGACCCTTGAACATCCCCTCCGCCTCATCCTCCAGAAGCTCGCGAAGGGCAGCCTGCGCGTCGGAATCGACGAGGGCGAAGGTCGTAGTGAGGTAATCGATCAGGCCGTCGCGCAGGCGCACGGCCTGGCCGCCCGGCAGCAGTTCGCTCACTTGATCGT
The DNA here is from genome assembly GCF_054483935.1 of Tessaracoccus yangjingae. Next base: position 2,206,237 of record NZ_CM137014.1, on the reverse strand, counting down.
CCTCCTAGGGGGCGTGGATCGACCCCAACTCACCAACCTAGCGAAGATAGCCCTTCTAGCAACGCCGCGCGGACCGGATCGGCCTGATGGAAGCCTCGCTTGCGGTCGTGCCAGCGCCGGATCACCGCGTTCGGCCCTCGCGACGATGACGTGGGTTTTGGTCCAAGGACAGCCCCTTGCTGACGCTCCAACGTGAGGATGCGCATGAACCGCCCGGTGGAGAGGACAACGAACTCAAGCGAGCAGTGCACACATTGAAAGCGATAGCTTGGCACGTCGCCAAGCTTGGGCGATGACGGTTGTCTGATGACTGGGCCTGTCAGTCAACGCCTCGGTAGCGCTATCCCCGCTGGAGGAGCCGGTGTACACAGTCACGCACTCACATGACGCGATGTGTGGCCAGGTCCTGGAGAGAGATCAGGTAGGCCCTACGGCGCACGCGGACGCACTCGCGCTCCACAGGTCTTGGACCTCTTCTCCGGTCCAGAAGCTACTGGAAACTGCCTCCGCGGGCGACATCAACGTTACGTCCGCAACCCACCCCAGGTCGGAGGCATCAGCTACTAGGCGACGACGAACAGTGACTGCGTCCCTTTCAGCCCCCACCGGATGCATGATCGCCAAGTCCACGTCGCGTGCTCTCGCAGTGCACGGCAACCCTGTGCACTTCGTGGCGCTGCCGAAGACGCCTACGCGCCAGTCTGATGGGACGACGCTGGCGACAAGCGTCCTAACGCCGCTCAGGCGGCACGTAGTCGAGGAACCGGTCACCGTCGTAGTACACCGCCCCGAGGAACTCCTGCGTCCGAAACAGCCCAACGCCCAGATCGCGGCAGTACTCCTTCGCCTCTGGAGAGTACTTGTTATGCCCCATCGTTGACACGATGCAGTTCGTGTCCTCTGACTCCTCGAGAATCTCCATCACGTCAGCCACTGAAAGCATGTACTTGTTGGTGAAGTACACGCGCAACGTGGGTTTGCCGTCGCGCTCGACCACGAAGTGATGGTCGTCAAGCTGCTTCACGCGCACGACCACGCCTCGCTGGCTTAGCGACTTCCTCAAGAACTCGCGCTGCTGCGGCCGAGGTCGCTTCTCGTAGTAGCCAATGTCAGGCATCCGCACACCCCTCGATCCCGCCTAGTCGATGAAGAGATTCTCCACCTCAGAAGGGTACCGTGGTGCCGCCACTCCGACATCGACCCCAAGGTGTCGGTCTTCGAGACCTCGCCGGTGGGTGTCGAAGGCCGAGACGACTTGGTGTTCCTCAGCGCGCAGCAAGCGTGCATTTGCCTCAAACAACGCTGAGAGTCGAGTGTTATTCGGGAGGATGAGGCATTGAACCTGTCGCAGCCACGTCGCCGAGCCTTCCGGGGTCGCTCCAGCTTCCGACTCCGGTCCGTACCGCTCCCACACTGATCGATTCTGCGCCAACACCCGTTGCAACTCCATTCGCGCACCGGCTCGAGTATCGAAGACCCGGATCGAGAGCAACTCCCGTAAGCGTCGCTCGTGAGCGACCTTCCAACCGTTGAGTACCGCCACTGAGTACTCCTCCGGAGCTCGGTCCACGATGGTGTGGCAGTTCGGGCACAGCAAGATGAGGTTCTGGAAAGCCACCAACTCCGACGTTGCGACTTCTCCATCCCCACGAGGGCCGTCATCGCTCGCGGCGACGATGTGCGCCACTTCCGCGAGTTTCACGGCATCCCCACCACTCGGCAACTCGTGCCACAACGAACCGGTGGGGCAGCTGGGTCGTTCGCAGAACCCGCCGGCAGCACCCACGAGTCGGACTACGACGTCTCGCTTGATGTTGCGCCCTCGGGCCCTTTTGCACTGCGCGATCAACTCAGTCATGTCAACATCATGTCAGTCTCTGCGGCCGCGTACCGCTCCGGATTCGACAGTTGGCGTGTAGACCGATGAACTGCGCACGGATCTGCCGCTGCCCGCGCGTTCCATGCTGCCCCGCGATGAGCGGGCGGTCGAGGCCAACGTTGCGGGTAACCTGTCGCGCATGAAGCCGACTGATCTCAACTACAACCACTTGTCCAAGAGAGTCGCCCGCGTCACTGAGCGGACGGGGCTTGGAGAGTCGGCCTCGTTCCTCGTGTGGTTCCTCGAGAACGTCTATAGGCTAGAGGAGACTGACGCGCGGGACGCCGTCTGTGACCACTCGAACGACAAGGGCATCGACGGGGTCTACGTCGATCACAACAACGAGGAGATCCACTTCCTTCAAGCCAAGATCCGGCAGAGCGACACAGGCAAGATCGGCGACGTCGGCCCGAAGAACCTGATGGGCTCGGTCGCTCAGTTCGATACCGTCGACAAGGTGAAGACGATCCTCGCTGGCAATGCCGACGACGAGCTGAAGCGGCTGATCACCCGCATCCAGTTGGCCGACATGGTTAGAGCCGGCTACCGCCTCGTCGGCGTCTACGTCACCAACGAGTCCCATAACACCGATTCCGAAGGCTACGCGGCGGTCACGCCCGACCTGTCGATCTTCGACCGCGATGAGATCGCCGCGCGGATGGTCGAGGTGGACACGACCGAGGGCAAGAAGGGTGCATTCACCTTCGACACCTCCTACGTCGACCCGCTGGAGATGAAGGTCGGCGCCGGCAAGGACGACCCCACGATGTTCGTGTTTCCAGCGAGGGCGCTTCAGCTCGTGCACATGGACGGCATCGCAGACGGCTCGCTATTTCGGGAGAACGTGCGGTACGGGCTAGGCAACACTAGCGTCAACAAGGCAATCCGTGGCGCCCTAGTCCACAAGGCAGGGCACGCAAACTTCATTCTCGGGCATAACGGACTGATCATCCTGTGCTCGTCTGCCGACAACTCCAAGAGCGGGGAGCTTACGATCGAGAATTACTCCGTGGTGAACGGTGCGCAGAGCCTGACGAGCTTTTACAACGACAAGTCCAAGCTCACCGATGACCTCCGCGTGCTGGTGCGGGTCGTTGAGGTCCAGGACGAGGCGCTGGCTCGCCGGATCACAGAGAACAGCAATAACCAGAACGCCATCAAGCCGCGCGACCTCCGCTCGAACCACGCGATCCAGCTCAGGCTCCAGAGGGAGATGAACGACGCCAACGGCGACTACTTCTTCGAGATCAAGCGGGGCGAGAAGGCGCCGGCCGGCACCACAGTTATCACCAACGACGAGATCGGACGTGCGCTCCTAGCGTTCGATGTGCAGGAGCCGTGGTCCGCACACCAGATCTATAAGGTCTTCGACGAGAAGTACGCCGAGATTTTCGGACGCCCGGAGGTCACCGCGCAGCGAGCGATCTTCGTGCACCGGCTGATGGGTGTAGTCGATAAGACCCTGCCGAAGCTCAAGAACCGGCCGATGGCGTCCTACACGCTGACTCGGTACTTCATGCTCTACCTGCTCTCGCAGATCCTGCGTGACAATGACGCCTCGCGTCCGTACGTGGCGAAACCAGCTTTGCTCACCGCGCCGCAGATGGAGGAGTTCCTGGGAAAGTGTGAAGAGATCCTGAAGACCGTCGTGGTTGACCTCAACGTCGAGTCCAAGTCGGTGGACTTCGACTACAAGTCGATCCTCAAGAGCCCTAGACAGGCCGGGGAGCTAGCGCAGTCGATCTTGGCGAGCTATGAAAAGGACGTCGAGCGGGAGAAGGCCGAGACGTTCACCGATTGGACGCCGAGCTAGAACGGACCACCGCTCACCCCTAACCTTCCTTAGTGTGTGACTGGGCACATCTCGGTCGCCTCTAGGCCCTAAAGCCTGCGTGGCAACCGCAGTCTGATCTGCCGCGCCGCGGAAGATGGCTGTCGGTCTCTCGCCGCGTCGCGCTTGTGGCCTAGCAGGCAGGACATTGCGGCGCGGGGGCATCAGTAGGTTGCGGGCTTCGAAAGCCTCACAGATGCTGGGGGAAGTCAAGAGGCTGGACGTTGAGGATCCTTCTTGCTCGAGGGAGCTTCACCACGAAGCCGACAGCAGCAACGATAATGGCCGCGTCATCCACGAAACCCACAGCCCAGCACTGTTCAGATGCGAGGTCACCCTGGGAACGCCGTGGAGGTTAAACCGGCGACGAGCGTGGCACCCAAGGCCCTCTTCACCTTCTCGGACTACTCAAAACGAGGACCCCGGCGGCAGATCCACCAACAACCGAGGTCGCGCCGGTGTTGCAGCGCTACCACTCCGCTTGCGTCAGAATCGGTATCGATCAAGGCCCTAGAGCGCACTGGATCACTCCTTAGACTCGGTTGATCCCATCCTTTCACTGGCTAGTGGAGTCAGGCGCAGGGTATGGCGGGGACCAACGAGAACACCAACGGACTCCCGCGAGACTACTTCCGAAATGGAGCCGAACTCAGCATCACAAGGCCGAGGACAGCGCTTCGAGGCGAGCCATCGCGGTGTGGAAGTCGGCTTCTCGGTCGCGGGGGGCGAACGGGAGTTCGTATGTGTAGACCGTGCCCGCAGGGTGGGTGGCGGTACGTTCCACCTCGGTGAGCTTGTCACCCTTCTTGCGCCACAGCTGCCGCACCTGGGTCGGGACCAAGCGGCCGTTGGCGTCGTAGATGTAGTCGTTCTGGTCGTAACCGTGTAGGACCGCGAACTGGGTGCGGTAGATCGTGCTGAGCTCGTCGGCCGTGACGCCGAGCATCGTGGCCATGAGGGCGTCAATCTGGCTCTTCACAGAAGGCAGTGGATTGATGGGCCGCGTTTGAGCGGCGGCTGACCCGGGTCAAGGATCCCGTCCCGGGTGCCCTGGGTCGAGGAGGGGGCCCTCGGGTTGGCAGGATGAAGGTGTCTACGCCTCATCTGAAACCCAAGGGCCCTTGTGCGAAACGCTACCCCACCCTGCCTCGATACGTTCTGCCGGCTCGATCGTCTCGGGCTGACCGTGACCGCCCAGCGCGTCGAACCCGACCACACAGTGCTGCGCTGCCGCCCCACCACACCGCCGTCGCCGTGTCCGGGGTGCGCCGGGCCAGGGGTGCGGCACGACGCGGTGCTGCGTCGTCTGGCGCATGTGCCCTACGGCTGGAAACCCACGATCCTCGAGGTGATCGTGCCTCGATATCGCTGTGTCCCGTGCCGAAGGGTGTGGCGCCATGACATCCGGGCCGCGGCTCCGTCGAAGGGGAAACTGTCGCGTGACGCGATCATGCAGGCCGTCAAGTCCATCGTGATCGACCGAATGTCGATCGCACGGGTCGCGGCCAACCTCGGCGTCGCCTGGAACACCGCCTGCGACGCGATCCTCGCCGCCGGCGCCGACCTGCTCATCGACCATCCGCAGCGCCTCGACGGGGTCACCACGGTCGGGGTCGATGAGCACGTCTGGCGACATACCCGCCACGGCGACAAGTACGTCACCGTGATCATCGATCTCACTCCGACCAGGACCAGAAGCGGCCCGTCGAGGTTGTTGGCGGTGGTCGAGGGCAGATCGAAACAGGCCTTCAAATCCTGGCTCGAAGCCCAAACTGAGGCCTTCAGGGACACGGTCGAGATCGTCGCGATGGACGGCTTCACCGGCTACAAATCCGCCGCCGTCGAAGCGATCGACACCGTCACCACCGTGATGGACCCCTTTCATGTCGTGGCCCTGGTCGGGGACAAGCTCGACCGCTGCCGGCAACGCGTCCAGCAAGAGACCCTCGGGCATCGGGGCCGCTCCGGGGACCCGCTCTACGGGATCCGTCGGGTCGCCCGGACCCGCGCTGGGCTGCTCACCGAGAAGCAACAGCGCCGGCTCGCCAAAGTGCTCGCCGACCAGCGTCACGTCGCGTTCGAGACCACCTGGAGCGTCTACCAGGACGTGATCGACGCCTACCAAGCCGACGACCCCTCCGAGGGGAAGAAGATCATGACCCGACTCATCGACACCATCAAGACAGGAGTCCCCGCCGGCCTCGACGAACTCCGCGTCCTGGGCCAAACCCTTCATCGACGCCGCGACGACATCCTCGCGTTCTTCGACCACCCCCGCACATCCAACGGCCCCACCGAAGCGATCAACGGCCTCCTCGAACACCTCCGAGGCACCGCCAGAGGCTTCAGAAGCATCGTCAACTACATCGCCCGCTGCCTACTCGACGCAGGCGGGTTCAGACCCCAAATCCACCGCCTTCTGTGAAGAGCCGTCAAGGCTCATCACAGATGAGGGTGTAGGGGGCTGTTCGGCGCGTCGGGCCGGGTAGGGGTCGAGGTCTCCCGATGATGGAAGTTCTCACACTGCCCATCTGGAAGACCTCGACGTGTCTGATGCTACCCCTGAGGCGGGGTTCGCCCGCCCTGACCTGACCTCGTTCTGCCGCCTCGACGAGCTCGGCCTGGAGGTCACCGGCCAACTGTTGGAGCCTGGCCGTGCGGTGCTCGCCTGCCGGGTCGTGGAACCGGATCAGTGGTGCCGACGCTGCGGCTGCGAGGGCCTCGCGCGTGACACCGTGACGCGGCCGTTGGCGCATGAACCGTTCGGCTGGCGGCCGACCACGTTGCTGGTCACGATCCGTCGCTACCGCTGCACCGGCTGCGGGCATGTGTGGCGACAAGACACCAGCCGCGCCGCGGAACCGCGGGCGAAGCTGTCACGCCGCGGGCTGCGGTGGGCGTTGGAGGGCCTGGTCGTGCAGCACCTCACCGTCGCCCGCGTCGCCGAAGGGCTCGGGGTGTCGTGGAACACCGCCAACACGGCGGTCCTGGCCGAAGGCAAGCGGGTCCTGATCGACGACCCGACCCGGTTCGACGGCGTGAAGGTCATCGGCGTGGATGAGCACGTGTGGCGCCACACCCGCCGCGGCGACAAGTACGTCACCGTCATCATCGACCTGACCGGCATCCGCGACCGAACCGGGCCTGCCAGGCTGCTCGACATGGTCGAAGGGCGCTCCAAGCAGGCATTCAAGCAGTGGCTGACCGAACGCGACCAGGCATGGCGCGACAGAGTCGAGGTCGTCGCGATGGATGGGTTCACCGGCTTCAAGACCGCCACCACCGAAGAGCTGCCCGACGCTACTGCCGTCATGGATCCCTTCCACGTGGTCCGTCTCGCGGGCGACGCCCTCGACCGATGCCGGAGACGCGTCCAACAGGCCATCCACGGACATCGAGGCCGCACCAGTGACCCGCTCTACTCGGCGCGCCGCACTCTGCACACCGGCGCCGACCTCCTCACCGACAGGCAGAAGGACAGGCTCACTGCCCTGTTCGCGGGCGATGATCATGTCGAGGTCGAAGCCACCTGGGGCATCTATCAACGGATGATCGCGGCCTACCGTGAACCCGACCGGACCAGAGGCCGGGCCATGATGACCAGTCTGATCGCTTCCGTCAGCCAGGGCGTCCCCGCCGCGTTGACCGAGGTGATCACACTCGGCCGAACACTGAAGAAGCGAGCCGACGACGTGTTGGCCTACTTTGACCGGCCCGGCACCTCGAACGGTCCCACCGAGGCCCTCAACGGCCGCCTCGAACACCTCCGCGGATCAGCCCTCGGCTTCCGCAACCTCACCAACTACATCGCCAGATCACTGCTCGAGACCGGCGGATTCAGACCCCGACTACACCCCGGATTGTGATGAGCCGAATAGATGCCATCGACGTGCGTGGCGCCAGGAGGGATTAGCGCCGCCACTAGCGTGCGTTCCCCCGTGTTAGCCGCCATGCATCGCCAAGCCACGCGGAATAGGTCTCGGACCAGGATCCCGTCCCACGCGCCGTACGCCGCGTCATAGTCCGATTGGCGTCCCGCTGGCTTGTACGCCGTCACTGGCAAGGCAGCCGAGAGCAACGCTTCGAGGTCAACGGACGACCAGTCCTGCTGGTGGAGCATGGTCGAATTCGGTGACTTGTAGAATGGATTGCCCACAAACAGGTGCGGACCTTGAAGGATGGCTTCATTCCAATGGGCTAGGCCCCAGTCCTGAACGAAGCGTCCCTTCTGGCGATCCATCTTCTCGTGCCACCCGCTCGAGAAGCGCAGCCCCAGCCGAGACACGCGGCTCGACAGCGCCAGGTGAGCCAAAACTCCGGCCGATGAACGGTTGACGGAGTAAAGCATACGCGTGGTGCGGATCGGAACATCCGACTCCTCGAGCACATCGCGCCAAAGCTCGAGCACACTCTCATCGACGCGCTGGATTCGGGATTGATGTGGCCGTCGATCCCAAAGCCCTTCGTGCTTGAACCCTGGTTCTGCGCCCGTTCCATCCTGCGTCAAGGACCTGGTAACGACTTCAGGGTGGTAGATGCCGGACGCATTCAAGAAGCTAGGCTCTTGATGTTGGGAATACACGTTCACGCTGAAGACCTTCTGATCCTGAACCTCGTCGAAGAGCTTGAGTTCGTTCATGAAGGCCCAGTGTCGACGCAGCCGACGATACGTTTCGTCCCTCATTGGGCCAGCGCGCTCGTCAGTGAAATGTGTATCTAGATGGATCAGGCCCGTCGTGCCCTGCGGTGAAGCGTTCGCCCAACAGCGGCTCATGAAGCAGCGATACAAGTCGGGCTGAAGACCCGTCACGACCGGATATGTGGTCACGTGACCTACGAACTCAGCAAGAGCGCCTATCTCCGCCGCGCCCGCCACCAAGGTTTCAGCTGCTCCGACAATCCGAAGAGTCTCCTCCCGTCGTGCGGCGCGAGCAGTCTCAGATGGCTTGCGTGCCAGCTGCCACCAGGGATCCCTGTCAGCGAGCAGCGCATCAATGTCCACCGTGGGCCTCACCCAAGGAGGATTGCCCACCTGCAGGTCGAAGCCTCCGCGGCCGAACACCGTCGCGAAGTCGAGCTGCCAGTGGAAGAAGCCTTGCTCCCTCGCGACGTCCTCGCAGACAAGCAGCCACGCGTGGTCCGTCAGCACGTCCTCAACGCGCCGTGCGCCGGCGCCAGCGAGTTCGAAGTTCTCTTGGTCGGCCATCGCCTCCCATTGGTCGCCCGGGGACAGCGTGCCCATCCCCTGCTTCGAGCCGCGGGAGGACAGCTTCTGCGTGCCGAGGATGCCCTGGGCGGCGTCGATCCACTGGTCGAGCGTGGGCGGGGCCACCTCGTCGCCGGTCAGCGGCCAGAACCAGAGTGCGGTCCAGGCGTCCATCATGCGGCGGAGTCGACGGTAGGCGCCGTCGACGTCTGCGAGGGACTCTTCGATCTGTTCGCGGGTCACTGTGCGGATAGGCGCGTTGCTCACGGGGTTTCGACGCGGTTGCGCGGCTCGTTCCTCGCCGGCGACCGGCTCAACCAGCGGGAATGGCGGGTCAGCCAGTGGGTTTCCCCACAGCTTGATGTGACGGGCGGACTGTTCTTCGGCGACCTTCAGGCGACGGTAGGCCATCGCCCACAGCTCCTCGGCCTGGTGGGAGATCGCTACCAGCTGGTCGAGCTGCCTCTTCGTCGGCTTGCCCTTGGTCGCCTTCCGCCACGCCTTAACCTTGGCCACCCGGTCGGGGACGAGCTCCTTCGCCTCTTTGGACTCGGATGTCGCTCCCCAGCCTGCGGCTGGCAGCAGCCAGTGGTGGATGCGGCCGCCCGAGCCGCTGAGCTCGGGGCGGTCCTGCTCGATGCGGGCGGCGATGTCGGTGAGCGGCTCCGCCGTGGGCGGGGTGGTGAGCCAACGCTTGTCGCCCACCTGATCGCGCGTGTAGAAGGAGCGCGAGGCCCCCACCAGCGAGTTGCCGCGGCGCAGCCGCAGCCCGAACCACGGGGCCTGGAGTCCTTCGGCCATGGTGTCCAGCCACAGCGTGATCTCCGCGAACTCGACCGCGGTGGCGTTGAGGTCCACGCCGTAGACGTTGTGCAGCGCGAGGTAGGCCTTCACTTTCTGCAGTTCGGCCGGGTAGACGTCGGGGTCGATCCGCTCCCCCAGCTCCTCCTGCCGGCGCTTGAGGTACTGCTCGGCCAGCTGCCGAACGGCCTCGATTGCGAACGCGCCGGAGCCGAGCGCGGGCTCACAGACGCTGAGTCCCAGGATCTCCTCGGCGGTGGTGGTGTGGCCGTCCTGGTCCAGCAGCTCGGCGAGCGCCTCGGAGACGGTGAACTTCGTCAGCACCTCGGGGGTGTAGTAGGAGGCGGAGCGCTGCCGCTGGCGGCCGGAGAGCCGGAAGACGAACTGGCCACGGGTGTAGCGGCGGCGGCTCTTCTGGCCGGTGACGGGGTCAGTGTCGAGGACGAAGTCCTTGTCGGCCAGGTGGTCGGCGCGGTCCACGGGCACCACCCAGGAGCCCTTCTCCGGGTTGCCGTCGCGGGCCACCTCGTAGAGGTCCACGTCCGCGAACGAGCCCGTGTAGCTCATCAGGCCCTCGTAGACGGCGCCCAGTTGGTTGATGCCGAGCTCGACGTAGCTGATGAAGCCGCGCTCCTTGCCGGAGCGTTCCTTGCTGAGCAGGAGTCGGCGCAGGACTTCCTGGAGGGCGTGGTTGCCGAGGCCGACCTCGTCGATGAGGGAGGTGGCCTGGGGTGAGAAGAGGTCGGCGCGGAGGGGTTGGAACTCGAGACCTCGTTCGACTAGCCGGTCCGAGTTGGTGTGTTCGTACTCGCGGTCTTCGGTCTCTGCGTCAGGTTGCGTTTCATAGGTTTCGAGACGCTCAGTCGCTTCGCTCCTTCGCTCCTCAACCAGCGGGGAAGGGTCCTCAGCCAGCGGGGAGCGGGATGAGCTGTCAACCAGCGGGGAGGGGTCCTCAACCAGCGGAATATTGTGGCCGCGGTCGACGAGGCGGAAGAGGAGGGCCAGCGACTCGTACAGGTGGGTGCCGGAGCGGGCGCGCGGCGAGGCCAACTCCACCTGCACCAGCTCCCGGAGCCGGTCGAGGGAGTAGCCGCGGGCGTAGTCGGGGTCGCCGACGGGCAGGATCTTCAGCTCCGGCGACGCCTCCGCGTAGAGGAGGAACAGGATCCGGTAGAGGAACCGCAGCGACTGCAGCGCCAGCGGCTGCGCCTGGCTCTGCGGCAGCGGGTCGAGGCCCTGGGCGCGCCGTCGGTCCACCACCTCGTTGGCGATGAGCTCGATGGACTCCCGCACGCCTTCGCGCAGGTCGGCGGAGACCCCGACGGTGTGGGCGACGGACGCCTCCAGCGTCGCGGCCCACCAGATGTTGCCATCGGCGTCGGGGGCCAGCGACTCGACGTCAACGGCCACCAGCGCCCGGTCGATCTCGCCGCCCTGCTTGGTGTCGCCCCGCTCGGCGACGGTGTGGAGGTCGACGGCCAGGTAGCGGCCCTCCGGCCATCGGGACGCCTCGGCCACCACCAGCCAGCGGCCGGCCATAATGAGCGCGAACTTCGTCTCCTCGTGGTCGAGGAACAGGGTGGAGACCAGCTTGGTGGCCGAGGTGATCGGGTCCCCGTCGTCGACGACGTAGGGCTCGGCGAGGGTGTCGGCGTGGCGGGCGAACAGCTCGTCGAGGGTCGCGGCGGGCTTGGCCTCCACGAGGGCGAGGGTGGGTTCGAGGCCGGGTGAGCGCAGCAGCCGGACGGGGCCGTTGATCGTCGTCTCGTAGGGGCCGGGTTCGTATCCGAGGACGCGGCGGAGGTCGGCGTGGAGGACTGCGGCGGCGTCGGGGTCCGGGTCGTCGTCGGCGTAGAGGGCGGCCATCGCGGTGGCCAGCTTGGAGCGCTCGGCGGTGAACCGTGACTTGGTGGTGGGGTGCTCGGCGTCGCGCCACTGCTTGACGCGGTCCAGCACGCGGGCCAGGTAGGACTCCTTGCGGGCGTCGGTGGTGAAGAAGTGCTCACTGATCCAGTCCTCGACGACGAGGAGGGCGTCGCTGTCAGCCATGGGTGGCCTCCGGGGTGTCGGCGGGGAGGACCACCAGCAGGGGGCGCACCAGCTGACGGTCGGGGGTCATGTCGCGGCTCAGCCGCTCCTGCGCGTCGACGAGCGCGCGGCGGCGGCGCACCTGGTCGCGCTGAATCAACGCCTCGGCCTCGGACTGCCACTCCTCCGCGCGGGCCACCCACTCGTCGACCCGCGCCTTCGCGGCGGACTCCGCGGCCTGGAACTGGAAGCGCAGGGTGTCCTCGGCGCGGTCGACGGCGGGCCGGACGAGGTCCATGTCCGGGAGCTGGACGGGGCCGGGGTTGCTGCGTTCGCCGATGACGCCGGCGTCGGCGAGCATCTCCCCCGCCGTCGCGTGGACCTCGACGAAGGGCGTGGCGCCGTGGAACTGGGCGGACAGCCACGACGAGGCCACCACCTGGCCGCGGCGGTTGATGAGGGTGCCGTTGAGCAGGACGGTGGGCACGTCGACCTCTCCACGGACGGCGAAGGTCTCGCCGCGGGCGAGCCGGGACAGGGCGCGGTCGGCGGCCCAGTCGAGCACCGGGTGAAGGGGGCCGAGGTAGTGGGCCTCGGGCCAGGAGGAGGCGCTGGCGTCGGTGAGGGCGGCGTCGAGGATGGTGCTCGCGGCGTTGGGCTCGGTGACGAGCTGGAGGCGCTCGAGGACGTTGCGGTCGGCGAGGTAGCTCTGCGGGAGCACCTCGAAGCGCTGGCGCAGATCCGCGGGTGGGACGAACTCGACGATGTGCTCGGCCTGGTGCTCGCGCCAGGCGACGCCGCCGAGGTCCCGCGGGAGCGGCCTGTCCTCGGGTGAGGGGTAGTACTCGTGGAGGGCGTCGCGGAGGAAGTCCACCGGCTTGGCGTAGAGGAGGTGGTCGCCGACGACGGCGGGCTCGGGCTGATCGTCGGCGTCGTCGTCGAGGTACTGGGCCAGCCAGTCGTCGACGCTGGTGGCGATGTCCTCGGGGCTGGCCACCACGTCGTCGAAGCTCTTGGACCCGGCAAGCACCTGGCGGATAGCCTCTTCCTCGGCGGTGACGCTGTAGCGGCCCATGAGGCTGGCGGCGTCGCCGAGGGCGCGGTGGGCCTCGTGCTCGCGGGCGACGAGCGCGGTGAGGACGCGGATGTCGCCGGAGAAGCGCTCGTTGGCGGTGTTGAGCAGCAGGGTGGTGATCTGCGGGGGCTGCTTCTGGCCGTAGCGGTCGATGCGGCCGTTGCGCTGCTCGATGCGGATGAGGCTCCACGGGATGTCGTAGTGGATGAGGTGGTGGCACTGCTTGTGGAGGTTGACGCCCTCGGAGGCCACGTCGCCGGTGACGAGCACGCGGATGGGTGAGCTGGTCTGCTTGAAGCTCTCGACGATGGCCTGCTGCTGGTCGTCGGCCAGGCCGCCGTGGAGGACCTCCACCTGGTCCGGTTTGAGTCCGAGGTCCTTCTCCAGCTTGACCTGGAGCCAGTGGAGGGTGGCGACGCGCTCGGAGAAGACGACGGCGCGCATGGGAGAGGCGGGGCCGACGCCGACCTCGTCGCGCAGGTAGGAGACGAGGGCCTGGTACTTCGACGAGGTGGCCGTGGTGGCGTCGTTGAGGACGGCCAGGCGTCGCAGGGCCTCGGCTTCGCGGTGGGCGGCGGGCGTGTGGTCAAGGCGTTCGATGCGGTTGCGGAGGGTGTCGCGGAGGGCTGCGGGCGAGGACAGAAAGGCCTTGGCCAGCGTCCACGGGAAGAGCGAGCCGTTGGCGCCGGAGTAGGGCGAAGTGGTCGTCGGGCGGAGCCAGGTGTCCACCAGTTCGTCGACGACGGCGTCCTCCTGCGGGGAGGCGTCGATGAGGCGGTTGTCGGGTTCGAGGCGCTCGGCCCAGTCGGCGCCCACCTCCTCGGCCACCTCGGCGCTGTGGCGGTGTCGTCGGATGGTGAGCTGCTCGACGCGCTTGGCGTCGAGGTCGCCGTCGGCCTTGACGGCGGTGGGGTCGAGGAGGCGGACCAGCTCGGCGAACGATTCCCGCGACCCGTTGTGCGGGGTGGCGGAGGCGAGGATGAGGGCGTCGGCCTGCGGCGCGAGGATGCTGGCCAGGCGGTTGTTGAGGGTGGCGGTGTTGGTGACGTTGTGCGACTCGTCGATGACGACGGCGTCCCAGTGGTGGCGGCGCAGGTCGTGGACGAAGCGCTCCTGCTTCAGCGTGTCGATGGAGATGATCACGCGGCGGAAGTAGGAGAACGGGTTGCGGTTGGCGGGCAGCTTCTGCTTGACGCGGGCCACGCCCTGGGAGTCGAGTCGCACGAACGGGATGGCGAAGCGGCTCCACATCTCGTGCTGCAACTGCTCCAGCACGTGGCGCGGGGTGACCACGAGGATCCGCTCCCCGCGGCCGCGGCGGATGAGCTCGGAGAGGATCATGCCGATCTCGAGGGTCTTGCCGAGGCCGACGGCGTCGGCGAGGAGGATGCGGGGCCGCAGTGTCGCGGGGTCGAGGGCCTTGGCCACGGCCTTGTGCTGGTAGCCGAGTTGGCGGGCGAGCATGCGGGGTGAGACGGTGAGCGAGTCGTCGCTGAGCGGGACGGCGGTCTTGCGGAGCGTGGACTCCACCCAGAGCCGGGAGCGGCGGTACTTGGGTGAGTCGTCGGCGCGGACGGTGGTGTCGCGGGGGTCGTTGAGTTTGATCCGGTCCAGCGAGGGGTAGAAGACGGCGTCCTGGCCGCGGACCAGGTCGGAGAGGCCCTGGGCGTTGAGGACGGGTCCGTCGGACGACTCGTCCACTGACGTGATCAGCCAGTCCTCGTCGCGCACCACGACGACGTTGCCGGGTGCGAAGGTGTTAGCGCTACTCATCGTGGGATGGAGCCTATCGGTCGGGCTGGTCACTGTGGGGCGTGGGAGTCCAGGACACAGGTTTCGACCCCCGAAAGAGTGTCTAGTTCTACTCGCGGCGGCAACCTCTGAACATGGTGCATCAAGGATGGACTTTGTTTAGTTCATTTTGCCGTCCATCTGAGTGAACAAAGTGAGGAACGCCCGTTCATCGACGGCCACGACCGCACCGGCCGGCTCGCGTTGAACCTCGTGCTCGTCAGGCTCGGCCACCCGCCGGTGGTGATCCTCAAGGAACAGCGAGCCGCTTATCTGCGGGCCATGCAACAAGCAGACAAGGGCGATGTCGGAACCCTCGGCGAGATCCTCGCCCGCGGGATGATCGACAACCTGAACCGCTTCATCATCCCCAACGTGGCCGGCCCCGCGAAGCTCGTTCCCATCGCGGCCCTCGTCGACGCCGACCTCAGTCTCGTCGCCATCCGCGCCGCCGCCCAACGCGGCCGGCTCGAAGCCCACCAACGCAGTGACGGGCAATGGCTCAGCTCCCGCAGAGCCGTCGACGTCTATAAGGAATCACGCCGCCAAGGAGCCCGCCTCAGCACAACGAGGCGCACCCCCCTCGCCACCGACCTATGATCGAGGAAACGACAGTGTCTGGCGGTGATTGCTGTGAAGACGATGACTCGTCTGACCGAGGCCTACAGGGACGCCCGCGTCGAGCTCATCGACGACACCTCCCGCTACGTGATCATGAGCGACTGCCACCGCGGGGACGGCTCCAAGTCCGACGAGTTCCTCAAGAACAAGAACTCGTTCACGGCCGCGATGGACTACTACTGGAAGAACGGCTTCACCTACGTCGAGGCCGGCGACGGCGACGAGCTCTGGGAACACGACTACAAGCACATCATCAGGGCCAACCGCGCCGTGTGGGAGCAGATGCTCCAGTTCCACCACGCGGGCAGGCTGATCCGGATGTGGGGCAACCACGACCTCGACCTGCGGGATCCCAGGTACGTCCGTGAGCACCTGTGGACCGCGAAGGACGCGGTGACCGGTGAGGTTGAGCCCTTCTTCCACGGTCTGGAGGCGGTGGAGTCGGTGGTGTTCCGGCACCGGGAGACCGGGCAGGACGTCCTGCTGGTGCACGGGCACCAGGGCGATTTCCCCAACGACCAGGCCTGGAGGTTCAGCCGGTTCATGATGCGCGCGTTCTGGAGGTACGCGCACGCGTTCGGGTTCCACAGCCCCACCAGCCCCGTTGCCAACTCCTACAAGCGGCACAAGGTGGAGCGCAACTACGTGAAGTGGATCCGTCAGAACCGGATGGCTCTCATCTGCGGCCACACCCACCGCGAGAAGTTCCCGCGGGGCAACCAGATGCCCTACTTCAACTCCGGCAGCTGCATCTATCCGTCACACATCACCGCCCTGGAGATCGACAACGGATCCATCGCCTTGGTCAGGTGGCGGGTCGACCCTAACGAGGACGCGATCCTGCAGGTCACCCGCCGCGTGGTCGCGGGCCCCGAGCCGCTGTCCACCTACGACCTTCGCCGCTCGCCGACGGGCCGCTGACCCACTCGCTCGCTGCCACGTCGGGTGGATCGGCGGAGGCAGGCGATGGAGCATGAGCGTGAACCATTGACGCGATGGAGCGGCTCGAAGCCCGGCAGTGAGTCGACGGCGTCTCGGCTGCGGGTAGGTTGATCCACGTGCGAATCTTCGTCACCGGATCGGCCGACGGCCTCGGCAAGGCGGCGTCAAGCGAACTCCTGCGGGCCGGACACGATGTCGTCGTCCACGTGCGCCACCCCGATCGTCGCGACGCGGTCCGCGACCTCCTCGATCGCGGGGCGGCGCTGGTGGTCGGGGACCTCTCCGACATGGCGCAGACCCGCCAAGTCGCGGAAGAGGTGAACGCGCTGGGCCGGATGGATGCCGTCATCCACAACGCCGGCGTGTACTCGGGGCCGGCGGTGATCCCGGTCAACGTCGTGGCGCCCTACCTGCTCACCGCTTGCATGCTGCGCCCTGACCGGCTGGTCTACCTCAGCAGCGGCATGCACCGCGGCGGCCGCCCGGACCTCGCGCACATCGACTGGGCGGGCACCCGGGCTGGCAACTACTCCGACAGCAAGCTGCTGGTCACCACCCTCGCGATGGCCGTGGCCCGCCGCTGGCCCCACACGTTCAGCAACGCCGTGGACCCAGGCTGGGTGCCCACCAGGATGGGCGGCCCCTCCGCCCCCGACGACCTCCGCCTGGGACACCTCACACAGGAGTGGCTCGCCACCAGCGACGACCCCCGGGCCAGGACAACTGGTGGCTACTGGCACCACCAACGGCCCGCGAAGCCACATCCCTCGGCCCACGACGAGCACTTCCAGCGCCGGCTCCTGGACGAGCTCGCCCGAGTCACCGGTATAGCGCTCGATACCGACAAGTGAACGACTTCCACACGCCTCACCGAAGTCGATCTCGCTTTCAGGCTAGTCAGCCCCGTTCTGGTGCTCCTTCCGATCAGCTTCGTTGAACGTATCCCGGCTCTTGTTGCACGACTGTTCGTGGAGGTTGTTGGTCGGAGGGAGTGAGCGAATCCGAACGACCCCGTGAGGCCATCGACCACTACCTGGCATGGGCGGGTGACCCGATCGTCGGCCACGCTACAGCGACCAAGGAAGGCTCGGTGCGGCATGGTGGGCCCGCGGTCGGCACGAGTGCTCGCACCCAGTTCCCGAGCTGATCCAAACGGCCCCCGGCGCCAGGGTGACCATTAGCCTGGAAACAGGCGCACGAGCTCCGATGATGGTGTGAGGCAGCGTCTGGATCCGAGGCACCATGAAGGCCGAAGTGTTCATGCAGTTCGCCGAGATCGCCGGGGTATACGTCGGGTTCGGCGCCCTGATCGGCGCGCGAAGCTCCCGCGTCACGGACGTCCACGACCTGGTCTACCTCAGGTCTGTGCTCGGACTCGGTGTCTGGGTGGTCGTCGCCGCGCTGGTCCCCGTCGCCGTGAGTGGCTACGGGGTCCACGATCACACCCTGTGGCTGTCGTCGGCCCTGGCGGCCCTGGTCATCTGGGTAGTCGTGCTGGTCGTGGATTCCCGAACCCCCGAGACCAAGGCGATGAACAGGGCTCCCGAGCCGCTGGACCGGGTCTTCCCTCTGGTCGGGTTGCCACTTCACATCATCATCGCGGCGAGCTTGACACTGATCATCCTCGGCGTCTGGCGCGGCGTCGACGAGGCGCTCTACCTGACGGCGCTCGCTGCGGGTGTTGTCTTCGCGGGGTACACGCTCCTCGCCTTGATCATGAGCCAGAAGCAACACGCCCAGCCGGACCCAAAGTGACGCGTGACTGATCAGCTGGCCCACATCGGGTTAGGGTCGAGGATGGTCGATCACGCCACGCCGAACCTCCCGTCACGCAGCTTCGCCGCGACCGTCGCGTTCTACGCGCGGCTCGGGTTCTCGGTCGTCTTCCAGGACTCGGGCTGGCTGATCCTCAGGCGGGGCGGCGTCGTCGTCGAGTTCTTTCCCTTCGCGGATCTCGACCCCGCAACTTCATCCTTCGGAGCGTGCCTGCGCCTCGACGATGTGGACGCCTTCCACGCCGAGTGCCTCGCTGCCGGTATCCCCGAGACAACCGTCGGGTGGCCGCGTGTCCAGCGGCCCATACTGGAGGCCTCCGGAATGCGGATCGGTGCCCTGCTCGACCCCGACGGCTCGCTGCTCAGGCTGGTCCAGAACCCGGACACATGAAAGGAATCACCCCATGAAGTTCACCCCCAGCCGCGGTCAGACGAACCCGGGACCCGCGGACTGGTTCACCGGCACCGTGTTCGTCGACGCCATTCGCACCCCGGACGAGCAGTCGGCCGTCGGCTCCGCGCACGTCCGGTTCGCCCCGGGCGCCAGGACCGCCTGGCACCGTCACCCCAAGGGGCAGACCCTGTACGTCACCGACGGGATCGGGTACGTCGCCCGACGGGGAGGAGAGGTGCAGGAGATCCGTCCCGGCGACGTGGTCTACATCGAACCGAACGAGGAGCACTGGCACGGTGCCACCGCCGACCGGTTCATGGCGCACGTCGCGATTCACGAGGCCGACGACCAGGGCGAGGTGGTCACCTGGCTCGAGCACGTCACCGACGACGAGTACGGCGCCTGAGGCTGCGGAGCCTGTCGTCGACGCCCTGCCGCCGGCTGAGGTGCCGCGGAACGTCCCTACCGCTGGCTGAGGTGCCGCGTAGCGGCCTCGAAGCCTAAAGAACGTGACCTGACAAGGTACTTTTCTTAGGCTTCGAGGCTCGTCGCTTCGCTCCTCGCACCTCAGCCAGGGGTGGGGTTCGTCGCTTCGCTCCTCGCGCCTCAGCCAGCGGGTGGGGTGTCGCTGCGCACCTCAGCCCCGCGGGAGGGATTCGGCTCTGCGCTCCTCGCCCGCGGTCACGCGGACAGCGGGGTCGACGCGGCCAGGTCGACGAGTCTTCCCGCCACGCCGCGCGGGGCGGGCCCGCCCAGCCACACCGCGCGCAGCTCCCGCTCGATCGGCCCGCCGTCGACCGGGACGGCGAGCACCCTGCCGTCCATGAGCGCACCGCGGACGGCGTGGTTGCTCAACACCGCCGGTCCCAACCCCGCGGCAACGGCCGCGACGATCGCGGCATTGCTCGACAACTGAGCCACCGGCGTGGCCCGCGCCGTCACCCCCGCCGACGTGGCGGCCCGGTCCAGGAATCGACGGGTCCCCGATCCCGTCTCCCGCTCGACCAGCGGCGTCCGGGCCAGCTCCCCCACCGTGACCCCGCCGCGACGCTCCGCCCACGGATGCTCCGGAGGGATGATCACCATGAGCCGGTCGCGGCCGACGAGCCGGCTGGACACGTCGTCGGGCACGTCCGGCGACTCGACGAACCCCACGGCCACCCGCGCGTGCCGGACCGCCTCGATCACCGCGTCGGAGTTGAGGATCTCCAGCGAGACGGCGGCGTCCGGGTGCACGCGCCGCAGCGCCGCGAGCCACACGGGCGCCAGGTACTCGGCGATCGTCATACTCGCCGCCACCGTCACCGCTCCCCCGGCCGTCGCGGTCACCGCACCGGCGCCGGCCAGGAGCCGGTCCATCGCCTCCACCACCTCGCGCGCCCAGCCCACCACCAGCGCGCCCTCGGGCGTGACGTCGGAGCCGACGGCGCTGCGGCGCACGACGGCGAACCCCAGCCGTCGCTCCAGCCCGGCCAGGGCGCGGCTCGCGTTGGACTGCGCCATACCGATCTCCCGGGCCGCGGCGCCCAGCGACCCCTGCTCGGCGACGGCGACCAGCAGCCGCAGGGCCGGAAGGCCGGGCTCGTCCGGAGGGATGGTCATATCGCGATCATATGGGTTGGTGTCCGGATCGGGTTACCGCCGCGGCGCCTGTTCGGCGCACGGTAGGGGCATGAACTCCCTCCGCTCCGTCACCCCCGGGCTGGCCGCGTGCCTGGTGGCCGCCGTCGCGTCGGTCGCGGTGCACCAGGTGGTGCCGATCGCCAGCCCGCTGCTGGTCGCGATCCTGGCGGGCGTCGCCTGGCGGACCGCGCGCGGGACGACTGCGAACTGGGCGCCGGGGGTCGCGGTGGCGGGCCGACGGCTGCTGCGGGTGGGCATCGTGCTGCTGGGGCTGCAGGTGTCGCTGGTGACCGTGGCCGGGCTCGGCCCCGCCACCCTCGTCCTCGTCGCGACGGCGGTGGCCGTCACCTTCGCGTCCACCGCCTGGCTGGGGCGACGGCTCGGGCTGGGTGCCGAACAGTCGCTGCTGGTGGCGGCCGGGTTCTCGATCTGCGGGGCCGCGGCGGTCGCGGCGGCCGAGGGCGTGACCGACTCCGACGAGGAGGAGGTGGCCACCGCCGTTGCGCTCGTGGTGGTGTTCGGCACCGGGATGATCGTGGCGCTGCCCGTCCTCGTCGCACTGCTCGGCCTGACGCCGGCCGCGGCGGGGATGTGGATCGGGGCCTCCACCCACGAGGTGGCGCAGGTGGTCGCGGCGGCGGGGCTCGTCGGAGCCGAGGCGCTCGGGGTGGCCGTTACGGTCAAGCTCGCCCGCGTGGCGCTGCTGGCCCCGGTGATGGGCGTGCTCGCCGTTCGCGAGCGACGGCGCGTCCGGACGCTTCCGGTTGACCAGCGCCGTGACGTGCGGCTGCCTCCAGCGGTCCCGCTGTTCGTGGTCGGCTTCCTGGCCGCCATGGCCGCCCGCACCACCGGCCTCATCCCCGAGCCCGCGCTCGCTGCCCTGGGGCATGTGCAGCAGCTGCTGCTCGCCGCGTCGATGTTCGCCCTCGGGCTGGGCGTCGACCTGCGCGCCCTGGCCACCGTCGGACGGAGGCCGCTCGTGTTGGGTGCCGCCGCGACCCTCCTCATCGGCGCCATCGGCCTGGCGGGAGCGGTCTCGATCGGGTAGCACCCCGTCGGCCGCGGATCAGCGGTCGAGAAGCAGGTGCTGGAGGTGGCGGCGGACGGCGGGCCAGTCGCCGTCGGTGATCGAGTACTGCGCGGTGTCGGTCACCTCCCCGGTGCGCAGGATCCGGTCATTGCGGATGCGCCCCTCATACACGGCCCCGAGCCGCTCGATCGCTCGCCGCGACCGATGATTGAACCACGTCGCCCGGAAGCACACCCGCCGGCAGCCCCACTGCTCGAAGGCATGGGTCAGCATCAGGAGCTTCGCGTCCCAGTTCGTGCCCGTGCGGTGCGCGGACGCGGCCTGCCAGGTGTAGCCGATCTCCACCGCGGGCACGGCCGGGAGGGGAGTGCAGAAGGTGGTCACCCCGATCAGCTGACCGTCGGCCAGTCGGCGGATCGCGAAGGGCAGCATCAGGCCACGGTCCCACTGGTCCCGCTTGACTGCGACATCGGCCGCCATCGCCTCGGGCGCGGGCGCCGAGGTGTACCAGAGGTCGTGGATGCGGCCGTCCTGCACCGCCTCGCGCAGGCCGTCGACGTGCTCGTCGCTGAGGGGCTCCAGCCTGACCAGGCGGCCGGTGAGTGTCGCGGCGTCGAGGATCGTCATGGTCAACACCTACCACGCCAGGGCCGGGAAACCCGCCTGGACCCGCTGTCAGGTCAGCTCGCCAGGGCGAAGAACATCGGGCTGAAGTAGGGGATCAGCCAGACGGCCCAGACGAAGATGCTGAACCGGTGGAAGTTCTTCAGCGCCGCCTCATCCTTCCGGATCAGCACGACGGCCGCCCAAACGGCATGGACCAGCATGAGCAGGATCGCGATGAGCCCGGAGATGCCGTGGACGTCGAAGGTCATACCCCCGACGAAGTCGAACATCATGCCGGTGCCCACCGTGTCGCAGACGAGGCCGAGGACGAAGAACGCGAAGTTCCACCACCGGAGGCGGCCGGTCAGCCGCTCGCCCCACACCCCGACGGAGTAGAAGACCAGAGCGGCGGTGATGAAGGTGCTCGCAAGCGGATTCACGGTGCTCCTGACAGTGGACTCGTCCCAGCCTAGGACGAGCGCGAGTGGCCGCTCCGCCGGGCCGGGGTTAGCCGCAGGGTGACCCCGCGGGCCGCCGAAAGCGGCCGATTCTGGGAATGTCGTGCGCCGTTTGTACGCTCATCCACATGACACATGGGGTTGAGGCGACGCCGAACACCACAGGGGGGCGGCCCGCGGTGCTGAGCGCCCGCAACGGAGACTTCGTCGTCTTCGCCGTCAACGGGTTCGCGTTCGCGTCCTGGATGTCGCGGGTGCCGGACGTGAAGGAGATGCTCGCGCTCAGCCCGGGCGGCCTCGGCCTCCTCCTGCTGGCCGTCTCCGCCGGAGCGCTGTGCGGGCTGCCGATCGCAGGGCTCGTCACCCGCCGCCTCGGCGCCACCCGCGCGGTGCGCGCAGCGATGGTGGTCGCGCTCCCCGGCCTCGTGCTGGCCGCCGCCAGCGTCCAGGCGGGGCTCCCCATGGCCGCCGCCGCAGCCGCCCTGTTCCTCCTCGGCCTCGGCACCGGCGTCTGGGACGTGGCCCAGAACCTCGAGGGCACCATCATCGAACGCGGCCTGGGCCGCTCGATCATGCCGTGGTTCCACGCCGCCTTCAGCGGCGGGACCGTGCTGGGCGCGCTCGTCGGCGCCCTGATGGTCTGGCTGAACGTGCCGCTCATCTGGCACATCGGCGCCGTCGGCGCGATGTCGGCGATCCTGGTCCTGTGGGGCACGTCGAAGTTCCTGCCCGCGTTCGAGGACGGCGAACCGGGCGCCGCCTCCCCCGCCGCCCCGGCCCCGGCCAGGTCCGCCTGGACCGAGCCCCGCACCCTGCTGATCGGGGTGATGGTGCTGGCCGCGGCGTTCACCGAGGGCACGGCCAACGACTGGATGGCGGTCGCGTTCGTCGACGGCCACGGCCTGGACAAGACCTTCGGCGTGCTGGCGCTGGCCGTGTTCCTGTCCTTCATGACCGCCGGGCGGATCCTCGGCACCCGGCTGCTGGACCGCTACGGGCGGGTGCCGGTGCTGCGCGTCCTGTTCGTCTCGGCGATCCTCGGCTGCCTGCTGGTGGTCTTCGGCACGCCGTGGCTGGCCTTCGTGGGCGCGGCGGTCTGGGGTGTGGGCGCCAGCCTCGGCTTCCCCGTCGGCATGTCCGCGGCGGCCGACGAGCCGGCCCGGGCGCACGCCCGGCTGAGCGTGGTCTCCACCATCGGCTACACAGCCTTCCTCGCCGGCCCGCCGCTGCTCGGCTTCCTGGGAGACCACTACGGCATCCTCCGCGCCCTCACCGTCGTCGGCGCGGTCTCGCTCCTGGCGCTCCTCGTCGTCCCCTCGGCCCGCCCGCCCCATCTGGCGGAGGTCGTGCGGAGCCCCCGTCCCGATGCACCGCTCAGCCCGGCCGACGAGCCGCGCTGAGGATCCGGTCCAACATCCGGCGCCACCACGGGTCGCAGGTGGAGTTGCGGGGGGTCCAGAACGACGGCTCGCGCGCGTCGTCCTCCGACGGCGGCTCCAGCGGCGCGGGCCGTACCACCGGCTCCACCGGTGGCACGGACAGCTCCACCTCCGCCAGGTCCAGCTCAGCCTGAGGCAGCTCGACGTCCAGCTCGCGCCCCCGCCACCAGAAGAGGGTGGCGTGGTCCTCCCAGTCGAAGATCCCGCACACACCTCGGCAGTCCTCCAGCAGGCGGACCATCGCGCGCCTGACCGACTCTGACTCCGAGAACATCGCGCTCATCTTCGAGCCCGTGGTCCCGAACTCCAACAGCACCACGCCGTCGTCCGCCCCCGAGGCCCAGTCCTCCATCCGACGGTGGACGGTGAGGTAGATGTAGCCGATCTCGTGGCGGCCCTGCGCGTCCAGCCGCGGCTCGTCGCGTTGATACCAGCGGAGCGCGTCGTCGGGCTCGAAGGCGAGCACCGTGGCGAAGTTCCACTCCGGCGCCGGGTCGTCCCACCACAGGTGCGGCGGCGTCCCGGCCGCGGCCTTGAACGGCCACGTCTCGGCCCGGTAGGGAATGTCGCCGGGGCCCGGAACCTCCACCGAGGTCCCATCACGACGGGCAGCAGAGATCCCCGCGAGGTGCCGGAGCGCCTCCAGTTCGGCGTCGCGTTCGACGAACAGCAGGTACCGGTAGTCGAGCCCCATGCGCCTTCACCTCCGCGCCGTCGTCGCCGCAGCCCACCCGCGCGAGGGCGGGTGTAACGAGCCTAGACCCGCGGCGGCCGCTCGGCGGGAAGTGTCGTTCAGCCCGCACGGCGGCCATCGCCGGAGGATCATGGACAGTGAGGAAAGGCAAGGCCATGAGCAAGGCTGGGCCCAGTCATGTGAGCCATGGGCCACGTCGGCGGCCCGCCCCTCCAGGCGCCGCCGCGAAGCGGTCCCGGGTGCTCTGGGGCGCGCTCCTGCTCGCGTCGCTGGTGGTGTTCGCAGCCGCGCACCTCCTCATGAGACCCCCGTCGAGCTACCAGGCGGTCGAGGGACCGGCCATGAAGGGCGTGAGCACAGAGGGAGTGTTCCGGCCGGGCGGCTACATCGACATCGAGTTCCACCCGGGGATCGCATCCATCAAGGGTCACTACCGGGGCACTGCGGATGTGCGCGTGTACCCGCTCAGCGACGACGACGCTGGGCCATGGCTCGACGTGCAGATGCCCGTTGGCCGGGACTGGCCCAACTCCTTCTCGGGGGACCCGGACGAGCGCGACTTCACCGTCGAGCACCGGGTCTACCTCTCTCACGACGATGTCCGCGCGGGCGAGGCCGAGATGGTCCTCGACTACCAGCTCTTCTACCCGGTCGACGCCGGCCCTGGGACAGCCCTGACGAGCTACTTCAAGAACGTGTCCAGCAGAGAGAACGTCAGCCTGACCATTCAGCTCTCCGACGAGCCTCTCACGCCCGATGAGGTGGCATGGATGGACAGGACCCGGCAGTGGTCAGGGGCAGCCGACATCCTGGGCGCGGTGGCGCTCACGGTCGGTATCTCTTCGCTTCTCCTGCTCGTGCTCAAGGGCTTCGTGAGGTGAGCACTCGGCGGCCGGGAAGGCCGGCGAGCCCTCCGGGGACCGATCACGAGTCCGCGAGACTCGATGCGCCCAGCCAGGCGGCCCCCGCACCGACGGCCGCCAGCGCCGGGACGAGGAGGAAGGCGGTGTGCACCCCTGCGGCATCGGCCAGCAGACCGAGCACGAACGGCACGACTCCCACGGCGATCCCCAACGCCACCATGATCAAGCCCTGAGCGGAGTCCTTCGAGCCGCGCGCGGTGGACAGCATGAGGCTGGCCGCGAACGGATACAGCAGGCCGCAGCCCATCCCGGAGAGAGCGAGCCCCAGGATGGCCACCGTGGGGACCGTCGCCAGCCACAGGACCAGCCACCCGACGGCGTTGACGGCGAACGCCGCCACGACGAGCCGGCTGGGCGAGTAGCGGGCCGTGAACCACCACGAGACCAGACGCGAGGTGGCCATGCCGCCGACGAAGGCTGCCGTCGCCGCGGCGGCCACCGCGGTGCCAGCACCCGTGCGCTCGGTGATCAGGGTGAGCGACCAGAAGGTGGTGGCGCTCTCGATCGCCACCCCGATCAGCGCGGCCAGCAGGAACCACCAGCCCGCGGCCGGCAACTGATGGACCACCCGCCCGAGGACGCCCTGTCGGTCCGCGCGTCGCTCCGCGTCGGCGCGGCGCTCGCGGCCCGCGCCTACGCTCATCCCCTGCGCGCGGGGAGTCATCGCGGGCGACGCCGGCATCCGCAGCCAGATCACGACCATGACCAGGCTCATCGGGACCGTCACCAGCACCACGGGGCGCCAGCCGAACCCCGCCGCGACACTCGCGCCGATAGCCACCGGGCCAACGAGACCCACCAGCGTGCCGAGGCCGTTCGCCGTCGTCACCGCTTCCGCCGGATGGGGAGCGTGATGGACGACGAGCCCGGCCTGGGCAGCGGCGATGGCCATGTTCCCGCCGACGGCCAGCACGAGGGTCGCGGCCATTGTCGCCGGCAGCGCGGACAGGACGGTCAGCCCGGCGCCCCCGGCCGAGACCAGTGCGGCGCCGAGCACCAGCGCACCCCGTCGTCCCAGGGCCCGGACGACGGGGGCGAGGACTCCGCCCGCCAGCGCGGTCCCGAGCGCCATGGCGGTGCCGTGCAGGCCGATCTCGGCGGCGCTGAATCCCGTCTCCCGCCCGAGGATCTGGATCACCGGGCCGAACGCGTAGAGCAGCCACCCCCAGAGCAGGAACGCCCCGTAGAGGCCGAGGCTGAGGCGGTCGAACCGGCGGGGAGCGTCTGCTGCTGCGGTCGGCGCGTCATCCGGGAGGGTCACAGTGGAAGTGTAGGGACCGCAGACAGAGACGCGGCGCGGGCACCAGACTCGCTGGTGCCCGCGCCGCGCGCCGGGGTGGCTCGTCAGGCGACGGTGTCGGCGGTCCTCACCGGCAGCGTCTTCGGCTTGAACGACGGCCGCGTCGCCTCATAGGCGGAGATCGAGTCCGCCTGCATCAGCGTGAGCGAGATGTCGTCGAGGCCGTTGAGCAGGCGGTGCTTGGTGTACTCGTCGATCTCGAAGCTGACCACGACGTCGCCGCGCGTGATGGTCTGCGTGGGCAGATCCACCGTGGTGGGCACGTTCTGGTCCGCGTCGATCGCGTCCCAGAGGCGGTCTCGGTCCGCCTCCGAGACCACGGCCACGAGCAGGCCGGCCTTGCCGGAGTTGGAGCGGAAGATGTCGCCGAAGCGGGTGCCGACGATCACCTTGAAGCCGTAGTTCTGCAGTGCCCACACCGCGTGCTCGCGGGACGAGCCGGTGCCGAAGTCCGGGCCGGGGATGAGGATGGTGCCGGTCTTGAACGGCTCCTGGTTGAGCACGAACTCGGGGTCGTTGCGCCAGGCGGCGAACAGGCCGTCCTCGAAGCCGGTGCGGGTGATCCGCTTGAGGTAGACCGCGGGGATGATCTGGTCGGTGTCGACGTTGGAGCGGCGCAGCGGCACGGCGACGCCGGTGTGGTTGACGAAGGGTTCCATGATCAGCGTCCAATCAGGTCAGCGGGGGCGGCCAGGTGGCCGACGATGGCGGTGGCGGCGGCAACCGGCGGCGACACCAGGTGGGTGCGGCCACCCTTGCCCTGACGTCCCTCGAAGTTGCGGTTCGACGTGGACGCGGCGCGCTCACCCGGGGCCAGCTGGTCCGGGTTCATGCCCAGGCACATCGAGCAGCCGGCGGCGCGCCACTCGGCGCCGAAGTCCAGGAAGATCTTGTCCAGGCCCTCGGCCTCGGCCTGCAGGCGGACGCGGGCCGAGCCGGGCACCACGAGCATGCGCACCCCGTCGGCGATGTGCTGGCCCTCGAGGATGGAGGCGGCCAGCCGCAGGTCCTCGATGCGGCCGTTGGTGCAGGAGCCCAGGAAGACCGTGTCGACCGTGATGTCGCGCATCGGCGTGCCGGGGGTCAGCGCCATGTATTCCAGGGCGCGCCTGGCCGTGGCCTGCTCCACCTCGGACTCGAAGTCCTCCGGGCTGGGCACAACGCTGCCCAGGGGGACGCCGTGCCCGGGGTTGGTGCCCCACGTCACGAAGGGGGTGAGCTGGGTGGCGTCGATGTCCACCTCCACGTCGAACGTGGCGTCGTCGTCGGTGCGCAGCGTCTTCCAGTACTCGACGGCGGCGTCCCAGTCCTCGCCCTCCGGCGCGTGCGGGCGGCCCTTGAGGTAGGCGAAGGTGGTCTCGTCGGGGGCCATCATGCCCGCCTTCGCGCCCCACTCGATGGACATGTTGCAGATGGTCATGCGGCCCTCCATCGAGAGCGCCTCGACGGTGGAGCCGCGGTACTCGACGATGTAGCCCTGCCCGCCGCCGGTGCCCACCTTGGCGATGAGCGCCAGCACGACGTCCTTGGCGGTGACGCCGTCGGGCAGTTCGCCGTTGATGTTGACGGCCATGGTCTGGGGCTTCTTCTGCGGCAGCGTCTGGGTGGCCAGCACGTGCTCCACCTCGGAGGTGCCGATGCCGAACGCCAGCGCGCCGAACGCGCCGTGGGTGGAGGTGTGGGAGTCGCCGCAGACGATGGTCATGCCCGGCTGTGTGACTCCCAGCTGGGGGCCGATGATGTGGACGACGCCCTGGTCGCGGTCACCGAGCGAGTGGATGCGGATACCGAACTCGGCTGCGTTCTTGCGCAGCGTGTCCACCTGGGTGCGCGAGACGGGGTCCGCGATCGGCAGGTTGATGTTCAGCGTGGGCGTGTTGTGGTCCTCGGTGGCCAGCGTCAGGTCCGGGCGGCGCACGGGGCGGCCGGCCAGGCGGAGCCCGTCGAAGGCCTGCGGGCTGGTCACCTCGTGGACCAGGTGCAGGTCGATGTAGAGCAGGTCGGGCTCCCCCTCAACCGCGCGGACGACGTGCGCGTCCCATACCTTCTCGCTCAGGGTCTTGCCCATGGCTCCTCTTCTCAGACACTCGACAGGAAATCTGCCGTCAAGTATGCGGCCCGAGCCCGGCGTGTGTCGTTTGCATGTCCACATAGTGGATTGATAATCTCACCATATGGACGACACAAGTGGCGTTGGCGTACTCGACAAGGCGGCCTCCGTGCTGGCAGCACTGGAGCGCAATCCGTTGACCCTGGCAGGGCTGGTGACAGCCACCGGGTTGGCCCGGCCCACAGCGCACCGGTTGGCGGTGGCACTGGAGCATCACCGCCTGGTCGGGCGGGATCTGCAGGGGCGCTTCGTCCTCGGTCCGCGCCTGATCGAACTGGCAGAATCCGCCGGCGAGGATCCCCTCCTGGCCACGGCGGGGCCCATCCTGACCAGGCTGCGCGACATCACCGGCGAGTCCGTGCAGATGTTCCGACGGCAGGGCGACGCCCGCATCTGCGTGGCCTCGGTCGAGCGTCCCTCCGGCCTGCGCGACACCGTCCCCGTCGGCGCCCAACTCTCGATGACGGCGGGGTCCGCCGCCCAGGTTCTGCTGGCCTGGGAGGAGCCAGAGAAGCTCGAGAAGCTGCTGGAGGGCGCGTCCTTCACGCTGACCACGCTGCAGAGCGTCCGACGGCGGGGCTGGGCCCAGTCGGTGGCGGAGCGGGAGGCGGGCGTGGCGTCGGTGTCGGCGCCGGTGCTGGCGCCGTCGGGCAAGCTGATCGCGGCCGTGTCGGTCTCCGGGCCCATCGAGCGGCTGACCCGCTCCCCCGGCCGGCTCCACGCCCCCGCGGTGCTGGCCGCCGCTGAGCGGCTGAGTGAGGTGCTGCGCCGCAGCGGCGCCCCGGAGTAGCCGTCGGTCGGTCCGGGGCCCGCCGGAACGCGGGTCTACGGATCGAGGCGCCTGGACCTGCCTGGTCGCGGGTTGCCGCGCCGGCCCAGACATGACCCAGAAATGACGAAGTCCCCCAGCCGTTTCCGACTGGGGGACTTCATTTGTAGCCCCGACGGGATTCGAACCCGCGCTACCGCCTTGAGAGGGCGGCGTGCTAGGCCGCTACACAACGGGGCCCTAGCGAGAAGGAGTTTAACACCTTCCGCAGGGGTACTAGGACTCGAACCTAGACTGACGGAACCAGAATCCGGCGGGCTGCCAATTACCCCATACCCCTGTGCGCCCGGTCACCCGGGCACGAGTAGGAACAGTACACGATCGCTTCGGCGCCCCGCAAACCGACTCCCACACCGCCCCCTCCATGCCCTGGCATCGCCTCCGGTCCCCTTGACCCACGCCCAGGCAGCCCGTGACCGCCGTCGCGCGCCACCCCGCCGTCGCCCGTCCACACCGCCGTCGCCCGTCCACACCGCCGTCGTCGGCCCCGCCGTCGCCGGCCGCGCGCCACGCTGTTGGCAGCGGCGCCCCGGCCTGGAGGGGTTTGAGCCGATGGATGGGTTCGCGGACGATGCCAGGCGTGGGCTGAGCGCGAGGCACCTCGCGAACCCATCCATCGGCTCAAACCCCGTCCCCCCGTCCCCCCGTCCCCCCGTCCGCCCGTCTCCCCTGTCCCCCGTCCCAGCGCGCCGACAATCTGTAGCCCCGTCGCAGAGTTATCCACAGTTGTGGAATCGCCCTTGGCCGCGACCCGATCGGTGCCGAGACTAGGCGGCATGGATCCCGAGATCATCCGGGGAATCGCCGACGGCGTCGTCACCGCGCGGCTCCTCCCGCACAAGGCCCGCGCCCTGAATGCCCGCGCGTTCCGGGGCCAACTCGACCGCATGCTGCCCGGCGTGTACGGGAGTCCCGGCACCGCCGCGACAACCACAGGACGGCTTCGCGCCATCAAGGCCTACGGGGACGACCTCGCACTGGTGCGCCGCCATGCGGCGGCGCACACATTCTGGCCAGAGATCGAGCAGAAGGAGACGCTGGAACTCGCGTGCCGACGCGCGATCAACCCAGGCTACGGACTCGAGGTCGAGGAGAGGCTCATCCCCATCGAGCTGCTGACTCGCCGCGACGGCGTGCTCTGCACCGTCCCGGAACTCACCGTGCTCGATCTCATCCCTGAGCTCGGCGCTGAGCCCATCCAGCAGGCGCTTCGACGCAATGCCTGCACCCTCAAGCAGATGAGGCGCGCGCTGGCACTGACGCCACGCCGCCGGGGAAACAAGCTCCGTCGGGATCTCCTCGATCAGTCCTCCGACTCGCCGTGGTCAGCGCTCGAGTTGTCTGCTCACGCGGCCCTTCGCGACGCCGGCATCACCGGCTGGCGGTCGAACCTCCCCGTCTTCGCGAGCGGCCACAAGTTCTACGTCGACGCCGGGTTCCGCGAGCAGAAGATCGCGCTCGAGTTCGACGGCTACGCCTATCACAGCTCGCCGGAATCGTTCCACGCAGACAGGGCACGCGATCTCACCCTCATGAAGGCCGGGTGGCTCGTCGCTCACTTCACGGAGAAGAGCCTGCCCAGCCTCGTCGAGACGACCCTCGGGCTGTTGGCGCTCCGGCCCCTCTGACGGTCGCCAGGTTCTCCCCGGTCCTGCCCAGCGACCTGCGTTGAGCCAATGGATGGGTTCGCGACGGGGCCCACGCTCACGCTGAGCGTGAGCCGATCCGCGAACCCATCCATTGGCTCAACCCCCACACCAGCCAACCCCACCAGCCAACCCTCACCCGGACCCGGCCGGGGCGAGCAGGCCCGACGTCACGGGGTGAGCGTGGCGACCCTCAGCCGTCGGCCCAACCACCACGCCGCGACACCGAACGCCGCGAACGCCCCCACATTCCACGCCGCCTCGGCCCACGAGATCGTCGTCACGCCCCGGAGCGCGGCGACCGACGAGGTGAAGATCGCGTACGCGTACGCCGCGACATTGTTCACCACGTGCGCCGCGATCCCCGCCTCCAGCCCGCCGGTGACCACGACGAGCGCCCCGGCCACCAGGCCGAACGCCAGGCGGTGCGCGAAGAGGGCCGGGTTCTGCACCCCGTGCAGCAGCGCGAACACCAATGCGGAGCCGACGACGCCCGCCCACGCCCGGCCGGTGGCGGACCCGATCACCTGCAGCAGGTAGCCCCGGAAGAACACCTCCTCGGCGGCGGCCTGCAGCGGCGAGGTGATCCCGACCACCAGCAGGAACCACACCCAGCCGTCCTGTCCACCGTGGAACACCGGCATCTCGCCGAACCAGAACGAAGCCCAGGTGACGGCGTTGAGGATCACCGCCGCCACCAGCAGCGACAGCGCCAGATAGCGCCACCGCACACCCGGCTGGACCGACGCCAGCCACCGGGGCCGCATCCCGTGCACATACCGGACGAGCACCACGCACAGAGGGATCAGCGCGGCCAGCGCGAGATGACCGGCGGCCGGGCCCTCCGGCAGCTCATAGGCCGACGCGGCCGCCGAGTACGCCTCGAAGTCTCCGCCCCCGCGCACCAGGAACCCCACCCACGTCACGAGCGCCGAGACGAGGGGGACCACCAGCGCGAAACCGATGAACGCCAGCAGCGCGCCGAACAGCGCCGTGAATCCGGAGAAGCCCGGACGCCGCAGCACCACTGGGTAGGTCAGCCCCGACGGCGGATCCTGCGGCTCGCCGACCAGCGCCAGCTGGAGGGGCTGGGTCACGCGTCCGCGACGGGGTTGCTCAGCACGCCCAGGCCGTCGATCTCCACGCTCACCGTGTCCCCGGGCTCCATGGCCCCGACCCCCGCGGGCGTGCCGGTCAGGATGAGGTCGCCCGGCAGCAGCGTCGTGAACGACGAGATGTAGCTGACCAGCTCGACGATGCCGCGCACCATCTGCGACGTGGAGCCGTGCTGGCGCACCTCGTCGCCCAGCCTTGTCTCGAGGGAGAGGTGCTCCGCCTCCTCGACGCTCAGGTGCGTGTTGATCCAGGGGCCCAGCGGCAGGAAGGTGTCCGAGCCCTTGGCGCGGGCCCACTGCCCGTCCGTGGCCTGCCAGTCGCGGGCGGTGACGTCGTTGGCGATGGTGTAGCCGAAGATCACCTCGGGCACCCGCTCAGCGGGGACCTCCTTGCAGATGCGGCCGATGACGATGGCCAGCTCGCCCTCGTAGTGCAGGTCCGCGCATCCGGCCGGCCGGATGATCGTGTCCTCCGGGCCGATCACCGAGGTGTTGGGCTTGAAGAACAGCAGCGGAGACGAAGGCACCTCGCCGCCCATCTCCTTGGCGTGGTCCGCGTAGTTCTTTCCCACCGCCACGATCTTGCTGCGCGGGATGACCGGCGCGAGCAGGCGCACCTCGACCAGGTCGTGCCGCTCGCCCGTGTAGTTGACCGACACCCCGGCAAGCGGGTCCCCCGTGAGCGCCGCGATGGTGTCGGGGTGGTCCCCCCCGTCGACCGCGAGTTCGATGATCCCGTAGGTGGGGTCCTGGCCGTCCTTGACGAAACGAGCGATGCGCATGCGCCCAGACTAGTGGAGGCTACTCGGCCGCCAGGTGCGTGAGGATGCCGTAGGCCAGCGAGTCCATCAGCGCCTCCCAGGACGCCTCGATCACGTTGGTGCCCACCCCCACCGTCGTCCAGGTGAAGCCGTTGTAGGAGGTGTCGATGAGCGTCCGCACCGAGGCGTCGGTGCCGTGCCCCTCGTCGAGGATCCGCACCCGGTAGTCTGTCAGGTCGAACTCGGCGACGGCGGGGAAGGGCACCGCGAGGGCCTGCCGGAGCGCGCCGTCGAGGGCGTTGACGGGCCCGTTCCCCTCGCCGACCACCATGTGCCGCTCCCCCTTGGCGGTGAGCTTGACGGTGGCCTCGGAGATGTTGACGCCGTCGCGCTCCTCGGTGAAGACCCGCCAGGACTGCACCTGGAACGGCAGCTCCAGGACCCCTAGCTCGTCACGAAGCAGCATCTCGAACGACGCGTCCGCGGACTCGTAGGAGTATCCCTCGGCCTCCTTGGCCTTGACCCGCTCGGTGATCGACGCCGCCAGCGTGCGGTCCTCGAGGTCGAATCCCAGCTGCTCGCCCTTGATCTGGATGTTGGCCCGGCCGGCCATGTCCGAGACGAGCATGCGCATGTCGTTGCCGACGAGGGCGGGGTCGGTGTGCTGGTACAGGTTCTCGTCCACCCTGATCGCTGAGGCGTGCAGGCCGGCCTTGTGGGCGAAGCTGGAGTGCCCCACGTACGGTTGCCGGCCCAGCAGCGGCTGGTGCGCCACCAGCGCGATGGCGTGCGCCACGCGGGTGAGGTCGGCGAGCTGTTCGGGGGGCAGCACGTCCCAGCCGTACTTGAGCTGGAGGTTCGGGATCAGCGCGGACAGGTCCGCGTTGCCGGTGCGCTCGCCGTAGCCGTTGAAGGTGCCCTGGACGTGCATCACCCCGGCCTCGACGGCGGCGAGCGTGTTGGCCACGGCGCAGGCGGTGTCGTTGTGGCAGTGGATGCCGAGCTTGGCGCCCGTCGCCGCGGCGGCCTCGACGACCTCGGCCATCCAGCTGGGCAGCATCCCGCCGTTGGTGTCGCACAGGACCACCACCTCGGCGCCCGCGTCGTGGGCCGTCTGGACCACCTTGATGGCGTACTCGGGGTTGGCCCGGTAACCGTCGAAGAAGTGCTCGCAGTCCACGAAGACGCGCCGCCCCTGGGACCGCAGGAACTGCACGGTGTCGGTGATCATCTCGAGGTTCTCCTCGAGGGTGGTCCGCAGGGCGCGGAAGACGTGCTCGTCGTGTGACTTCGCGACGATGCAGATGTACTCGGTGTCGGCGTCGACGAGGGCGCGGGTCAGCGCGTCCTCCTCGGCCCGCCCGCCCGCCTTGCGCGTGGCGCCGAAGGCGACCAGCTTGGACCGCTGGAGGTTCAGGTCCTTGGCCTTCACGAAGAACTCGGTGTCGGCGGGGCTGGCACCGGGCCAGCCGCCCTCGATGAAGGTGACGCCCAGCTCGTCGAGGTACCCGGCGATCTTCAGCTTGTCCGCCACCGAGAGGTGGATGCCCTCCTGCTGCGCGCCGTCGCGCAGTGAGGTGTCGAAGACGTGGAACTCGGCCGGGCGGGTCGGCAGCATCGGCATTGATCTCTCCCAAGGGTCGTGAATCAGAGCGAAGGATACCCCGCCGCCCGCCCCGTGAGGCGTCTCAGCCAGTGGACGGGCACCCCTGACCCCTACCCGCGCCAAAGTGCCAAGCCGTAGGGTCTGCCCATGACTCAGACCAGCACCATCGCCGTCATCGGCGGCGACGGCATCGGCCCCGAGGTGGCTGCGGAGGCGCTCAAGGCGCTGACCGCGGTCGCGGGCGCCGACGCGTTCAGCTTCGTCCACTACGACCTCGGCGCCGAGCGCTGGCAGCGCACCGGAGAGGTGCTGCCGGACTCGGTGCTCGAGGAGCTCAAGGGCGTCGACGCCATCGTGCTGGGCGCCGTCGGCGCGGCACCGGGATCGAAGGCGATCCCCAGTGGCCTGCTCGAGCGCGGCCTGCTGCTCAAGCTCCGCTTCGCGTTCGATCATGCCGTCAACCTGCGCCCCTCGAAGCTGTACCCCGGAGTCCCCACCCCCTTGGCCCCCCGGATCGTCGAGGGGAAGACCGTGGACTTCGTCGTGGTCCGCGAGGGCACCGAGGGCCTCTACTGCGGCAACGGCGGCGCAGTGCGCGTCGGGACGCCGCATGAGCTCGCCACCGAGGTCTCGGTCAACACCGCCTACGGCGTCGAGCGCGTCGTCCGCGACGCCTACCGTCGGGCGCAGGCGCGGCGCGGCCAGCTGACGCTCCTCCACAAGCACAACGTGCTCGTCAACGCCGGCAGCCTGTGGAACCGCATCTTCACCGAGGTAGGAGCCGAGTTCCCCGACGTGGAGCGCAGGTACCTGCACATCGACGCGGCGATGATCGCCATGGTGGTGGACCCCAGCCAGTTCGACGTGATCGTCACCGACAACCTGTTCGGCGACATCGTCACCGACCTCGCCGCTGCGGTCACCGGCGGCATCGGCCTCGCGGCCTCGGCCAACATCAATCCCAGCGGCGAGTACCCGTCGATGTTCGAGCCGGTGCACGGCTCGGCCCCGGACATCGCGGGCCAGGGCATCGCGGACCCGACCGCGGCCATCTCGTCCATGGCCCTCCTGCTCGACCACCTCGGCAGGCCGGAGCTTGCCCGCCGGATCGACGACGCGGTCACCGCCGACATCGCGGACCGCGGTGCGGCGACGTTCCGCACCACCGAGATCGGTGACAGGATCGCGGCCCGCCTGGCCTAGGCGCTCCCCGGATCAGGCGTCGAGGTCCCGTTCGATCAGGGCCGCGATCGCCTCCACCGCGGCGGCGTCGTCGGACTCGACGACCACCTCCGCGCCGGCGGCCGCGCCCAGCGTCATGATCATGAGGCTGGACGCCGCGTCGACGCCCTCGTCCTCGGGCATGTCGGCCAGGCGGATCGTGATGTCCTCGTCGTAGGCGCCTGCCGCCTCGGCGACGATCGCGGCGGGGCGGGCGTGGAGGCCGACGGAGGATCCGACGATGACGGTCCTGGATGCCATGGATGACTCTCTTTCGTGGGTGGTGGTGCGCCCGGCCGGTCAGCCGATCGCGACGACGTCGATCTTCTCGGCCGTCAGGTCCGCCGGGGTCGGCAGGGTGGTGCCCGGCAACGCCGCGGCCGCCGAGCCGTAGGCGATGGACGAGGCGAGGCAGCTCGCGGGGTCCTGGCCGCGGACGTGCGCGAGGATGTAGCCGGCCACGGCAGAATCGCCCGCGCCGACGGTGCTGCGCACGTCTGTGGGCGGCGCGGCCGCGAACCAGGCGCCCTCTCCGGTGACGAGCACCGCCCCCGCGCCGCCCAGGGTGACGAGCACGGCCCGGATGCCCCGGGAGTGGAGCTGACGGGCGGCATCGACGACGCCACTCACATCACCGCCGTCGGCGGCCTCCTCGAGTGCGGCGGCGTCACCGCCGGTCAGCTGGGCCAGTTCCTCTGCGTTGGGCTTGATGAGGTCGATCGGCGCCCTCATCGACGCGAGCAGCGCGTCCAGGGCAGGCCCGGAGGTGTCGACGGCGATCCGGCAGCCCAGCCCTGAGAGCCGGTCTGCGAGCAGCGCGTACCAGTTGTCCGGGGCCCCGGGCGGGAGGGAGCCGGCGAGCGCGACCCAGGCCGCCCCCCGGGCCACATCGACCAGGGTGTCCCCGGCCACAGCCAGCTGCGCCGGCGTCAGCGATGGCCCGGGCTCGTTGAGCTTGGTGGTGGTTCCGTCGGGCTCGGTGACCGTGGTGTTCATCCGCACCCGGCGGCCGTCGTCGAGCATCTGGCCGAGCACCGTGAGCGGGGCCTCCGCCCGTTCGGCCAGGTTCCGGAATCCCCGGTCCAGGGCCGCCGCCACCACGGTGACGGGAAGGCCGGAGGCGCTCACCACCCGTGCGACGTTGACGCCCTTGCCGGCCGCCTGCTCGGTCACGCCGGAGGCGCGGAGCACCTGGCCGCGCTCGAGGCACCGGTCCAGGGTGAGCGTGCGGTCGATGCTGGGGTTGGCCGTGAATGTGACCACTCTGCGTGCAACGTCGTCGACCATGTCCGCTCCCTCGAGGCTGTTGCTACGTTTATACCCTCATTTCGGAAGCAAAGCAAGAGAAACCGACACAAACCAACATCATCCGACGACGTCGACCCGGAGCTCCGCGGCCTCCAACGCCTCGATCGAGGCGCGCGGCAGTCTGGCGTCGGTGACCAGAGCGTCCACGTCCCCCAGCTCGGCGAACCGCACCAGGTAGTCGGCGCCGAACTTCGTGGCGTCGGCCAGCACATAGACCTCGCGCGCGGCCCCGATCATGGCGCGCTTCACGGCCGCCTCAGCAGGGTCCGGGGTGGAGAATCCGTGCTCGGCCGAGAAGCCGTTGGTGCCCATGAAGGCCACGTCCACCCGAAGCCGGGCCAGCGTCGCCAGCGCCTCCGCGCCCACGGTCGCCTGGGTCAGGCCGCGCACCTGCCCACCGAGCAGGAGCACCTCGACATCCCCCCGGTCGGCCAGCGATGCAGCCGTGGGAACGGAGTTCGTGACGACGGTGGACACCCGGCCGGGCAGGAACGCGCTGAGCCTCGACGTCGTGGTGCCGGCGTCGATGAGGACCGTCAACTCGTCGCGCGCCGGCAGCAGCGACGCCGCGTGCGTCGCGATGGCGAGCTTCTCGTCCTGCGACGTGGCCTCGCGCTGCCCTACGGGGGCCTCCGCCAGCCACAGCTTGTCCGACGGCACGGCGCCGCCGTGGACCCTGCTGAGCAACCCGCGCGCCGCGAGGGCGTCAAGGTCGCGCCTGATGGTCTCAGGCGTCACCCCGAAGCTGGATGCCAGCTCGGCCACCGCGACCCGCCCCAGTCCCCTGGCCAGCGTCACGATCTCGTGTTGCCGCTCCTCCGCGTACATGCACCCTCCACCCTCCGACCCTGAGCCCGGTCAGACGCAATCAGACACGGCCAGATCTGTGTTTATGTTGACTTCATCCCATCCACGGGCGACGATAGTCATACTCAACCCTCATTGTGGAGGAAACATGGAATCTGTTTCTGTTCGTGGCACCGGTGTCGTCGCCGGCATCGCATTCGCGCCGGCCGCCTGGACGCGCCCCGCCATCGCTCCCCCACCGCCCGGCCCACCGCTCGACGAGCCGGATCGGGAGGCGGAGGCACAGCGATTCCTGGCGGCCGCCACCACCGTCGCCGACCGGTTCACCCAGCGGGCCAGCTCCTCCACCGGCGTCGCGTCGGAGGTGCTCGGCGCCACCGCCGCCCTCGCCCGCGACCGCGGCTGGCTGCGGGCCGCGAAGAAGCTGATCACCGCCGGTGCCTCAGCGGAGTCCGCGACCGACCAGGCCATCGAGGGCTTCGTGGCCCAGCTGGTGCAGCTGGGCGGCCTCATGGCCGAGCGCGCGACGGACCTGCGCGACATCCGCAACCGCGTGGTGGCCGAGCTGCTCGGCCTGCCCGAGCCCGGCATCCCCACGCCGTCGGCCCCCGTCGTGCTCTGCGCCGACGATCTCGCCCCCGCAGACACGGCCGGCCTCGACCCCACCCTGATCACCGCGCTCGTGACGCGATTCGGCGGCCCGACCAGCCACACCGCGATCATCGCCCGCCAGCTGGGGATCCCCTGCGTCGTCGCCGTCTCCGCCCTCGACACCGTGCCCGAGGGGGCCCCACTCCTGGTGGACGGCACCTCCGGCATGATCACGGTCAACCCCGATGCGGCGCTGGCCACCTCGCTCATGGTGCGCGACCGCGATCACCGCGCGCAGGTGCGGTCCTGGCAGGGGCCGGCCCGCACAGCCGACGGCGGGGCCGTGCAGCTGCTGGCCAACGTCCAGGACGGCGCGGCCGCCCGCACAGCTTCGGCCTCGCAGGCCGAGGGCGTCGGGCTCT
Source organism: Tessaracoccus yangjingae (assembly GCF_054483935.1). Next base: position 2,167,405 of record NZ_CM137014.1, on the reverse strand, counting down.
TCAGGACCGAGCTGTGCTTCCTGACCGCCCAGACCGAACCGAGCGTCGAGGAGCAGGCCCGCATCTACGGCGAGGTCTTCGCGGCGTTCGAGGGCCGCAAGGTGGTGGTCCGCACCCTCGACGCCGGCTCGGACAAGCCCGTGCCGTTCGCCAACCACGCCAACGAGGAGAACCCCTCCCTCGGCGTCCGCGGCATCCGGCTCAGCTGGACCAACCCTGGCCTGGTCGAGCGTCAGCTGGACGCCATCGCGATGGCGGCCGGTCAGCGCGGCGTGGCCGAGGCCTGGGTGATGGCCCCCATGGTGGCCACCGTCGACGAGGCCTTCGAGTTCGCGGCCCTCTGCAGGGCACGCAGCCTGAAGCCCGGAATCATGGTCGAGGTGCCGTCCGTGGCCCTCCTCGCCGAGCAGTTCCTCGCGGAGGTGGACTTCTTCTCGATCGGCACCAACGACCTCACCCAGTACGCGCTGGCCGCGGACCGCATGTCGAGCGCGCTCGCGCAGCTCACCGATCCGTGGCAGCCGGCGGTGCTGCGGCTGATCCAGCTGGCCGCCGAGGCCGGAATGGCGGCGGGCAAACCGGTGGGTGTGTGCGGCGAGGCGGCGGCCGATCCACTGCTCGCCTGCGTGCTGGTGGGGCTCGGGGTCTCCTCCCTGTCCATGGCAGTCACCGCCATCCCATCGGTGGGCGTCCGGCTCGGCGGCGTGACCGCCGACCAGTGCCGGGATGCCGCGCTCCAGGTGGTGCGCTCCCGCAACGCCCGCGACGCCAAGGATCTGGCGCTGCAGCTTCTCGGCTGAGCGACCGTCACACGAGGGCCGGGCACCCATGTGGTGCCCGGCCCTTTCCGTGTCGCCAGCGTGAGGCACAGCAAGAACGTTCTTGTAGCGAGAAGCCGCGCAACTGGGTCAGGTCCTCGAACCGTGCGGAGGGGCTTCGACGCGGTCGCGGCGCTCCGCGCGCGCCCGGCTCACCCAGCGGACACTCGACACGGGCCAGGGTCCTCGAAAGGGTGCCAGAGGCTTCGACGCGGTCGCGGCGCTCCCCGCGCGCCCGGCTCACCCAGCGGACACTCGACACGGGCCAGGGTCCTCGAACCGGGTGCCAGGGGCTTCGACGCGGTCGCGGCGCTCCCCGCGCGCCCGGCTCACCCAGTGGACCCGCGCCACGGACGCCGGCCCTCGAACCGGGCACCAGCGGCCTCGACGCGGTCGCGGCACTCCCCGCGCGCCCGGCTCACCCAGCGGACACGCAACACGGACGCCCGACCCTCGAACCGCGCGCCAGCTGCCTCGACGCGGTCGCGACGCTCCGCGCGCCCGGCATCCCGCAGTCCTCCGCCAGCGGAGGTACAGAGGATCGCCCCCTGACCTTGGGCAGGGCTCAATCTCCGCTGGGTGAGCCGGGCCAAGCCGCGCAGCGGCGCAGCCCGCGTCGAAGCCCCTCGCGCACGGTGCAGTGACCCGACCCACGTCCAGGCCCCGACAGTTATCCACAGACTCACGCACCTGGATTGCGCTGGCCCCAAGATCAGTCACGATGCATGGATGCCATTCACATACATGTTGGAGTGCAGCGACGGCACCTTCTACGTCGGATCAACCTGGGACATCGGCGAGCGGGTGACACAACACATGACTGGGCGGGGTGCCCGCTACACGACTCGGCGGCTTCCCGTGCAGCTCGTGTGGGCGGAGGAGTTCGAACGGGTCGACGAGGCCTACGCCCTTGAGAAGCAGGTTCAAGGTTGGGGGCGGGAGAAGCGCATCGCGCTGATCGAGGGGCGATACGACGACCTCCCGGCACTTGCTGCCAAGGGTCGACCGACGTCGCAGCGCGACATCTCCCCCGAGGCCCGTCAGCGCCTGTCGGAACCCTGATGCCTTGCCCCGGGTTGTCTTGGGTTACCCAGCGCGGTGGGCGGGCCGGGTCCTCGAACCGGGTGCCAGGGGCTTCGACGCGGTCGCGGTCGCTCCGCGCGCGCCCGGCTCACCCAGCGGACACGCAACACGGACGCCCGACCCTCGAACCGCGCGCCAGCTGCCTCGACGCGGTCGCGACGCTCCGCGCGCCCGGCATCCCGCGGTCCTCCGCCAGCGGAGGTACAGAGGATCGCCCCCTGACCTTGGGCAGGGCTCAATCTCCGCTGGGTGAGCCGGGCCAAGCCGCGCAGCGGCGCAGCCCGCGTCGAAGCCACTCGCGCACGGTGCAGTGACCCGGCCCACGTCCATGCCCCCGACGATCTCGCACCGGGGGGAGACGCGCACACCTCAGGCGACGAGTGGTGGGTCACACCACCCGACGCGACAAGCCAAGGGGCCGGGCACCCGAAGGTACCCGGCCCCTGTGCTGCGACGGTGAGACCCCTACGGCTCCACCGTCACCTTGATCGCCTCGCCGCGGGCCACGATGTCGAACGCGCTGAGCGCGTCGACGAGGGGGACACGGCGGGTGATCAGGTCCTTGACCGGAATCTGGCCCGACGCGATGTAGGCCAGCGCGTCCTTGTGGTGCTTGGGCGCCGACCCGTTGGCGCCGTGGATGTGCAGCTGGCGGTAGTGCACCAGGTTGCTGTCACACGTGATGGTGGGGTTGGTCTTCGGCAGCCCACCGAAGAACGAGATCCGCCCGTTGCGCGCGGCCATCGAGATGGCCTGCTCCTGGGAGACGTTGGCCGGCGTGGCGGTGATGATCACGTCCGCCCCGCGGCCCTGCGTCATGCGCATCACCTCGGCCACCACGTCGGTGGACGACGCGTCGATCGTCGCGTCGGGATGGACCGCCTCCGCGGACATGGCCAGCCGCTCAGCGTTGATGTCCACCAGGACGATGGTGCCGGCCTTGTGCACGCCCCTGGCGATCCGGATGTGCATGCAGCCAATCGGGCCGGCCCCGAAGACGACGACGACATCGCCCTCCTCGATGCCGAGCTGCTCCTGGGCGTTGATCGCGCAGGCGAACGGCTCCACGGCGGAGGCCTCGTCGAAGCCCACCTCATCGGGGATGCGGTTGAGGCCGTCGACCTTGAGCACCTCCTTCGGCACGATCATGTACTCGGCGAAGCCACCGTCGTACTGGTATCCGACGGAGGTCTGGTTCTGGCAGACCTCCATCCAGCCCTTCCTGCACTCGTGGCAGTCACCGCACGGCACGGCCGCGATCACCTGCACGCGGTCGCCCACCTCGAAGCCACCGAGCGACTCGGCGCCCACTTCGACCACCTCGCCCGCGACCTCGTGGCCCATGGTCGTGACCCGGGTGATGTTGACGTGGCCGTTGCCGCGGATCTTGACATCGGTCCCGCAGGTGGAGCAGTTGCGGACCCGGATCTTGACCTCCTCGGGCCCGCACTTGGGCTCGGGGACGTCCTCGAGCCGCACGTCGCCAGGGGCGTGGAATCTCAGTGCCTTCATTTGACGGTCACTCCTCGGTGGGGGTCAGGAGGTCGAGGACCTCGTCGACGGTGGTGGCCGAGCGGAGCCGCGCGGCACGGGTCTTGTCCGCCAGCGTGGTGGCGAGAGCCGCCAGGAGCGAGACGTGCTCGTCGCTGTTGGAGGCGATGGGGATCACGACGTTGACGGTGTGGCCGTCCCAGTCGATGCCGTCGGGGTACTGGAGGAAGCCCAGCGCGGCGGAGTTGATGTGGGACCTGGCCTCGTTGGTGCCGTGAGGGATGGCCACGCCCTGCCCCAGGAACGTGGTGGTCTGAAGCTCGCGGGCGAGCATCCCCTCGATGTAGGCGGGCTCGGCGGCGCCGCAGTCCACCAGGACCTGGCCGGCCTGGCGGATCGCGTCATCCTTGGTGGTGGCGGCGAGGCCAAGGCGCACGTTCTGACGAGGCAGGATGCCGGGCGCGAGGCGCTTCTTCGGCCGCGTGAGGGTTGCCGTGGCCGCAGTGGGTGCGGCGGCTCGGGAGATCGGTTCGCCCGGCGCCTCGCCCACACCGGTGGCGGTGAGCATCCGCCCCTCGCTGATGGCGAGTTCCACCCGGTCGAACGCCGGGTCACCCAGGTACGAGGAGAACGGGACGACGACGGTGCCGGGGGCGCGCTTGGCGGCCCGGTCCGCCAGGCCCTCGTGCGTCAGGACCACCTGCGCGTCGGCGGGGATCTGATCGACGGGGGTGTGGACGACCTCCACTCCGTAGGCCGCCAGCCGCTTGCGCATCTGGCCGGCCACCATGACGGAGGACCCCATGCCGGCATCGCACGCGATGACCAGCTTGCGGACGGCGGAGCCGAGGATGGAGACGCCGTCTCCCATGGAGCCGGTGGCCGAGAGGGCCGCTGCCTCAGCTGCCTCAACGGTGTCGTCGGACCCGCGGCCGAACTTCAGGAGCGCGGAGGTCACCACGAACGAGACGACGGCGGCGGTGAGCACGGTGAGGATCATGGGAATGTGTCCGCCGGGAGGCGTCACGGCGAAGTAGGCCAGGATGGATCCGGGCGACGGCGGGCCCACCAGGCCGGCACCGGTCGCGGTGGCGACGAACAGGCCCGACATCGAGCCCAGGATCATGCCGATCAGCATCACGGGGCGCATCAGGATGTAGGGGAAGTAGATCTCATGGATGCCGCCCAGGAAGTGGATGACGATCGCGCCGGAGGAGGACGCGCGCAGCGACCTGGGTCCGAACAGCATGAACGCGGTCAGCAGGCCGAGGCCCGCGCCCGGGTTTGACTCCACCATGTACAGGATCGACTTGCCGGTCTCGGCCACGTCGATCGCGGCCAGCGGGGTGAAGATGCCGTGGTTGATCGCGTTGTTGAGGAACAGCACCTTGCCGGGCTCCACGAACAGCGAAGCCAGCGGAAGCAGGTTCGCCGCCACCAGCCAGTTCACCCCGAGCGACAGCACGCCGACGATGCCCGCCACCACGGGGCCGACTCCCAGGGTGCCGAGGATCGCCAACAGCATGCCGAAGATGCCGAGCGAGAAGTTGTCCACCACCATCTCGAAGCCCGCACGGATCTTGCCCTCGATGGCCCGGTCGAACTGCTTGAGAACCCAGCCGGCGAAGGGACCCATGATCATCGCGCCGAGGAACATCGGCGTGCCGGTGAGAGTGGCGAACTCGGTGATGCCGCCGATGATCACGCCGGCGGTGGCGATGGCGCCGATCACGGCGCCGCGCTGCCCGTGGACCATCTTTCCGCCGGTGTAGCCGATCAGGATGGGCAGCAGGAAGTAGAGCATGGGGCCTACCAACCCCGCGAGGGTGGCGTTGGGCAGCCAGCCGGTCTCGATGAACATGGCCGTGATCAGGCCCCAGGCGATGAACGCACCGATGTTCGGCATGATCATGCCGGCCAGGTAGCCGCCGAATTTCTGGATCTTCGCCCGCAGGCCCGGACCCTCCAAGTTCTTGTTGACGCGTGCGTCAGGAAGAGCAGTCATGTTCTTCTCCCATACTCGACCGGTCGGCGCCCCGATGCGCAGCCGGGTGGGTTGTGCCCACGGAGCAATCCTGAAGGCAAACCAACTCAAAGTCAAGTAAATTGCGGAACAAACCTGTTGGATCATGTTGGTTTAGGTCTTGCGGCAACACGAAGGGCCCGTGAGATGCTCACGGGCCCTTCGGCGGTGTCTGGTGGTCAGCGGGCAGCCGAGCCCTCGACGTAATCGGCGTCGTCGGTCTTGACCCAGCTCATCAGCCCGCGCAGTTGACGCCCGGTCTCCTCGATGGGGTGCGCCTCGCCCTTGGCGCGCAGCTCCTTGAACTCCGGCGCGCCGGCGTCCTGGTCGTCGATGAAGCGCTTGGCGAACGCCCCGGTCTGGATGTCGGTCAGGACGGCCTTCATGTTCTCCTTGACCCGCGCGTCGATGACGCGGGGGCCAGAGACGTAATCGCCGTACTCGGCCGTGTCGGAGACACTCCAGCGCTGCTTGGCGATGCCGCCCTCGTACATGAGGTCGACGATCAGCTTCAGCTCGTGGAGGCACTCGAAGTAGGCCACCTCGGGCTGGTAGCCGGCCTCGACGAGGGTCTCGAATCCGGCCTGAACGAGGGCGGAGGCGCCACCGCACAGCACGGCCTGCTCACCGAACAGGTCGGTCTCGGTCTCCTCGGTGAAGGTGGTCTTGATGCCGCCGGCGCGCAGCGCGCCGATCGCCTTGGCGTAGCTCAGCGCCAGCGCCCAGGCGTTGCCGGTCTCATCCTTCTCGACGGCGATGATCGCCGGCACCCCGCGGCCGTTGGCGTACTCGCGGCGCACCAGGTGCCCGGGGCCCTTCGGCGCCACCATGCAGACGTCCACGCCGGCGGGCGGGGTGATGTAGCCGAAGCGGATGTTGAAGCCGTGCGCGAAGAACAGGGCGTCACCCTTGGTGAGGTGCGGCTCGATCTCCTCCTTGTAGAGGGTGCGCTGCACCTGGTCCGGCGCGAGGATCATGATGAGGTCGGCCTCCTCGACGGCCTCGGCCACAGGAAGCACCCGCAGTCCCTCGGCCTCAGCCTTGGCCGCCGACGGCGAGCCCGGACGCAGGCCGACGCGGACGTCCACGCCGGAGTCGCGCAGCGACAGCGCATGGGCGTGGCCCTGCGAGCCGTAGCCGATGACGGCGACATGGCGACCCTGGATGATCGACAGGTCGGCGTCTTTGTCGTAGAACATTTCTGCCATGGGTTCTCCTTGTTGGTTTTCTACTTAGCCTTGTGCTCGGACATGCTCCGGGAGCCGCGCGTGAGCGCCACCTGCCCGGACTGCACGAGTTCGATGATGCCGTGGGGCGCAAGCATCTCCAGGAGTGCCGCGAGCTTCTCGTCGCTGCCCGTGGCCTCGACGGTGATGGACTCGGCGGACACGTCCACCGCCTTCCCGCGGAAGAGGCTGACCACGTCGATCACCTGGCTGCGGGTCTGCACGTCCGCGTGGACCTTGACCAGCATCATCTCGCGGCGCACGGCCGACGGGCCCAGCTCGAGCACCTTGCGGACCTCGATGAGCTTGTTCAGCTGCTTGACGATCTGCTCCAGGGTGCCGTCATCCTCCACCTGGGCCACCACGGTCATGCGCGAGACCTCGTCGCGCTCCGTGGGGCCGACCGCGAGCGACTGGATGTTGAACCCGCGGCGCGAGAACAGCGCGGCAATGCGGGTCAGGACACCTGGGCGGTTGGAGACCAGGATGCTCAGGGTGTGGTTCTTCACAGCACTTCCTCTTCCCATTCGGGGGCCATGTCGCGGGCCACGCGGATCTCGTCGTTGCTGACACCGGCGGGCACCATGGGCCACACCATCGCGTCCTTGTGCACCACGAACTCGACGACGACCGGCCGATCGTTGATCTCGAGCGCCTGCTGGATGGCGGCCTCCATCTCCACCTCGTTGGTGGCGCGGAGCCCCACGCAGCCCATCGCCTCGGCCAGCTTCGGGAAGTTGGGCAGCGACTCGGTCATGAGGTCCGTGTTGGAGTACCGGCCCTCGTAGAACAGCGACTGCCACTGGCGCACCATGCCGAGCGCGTTGTTGTTGATGATGGCGATCTTGATCGGGATGTTGTTGAGCGCGCAGGTGACGAGCTCCTGGTTGGTCATCTGGAAGCAGCCGTCCCCGTCGATGCCCCACACCGTCGTGTCCGGGTTGGCCACCTTGGCGCCCATGGCGGCGGGCACGCAGAATCCCATGGTTCCGGCTCCGCCGGAGTTGATCCAGGTGCCCGGCTTCTCGTGCGGTAGGAAGTGCGCGCACCACATCTGGTGCTGGCCCACGCCGGAGACGTAGATGGTGTCCGACGGGCTCAGTTGACCGATCCGCTGGATCACCTCCTGCGGGGACAGCCGGCCGTCGGGCGCCTCGTCCCAACGGGGCTGGTAGCGAGCCTTCATGGTGGCGAGGCGGTGACGCCAGGCGTCCGCCTCAGGGGCCGGGTACGCCTGGATGGCCTCGTTGAGTTCCTTGAGGGTCTCCCTGACGTCTCCGACGATCGGGACGTCGACGGCCTTGTTCTTCCCGATCTCGGCGGGATCCACGTCGGCGTGGATGACCTTGGCGTGCGGGGCGAAACTGTCCAGCTTGCCGGTGACGCGGTCGTCGAAGCGGGTTCCGAGCGCGATGAGCAGGTCCGACTTCTGGAGCGCCCCCACCGCCGCGACCGTGCCGTGCATGCCCGGCATTCCCATGTTCAGCTCGTGGCTGTCCGGGAACTGGCCGCGGGCCATGAGGGTGGTGACGACGGGGATGCGGGTCCTCTCGACGAATTCCGCCAGTTCGGGGGCGGCCTTCGCGAGCGCGACGCCGCCGCCCACGTAGAGCACCGGCCGCTTCGACTCCGAGATCATCTTCGCAGCGGCCCTGACCTGGCGGGAGTGCGGCTTGACCGTGGGACGGTAACCGGGAAGGTCCAACTCCTGAGGCCACACGAACGGGCCCGATCCGGCGAGGGCGTCCTTGGCGATGTCCACCAGGACCGGTCCAGGACGGCCGGTGGCCGCGATGTGGAACGCCTCCTGGATGGCCAGCGGGATGTCCGCGACTCGCTTGATCAGGAAGCTGTGCTTCGTGATCGGCATCGTGATGCCGCGGATATCGGCCTCCTGGAAGGCGTCGGTACCGATGGAGTGGCTGTTCACCTGGCCGGTGATCGCCACCAGCGGCGTGGAGTCCATGTACGCGTTGGCGATGGGCGTGACCAGGTTGGTGGCGCCTGGGCCGGACGTCGCGATGCACACGCCCACCCGGCCGGAGCTCATGGCGTACCCCTCGGCGGCGTGGCCGCCGCCCTGCTCGTGGCGCACCAGGATGTGGCGGATCGTCGAATCGAAGAGGGGGTCGTAGAGGGGAAGAATGGCGCCGCCCGGAATGCCGAAAGCTACGTCGACACCCATCCGTTCCAGCGATTCGACGAGCGCCTGCGCCCCCGTCATGACTTGACCGTCCTTCTGCGTCATTGCCTCTCCCTTCCGTGATTGCTCGCCTGGGTCATCCCAAGAAAAAACCCCCGCCGCCCGTATCGGGCACACGAGGGAGCGCTTCGGTCTGTGGTGACGTGAAGCGCTTAGGGAATTACGACGAGCCAGCTCATGGGCATGGGTACACCTTTGCCCGTGATCGGCACCCTGTCAAGCGATCCCGGCGGGTCTTCCACAATGTAAGACGGCGACCCGGACGCATGTCCGGGCCGCCGTCTCACGGGGTCGACAAGGTCACTCGGTGACGGGGCGACCCTCGACGGTGCGGATGGTGGTCAGGGCCCAGCCGATGACGGCGAAGAGGAAGCCCAGCCCGATGACCAGTGCGGCCACGCCGTAGGACACGACGGAGGTGAACAGCGACGCGCGGAGGAAGGAACCGTTCATGGCTCTGGTTTTCTGAGCGGTGTAGGCCTCGGCTGCCTCGGTGTCACCGGCCTCCTTGGCTTCCCGGGCCAGGGCGCCGAGCTCGGCGTAGGTCTTGCCGTCGGCGCCGGCGAGGGAGTGGACGTTGATGATCTCCGCCTGCGCATACGCGGTGACCGGACCGGAGACGGTCTTGCCCGCGTAGGCGCCGCCCATGAACGTGGAGTCGCCGGGCACCGTGATGTTCTCGGCGGCGAGCTGCGAGCTGACGGTGCCCCAGGTGAGGGCGCCGGCAACAATCATGACGATGCCGGCGACGATCGAGACGATCCCGGCGATCTTGGTGGCCTTCATGTGAGGTCCCCTTCTGTATCTGTGGGGGACGCGTCGGCGTCCCGATGACAGACGTCAATCTAGTACAGCCTCTCTTGACCCCAACGGGGGGGGTGGTATTAAGACGCGCAGCGGGTGTTACCCCCTCCGGGTCACCGTCGCCCACACCGCGTCGAGGTCGGAGGCAACAGGGCCCCGCATCCCGCCGATACCGGGATTGTCCGCGTACCGCGGTAGTACGTGCACGTGGGTGTGCAGCACCTCCTGCCCGGACACCGGCCCGGCGTTGGAGAGGATGTTGCACGCATCCGCCCCGAGGCGCTCCTTCAGGAGCCTGCCCACGCGCGCCACGGCCGGTCCGATCTCGGCGAGGGCCTCGTCGTCGGCCAGCGCGTCGACGGTGTGCCGGCGCGGCACCACGAGCGTGTGCCCCTCCTGCCAGGGATGGATGTCGAGGAACGCGATCGCGACCTCGTCCTCGTAGATGCGCCGTGCCGGGATGTCCCCGGCGACGATGGCACAGAAGAGACAGTCCATGGTTCCTCCTAGCGGACTTCGAACCCGGCCTCCCGCAGACCGGTCTTGACCTCGTCGATGCTGAGGGTGCGGTAGTGGAAGACGCTGGCGGCGAGCACGGCGTCGGCGCCGGCCCGGGCGGCGGCCACGAAGTGCTCGATGCGCCCCGCTCCCCCGGACGCGATGAGGGGCACGTCGACCACCTCGCGCACGGCCCGGATCATCTCGAGGTCGAAGCCGTCGGTGGTCCCGTCGGCGTCCATCGAGTTGAGCAGGATCTCGCCCACCCCCCGCGCGCACGCCTCGCGGGCCCACTCGATGGCGTCGACCCCGGCGGAGCGGCGGCCCCCGTGCGTGGTGACGCCGAAGCCCGACGGCATGCCCTCCTCGCGGCGGGCGTCGACGGACAGGACGAGGACCTGGTCGCCGAACGTCCGCGAGATCTCGTCGATCACCGCGGGCCGCGCGAGGGCGCCCGTGTTGATGCCGACCTTGTCCGCGCCGCTGCGCAGCAGGCGGTCGACGTCGGCCACCTCCCGCACGCCGCCGCCCACGGTCAGCGGGATGAACACGGTCTCGGCGCAGCGGGCGACCATGTCGCGGGTCGTGGCCCGGCCGTCCGACGACGCGGAGATGTCCAGGAACGTCAGCTCGTCGGCGCCCTCCGCCGAGTACTTCGCGGCCAGCTCGACGGGGTCACCGGCATCGCGCAGCGACCGGAAGTTGACGCCCTTGACCACCCGGCCGTCGTGGACGTCAAGGCAGGGGATCACGCGCAGTGCTACGGCCATGCGCGCCAACCTAGTCCTCGGTCAGATCCGCCGCCACCACGCCGCGGCGCATCTCATCGGCCGCGATGAGGCAGGTCCGGCGCAGGTCGCCCGGCCCGGCGGCGGCCGCCAGCTGCCCGGCGAGGTCGATGACCTGCCGCACCCAGCGGACGAAGTCGCCGGCCGACAGCCCCGTGTGCAGCAGCACCTTGGCCAGATCCTGCCCGCTCGCCCACCGCCAGGCGGCCTCCGCGAAGCCGATGTCGGGCTCGCGGCCGCGGTCGATGCGGTGCTTCCGCTCGAGGAGGCCGACCTCGCGCCAGACGGACCGGAGTTCGGACTGGGCCCGCTCGGAGGCCGCGTCGGGCATGCGGGGAGCCACGGCGTCGCGGGTCGGCCGCGACTCGTACAGCAGCGTCGACAGCACCGCCGCCAGCTGCGGCGGGGTGAGGTCGGCGAAGACGTCCCGGCGCACGCACTCGGCCGCGACGAGGTCCAGTTCGTTGTAGATGCGGCGCAGCATGCGGCCCGCGTCGGTGAGGACGTCGCCGTCGAGGTAGCCGAGTTCCTCGAGGACGGCGGTGATGCGGTCGAACTGGACGGCCAGCGAGTTCGCGCGGGCGACGGCGTCGACCTCGACCCGCTTCGCCTCCCGGTCCAGCCGCAGGGCCCGGGCGGCCTCGATGGCGTGCAGCTCGCGGTCCGGGCACTCGTGGCAGGGGTGCGCGGCCAGGTCGGCTCGGAGGTCGGCGATCTCGCGGGCGACGTCGTCGTCGGTGGGGATCGTCAGGTCCGGCACCGCCGGATCGAGTTCCTCGAGCTTGGCCGACATCGCCGCCAGCAGCGCCCGGCGGTCGCGGCGCTCGCGCAGCGAGAAGTCCTTGGGGATCCGGACCCGGCCGACCGGCTCCACCGGGCCGCGCAGGTCATGCGGCTGGAGTTTGAGCACCGTGTGATCGCCGGCGATGACCTGGGCCCACGGCTCGGCGTCGCGGTGGTTCTTCCGGCCGGTGCGCAGCACCACCACCCATTCCTGCCGCGGCAGGTGGATGACGTCGCCGGGAGTCAGTGCGCCGAGGCTGTCGGACACGGCCTCGGCGTGCTGGGCCTTGCGGGCCCTCGACGACGTGGCCTCCAGTTGCGCGATGCGCTCGCGCAGCTGGGCGTACTCCATGAAGTCGCCCAGGTGGCACTGTGCGGCCTCGACGGCGGCGCGCAGGTCCGCCGTGAACCGTCGCCCGGTGCGGGCCGCCGTCACGACGGACTTGTCGGTCTGGAACTGGGCGAAGGACTGGTTGAGCAGGTCTCGGGCCCGTTCGCGGCCCAGGGTGGCCATGAGGTTGACCGCCATGTTGTACGTGGGCGCGAAGCTCGAGCGCAGCGGATACGTGCGCCGCGACGCGAGGCCAGCGACCGCGCGCGGGTCCATCCCCGACTGCCACAGGACGACGGCGTGGCCCTCGATGTCGATGCCGCGGCGCCCGGCGCGGCCCGTCAGCTGCGTGTACTCGCCCGGGGTGATGTCGACGTGGCTCTCGCCGTTGTACTTGACGAGCTTCTCCAGCACCACGGTCCGGGCCGGCATGTTGATGCCCAGCGCCAGCGTCTCGGTGGCGAAGACGATCTTCAGCGCGCCCGTGGCGAAGCTCTCCTCGACGATGGCCTTGAACGCGGGCAGCTGGCCGGCGTGATGTGCCGCGACACCGGCCATGAGGGCGTCGCGGAAGTCCTCGAACCGCAGGGCCTCCAGATCCGCGACGCTCAGTCCCGCGACGTGCTTGTCCGCGATCCGCCCCAGCTGCGCGGCCTCGGCGCGGGAGGTCAGGGTGATGCCCGCGTTGTAGACCTGGCCGACGGCGGCGTCGCAGCCGACTCGCGAGAAGATGAAGTAGATCGCCGGCAGGAGCTCGGCGCGGTCCAGCACGACGGCGACCTCGCCGCGGCTGGTGGGCCGGCCCGCGAAGCGGGAGTGGGTGGCGCCGCCGAACTGTCCCGATCCCTGCCCCGGCCGGTCCTTGCCGCGGCCGCTGCGGCCGCGGGGGCGGCGCGAGTCGTCGCGCACCCGCGACGCCTCCGCCTTGCTGACCTGGACCAGCTCGCGGTTGACCTTCGCCATCCGCTCGGCCGGTACCTCCTGCGCGGTGGGCGCGACGCCCTCGAAGAGATCCACCAGCCGGCGGCCGACGAGTACGTGCTGGAACAGTGGCACGGGGCGGCGCTCGGACACGACCACGGAGAACTCCCCGCGGACCGTGCGCAGCCACTCGCCGAAGTCCTCGACGTTGCTGACGGTGGCCGACAGCGCGACGATCTGCACCGACTCGGCCAGGCCCAGGATGACCTCCTCCCAGACCGCGCCGCGGAAGCGGTCGGCCAGGTAGTGCACCTCGTCCATGACGACGTAGCCCAGGTTGCCGAGCGTCGGCGAGGCCGCGTAGATCATGTTGCGCAGGACCTCGGTGGTCATCACGACGATCTGGGCCTCGGCGTTGACGGAGGTGTCCCCCGTGAGCAGGCCGACGCGGTCCGGTCCGTAGCGGTCGACGAGGTCGTGGTACTTCTGGTTCGAGAGCGCCTTGATGGGCGTGGTGTAGAAGCACTTGCGTGAGCGCCCCGTCGCGAGGTGGACGGCGAACTCCCCCACGACCGTCTTGCCGGATCCCGTCGGCGCGGCGACGAGCACGCCACGGCCCTCGGCGAGCTCGTGGCAGGCCTCAAGCTGGTAGTCGTCGAGCCCGAACGGGTAGAGCTCGGCGAACTCGCGCACGTCGTCGGAAAGGGCCTCTGTGCTCACCGATCCAACCTAGCAGCCGTGCCGGAGGCGCCGGCGGACTTGGGTCAGGCGACGATGAGGCGCAGCACGCCGGGGCGGCACTCGACGCGCCCGGGGACCTCGCCCATCTCCTCGCCGTCGCCCATGAGGAACAGGTCGTCGCCGTCGATCCGGACGGTGCGCGCCCGGACGCGCTCCACCAGGGGCGAGCGGACGAAGCCGCCGGTGTACACCTGCGGCAGGAGCCTCAGCAGCGTGGCGCGGGAGGCCTTGTGGATGATGGTGACGTCGAGGAGACCGTCCGCGGCGTCCGCGTCCGGCGCGATGCGCATGCCGCCGCCGAAGACGCCGGTGTTGCACACCGCCACGAGCATGGCGTCCAGCTCGCGCGTCTCGCCGTCGAGGGTGAGCCGGTAGTGCAGCGGCTCGAAGTGCGCCAGCTCTCGCAGCGCGATGTAGCCGTAGCTGAGCGGCCCGAGCCGCAGCCGGATGTCGTTGGTGGCGCGGTTGACGCGCGCGTCGTAGCCGCTGGAGACGACGGCGCCGACGTACCTCCCGCCGGCGGCGTTGGCGAGGTGGGCCAGGTCCATGACCCGGGTGCGGCGGCCGACGAGCGCCTCGACGGCCTCCATCACCGACCCCGGCACGCCGGCGCCGCGGGCGAAGTCGTTGCCGGTCCCGGCGGGGATGATGGCCAGCGTGGCCTCGGTGTCGGCGCAGGCGTTGAGCCCCAGGTGGGCCATGCCGTCGCCGCCCATGACCGCGACGATGTCGCCGTCGCGCGCCGTCAGCGCGGCGGCGCGCGTGAGGTCGCGGGCGTCCTCGTAGGAGCGCGACGTCACCACATGCAGCTCCGCGTCGTGGAGGCCCTCGTGCAGACGGCGGGCGACCTTCGGCAGCACCCGCCCCGCGCGACCGCCACCCGAGGCTTCGTTGCAGACGACGGTGACCAGCCGCCGCTTGGCCAGCTCGTAGCTCACTTGCCGTCGTCCAGGTCGACGGCGAACTCGGCGGCGGTCTCCTCGGTGATGCCGCGCTTGCGGTCCCACGACCGGCAGATCAACTCGGCGATGAAGAACATCACCGACAGCGGCACGGCCAGCGCGAGCATGGAGAAGGGGTCAGTCGACGGGGTCGCGATGGCGGCGAACACGACGCTGCCGAAGAGGACGAACTTGCGGGCCCGCTTGAGCTGGTAGCCGCGGACGACGCCCGCCATGTTGAGCGCGACGAGCACCACCGGCAGCAGGAAGGAGATCCCGAACACCAGGATGACCTTCAGCTCCATGCCGAGGAAGCTGCTCATCTCGAGCAGGTTGACGATGTCCATGTCTTCGGGCGTGAAGCTCAGCAGGACGCTGATGCCCTTGGGCCACACGAGGTAGCCCAGGGTGGCGCCGGCGAGGAACAGGGGCACGGCGGCACCGATGAACGCCAGGGCGTAGCGCTTCTCCTTCGACAGGAGGCCGGGCGCGATGAAGGCCCACACCTGGTACAGCCACACGGGGCTCGACAGCACGATGCCGCCCGACACGCAGGCGATCACGGCGAGCGTGAACGGGGAAACGACGCCGTCGTTGACGATGAGGGTCTGGGCGTCCGGCCGGGACTGCTTGAGCTCTTCGACGGCCGCGTAGTACGGCGCCATGATGACCTCGATGAGCTCGCGGTAGAAGAAGATGCAGGCGATCGAGGCGAGCGCGATCGCGAACGAGGCGATGGTCACGCGGTAGCGCAGCTCCCGCAGGTGATCCGTCAGCGACATCGTCCCGTCGGGCCCGCCCTGCGGGGGCCGCAACCACGAGAAACGGCCGGGCTTGGCGACCGGTTCAGTGGGGGCGGCGGACACGCTCAGCGCTCGGGGTTGTTCTTGCGGTCGATCTCGGGCTGGACGATCTCGGCGTCGACGACCTCGTCCTGGCGACGGGGCTCGTCGACGCTCTTGACCTCTTCCTTGAACTCACGGATCGAGCGGCCGACGCCCTTGCCGAGGCCGGCGAGGCGGGAGCCGCCGAACAGCAGGAGGGCGACGATGAGGATGATGACCCATTCCATCCCGCCGAGGGTGAAGAGAAGCGTAGGCATGTGACTCGTGAACCTTTCGTCGGCAGTGGCCGCGCCGCTGCGGTGGCATGGACCAGTCTAGTGGCGCCGGAGACGGTCGAGCTCCAGGCGCTCGACCAGGGCGCGCGCCTGGGCGCCGTGCCCGGCCAGGACGGCCAGCTCGGCGGCGACGTCCTCGACCTTGTGCCTCAGCGACGCCGCGTACACCGCCAGCGCGGCGGCTCCGGCAAGCGCGACGGCGAGGATGGCAACGACTACCCAGATCACGAGGGCGATGCTACCCCAGCGAGGCTTCGGGATAGTGCGCCAGTGCGGCCGCGGCCCGGGAGCGGGCGGCCGCCTCGATCGCGGGATCCGAGACCGCCCGCACCCGGCCGCCCAGGCGCAGCAGCAGCGAGGTGGCCCAGTCGGTGGAGGCGACGGGGAACGTCACGCTCAGCCCCTCGGGTCCCTCGGCGACGGCGGTGGTCGGGTAGTACTCGCTCACCCAGCGGGCGGACGGGTCGAGCAGCAGCGTGAGATGCACGGGCGCGTCCTCGAACCAGCCCGCGGGCGGATCGCCGTGCTCGCCCGCCCGGTCGGTGGTGGCCTCCACCGCCTCTACGCGGTCCAGCCGGAACGAGCGCCACGCGCCCCGCACCCGGCTCCACGCGTCCAGGTAGGTGTAACCGTCGACCACGTGGAGCCGCGCGGGCTCGACGACCGCCTCCGACACCCCCGGACGCCCGGGAGTCCGGTAGCGCAGCACGACCGCCGTGCCGGCCGCGACCGCCGCGCGCAGGACAGCCCGGTGGCCCGCGTCCCCGGCGGCGAGGGCCACCGTCAGCCGGTCCCCCTCGCGACCGACAGCGGCCTCGAGCTTGTCGAGCGCCGAACGGGCCGCGGCGGATTCCCCGGCCACTTCCACCACGACGCGCAGCGCGGCGAGGAGCCCCGCCGCCTCCGCCGGCCGGAGCCGCAGCGGCCGCGCCAGGACGTCGGCGTTGCGGAAGAAGATGTGACCGTCCTCGCGCGCGCCCTCGATGTCGACGTCGAACAGGTCGTCGTAGAGGCCGCCGGGCAGGCCGCAGAACTGCAGCACCTCGAGATCCTTGAGGATCTGGCGCGGCGTGGTCCCGAAGACCGACGCGGTCTCGGTGACCGTGACGCCCTGGTGGGCGGTCAGGTAGGGCACGAGGCGCAGCAGGCGCGCGACCTGGGCTTCTGATCTCATCCGGCCATCCCCCGCAGCCTCGCGATCAGTCGGCGGCGCAGGTCCTCGGGGGCGAGCAGGATCGCGTCGGCCCCCGCGGCCGCGACCTCGTCGATGACGAGGTCCTCGTTGCCCTGCCGCACCCGGTGGGCCGTGAATCCCGCGGGCAGCGGGCCGGCCCAGTCGGCGGGCTCGGCCTCGGGCCAGCTGTGCGGCACGCCGTCGCGCAGGGCCACCACGGCCTCGACGCCCACGACGGGTTCGAGCCGGGCCGCCCGCTCGTCGGCGTCGTCCGGCACGACGACGGCGCCCACCCGTCCGGTCGGCTCGGCCGCGGCGGTGAAGCGCGACAACTTGAAGAAGCGATCCTCCCCGCGGTCGGGGTCCAGGCCGAACACGTACCACTGACCCCGGCGCTGGATGAGTTTCCACGGCTGGACGCGACGCGGGCGGCCGGCGTAGCCGAAGCTCAGCTCGCGTCGCGTCGTCACCGCCTCGTAGGTCGCCTCGAAGTTCGCGTCGCGCACGGCGATGCGGGGGTGCACCGTCGGCAGCAGCGCCGGGTCCGGTGCCGCTCCCCCGGCCTGCAGCGCCTCGATCGCCTGCGCCGTGTGTGTCGCGGCGACGCTGTCCTGCCACACCTGGGCCGCGACGCCGAGCGCGGCCAGCTCCTCGGCACTGAACGCCAGCGGAGGCAGCTCGAAGTCGGCGCGGTTGATGCGGTAGCCGTATTCCTCGTCCGTGTCCGCGGTGTTGGCGCCGGTCTCGATGGGCACGCCGAGCTGGCGCAGCTCCTCCTTGTCGCGTTCGAACTGGCGCTCGAACGACGCCACCGTCCCGCCGCGGTAGCCCTCGATCATCTCCCGCAGTTCGTGCTTGGTCAGGTAGCGCCGGGTGCTGAGCAGCGCGATGAGCAGGTTCAGCAGCCGTTCGGATTTCCTCGCCGACATGACACCTCCGACGGTCAGGGTATCCGCACCTGCCGCCGTTCGGCGGCGACCCGCCCGGTGGCAGCATGGGCGCCATGCATATCGACCGCTACGCGCCCAGTCCGACGTCGGACCTGCACCTGGGCAACCTGCGCACCGCCATGGCGGGCTGGCTGTTGGCGCGCCGCGAGGGCGGGCGCTGGCTGATGCGAGTCGAGGACCTGGACAGGGCGCGGGTCCGGGCGGCGGACGGGACGGAGCGCCGCCAGCTGGACGCGCTGCGTCGGCTGGGGCTCGAGTGGGACGGCGAGGTGGTGCGGCAGTCCGAGCGGCTGGAGCTGTACCGGGCCGCGGTGGCGTCCCTGCCCACGTACGAGTGCTTCTGCACGCGTCGGGAGATCGCGGAGGCGTCCTCGGCTCCGC
Source organism: Tessaracoccus yangjingae (assembly GCF_054483935.1). The sequence continues at coordinate 2,149,129 of NZ_CM137014.1, read as the reverse complement.
ACGGCGGCTATCGCCCGTACCCGGGCACCTGCCGCGGGCTATCCGACGCCGAGCGGTCCCGGCGCAGGGACGAGCGGCCGCCCGCGATCCGGGTGGACTCCGGTGGTGCGGAGTTCACGGTCAACGACGCCACGGCCGGCGAGGTGACGGGCCCGGTCGACGACTTCGTGCTGGTCCGCAACGACGGACAGTTCGCGTACAACCTGGCCGTGGTCGTCGACGACATCGACATGGGGGTGACGCACATCACCCGCGGCGTGGACCTGCTGGAGTCCGCGCCGCGCCAGGCGTGGCTCACCCGGCAGCTGGGCGGCTCCCCCTCGAGGTACGCCCACATCGGCCTGGTGGTCAATCCCCGCGGCGAGCGCCTCGCCAAGCGCGACGGCGCCGTGACGCCCGACGATCTGGGCCTGGAACCGGCGGAGGCGGTGGCGCTGCTCGCGTCGTCGCTGGGGCTGGGTCCGTGCCGGAGCATGGACGAAGCGCTGGCCGCCATGCCAGGCGACCAGCGCTTCGTCGGGGGCGCGGTGTGGTCCGAGGGGGCGCTCAGCCCGTCACGTTGAGCAGGTCGATGACGTAGATGAGCGTCTGACCGGGGGCCAGCGACGGGGTGGCCTGCGGAAGGCCGTCCGGGTACGCCTTGTCCGGGGGAACGACGAGCAGGACGCGCGATCCGGCGGTCTGCCCGATGAGACCCTCACTCCAGCCCGCGATGAGGTCGGCGACGGGGCCCTCCTGCGGCTGCCACGCATCCTGCCACAGCGTGCCGTCGTACGTCCACGCCCGGTAGCGGACCTGGATGGTCGACTCCGCGGTCACGGGGGCGCCGGGGCCCTTGATGAGCGGCTGCACCGTCAAGGTGGTGGGGGCGGCGGTCCCGGCGGGCACCGCGATCTCCGGCTTGCCGTCGGTCATCGTCACGGTCGGCAGGCCCGCGGCGGGCGCGACGGTCTCGCCGGTGGCGTCGTCGAAGTTGGCCGACAGGATGTCGACCACGAACACGATGCTGTCGCCCGCCTGGATGCTGCCGTCGGGCGTGCCGTCAGGGTAGCCATCCTCGCTGGGCATCCCGATGAGCACCCGGGACCCGACGGCCTGGCCCTCGAGCCCCTTCTGGAAGCCCGGCACGACGCCCTGCAGCGGGAAGGTGGCCGGCTCGCCGCGCTCGTAGGAGCTGTCGAAGATCTCGCCCGTGGTGCCGTTGACGCCGACGTAGTTGATCGTCACCACCGAGGACTCGGTGAGCAGCTGCTCGCCGCCCGGCTTGAGGACCTTCGACTGCGTCGACGCGATGCCCCACGGCGCGGGCACCGTGACCTCGGGGGTCTCGCCGTCGCTCACCGTGACCAGGCTGAGGTCCGGCGACGGGCTCACCGACTGCGACGGGCTGGGGCTGACGCTCGGGCTGGCGCTCCCGCTGGCCGAGGGCGATGCGGACACCGACGGCGACGCGCTCGGCGAGGCCGTCTCGTCGGCGTCCGAGCAGGCGGACAGGGCGATCAGGGACACGGCGGCCGCGCCGGCCAAGGCTCGGCGGAGCGTGCGGGCGGAGTGAGTCACGCCCGGAATGCTAGCCCAGGCCCCCAAAGGACCTACAGCTGGACCAGGTCGAGCAGCGCGCCGAGCTCCTCGCGGGTGAGGTCGCGCGTCTCGCCGGAGCGCAGATTCCCGAGCCGGATCGGGCCGATGCCCGTGCGCGACAGCCGGTCGACCGGATGCCCGACGGCGTCGAACATGCGGCGCACCACGCGGTTGCGGCCCTCGTGCAGCGTGACCGAGACCATCGTGCGGTCGGCGGCGCGGGAGATCAGCTTGACCTTGTCCGGCTTGACCGGCCCGTCCTCGAGCGTCACGCCCTTCTCGAGCCGCTTGAGCGTGCGGTTGTCCATGACGCCGGCCGCCTGGACGACGTAGGTCTTGGGGACCTCGTAGCTGGGGTGGGCGAGCCGGTGCGCGAAGTCGCCGTCGTTGGTCAGGACGATGAGGCCCTCGGTCTCGGTGTCGAGGCGGCCGACGTGGAACAGCCGCTCCTTGGTGCGCGGCAGGTAGTCCGCCAGCGTCCGGCGCCCCTCCGGGTCCTCCATGGTCGACACGACGCCCCGGGGCTTGTTCAGCACCAGGTACAGGTGGCGGCGCGGCGGCGGGATGCGGGCGCCGTCGACGCGGATGTGGTCGGTCTCGGGGTTGACCCGGCGGCCCTGCTCGGTCACGACCTGGCCGTTGACCTCGACCCGCCCCTCGTCGATGAGGATCTCGCTGGCGCGCCGCGAGGCGATCCCGGCTGAGGCCAGCACCTTCTGCAGGCGGATGCCCTCGGTCTCGTCGTCAGCCATCGCTCGTCTCCTTCGTCACCTGGGCGGCTTCCGCCGCCTCCGCCGCGGCCATCTGACCGAGCTCAGCCTCCAAGGCTACGGCGTCGGGCAGGAGCGGTGCCAGGTCGGGCAGTTCCCGCAGCGAGTTCAGGCCCAGCTTCTGCAGGAACAGGGGGGTCGTGCCGAACGTCACGGCGCCCGTGACGGGGTCCTCCCCCGCCTCCGAGATCAGCCCGCGGACCAGCAGCGTCTTGACGACGCCGTCGACGTTGACGCCGCGCACCGCCGCCACCCGGCCTCGCGACACGGGCTGCAGATAGGCGATGACCGACAGTGTCTCCAGCGCCGCCTGCGTGAGCCGGGACCGCTGGTCGGACACGAGCCAGGCCTCGAGGACGTCCGCGACCGCCGGGTCGGTGGCGAAGCGCCATCCCCCGGCCACGGCGCGCAGGCGGATGCCGCGGCCGTGCTCGTCGTAGAAGTCCGCGATGGCCGCGAGGTCGCGCTCGACGTCGGGCAGCGGCGCGTCCAACGCCGCCGCGAGGTCCGCGGCCGCCACCGGCTCGGTGGCCATGAGGAGCATGGCCTCGAGGGCGGGGATCAGACTCATGTGTCCTCCAGTTCCGGTTGGGGGCCGTAGTCGTCGACGACGTCCGCGGTTCGCTCGTCGCCGGCCGTCCAGCGCACGGTGAGCTCGCCGAGCGGGGTCAGCTGTTCCAGGGCCACCTGCCGGGCGCGGAAGAGTTCGAGCACCGCCAGGAAGCGCACCACCGCCGTGAGCCGGTCGCTCCCGGCGATCAGGGCCCGGAAGGATGCGGCTCCGTCGCGGCGCAGCCGATCCGCCAGGAGGGTGACCTGCTCGCTGAGGCTGACGGCCGAGCCGTGGAGGTGCGTGAGCTCCACCACGGGCTCCGGCCGGGGGGTCATGGCCGCCGCGGCGAGCCGTGCCACGTCCGCGGGCGTCAGGTGCAGCTCCACCTCGGGCAGCACCGCCCGGAAGTGCTCCTCCAGCCCGCCGGGACGCCAGTGGGTGGTCTCCGCCGCGGTCATCGTCTCCGCCAGCCACTCCGCGGCCCGCTTGAAGGCGCGGTACTGCAGGAGCCGGGCGAACAGCAGATCGCGGGCCTCGAGCGCGGCGATGTCATCCGGGTCGGCCACCTCGCCTCCCGGCAGCAGCCTGGCCGCCTTCAGGTCCAGCAGGGTGGAGGCGACGACGAGGAACGCGCTGGTCTTCTCGAGATCCCACCCCGCCCCTCCGTCCCTTACGTGGGCGATGAACTCGTCGGTGACCTGGGACAGCGCCACCTCGGTGACGTCGAGTTCCCGGCGGGTGATGAGCTGGAGAAGCAGATCGAACGGCCCCTCGAAGTTGGTGAGGTGCACCTCGAACCCCTCCACGCCGTCGTGGCGCTCGGAAGCCCTGGGCCGGTTCACTGCTGGGTGAGCTCACTCACGAGGAAGCTCTCGGCGCCGTTGGCCGTGAGGTCCGCCACGGCCCGCGACACCGCCAGCCGCACGATCCGGCCGCGGTCCACGCGGATGCCGTGCGCCCGCCGGAGCTCGAGGTTGGCGTCCTCGAGCGCGATGAGCTCCTCGTCGCTGAAGTACACCGTGATCTTCTGCGAGTGCCGCACCCGTCCGGTCGCCGGCGCGGTGGTCTCCGCGCTCGGCGCCACCGGGTCGGCGGGCGGCTCCGGCTCGACCTGCACCGGCTCCCTGGTGGGCCGGAACAGCTCGGAGGCGCCGGGGAGCGACGCGCGCCGGTTCACTGGTCCTGGCATCGCTGGAGCACCTCCCGGGCCAGTTGGCGGTAGGCGTCCGCGCCGGGCGAGGCCGAGGCGTAGGTGGTGATCGGCTCACCGGCCACCGTGGTCTCCGGGAACTTGATGGTGCGTCGGATGACGGTGTGGAACACGTCGTCGCCGAACGCCTGCACCACGCGCTCCAGCACCTCGCGGCTGTGCAGCGTGCGGGCGTCGTACATGGTGCCGAGGATCCCGAGGAGCTGGAGGTCCGGGTTGAGCCGGTCCTGCACCTTGGAGATGGTGTCGGTGAGCAGCGCGATGCCGCGCAGCGCGAAGAACTCGCACTCCAGCGGCATGATGACGTAGTCGCTGGCGGTCAGCGCGTTGATGGTGAGCAGGCCCAGGCTGGGCGCGCAGTCGATGAGGATGAAGTCGTAGTGGGGGCGCAGCTTGGACAGCACCCGCATGAGGGTCTGCTCCCGCGCCACCTCGCTGACCAGCTGGACCTCCGCGGCGGAGAGGTCGATGTTGCTGGGCAACACGTCCAGCCCCTCGACGGTGGTGGGCGTGATGACTTCAAGCGGGTCGGTTCCGCGGGTCAGCAGGAGGTTGTAGATCGAGACGTCCAGGGTGTGGGGGTTGACGCCGAGCCCCACCGAGAGCGACCCCTGCGGGTCGAAGTCCACGAGAAGCACCTTGCGGCCGAGCTCCGCCAGCGCCGCCCCCAGGTTGATGGTGGTGGTGGTCTTCCCCACCCCGCCCTTCTGGTTGCACATCGACACGATGGTGGCGTGCTTCCGGCCGGGGGCCACCGGGGCAGGCTCCGGGAAGACGGGCAGCGGGCGGCCCGTCGGCCCGATGCCACCGGGGTCCACCGCCGACGACGATGCGGGCAGGCCGCCCGTGCTGATGGGGGGTTCCTCGAACAGCCCGTCTTCCGCCACCTGTCGGCCTCCTCGTCTCACGTTCGATCCAGCCTAGTGGTTATCCCCATCGGTTCGCCGGGGGCCGCTGCCATCGTCGGGTCAGCGGGCCCGCGGGTGGGCCGCGGCGTGCACCTCCCTCAGGTGCTCGATCGTCACCAGTGTGTAGATCTGCGTGGTGGCGACCGACGCGTGGCCCAGCAGTTCCTGGACCACCCGGAGGTCCGCCCCGCCGTCGAGCAGGTGGGTGGCGAACGAATGCCGCAGCGAGTGCGGCGACACGTCGGTGGTCACACCCGCAGCCCTCGCCACGGTCTGGAGCACCGCCCAGGCCGACTGGCGGCTGAGCCGGCGTCCCCGCAGGTTGAGCAGGAGCGCGGGATCGTGTCGCGAGCTGCCGGCGGCGAGCACCGGCCGCGACCGCACCAGGTACGCCTCCACCGCGGCGGCCGCGTAGGAGCCGATCGGCACCACCCGTTCCTTACCGCCCTTGCCGAGCAGCCGCAGCCCCGCCTCCGGAGCGGCCAGGCTGGCCCTCACCTCGTCGACGTCGAGGCCGCACACCTCGGAGACCCGGGCGCCGGTGCCGTAGAGCAGTTCCAGGAGCGCCGCGTCCCGGAGCCCGACGACATCGCCCCGGTCGGGCGCCTCGAGGATGCGGGTGACCTCGTCGACGCTGAGGGCCTTGGGCAGGTTCTGCTGCAGCTTGGGCGGGGAGATCTCCACGGTCGGGTCAGCCTCGGCCAGCCCCTCCGCGGCGGCGAACCGGTGCAGCATGCGGACGCTGACGACGTGGCGGGCCACGGATGATCTCGCCTGCGTGGTGCTGAGCTCGCGGACGTACTCGCTGACCTCCACCGGGGTGACGTCGCCGATGTCGCGGACCCCCCGGGCCTCGAGGAAGTCGGCGTACGCGCCCAGGTCGCGGCGGTAGGCCGCCACCGTGTTGGTCGCGAGCCCGCGCTCGGCCCGCGCGTGGTTGAGGTAGTCGCTCACCGCATCGGCGACGAGGGTCATCCTCGGATCGGCCACGGCGCGTCGGGCGGGCGCAACCCGTCGAGCCGCCCGGCCGCCCTGGCCACCTCCAGCGCCAGGATCCCGGCGACGAGGGTGGGGCTCTGGCACTGGCCGGCGAGCACCGCGTCCACGAGGTCGGCCCGCGGCACCCAGTCCCACGTCATGTGCGCCTCCTCGCCCTCCAGCACAAATCCGTCGGGTCTCTCGGCGGGGCTGAGATCGCGCGCCAGGAAGATCCTCAGCGACTCCTCGCAGGCGCCGGGGGTGGTGCACATGTCCACCAGAGCGTCCCACCTCGACGCCTGCAGCTCCGCCTCCTCGGCCAGCTCCCGCTGCGCCGCGACCACCCACTCCTCGCCGTCGAGATCGAGCAGGCCCGCGGGGATCTCCACGAGCTCCATCCTGACGGGATGCCGGTACTGGCGCAGCACCGCGATGTCGTCGAAGTCCTCACGCCACGCCACGACGGCGACGGCACCCGGGTGCGTGAGGTACTGCCGTGTGATGACGTGGCCCGACGGGGTGGTGAGTTCCTCGTCGACGAACGCCGAGATCCGCCCCTCCCCCAGCACCGTGCGGGAGCGCACAGGCCAGCTCATCGGCTCATCCATGCGCATCTGCCGCGTTCTCCTGTCGCGCGAGGGCGGCGCCGATCAGCCCTGAGAAGAGCGGGTGGGGCCTCGTCGGCCGCGACTTCAGTTCGGGGTGGGCCTGGGTCCCCACGTAGTAGGGGTGGACGTCCGCGGGCAGCTCCACGAACTCCACCAGCCGGCCGTCGGGTGAGGTGCCGGAGATCACGAGCCCCGCCTCCTCAAGCCGCCCGCGGTAGGCGTTGTTGACCTCGTAACGGTGCCGATGGCGTTCGGTGACCTTCCCGGCCCCGTAGGCAGCGGCCACCACGCTGCCCTCGGCCAGGGTGGCCGGGTAGGAGCCGAGGCGCATGGTGCCGCCGAGGTCTCCCCCGCCGTCGACGATGCTGACCTGCTCCGCCATGGTGGCGATCACGGGATGGGCGGTGTGCGTGTCGAACTCGCTGGAGGCCGCGTCGGGGATGCCTGCGAGGTTACGGGCGGCCTCGATCACCATGCACTGCAGGCCGAGGCAGAGCCCCAGGGTGGGGATCCGGTGCTCGCGGGCGTACGTCAGGGCCCCGAGCTTGCCCTCGACCCCTCGGATGCCGAACCCGCCGGGGACGCACACGGCGTCCACGTCGGAGAGCTTCTCCGCCGCCCCCTCGGGGGTGTCGCAGTCGTCCGAGGCCACCCAGCGGATGCGAACGCTCGCCCAGTGGGCGAAGCCGGCGGCGCGGAGGGCCTCGGAGACCGACAGGTAGGCGTCGGGCAGGTCGATGTACTTCCCGACCAGGGCAACCGTGACGCTGTGGCGGGGGTGCTCCACCCGCTGCAGCAGGTTGTCCCACGCCTTCCACTTCACGTCGCGGAAGCTCAGGTTGAGCCTGCGCACCACGTAGGCGTCGAGCCCCTCGTCGTGGAGCACCTTCGGGATGGCGTAGATGCTGGGCGCGTCCGGGCAGCTGACCACCGCCTCCTCGTCCACGTCGCACATGAGGGCGATCTTGCGCTTGAGCGGTTCCGAAATCGGCGACTCGGATCGGCAGACGATCGCATCGGGCTGGATGCCCACCTGGCGCAGCGCGGCCACCGAGTGCTGGGTCGGCTTGGTCTTCATCTCGCCCGAGGGCTTGATGTAGGGCACGAGGGAGACGTGGAGGAAGAACACGTTGCCGCGGCCGATCTCGTGGCGGACCTGGCGCGCGGCCTCCAGGAACGGCAACGACTCGATGTCGCCGACGGTGCCGCCGATCTCGTGGATCACCACGTCGACGCCCTCGGACTCCATGGCCATCATGCGGTCGCGGATCTCCCCGGTGATATGCGGGATGACCTGCACCGTGTCACCCAGGTAGTCGCCGCGCCGCTCCTTCGCGATGACGGTGGAGTACACCTTGCCGGTGGTCACATTCGCGTCCCCGGACAGGTTGACGTCCAGGAACCGCTCGTAGTGTCCGATGTCGAGGTCGGTCTCCGCGCCGTCCTCGGTGACGAAGACCTCGCCGTGCTGAAAGGGGTTCATCGTGCCCGGGTCCACGTTGAGGTACGGGTCGAGCTTCTGCATAGTGACGCGAAGCCCGCGGGCGACGAGCAGGTTGCCGAGGCTGGAGGCCGTGAGTCCCTTGCCGAGCGACGACACCACTCCGCCGGTCACGAACACATGCTTGGTGATCTTCGAGTTGTCCACGGAACTCCAGCCTATGGGGTGGAGGGGGGTCAAGTACAGGCAGGACGACGGTGAAACGAGACCGTAACGCCCGGCGCGACGGCTCAGCCTCGGCGCGCCCGCTCCAGCAGTTCCGCCGCGTGCTCGACCCCCTTGAGGGACGATGACTCGCCCCCCATCATGCGTGCCAGCTCCGCCGCGCGCTCCGCGTCGGCGAGGCGCCGGACGCCCGAGGTGGTGACCTGCCCGTCCGAGGCCTTGTGCACCACGAAGTGTGCGTCGGCGAACGCCGCCACCTGGGCGAGGTGGGTGACCACGATGACCTGCGAGGTGGTGGAGAGCCGTTGCAGCCGCCGCCCGATCTCGAGGCCCACGGCGCCGCCCACGCCCGCGTCGACCTCGTCGAAGACGAACGTGTGCCCCTCGGCGCTCCCCGCGATCACCACCTCGAGCGCGAGGCGGACCCGTGACAGCTCGCCACCCGAGGCCACCTTCGCGAGGGTGGCAGGAGCGGATCCGGGGTTGGCCGAGAACAGCAGCTCAACCCGGTCCGCCCCGTGCGGGCCCAGGGGTGCGTCGGTGACCTCGAACCGCAGCTCGGCGTGGGGCATGGCGAGCGCCGCCAGCTCCTCCTTCACGCTCGCGGCGAGCTCCTGCGCCGCCACGCGCCGTGCCGTGGAGATCTCGGCAGCATCCGCGGCCAGGGCTGCGTCAAGCTGCGCGATGCGGGCCCGCAGCTCGCCGATCCGCTCATCGCTGCCCACCAGCTCCGCCAGCCGGGCACCCGCGTCGGCAGCCCACCGCAGCACATCGTCGACGGTGGCGCCGTACCGGCGCGTGAGCCCGGCCAGCTGCGCCCGGCGCTCCCCCACCGCCTCCAGCCTCAGGGGATCGGCCACCAGGTCGTCGACATAGCCGGCCACCTCGGCCGCGAGGTCTGCGGCCAGCATCCCCAACTCGACGGCGCGCGCCGCGAGCGGAGCGGCAACCTCGTCCCTGTCCGCGAGCTGCCGTAGCGCCTTGCGCGCCTCGCCGATCAGGGCGACGGCGCTGGGCGCGTCGAAGTCGACCTCGCTGCCGCTGAGCCCCTCCTGCGCCAGGGCGCCGAGGCGCCTCAGGTCGTCGAGGTCCATCAGGCGTGCCTGTTCGCCGGCCAGGGCGTGATCCTCCCCGGGCTGGGGATCGACCGCGGCGATCTCGTCGAGGCCGAACCGCAGCATGTCTGCCTCGCGGGCGCGCGCCGTGGCCTCGGCCACGAGCTGCTCCAGCTCGGCGGCCGCCATCCGGCGCTCGGCATAGGCGGCCCGGTAGGCCTCCAGCCTGGCGGGTCGCGCATGGGCGTCCAGCAGCTCCCGCTGCCGCTCCGGCGAGGAGAGCCGGATCTGTCCGGCCTGTCCGTGAATGGTGGCCGCCTCGCTGATCAGCTCCGCCAGCGCGGAGACGGGCACGCCGGCGCCGCCCACGACGGCCCGCGACCTTCCCTGGGCCGTGACCTGGCGCAGGGTAACCACCTCGCCGTCGTCGGCCTCGCCCCCGAGCTCCCGCACGCGATCGACCAGCCGCGGTGGAAGCTCCCAGCGCCCCTCGACGACGGCGCGGTCGCTGCCGCGGCGCACGATCCCGGCATCGGCCCGGGCCCCCAGGAGGTGACCGAGGCCGGAGACCACCATCGTCTTGCCCGCACCCGTCTCGCCGGTCAGGGCGGTCAGGCCTGGCCCCAGCTCCAGGTGTGCCTCGTCGACGACGCCGAAGGAGGTGAGGCGGAGGGTGGCGAGCATCAGCGGTCGCTGCGCTTCCGCCAGCCCTCGATGGGCAGGGCGAACTTCTTCACCAGGCGCGTGGTGAACGGCTGTTCCCCGATCCGCGCGATGCGCACGGGGTGCTTGTGCGACCGGACGCTCACCCACTCGCCGGGGGCCAGATCGTGGCTACGCCGCCCGTCGCACCACAGGATCCCGCGGATGGGCTGGTCGTCCGGGATCTCCAGCTTGACCACCGACGCGGGGCTGAGCACCATCGGCCGGTTGAAGAGCGCGTGCGCGGCCAGCGGGACCACGAGCATCGCGCGGACGTCGGGCCACACCACCGGCCCGCCTGCGGAGAAGGCGTAGGCGGTCGACCCCGTCGGCGTCGCGACCAGCACCCCGTCGCACCCCCACCTGGAGAGCGGCCGCTCGTCCACGCTGACCAGGACGTTGAGCATGCGCTCCCGGGCCAGCTTCTCCAGGGACACCTCGTTGACGGCCGGCGAGGCCCAGGTGGTCCTCCCCTCGGCGTCACGCACCTCGACCTGGAGGGCGAGCCTCTCCTCCACCAGGTAGAGCCGGTTCGCCACCACCCCGGGGAGCGCGTGGATGTCCGACGGCTCCAGCTCCGCCAGGAACCCGACGTGCCCCAGGTTGACGCCGAGGAGCGGCACGCCCAGCGGGTGGGCCCACTCGGCGGCGCGCAGGATGGTGCCGTCGCCGCCGAACACCACGGCCAGTTCGGCCGGGGTGCCGTCCAGCGCGTGGATCCGGGCACTGGGCACCCGCTTCTGCAGGCGCGCCAGGTCTGCCGGGAAGACGATGAACGCGAAGCCCATCTCGTGAAGGTCGGCGATGAACTGCGCGGCCTTGTCGATGGCTTCGTCGCGCTCCGGGTGGACCAGCACCGCCACAGTTCGTTGCATCACATACTCACCCTACCGAGTGAGGTGCAGGAAGTACTCCACGTTGCCGGCGGTCCCTGGCAGCGCGCTGACGCCACGCCATCGCTCCACCCATCCCAGCTCCCGCGCCGCTTCAGCCACGTCGTCGACGGCGCGCGCCCTGAGCCGGTCGTCGCGGACCACGCCTCCGGAGCCCAGGAGTTCGCGGCCCACCTCGAACTGCGGCTTGACGAGCAGCAGCGCGTCACCGGAGGGGCGGACCACAGCCAGCACCGCGGGCAGCAGCAGCCGCAGCGAGATGAACGACACGTCGCCGACGATGAGATCCACCGGCTGCCCATCCAGGTGGGCCAGGGTGAGCGAACGCAGATTCAGGCCCTCATGCACCCGGACGCGGGGGTCATCCCGCAGCAGCGGGGCCAACTGCCCGTGCCCCACGTCGACGGCGTGCACGAGCGCGGCCCCACGCTCGAGACACACCTGGGTGAATCCGCCGGTCGAGGCGCCGGCGTCCAGAACAACGCCCCCCACGCTCACCCCTGAGCCGTCGAGGGCGCCGATGAGCTTGTGCGCCGCCCGCGACACCCACTGCTCGGCCTCCGCCACGACCTCATCGGAGGGGTCGACCCGGGTGGACGGCTTCGAGGCGACCGCGCCGTTGACGCGCACCCGTCCGTCGGCGATCAGCGCGGCGGCATGGGTGCGCGAACGCGCCAGTCCACGGTCGACGAGGGCCAGGTCCAGCCTCACCGGGACACGCCGGGGATGCCCGGCTGATTGAGGCCGGGATCGTTGTTGAGCACCCCCGCCAAGACCGTCTGCGCCTCGCCCAGGAGCGCGATCTGCTCGCCCAGGGGCAGGTCTTCGAGGCCCTCGAGCCCCGCCATGGTCGCGTGGACGAGTGCTGTGCGTTTCACGTCCGAGGGCGCCGAGTCCGCCGGGCTGGGAGGGTTCATCGCAGGGTGTCGAGCGAGTTGAGGACCGCGGAGATGTCCACCTCGAGCCGCCAGGCGGCCTGGAGCGCCGCCCACAGCGCGTCCAGCTGCTCGTCGCGCGTCACCGGCTTGGTCGACAGGTAGCCGAAGCCGTCCATGATGTCGATCTCCTGGTAGCCGCAGACGAAGCGCTCACCGCGGAACTCGGCCTCCCGTGGCGGCTCGAGGAGCGCGGAGGCGTCGTAGCCGATGTAGGTGGGGCGGTAGGCCGGCGGGGCCTCTGCCAGGTCGGCCTTGCCGTGGGCACCGGTGAAGACGAACAGGGAGTCCATGCCGACGTTGTTGGCGCCGAGGATGTCGGTATCGGTGCGGTCACCCACGAAGATCGGGTGCTCCGAGCCGATGCGCAGGACCGTCTCGTCGAGCAGCGGGCGGTACGGCTTGCCGGCGATCTTCGGCTCAACGTCCACGCACGCGCGCACCACGGCCACCTGAGACCCGAGCCCGGGCACGATGCCTCGGTCCGACGGCCTGGTCAGATCCGGGTTCGTGGCGTACCACGCGGCCCCCCGCTGGACCGCGAGGGCCGCCTCCTCCAGCCGCTGCCACGCGATGGTTGGGCTGTAGCCCTGCACCACGGCGACGGGATCGTCATCGAGCGACGCCACGACGGTGAAGCCCGCCCCGCCCAGTTGTTCGGCGAGGGCCTCCGTGCCGACGGCGAGGATCCGCGCCCCGGCGGGCAGGTCCGCCGCCAGCATGCGCAGCGTGGCCTGGGTCGAGTTGACCACGTCCTCCTCCTGCGCGGTGATGCCGAGCTCTGTGAGGTGCTCGGCCACCGCGGCGGGCGTCCGGGCCGCGTTGTTGGTCACGAAACCGAGGTGGGTCCCCCGCGACCTCAACTCGTCAAGAGCCTCCGCGACGCCCTCGACCGCGTACGGGCCGAGGTAGATCACGCCGTCGAGGTCGAACAGTGCCGCATCGTAGGCGGCCGCCAGTGCCTGCATCAGTGCTCATCCTCCTCAGTGTCGGCATCGTCGTCGACGGCGTCCCCGTCGTCGGCGGCCCGCTCGGTGTCGTCGTCGGTCACGACGGTAGCCTCCGGCCGAGCGTCGTCCTGCTCGTCGGTCTCGCTGACGTCCTCGCCCTCGACGTCGACCTCAGGCGCGACGTCCTCGTCCTCGACGTCCTCATCCTCGACGCTGCGGTCATCCCTCGAGGCCGCGTCGGCCTCAGACGAATCGTGCGTAGCGAGGTCTTCGTCAGCGTCGAGCTCCCCAGCCCCGTCGAGGTCCACCTCGGCGTCTGCCAGATCCTCATCGGACGCGTCGGCGTCGAGGTCGTCGTCGACGTCCCCGACAGCCTCCGACCCGTCAAGGTCGTCCCCGTCGGCGCCCGTGTAGTCGTCATCGTCAGCCTCGTCGAGGTCTGCGTCGGCCACATCCTCGCCGGACACGTCCGCGTCGAGTTCCTCGTCGGCGTCGAGCTCGTCGTCCTCGTCCTCGGGCTCGAAGTCGGGGAGGACGACGCCGTCGAGCCGCGCGATGCGGTCGGCCGTGTCAAGTTCCGTCCCCTGGTCGAGTGCGGCCGCCGAGCTGAACCACTCGCGCGCCCCGTCCAGGTCCCCTGCCTCCTCAAGGAGGTTGGCGTAGGCGTAGCGCAGGCGGGCCTGCCCGAACGGAGGTCCGACCTTGCGGCTGATGGCGGCCTGGAGCAGGCGCATCGCCTCGGGCCTCTGGCCCATGTCGGCACGGGTACCCGCCTCGACGAGGAGGCACTCGATCCGCAGCCAGATGTCCCTGTTCTTCGGGCTGAGCTCCGCCAACACCTCCAGGGCGTCGCGGGGCCTCCCCAACGCACGCTCGCAGTCGGCGATCACGGGGATGAGTTCGTCTCCGCCGGACATCCGTCGGATCGCCCGGAACTCACGCAACGCCACCGCGTACTCACCGGCCGCATAGGCGGTCTCAGCGGCCGCCTCCCGCACGATCGGGAGCCGGCCGGCCCGACGGCGTGCCGCCTCCGCGTGCCGGAACGCGAGCTCAGGATCGACGTCGACGAGTTGGCCCGCGGCCCAGATGTGCGCACCCACCGTCTCGGCCAGGTCCTTGGGAAGTCCCTTCAGCTCCGCCCTCACGCCGACAGGCAGCTCGGACTCGACGAAGTCGCGAGGCGTCTCCGGTTCGTCGGAACGCGGCGCCGTGCCCGGCTTGTACGCACGCTCCTCCGCATCCCCGCGTCGATCGAATCGGCGATCGTCGTCGCGGTTGCCCCACTGGGGGCGGTCGCCCTCGGGGCGCTGGCCTCGGGAGTCTCCCTGCCGTGGGCCACGGCGGTCGTCGCCACGGTTGTCCCACTGACGCCGGTCGTCCTGACGGGGGCCGCGGCGATCGTCGTCGCGGTTGCCCCATTGGGGGCGGTCGCCGCCGGGGCGCTGGCCTCGGGAGTCGCCCTGTCGGGGGCCACGGCGGTCGTCGCCACGGTTGTCCCACTGACGCCGGTCGTCCTGACGCGGGCCGCGACGATCATCGTCGCGGTTGCCCCACTGGGGACGGTCGCCGCCGGGGCGCTGGCCTCGGGAATCACCCTGTCGAGGTCCGCGACGGTCGTCGCCGCGGTTGTCCCACTGACGCCGGTCGTCCTGACGCGGGCCGCGACGGTCGTCGCCACGGTTTTCCCACTGGGGCCGGTCGCCACGCGAGTCACCCTGCCGTGGGCCGCGGCGGTCGTCGCCGCGGTTGTCCCATTGACGTCGGTCGTCCTGACGCGGTCCGCGACGGTCATCATCGCGGTTGCCCCACTGGGGCCGATCGCCACGCGAGTCTCCCTGCCGTGGTCCGCGGCGGTCGTCGTCGCGGTTGCCCCACTGACGCCGGTCGCCCTCGGGCCGCGGGCCGCGTCGGTCGTCGTCGCGGTTCCCCCACTGGGGACGGTCGCCGCCGGGGCGCTGCCCACGCGAGTCACCCTGCCGAGGGCCGCGGCGGTCGTCGCCACGGTTGTCCCACTGACGCCGGTCACCCTCGGGACGCGACCCGCGACGGCCGTCGTCGCGGCTGCCCCACTGCGGCCGATCGCCACGTGAGTCGCCCTGCCTTGGGCCGCGACGGTCATCGTTCCTGTCACCCCACTGGGGGCGGTCGCCGCCGGGGCGCTGACCCCGGGAGTCCTGCCGGGGGCCGCGGCGGTCATCGCCACGGTTGTCCCACTGACGCCGGTCACCCTCGGGACGCGACCCACGACGGTCGTCGTCCCGGTTGCCCCACTGCGGTCGATCGCCGGCGGGGCGCTGCCCACGCCGGTCGTCGTCGCGGTTCCCCCATTGGGGCCGGTCGCCACGCGAGTCGCCCTGCCTTGGGCTGCGACGGTCATCGTTCCTGTCACCCGCCTGCGCGCGGTCTCCGCCGGAGCGCTGACCCCGGGAATCGCCCTGCCTGGACCCGCGGCGGTCGTCGTCGCGTCTGGGCCCGCCGCCCCAGGATCCTCCGCGCTCGCCACCGGGCCGGCCGGCGCCCCCTGTGGTGCCACCGTCACGGTGCGGGCGGCCGTCGCGCGGACCCTGGCGGTCTTCGCTCGGTGTGGAGTTTTCACTAGACATGCGCCCATTCTCCCAGCCTGGGCGGCATCCGCCCAATCGGGCGGCCCAGCAGCAGGCGGGAGGCCGGCTCAGCGTGATGGTGGGGAAACAAATAAACCCCCCGACCAAGGGTCGGGGGGTTTATGTAAGTCCGGCGGCGTCCTAGTCTCCCACAAGGTCCCCCTTGCAGTACCATCGGCGCTGAGAGGCTTAACTTCCGGGTTCGGGATGGGACCGGGTGTTTCCCTCTCGCTATGACCACCGAAACACTATGAGGATAGCATTCGAAGCCTACGAAAAGCCAATATTGAATTATTGCATTTTCGAGGTTCCCGACCGTATCCCGGGAACCTCACAGTGGACGCGTAGCATCTTTGTAGAAACAAGCCCTCGGCCTATTAGTATCGGTCAGCTCCGTGCATTACTGCACTTCCACATCCGACCTATCACCCCATGGTCTATAGGGGGCCTTACCAGATTAATCTGTGGGAGCCCTCATCTTGAAGCGTGCTTCCCGCTTAGATGCTTTCAGCGGTTATCACTTCCCAACGTAGCCAACCAGCCGTGCTCTTGGTAGAACAACTGGCACACCAGAGGTTAGTCCGTCCCGGTCCTCTCGTACTAAGGACAGCTCTTCTCAAGACTCCTACGCGCGCAGCGGATAGGGACCGAACTGTCTCACGACGTTCTAAACCCAGCTCGCGTGCCGCTTTAATGGGCGAACAGCCCAACCCTTGGGACCGACTCCAGCCCCAGGATGCGACGAGCCGACATCGAGGTGCCAAACCATGCCGTCGCTATGGACGCTCGGGCAAGATCAGCCTGTTATCCCCGGGGTACCTTTTATCCGTTGAGTCCTGGCGCTTCCATGTGCCACCAGAAGATCACTAGTCCCGACTTTCGTCCCTGCTCGAGATGTCTCTCTCGCAGTCAAGCTCCCTTGTGCACTTACACTCGAAACCTGATTGCCAACCAGGCTGAGGGAACCTTTGGGCGCCTCCGTTACCTTTTAGGAGGCGACCGCCCCAGTCAAACTACCCATCAGGCACTGTCCCTGATCCAGATAATGGACCTAGGTTAGATAACCAGAGTGACCAGAGTGGTATTTCAACGATGACTCCACCTGAACTGGCGTCCAAGCTTCAAAGTCTCCCACCTATCCTACACAAGTCACACCGATCACCAATACCAAACTATAGTGAAGGTCCCGGGGTCTTTCCGTCCTGCTGCGCGTAACGAGCATCTTTACTCGTAGTGCAATTTCGCCGAGTCCATGGTGGAGACAGCGCCCAAATCGTTACTCCATTCGTGCAGGTCGGAACTTACCCGACAAGGAATTTCGCTACCTTAGGATGGTTATAGTTACCACCGCCGTTTACTGGGGCTTAAGTTCAAGGCTTCGCCGTGAGGCTAACCCTTCCCCTTAACCTTCCAGCACCGGGCAGGAGTCAGTCCGTATACATCGTCTTTCGACTTAGCACGGACCTGTGTTTTTAGTAAACAGTCGCTTGGGCCTGGTCTCTGCGACCCTCAACGCTTTCGAAGTAAATTCTAATACGCATCAGGTCCCCCTTATCCCGAAGTTACGGGGGTATTTTGCCGAGTTCCTTCACCATGGTTATCTCGATCGCCTTAGTATTCTCTACCTATCCACCTGTGTCGGTTTGGGGTACGGGCGGCTCATATCTCGCTCACGAAGCTTTTCTAGGCAGCATAGGATCACTCTTACGGCCACAAAAGTGACCGACCCATCATGTCTCAAACATATAGAACGCGGATTTGCCTACGTTCCGTCCTACACACTTAGCCCGGGGATATCCAAACCCGAGAAGAGCTACCTTCCTGCGTCCCTCCGCAGCTTGCCTACTACAAGATTGGGTCACAGACTCAGCCAGCCACGATCCGAAGACCACAACCGACCTCGCATGCTTAGCATCACTCGCCTCAGCACGGACGATATTTCGCCGGTACGGGAATATCAACCCGTTGTCCATCGACTACGCCTGTCGGCCTCGCCTTAGGTCCCGACTTACCCAGGGCAGATTAGCTTGACCCTGGAACCCTTGGATATTCGGCGGACGGGTTTCTCACCCGTCTTTCGCTACTCATGCCTGCATTCTCACTCGTGTGCTCTCCACGGCTGGGTCACCCCGCCGCTTCACCGCGCACACGACGCTCCCCTACCCATCCACGCAGCCTTACGGCCTAAACACGTGAATGCCATAGCTTCGGCGGATAACTTGAGCCCCGCTAAATTGTCGGCGCAGAATCACTTGACCAGTGAGCTATTACGCACTCTTTCAAGGGTGGCTGCTTCCAAGCCAACCTCCTGGTTGTCTCCGCAACTCCACATCCTTTTCCACTTAGTTATCGCTTAGGGGCCTTAGCTGATGATCTGGGCTGTTTCCCTCTCGACTATGAAGCTTATCCCCCACAGTCTCACTGCCGCACTCTCACTTACCGGCATTCGGAGTTTGACTGATTTCGGTAAGCTTGTGGGCCCCCTAGACCATTCAGTGCTCTACCTCCGGTAAGAAACATGCGACGCTGCACCTAAATGCATTTCGGGGAGAACCAGCTATCACGGAGTTTGATTGGCCTTTCACCCCTATCCACAGCTCATCTCCTCGGTTTTCAACCCAAGTGAGTTCGGGCCTCCACGACGTCTTACCGTCGCTTCACCCTGGCCATGGATAGATCACTCCGCTTCGGGTCTAGAGCACGCGACTGAAACGCCCTATTAGGACTCGCTTTCGCTACGGCTACCCCACACGGGTTAACCTCGCCACGTACCACTAACTCGCAGGCTCATTCTTCAAAAGGCACGCCGTCACCCTTACAGGCTCCGACGGATTGTATGCGATCGGTTTCAGGTACTATTTCACTCCCCTCCCGGGGTACTTTTCACCTTTCCCTCACGGTACTTGTCCGCTATCGGTCACCAAGGAGTATTTAGGCTTAGCGGATGGTCCCGCCAGATTCATGCGGAATTTCAGGGGTTCCGCACTACTTGGGGTAACGCTCGAGAGTGAACAACTTACGTCTACAGGAGTGTTACCTTCTATGCTGTGGCCTTCGCAGCCACTTCGACTTCCCTGTCCATTTCTTACTCTCTGACCGCATGACAGCACGGTCCGAACGGCCCCACAACACCCCATGTGCAACACCTGTCAGCTATCACACACATGAGGTTTGGCCTCTTCCGCTTTCGCTCGCCACTACTCACGGAATCACAATTGTTTTCTCTTCCTGCGGGTACTGAGATGTTTCACTTCCCCGCGTTCCCTCCAACTACCCTATATATTCAGGCAGAGGTTGCCGGACATGACTCCGGTATTTCAAGGTTTCCCTATTCGGACATCCTCGGATCAAAGCTCGTTTACCAACTCCCCGAGGCTTATCGCAGGTTACAACGTCCTTCTTCGGCTCTTGGTGCCAAGGCATCCACCGATCGCACTTAGTAGCTTGTTAATCTACAAAGATGCTCGCGTCCACTGTGAAGTTCTCAAAATACGGGCGAGCCCACACCCAACCACCCACAAACAGATGATCAGACCTGGTCCGCACAGAAAAGCCGCCGCACAAGCGACCGACCCTTCAAAACCCAACAGTGTGCTTAACCCAACCTCCACCCGACCCACGTTCCACTCCCCCAAAAAAGGAGGTTGTACTAACGAACCAGACTTCTGACCAGGCATACAAAATCAATGTTCCACATTCCGGTGCCGGCCGCGCCGGGAACAGACGCCCCAGAACACGACCATGAGCCCCACCACACAGTGATGACGCTACAGGCTCCTTAGAAAGGAGGTGATCCAGCCGCACCTTCCGGTACGGCTACCTTGTTACGACTTAGTCCTAATTACCGGTCCCACCTTCGACGGCTCCCTCCACAAGGGTTAGGCCACCGGCTTCGGGTGTTACCGACTTTCATGACTTGACGGGCGGTGTGTACAAGCCCCGGGAACGTATTCACCGCAGCGTTGCTGATCTGCGATTACTAGCGACTCCGACTTCATGGGGTCGAGTTGCAGACCCCAATCCGAACTGAGACCGGCTTTTTGAGATTCGCTCACCCTTACAGGTTCGCAGCTCTTTGTACCGGCCATTGTAGCATGCGTGAAGCCCTGGACATAAGGGGCATGATGACTTGACGTCATCCCCACCTTCCTCCGAGTTGACCCCGGCGGTCTCCTATGAGTCCCCGGCATTACCCGCTGGCAACATAGGACGAGGGTTGCGCTCGTTGCGGGACTTAACCCAACATCTCACGACACGAGCTGACGACAGCCATGCACCACCTGTAAACCGACCAAAAAGGGGCATCCATCTCTGGATGTTTCCGGCATATGTCAAACCCAGGTAAGGTTCTTCGCGTTGCATCGAATTAATCCGCATGCTCCGCCGCTTGTGCGGGGCCCCGTCAATTCCTTTGAGTTTTAGCCTTGCGGCCGTACTCCCCAGGCGGGGTACTTAATGCGTTAGCTGCGGCACGGAGAACGTGGAATGTCCCCCACACCTAGTACCCACCGTTTACGGCGTGGACTACCAGGGTATCTAAGCCTGTTTGCTCCCCACGCTTTCGCTTCTCAGCGTCAGGAAAGGTCCAGAGAACCGCCTTCGCCACTGGTGTTCCTCCTGATATCTACGCATTCCACCGCTTCACCAGGAATTCCATTCTCCCCTACCTTCCTCAAGTCTGCCCGTATCAGAAGCAGGCTCAGGGTTAAGCCCTGAGTTTTCACTCCCGACGCGACAAACCGCCTACAAGCTCTTTACGCCCAATAAATCCGGACAACGCTCGCACCCTACGTATCACCGCGGCTGCTGGCACGTAGTTAGCCGGTGCTTCTTCTGCAGGTACCGTCACGTTAGCTTCGTCCCTGCTGAAAGCGGTTTACAACCCGAAGGCCGTCATCCCGCACGCGGCGTTGCTGCATCAGGCTTCCGCCCATTGTGCAATATTCCCCACTGCTGCCTCCCGTAGGAGTTTGGGCCGTATCTCAGTCCCAATGTGGCCGGTCGCCCTCTCAGGCCGGCTACCCGTCGAAGCCTTGGTGAGCCACTACCTCACCAACAAGCTGATAGGCCGCGAGTCCATCCATGACCGCCGGAGCTTTCCAACCAATCCCGTGCGGAAAAGGCTCATATCCGGTATTAGCACCTGTTTCCAGATGTTATCCCAAAGTCAAGGGCAGGTTACTCACGTGTTACTCACCCGTTCGCCACTCGTGTACCCCCGAAGAGGCCTTACCGTTCGACTTGCATGTGTTAAGCACGCCGCCAGCGTTCGTCCTGAGCCAGGATCAAACTCTCCGTTGAAAAATATCGGAAACAAACCACCCCACAAAGAGGCAGCCCGCAAACCGTCACAAACAACTTCGAATCAAACACTGACCAAAATCCATCACTGGATCAATCAAAATTTCACTCAAAGAAACCCAACACGCAACCCCAAAAAGAGGCCACGCGACGGGAAACGCAAAACAAGACCACAAAGGCCCTGCAGTGCAAAAAAAATTGGCATTGACTTAAAGCACACTGTTGAGTTCTCAAGATTCGGGCACTCCCAGACATCAACCACGAAACCGTGACATCCACCCTGGGGCAACTCGACCAACCTTACCCACACACGACCAGTCCGTCAAATCGAACCGACAAGCACCAGAACGTTGTGTGAGATGGTAGAAACCTCTGTGACAAGGAGTCTTCCGGTTGAGCACCGCCGAAGCGGCCCGACCAACTTTACCTACACCGTCTGCGCCTGTCAAACCGACAGATCCGCGACCGATCGCTGTTGAGTTGTTCCCAGCCTTCCCGGCCCGACCCGGGACGTTGAGCGGGCTCCATGCGAGCGCACACTCGTCCCGTTCGCGATGAGAAGGATGGTGCCTCTGGTCCGTCCTGAACGTCCGGTGCACCAACAAGGCTCGACGAACAGTACACGCGTCCCCGCGCCCGCGCAAACCCGAGCGGTCGTGGTGGGCGCACCGTCGGTCACGTCGTAGCCTTGGCCCATGCAGAAGCGTGCCTTACTCCTGCCGGCGCTGGCGGCGCTGGTTCTCACCGGTGCGTGCGCGCCCACCGGCCTTGGCCCCGCCGGACCGATGCCCGGCAGCGGGACGCCGGCGGCGTCGCCCTCCGCGTCGGCCTCAGCTCCGTCGCCCGAGGCGCCGTCGCCCTCCCCCTCGCCCACCTCGTCGTCGCCCGCCCCCATGCGGGAGGTGACCATCAATGTCAGCGGTGACCTGCTGTGGCACAACTCGCTGTGGAACAGCGCCGAGGTGGACGCCAAGAGCACAGGCGAGCCCCGCTTCGACTTCTTCCCGCAGCTCGCCTCGCTGCAGGGTTACGTCTCCGCCGCGGACCTGGGGATCTGCCATTCGGAGGTCCCGTTCGCCGAGAAGGACGGCCCCTTCCGCAACTATCCCCTCTTCGCAGCGCCGCAGGAGATCGCCCCTGCCATCAAGGAGGTGGGATGGGACCTGTGCACCACCGCCTCCAACCACACCATGGACGCCGGGTGGGAAGGGCTGGTGCGCACCATCGACGTGCACCGCGCGGCCGGCATCCTGACCGCCGGGTCCTACGCCACCGAGGAACTCGCCGCCACCCCCGTCATCTACACCACGGAGTCAGGCGTCGATGTCGCCGTCATCAGCCAGACCTACGGCCTGAACGGCATTCCGAAGGCGAAGGGGAAGGACTGGTCAGTCGAGCTGCTCGACGCCGATCTGGCGATCGCGCAGGCGCGGCGGGCCCGCGAAGCGGGGGCGGACATCGTCGCCGTTCACATCCACGCCGGCGACGAGTACTCCAGCACCATCAACGAGCAGCAGCGCGCCTACGCCGAGGCGGTCACCGCGTCGCCGGACGTCGACTTCCTGTTCGGCCAGCACGCCCACGTGGTGCAGCCGATCGACAAGGTCAACGGGAAGTGGGTCGTCTACGGCGCCGGCAACCTGATCGCCGCAAGCGGTCCGGCGAAGCCGCGCACCTACGACGGGTACCTCGCCCAGGTCACCTTCACCGAGCAGGCGGACGGCTCCTTCGTCGCTTCAGCGGCCGAGTACGCCCCCACCATGATCACGAAGCACTCGGGCTCCCGACCGGCGAGGGTCTACCTCATCCCCGACGAGCTGGCGGCCGGCAACCCGCTCGCCGAGGAGATGCAGGCGTCGGCTGCCCGCACCCGGAAGACGGTCTACAGCCTGGGCGTCGAAGGGCTGACCGAGCGCAGCTGACTCAGGGACGGTAGACGCCGCCGACGGTCTTGCGCCCGCGACGCAGGACCGCGAATCGGCCGTGGACGAGGCGGTCCCCGGTGAGGACCAGGTCCGGATCGTCGATCTTGACGTTGTTGAGGTAGGCGCCGCCCTCGGCGATGGCCCGCCTGGCCGCCCCCTTGGACTCGACGATCCCAGCCATGGCCATCGCCTCCACGATGGTCAGGTCCTCCTCCACCGGCTTCCCGCCGACCTCCCGGAGCACCCCCTCCAGCGTGGACGGCGCGAGCCGCTCCAGCTCACCGCGGCCGAACAGCGCCGACGCGGCCGCCACCGCGGCC
The DNA here is from genome assembly GCF_054483935.1 of Tessaracoccus yangjingae. The sequence continues at coordinate 2,126,168 of NZ_CM137014.1, read as the reverse complement.
TCCCGCTCGGCGGGGCCGTGCACGAGGTCGGTCACGTCGTCGGCGAGCGCCCGCTGCGCCTCACGTTTGAAGGGCGCGTCGATCGTGGCCTGCTCGAGCGCCTCGATCTCCTCACGTGACCTGAAGGAGAACACCTTCAGGTAGTCGACGACCTTGGAATCCTCGGCGTTGAGGAAGAACTGGTGGAACGCGTACGGCGAGGTGAGCGTCGCGTCCAGCCAGACGGTGCCGGACTCGGTCTTGCCGAACTTCGTGCCGTCCGCCTTGGTCAGGAGCGGCGTCGCCATGGCGTGCACGCGGCCCTGATCGCTGCGCCGGATCAGCTCCACACCGGCGGTCAGGTTGCCCCACTGGTCCGATCCGCCCGTCTGCAGCGTGACGCCGTGACGCCGGTAGAGCTCGCGGTAGTCCATGGACTGCAGGAGCACGTACGAGAACTCGGTGTAGGAGATCCCGGACTCGAGACGCCGGGCGACGACGTCCCGGGCGAGCATCCGGTTCACGGGGAAGTGCTTCCCCACGTCGCGGAGGAAGTCGAGCACCGACATCCGGCTGGTCCAGTCGAAGTTGTTGACCATGGTGGCGGCCGCGGGGCCGTCGAAGGTCACGAACCTCCCGACCTGCTCGCGGATCCGCTCGACCCAGCCGGCCACCACGTCCGTGGAGTTCATGATCCGCTCCCCGGACTCCTTGGGATCCCCGATGAGGCCCGTCGCTCCGCCCACCAGCATGAAGGGCCGGTGCCCGGCGTCCTGCAGGCGCCGGGCGAGGAGGAGCTGAACCAGGTTGCCGGTGTGCACGCTCTGCGCTGTGGGGTCGAACCCCACATAGAACTTCACGGACCCCTCGTCGAGATGCGCGGCCAGCGCATCCGGGTCTGTCGAATGGGCGAGTAGCCCACGCCAGCGGAGGTCGTCGAGGAGTGCGTTCACGCCGGTCAGCATAGCCTCATGGCGCCCGCGGTCAGCCCGCCAGGAAGTCCGCCAAGCCACCCCGCGCCGCGTCGAGCTCCAGGAGCTGCTCGCGGACCCGCGACGGCGCGGTGCCGCCCCGGCCGTCGCGCGAGGCGACGGAACCCTCCACGGTCAGCACCTCAAGGACCGACCCGTCCAGCACCGGAGAGATCGCCGGGAGATCCTCGAGCGTCAGGTCCTGCAGCGTGATTCCACGCGACTCGCAGTACCGCACCGTCTCCCCCGCGACCTCGTGCGCCACGGCGAAGGGGACCCGCGAACGGACCAGGTGGTCGGCGACGTCGGTGGCCAGCGAGAAGCCGTGGGGCGCCACCTCAGCCATGCGCGTCGGGTGGAACGTCAGCGTGGCGACCATCCCGGCGACGGCGGGCAGCAGCACGTGGAGTTGGTCGATGCCGTCGAAGATGGGCTCCTTGTCCTCCTGCAGGTCACGGTTGTAGGCCAGGGGAAGCCCCTTCAGCGTGGCGAGCAGCCCCGACAGATTGCCGATGAGACGCCCGGCCTTCCCACGGGCGAGCTCCGCGACGTCCGGGTTCTTCTTCTGCGGCATGATCGAGCTCCCCGTCGACCAGGCGTCGTCGAGCGTGGCGAAGCCGAACTCCGCGGTGCACCAGAGGATCACGTCCTCCGACAGCCGCGACAGGTCCACACCCACCTGCGCCAGGACGAACGCGGCCTCGGCGATGAGATCCCGCGAGGCGGTGCCGTCGATCGAGTTGGCCACCGAGGAGGTGAACCCCAGCTCGCGGGCCACCAGTGCAGGATCCAACCCGAGCGACGTCCCCGCCAGCGCCGCCGAGCCGTAGGGGCTGACCGCGAGTCGACGGTCGAGGTCGCGCAGACGCTCGATGTCGCGGACGAGCGGCCACGCGTGCGCGAGCAGGTGGTGGCTGAGCAGGATGGGTTGCGCCGACTGCAGGTGCGTCCGCCCCGGCATCACCGCCCCCAGGTGGCGCTCCGCCTGGCCGCTCAGGGCCTCGACGACGCCGTCGATGTCCTGCGCGATCAGCCGGACCTCCTCACGCAGGTAGCTGCGGATCAGGGTGGCGATCTGGTCGTTGCGGGACCGGCCGGCGCGCAGGCGTCCGCCCAGGTCCGCGCCGACGATCTCCTTGAGGCCCCGCTCAAGGGCCCCATGGACGTCCTCGTCGGTGTCCGCCGCGACGAACGCGCCCGACTCCACGCGCCCGGCCAGCTCCGCCAGCCCGGCGTCCATCGCCGACGCCTGGTCCGCGTCGAGCAGGCCCGCGGCGTGCAGCGCCTTCGCGTGGGCGCGCGAGCCAGCGATGTCGTGCAGCGCCAGCCGCCAGTCGAACTGGGTGGACCGGCTCAGCGCGAACATGGCCTCGCTCGGACCGCCGGCGAACCGGCCTCCCCAGAGTCTCCCCTGCTCAGTGCTCATCGTCGCGTCCTCTTCCCGGTCGGCCACTCTTCGTCATCTCGGATATCCGCACCACCACGTCCTCGGCCGCCCCCTCGTCGGTGGCGATCACCAGGATGGTGTCATCCCCGGCGATCGTACCCATCACCCCCGCGAGCGCGGCGGCGTCGAGGCTTGCCGCGAAGTACTGGGCGGCGCCGGGCGGCACCTTCAGCACGATCTGGTTGCCGGCGGCGCGCAGGGACTGAAGCATCTCCGCGCAGAGGCGGGCCAGCTTGTCCATGGTGACGCCCCGGTCCTCGTCGGACCCCGCGGCGTAGACGAGCGAGCCGTCCGCGGCCCGCTGCCGGACGGCGCCGAGGACCAGGAGGTCCTTCGACAGGGTGGGCTGGCTCACGCTGATGCCCTCGGCTGCCAGCGCCTCGATCAGGTCCGCCTGCGAGGCGTATCTGGCCTCGTTGACGAGTTGACGCAGGGTGGCCAGCCGGCCGGCCCTCGTCACGTCAGACATGCGGGTCCAGCAGCCCTGGGAGCGCGTCGAGGAAGCCCTGCAGGTCCTCCGGCGCCGAGATCAGCGGCGGCGCCAGCCGGAGCACGCCCGGCCGGGGCGCGTTGATGACGAAGCCCGCGTCGAGCGCCGCGTCTGCGACCTCGCCCGCGACCGGCCTGGTCAGCAGGACGCCCAGCAATAGTCCGCGGCCGCGCACCCCGTCGATCAGCGGATGGCCGAGGTCGCGCACGGCCGCGGCCAGCCAGGCACCAACGGAGCGGGCGTTGTCGAGGACGCCGGACTCCAGCGCGTCGAGCACCGCGTTGCCCGCGGCCGCCGCGACCGGGTTGCCGCCGAAGGTGGTGCCGTGGAGGCCCGGCTGCAGAAGCGACGCCGCCTCCCCCGTGGCCAGGCAGGCTCCGATCGGGAACCCGTTGCCGAGGCCCTTGGCCAGCGTGATCAGATCCGCCACCACCCCGTCGGCCCGATGCGCCAGGTACTCGCCGCAGCGTCCGAGGCCCGTCTGCACCTCGTCGATCCACAGGAGGGCACCGTTGGCGGTGGCGATGTCACGCGCCGCGGCCAGGAATCCGTCCGGCGCGGGGACCACGCCGTTCTCGCCTTGGACCGTCTCCAGCACGATGGCGGCCGTCCGCTCGTCCACCGCCGCGCTCAGGGCCTCCACGTCACCGAACGGTACGAAGGTCACCTCGCCAGGGAGAGGCTCGAACGGCTCCCGGTACTTGGCGTTGTGGGTGAGGGCCAGGGCGCCCATGGTCCGGCCGTGGAACGAGCCCTCCATCGCCACCAGCCTCGTGCGGCCGGTGAGCCGCGAGAGCTTGAAGGCCGCCTCGTTGGCCTCGGTGCCGGAGTTGGTGAAGAACACCCTGGTCTGGGGGTTCCCCGTGAACCCCGCCAGCCGCTCGGCGAGGCGGATCTGCTGCTCGCTGGCGAAGAAGTTGGACACATGGCCGAGGCGGCCGAGCTGCGAGGTGATCGCCGCCGTGACCGCCGGATGGTTGTGCCCCAGCGCGTTGACCGCCAGCCCGGAAAGAAGGTCGGTGTAGCGCCGGCCGTCGGCGTCGTACAGGTGCACCCCCTCGCCGCGCTCGAACACCCGCTTGGGCGGGCCGAACGCGTTCATCATGACGGCGCCGTAGCGGGCGGTGAGCTCGCTCTGGGTCATGGCTGGACCTCCTCGTTGGTGACCATCGTGCCCACGCCCTCGTCGGTGAAGATCTCCAGCAGCAGGCAGTGTGGGATCCTGCCGTCGATCACCGTGGCGGAGGTCACGCCGCCCTCCACGGCCCGGACGCAGGCCTCCATCTTGGGGATCATCCCCGCGTCGAGGCTGGGGAGCATGGCGCTGACCTCTGCCGTCGAGATCTGGGTGATCACCGACTCCTCGTCGGGATAGTTGGCGTAGACGCCGGCGACGTTGGTGAGCATCACCAGCCGCTTCGCCCCGAGGGCGACGGCCAGGGCGGCCGCGGCGGTGTCGCCGTTGACGTTGTGCACCTGGCCCTCCACGTCCGGCGCCACGGTGGCGACCACGGGGATCCTGCCCGCGTCGATGAGGTCGAGGATGGAGGCCGGGTCCACGGACTCGACGTCGCCCACCAGGCCGAGGTCGATCTCCTCGTCGTCGACCACCAGGCCGCGACGCTTGGCGGTGAACAGCCCCCCGTCCTCCCCGGACATGCCGACGGCGAACGCCCCGTGCTGGTTGATGAGGTTGACGAGCTCGCGGCCGACCTGGCCGACGAGCACCATCCGGACCACGTCCATGGCCTCCGGGGTGGTGACGCGCAGGCCGCCCCGGAACTCCGAGGCGATGTCCAGCCGCTTGAGCATCGACGAGATCTGAGGGCCTCCACCGTGCACGACGACCGGCTTCACCCCCACGCGGCGCAGGAAGACGATGTCCTCGGCGAACGCGCGCTTGAGCGACTCGTCGGTCATGGCGTTGCCGCCGTACTTGATGACGACGGTGCGGCCGGCGTACTCCGCCAGCCAGGGCAGCGCCTCGATCAGGGTGCCGGCCTTGGCGATGAGCTCGGGCTGTTGCTGGATGCGGGTCTTGGTCATCATGGTTTCCCCTGGGAGTGCGGCGCGGGCGGGACGTGGGCGGATGGTCGGCCCAGACTCACGTCGAGTACTCCGCGTTCTCCTTCACGTAGTCGTAGGTGAGGTCGTTGGTCAGGATGGTGGCCGTCTCGACGCCGGCGTGGAGATCCACGAGGACCCTCACCTGGCGGGGGCCGAGGTCCACCAGACCGCGATCGTCGCCGATCTGGCCGCCCCGGCACACCATGACGCCGTTGAAGGACACGTCGAGCTCGTCAGGGTCGAAGGCGGCGTCCGTCACGCCGATGGCGGACAGGACCCGCCCCCAGTTGGGATCCCCGCCGAAGATGGCGCACTTGAAGAGGTTGGATCTGGCGATCTCGCGACCGACGACCTCCGCGTCCCTCTCGGAGGCCGCCCCCACCACCTCGATGGCGATCTCGTGGGAGGCGCCCTCCGCATCGGCGATCAGCTGCCGGGCCAGGTCCTGGCACACCTCGGTCAGGGCGGCCTGGAAGGCCGCCGGGTCCGGCGACTCCCCCGAGGCGCCGCTCGCCATGAGGAGCACCGTGTCGTTGGTGGACATGCACCCGTCAGAGTCCGCGCGGTCGAAGCTCAGCCGGGTCGCCTCGCGCAGCGCGCCCTGCAGGGCCTCTGCGGGGACCACGGCATCCGTGGTGAGGACCACCAGCATCGTCGCCAGGCCGGGCGCGAGCATGCCTGCCCCCTTGGCCATCCCGCCGATGGCCCAGCCGCCTACCACGATGCCCGCCTGCTTCGGGACCGAGTCGGTGGTCATGATGGCGGTGGCGGCTGCGGCTCCGCCGTCGGGTGACAGGGCCGCGCATGCGTCGTCGACGCCGTTGAGGAGCAGGTCCATGGGGAGTCGCAGCCCGATGAGGCCGGTGGAGCAGACGGCCACGTTGTCGGTGATCACGCCCAGCCGGTCGGCCACCCTGGCGGCGGTGGTGGCCGAGTCGGTGAACCCCTCGGCGCCCGTGCACGCGTTGGCACCGCCGGAGTTCAGGACCACGGCCTGCACCTGTCCGTCCGCCACAGCCTGCCGGGACCATTTCACCGGCGCGGCATGGACGCGGTTGGAGGTGAACACCGCCGCCGCCGACATCCCGGGGCCGAGGTTGTGCACGACGGCCACGTCCGGCCTGCCGCTCGCCTTGAGCCCCGCGGTGACGCCGGAGGCGGAGAAACCCTGCGGGAGGGTGACTCCCACGCCCGCGTCCGACGCGGATTCAGTATGGGACATGTTCATTGCCTTTCAGGGCGCGACGCCGACGGAGGACAGGCCCTGGGTCTCGGGGAGCCCCAGCGCCAGGTTCATCGACTGGATGGCTCCGCCCGCGGTGCCCTTGGTGAGGTTGTCGATGGCCGAGATGGCGATCAACCGGCCCGCGGCCTCGTCGACGACGACCTGGACCGTCGCCCGGTTCGAGCCCGAGACGGCGGCCGTCTGCGGCCACACCCCCGGTGACAGCACCTCGACGAACGGCTCGTCGGCGAAGAACTCCGTGTACGCCGCGTACGCCGACGCAGTGGTGACGCCGGGGACGATCGGCGCGGAGCAGGTGGCCAGGATGCCTCGGGGCATGGGTGCCAGGAGTGGAGTGAAGGACACGTTGACCCGGGTGCCGGCCACGGCGGAGAGGTTCTGGACGATCTCCGGGGTGTGCCGATGCACGCCCCCGACCCCGTAGGGGCTCATGTTGCCCATCACCTCGGACCCGAGCAGGTTGGGCTTGAGCGACTTCCCTGCTCCCGAGGTTCCGCTGGCCGCGACGATGACGATCTGAGCCGGGTCGATGAGGCCGGAGGCGACCGCCGGGAGCAGCGCCAGAGTCGACGCCGTGGGGTAGCACCCCGGGACGGCGATCCTCGTCGCTCCTGCGAGGCGCGCCCGCTGCCCGGGCAGCTCCGGGAGGCCGTAGGGCCAGGTGCCCGCATGCGGCGTGCCGTAGAAGCGCTCCCAGGCGTCGGCGTCGGTCAGCCGGAAGTCCGCGCCGGCGTCGACGACGATGACGTCGTCGTCCAACTCCGCCGCGATCGCGGCGGACGTGCCGTGGGGCAGGGCCAGGAACACCACGTCGTGACCGGCCAGTTCCTGGGCGGTGGTGGCCGCGACCAGCCGGTCGGCGAGCGGATACAGGTGCGGCTGATGGTTCACCAGGCGGTCTCCCACGCTGGAGTTGCCGGTGAGCGCCCCGATCTCCACCGCCGGATGCTGGAGCAGCAGGCGGAGGAGCTCGCCGCCCGCGTATCCGGTGCATCCCGCGACTGCCACTGTGTAGGTCATGGGCGTGAGTATTCCACTTCTCCGATAGATATTCCACTTGCTGCGGCAACTACCCTGAGATCCGTACCCAAGGGAGGCATGGTGGCCGGTTTCGTGCGTTCGCTGCTGGCGCTGCTGCTCATGTCGGCGGGCGTCATGTCGGCGCTGGGCGGGGTGGCGGCGCAGTGGCTGGACACGACCGCCCGCACGTCCGAGCCCATGCGGGTCATCGTCGGGCCCGTGGCGTCGGATCCCCGGGTGCTCGGGGCCATCGCTGTGGAACTCACCGCTGCAGTCGTCGAACAACTCCCTCCCGTGGTGGATCGCATTCCCGGCGTGCGGGACCAGGTGGAGGAGCTCGTCACCCTCGCGATGAATCAGATCGCTGGGAGCGAGGGCTTCAACCAGGCCTGGGAGGAGAGCATCGACCTCTCGAGGGCCGACTTCGTGGCGGGCCTGGACCTCATGCGGTCAGGTGGGGACGCACCCACGCTCTGGCTGACCCTCGACCCCTTCGTCGAGCTGGGGATGAGCCGGCTGGTGGAGATCTCGCCGGAGATCCTGCGCCCGTACGTGACCCAGATCCCGATGAGTGGGGACCTGCGCGTCGCCCTGGGACGCCCGGACACCGTCCAGGCGGGGTATGCCGCCGACGCGCTGAGCCTGGCACGCCACTGGATCTGGTTCTACGCGGCAGCCGCGGCGCTGGCGGTCATCGGCCTGGCCGTCGGATCGTGGCGAGGACGCTGGGTGGCATGGATCCTCGCCGTCGCAGGAGGTCTGGCCGGCCTGACCTTCGCGCGGGGCCTCCTTGCCGAGCGTGCCGCCGCTGCGGGAGGAGACTCGCTTCAGGCGGTGGTCCAGGCCGCCCTCGTCGACGGCGCCACGTCGTCGCTGCTGACCTGGACCGCGCCGGCGGTCACCACAGGCTGGGTGCTCCTGGTGCTCGGCGGTGTGGCGCTGGTGGTTGCCTGGGTGTGGCGGCCACGAAGCCGCTAAACCGGGCTCGGCCGTCGGCCTCCGGCTGCCGCGCGATAGGTTGACGCGGTCGAGAGGACCGCCATGTCAGCCATCACCTACCAGGGCATCGCCATGGTCGTGTACTTCGCCGTGATGATCGCCATCGGGATCTGGGCCTACTACCGCACCACCGATCTGAGCGACTACATGCTTGCCGGACGAGGGCTGGGCCCAGTGGCAGCCGCGCTCTCGGCGGGAGCCTCCGACATGTCCGGCTGGCTGCTGATGGGCCTGCCGGGGGCCCTCTACGCCGCGGGCATGGTGGAGTTCTGGATCGCGATCGGACTCACCGTGGGCGCCTGGCTCAACTGGAAGTTCGTCGCCCCACGCCTCAGGGTCTACACGGAGGTGGCCGGCGACGCGATCACCATCCCCAGCTTCTTCGGCAACCGGCTGAGGGACTCCACCCAGATCCTGCGGATCACCGCCGGGGTGATCATCCTGGTCTTCTTCACCTTCTACGTGTCCAGCGGGATGGTGGCGGGCGGCAAGTTCTTCAACGCCTCCTTCGGCATGGACTACCGGTTGGGCATGGTGCTCGTCGCCGGCATCGTGGTGCTGTACACCCTCGTCGGCGGGTTCCTGGCCGTCTCCTACACCGACCTCGTCCAGGGGCTGATGATGGTGGCCGCACTGGTGGCGGTGCCGGTGGCCGGCGTCATCCACGTCGGCGGCCCGGTGGCCCTCTACGAGGCGGTCACCACCCTCGACCCGCACACCTTCGCCCTCTGGGGCGCCACGACCACGGTGCTCGGCGTGGTGTCCTCGGTGGCGTGGGGCCTGGGCTACTTCGGGCAGCCGCACATCATCGTGCGGTTCATGGCCCTGCGGACCCCTCAGGAGGCGGCACCCAGCCGTCGCATCGGGATTGGCTGGATGGCGTTGTCGTGCCTGGGTGCCGCCGGGACCGCACTGGTCGGGATCGCGGTGTACGGGCGCGACGAGCAGCGCCTCGCGGATCCGGAGACCGTGTTCATCGCGCTCGGTCAGATGCTGTTCCACCCGCTCGTCGCGGGCTTCATGCTGGCCGCCATCCTCGCCGCCATCATGTCCACGATCTCCTCGCAGCTGCTGGTCACGGCATCAGCGCTCGTGGAGGACCTCTACCGCGGGCTCGCCAGGCGGAGCCTCGACCAGCGAACCGGGGTGCTCCTCGGCCGCGCGGCGGTGCTCCTCGTCTCCGTCGTCGCGGCGGCGATGGCCTGGGAACAGAACGACACGATCCTCGCCCTCGTCGCGTTCGCCTGGGCCGGGTTCGGCGCCGCCTTCGGGCCCACGGTCCTGCTCAGCCTCTACTGGCGCCGGCTCACCGCCTGGGGCGCGCTGGCGGGCATGGTGGTGGGTGCCGTCACCGTCGGCGTGTGGGGCTCGCTCGAGGGCGGAATCCTCGACGTCTACGAAATCCTCCCCGGGTTCGTGTTCAACCTCGTGGCGGCTGTCGCGGTGTCCGTGGCGACACGGCGCCCGGATCCTCAGATCGACGCCGAGTTCGACGAACAGGTCCGGCTGCTGGCCCGGGCGTGACCTGCGGCACCAACCGCCACGCCCACGCGGCCCCCGCCCAGCACAGCGCGCCGACGACCGCTCCCGCCATCGTGATGGGCCACGCCAGGGTCACGACCGCCACGAGCCCGGGCGCCAACAGCCGGCCCGCGCCGTTGATCGTGTTCCACCTCGCGAGGTGACGCGTGCGGTGCTCCTCCGGCGAGAGATCGACCCCCAGCGTCATCACGATGCCGGCCCCGAAGCCGTTCCCGAAGGCCACGAGCGAGGCGGCCGCGACGAGCGCCCAGAAGGCAGCCGTGCGCGACGCGTCGGTGAGGGTCGCGGTGAGCCCCGCGAGAAGGAGGTACCCCGCTCCCGAGAACACGAGGCATGGGACGAGGACGGCGGTGCGGCCGTAGCGGTCCATCAGCGTCCCCGCCGGCACGAACATCGCGATCTCGACCACCGCCGCGACGGCGAACACGAGCGAGATCTCGTCGCCGCGGAGCCCGAGCATCGCCCCGAGCAGCGGAAGGATGAGCGGCCGGCAGATCCGCGACATGGTCAGCGGGACAGTCGCCAGGCCCGCGAGGACCATGGTGACCCCGGCTGTGCGGTCCGGGGCGTGGGGCGACGGCGCGACCGGAAGCCGACCTGACGCCTGCCGGACGGTGGGGCGCCGGACCGTGCGATCCCCCGGGAGCATCGTGGCCGCGACCATGATGGTGGCCAGAGCCATCGCGGCGGCGTCGACGCCGATGACCCAGCCCTCGTGACCGATCGCGATGATGCCGGCGCCGAGCAGGGGGCCGATCACCAGCCCGATGCGCATCATGCCCCCGAAGGTGCTCATCCCGCGCGCGCGTAGTTCCGGGGGCAGCACGGTGCCCAGGTAGGCCTGCCGGCCGATGATCCACACCTCGTGGGAGAGGGAGGAGATCACGAGCGCCACGACGAACCCCACCTGATGCCAGAGCGTGACGCCGGCGGTTCTGGCGTGCTCGATCAGCAGAAGCGATCCGATCTGGGTGGCTGTGACGGCGGTCCCCGTCGCGATCATGGCGCGACGCTCCCCCACCACGGTCATCAACGTGCCCAGGGGGATGGGTCCGAGCACGCCGACCACGCCCGTGATCATCGCCAGGGTCGCGGCCCCGGGGACCGAGAACCCCAGCTCCAGCGCGATCAGCGGGATCACCGGCATGGTTGCGGCCATGCCGACGGCCTGGGCCAACGTCGGCGCGTAGACGGGCCAGGCCAGGGAGCGCATGACGGCCCCCGCGCTCCGTTCGCTCATGCGCCGCGCGCACCCCCCACGCCTGACGTGAAAAGGGCAAGGCCCCAGGAGAAGTCGCGCTCGTGTGCCGCGGCGTCGAAGTGCGGCACCACCCCCAACTCGTGCATCTGCGCCTTCGTCTGCTCCTCGAGGACGTGACCCAGCACGAAGTGCAGGAGTGCCGCCATGGTCGCGGCCGGCTCGGGGGTGCCGTGGCGCTCCAGCCACTCACGCCCGGGCGCGCACGGGTCCACGGCGCCCAGCCCGAGCGCGTGCGCCGACGCGACGAGCTCCGCCGCGTCGCGGTGCGCCAGCAGCCGCTGGCGCAGACCGGACGCCCATCCCACCAGCCAGTCGTCGATCGGCGAGGCCGGCTCAGGGCTTGCGGGAGGGCCGGCGAGGATCTCATCGGCAACCGCCGCCAGCAGCGACTGCTTGTTGGGGACGTGGTAGTAGAGGGCCCCAGCCTGTACCCCGAGGGCGTCGGCCACGCGCCGCATGGAGAGGTCACCCAGCCCGTACTCGTCCAGGATCCGGAGACCGGCCTCGACGATGGACCGCCGCGTCAGCGCCACGCGCCTCAGCCCTGGTCGCTCAACTCGAACCAGCCCGACGCCGCGATCGGCACGTAACCGAGGCGTCGGTTGATGTCGAGCATGTAGGAGTTCTCGGACGCGTTGCCCGTGATGAGCCTGTGGGTCTCCGGCCAGGCGGAGCGCACCTTGGCGTGGCTGTGGGTCTTGGCGAACCAGCCGAGCCCGCGGCCCCGATGGCCGCGGATGACGAGTGTCTCCCACTGGTCCACCACCGGGCGCCCGTGTTCCCTGATCAGCCTGGTGAAGGCGACGAGGCGCCCGCTCGGGACGTGACGCACCGCGGTGTAGAAGGACTCGCACCCGCCTCTGATGATCGCCTCGTCGGCGCTGGCCACCCGCTCCTCGTCGACGACCTCGGCCTCGAGGGCCGCGTCGCCCTTGGGGACGTCCGTGCTCATCGCGACCATCAGGTCCGCGACGTCGCCGCGCCAGTGCTGCGGAGTCGACCCCAGCCACTGGACGACGTCGTAGTCGTCTGAGGTGGCCGCCCGAGCCGCGGCAGCGTCCGCGTCCAGCCGCGACTGGGCGGGCAACGTCAGACCCGAGACCGTCTCGACCTGCACCAGCCTGAATCCCCGCCCGAGCAGGAATGCGGCGCCCGCTGAATCGGGATCGATCGAGCCGTCCCCCTCGGCGGCTGACAGGGTCCTGGTCCCCGACGGAGTGGCCGGCTCCCATGTCCAGGCCTGGAATGTGGTGCGCCCGTCTGCCCGCGCCTCCTCCAGCGCACGCTCCAGGAGTGCCGAAGCGATCCCGCGGCGGCGATGGGTCTCCGCCACCGCGATGCTGAGGAACGCCAGGTGACGGTTGTCGATCCTGGGCAGTTCCATGAACGCGACCGCGACGGCCTCCGAGGAGTCGTAGGCCACGAACGGCACATGGGTGGAGTACTCGGGACGGGTGCCCTCAGCCCAACGGCGCAGTGCCGAGTGGCTGAGGTCGTCGTTGCCGAAGAGGCCCTGGACCACGCCGGTCCAGAGCTTCTCGTCGAGGTCGAAGACCCAGAAGTCCGCGTCCTCTGGTCCCGCTGGGTAGTCGAGGCGGGTGATGTTCACCCCCGCAGCCTACTGGCCAGCCGGGTCCCCGCCTACGACTGCATCCCTGTGGTCAGGCCCTCTGCACGGCTCCGAAGCGCTCGACGGCAACGGCCACCGCTGCCTGGCGGGCGCCGGCGGCCTCTGCGTCGGTCAGCGTGCGGTCCGCCCTGAACCTGAGCGCGAACGCCAGCGACTTCTTGCCTTCGCCCACCTGGTCACCGGTGTACACGTCGAACAGCGCGATCGATTCCAGCAGGTCGCCGGCTCCCTCCGCCAGCGCCTCCTCCACCTCGGCGGCCGGGACGTCGCGGTCAACGATCAACGCGACGTCCTCCTTGGCGAGGGGGAACGACGAGAGTGAGCTGATGGTCCCCCCGGGGACGGCCTGGGACAGCAGGAGGTCGAGATTGAACTCCACGGCGGCCACCCGCTCCGGCAGGCGCAGTGACGAGACCACCGCGGGGTGCACCTCACCCGCATAGCCGAGCACGATGCCGTTCACCGACAGTTCGGCGCATCGCCCCGGATGCCACGGGGCCATCTCGACGTTGCGCCGGGTGAGTCGCACCCCGACGGCGGCGGCCGCCGCCTCCGCCAACGCGGCGACATGTGTCCAGTCAGCGGCGACGGCGGGGCCGGCCCACCCCGCGGCTCGCCAGTTGCCCGCGACCACGGCCGCCACCGTGTGCGGTTGGGCAGGAATCGACGCGTCGATCTCCGCCACCTCCTGGTCAGAGGGGCGATGCGCGACGCCCGGGCGGGGCGCGGCGCCCTCGCCCCCGTCGAAGAAGGCCTTCCCCTGCTCGACCAGCGCAAGGTCCGTCAGGCTGCGCGAGGTGTTGCGGGCGACCGCGGCGAACAGGCCGGGAAGCAGCGTGGTCCGGAGGAAGGGGTGCGTCTCCGAGAGCGGGTTCGCCAGCCGGATCAGCCGACGGCGGGGATCGTCACCGTCGACCCGCAGCTGGTCCAGTTCCTCCGACGAGGCGAACGGCAGGGACATCACCTCGGTGAAGCCCAGCGCGGCCACCGCTCGGAGCGCGGCCCGCCTGTCGCGGACACGCGGGGACAGGCCGCGGCTCACTGGCGGAACCGGCACCTTCAGCCCGATCCGGTCGTAGCCGATGTGCCGGCCCACCTCCTCGACCACGTCGTAGGGGTCGACGAGGTCCGCTCGCCAACTCGGGACCTCGATGGTGAGCGAGTCGCCCAGCGCGGTGACCGTCGCACCCGCGGCGGTCAGCAGCTTGACGCTCTCCTCCTGGTCGACGCGGGTTCCCAGCACGGTGGGGATCAGGCCGGCACGCAGCGAGACCTTGTGCGGGACCGGCGTCGATCCGACGACGGTCTCGGCCGTCACGGCTCCCCCGCCGTGGGTCGTGAGGAGCCGCGCCGCGCGGCGGGCGGCGGCGTAGGGAACCTGCGGATCCACCCCTCGCTCGAACCGCTTGGACGCCTCCGACGGCAGCCCGTGCCTGCGGAACGTCCGCGACACCGACGCGGGGTTGAAGTGGGCTGCCTCGAGCACGATCCGGACGGTCGTCGAGGAGACCTCGGTGGCCTCGCCGCCCATCACGCCGGCCAGCCCGATCGGACCGCTGTCGTCGGTGATCAGCAGGTCGTCGGTGTCCAGCTCCCGGTCCTGTCCGTCGAGCGTGCGGAGACGCTCGCCGGCGCGCGCCGCCCGGACCCTGATGGGGCCCTGCAGCGTGTCCGCGTCGTAGGCGTGGAGGGGTTGCCCGGACTCCAGCATGACGTAGTTGGTCACGTCGACGGCCAGGGAGATGGACCTCACCCCGCAGGCCCGCAGCCGGTCCGCCATCCAGGACGGGGTGGGGGCCGCGGGATCGATTCCGTCGATGGTGAGGGCTACGAAGGCGGGGCACCGCTGATCCTCGAGCACCACGGGATGGCCCCCGTCCGTGGCTGCGGGGAGGTGGTGACGGTACGGGTCCTCGAATGAGACGGCGTTGGCGATGGCCGCCTCCCTGGCGAGACCGCGCATCGACAGGCAGTAGCTGAGGTCGGGGGTGACCTCGAGGTCCAGCACCTGGTCGGCCGTCCACAGCAGGTCTACCGCGGAGTCTCCGGGTTCGCCCGCGCCCGCCGGCAGGACGATGATCCCGTCGTGGTCCTCGCCGAGACCCAGTTCGAGCTGCGAGCAGATCATGCCGTCGGAGATGTGGCCGTAGGTCTTGCGAGCCGCGATGTGGAAGTCCCCGGGGAGGACGGTCCCCGGGAGAGCCACCACCACGAGGTCGCCCTCGGAGAAGTTGTGCGCCCCGCAGACGATGCCACGGCTGGCGGGGAACTCCTCGGTGGCCTCGTCGTTGTGCGAGCCGACGTCCACCCGGCAGTACCGGATGGTCTTGCCGTTCTTCTGCGGCTCGTCGACCGAGGTCAGCACCCGCCCGACGGTCAGCGGCCCGGTGACGGGCGACTCGGTGGACTCGATGTGCTCGACGGTCAGTCCGACGGCGGTGAGCTGCTCCGCCAGCCGTGCGGTGGTGACGGATGCGGGGAGCGTGACCAGGTCACGCAGCCAGGAGACGGGGGCCTTCATCGGGCTCCTCCCAGGATGGAACGGCTGAAGCGGATGTCACCCTCGACGAAGTCGCGGAGGTCTGGGGCGCCGGTGCGGAACATGACGGTGCGGTCCACGCCCATCCCGAACGCGAACCCGGAGTACACGTCGGTGTCGATACCGCAGGCCGCGAGGACCCTCGGGTTGACGACGCCGCAGCCGCCCCACTCGATCCACCCCTCGGAACGGCAGGTGCGGCAGGGGCGGTCGAGATTGCCCACGGACTCGCCGTGGCAGACGAAGCATTGGAGGTCCACCTCGGCGCTCGGCTCGGTGAAGGGGAAGTAGTGGGGCCTCATCCGCGTCTCCACGTCTCCGAACATGGCGCGTGCCAGGTGGTCGAGGGTGCCGCGCAGGTCCGCCATCGAGATGCCCTTGTCGACGACCAGGCCCTCGAGCTGGTGGAAGACA
The DNA here is from genome assembly GCF_054483935.1 of Tessaracoccus yangjingae. The sequence goes on along the minus strand of NZ_CM137014.1, from coordinate 2,110,563 downwards.
GGAAGGTGGGTGGCGTCGTAATCATCCGCCCGGAAGACCTTGCCGGGGCTGATCACATAGAGCGGAACCCCCCGCTCGAGCAGAGCACGCACCTGGACCGGGGAGGTCTGGGTGCGCAGCAGCTTGCCCGCGGACGGAGGGTCGATCCAGAGGGTGTCCTGCAGGGCCCGCGCCGGATGGTCAGGGGCGAGGTTGAGCGCGTCGAAGTTGTACCACTCCGCCTCCAGCTCGGGGCCGTCGGCCACCTCCCATCCCATGCCGACGAACACGTCGATCATCTCGTCGATGAGGGCGGTGACCGGGTGCTGGGCGCCCCGCGGGGACAGCTCGACGGGGAGGCTCATGTCCACCCGCTCGGCGACGAGGGCCGCCTCGAGCTCTGCGGCGGCGAGCGCCTCCTGACGCTCCGCGACGGCCTTCGCGACGGCGCCGCGGGCCTGCCCGACGCGCTGGCCGGCCTCCTTGCGGGCCTGCGGCGGCAGGGCGCCGATCTCGCGGTTGGCCAGCGCCAGCGGCGAGGTGTCCCCCGCGTGGTCGAGGCGGGCCTGCTTCAGTTCCGCCGTGGTGGAGGCGGCCGCCACCGCCGCGAGCGCGGCCTCGACGGACGCGGCGATGGCGTCCGCGTCGAGCGCCGCCACCTGCTTCGGATCAAAGTTGTCATTGGGCCCGGACATGGTCGGGTCCTCCTTCACCGGTTCGACGTTGCGCTGACGCGGTGGCGTAGAGGCACACCGCTGCCGCGCTGGAGAGGTTGAGGCTCTCCGCCTGCCCCCACATTGGCACGGCGACCACCTCGTCCGCCAGCCGGGCGTCCTCGTCCGGCAGCCCCCATGCCTCGTTGCCCATGATCCAGGCGACAGGGCCGCTGAGCTCGCCGGCAGCGGCCTTCAGGTCCAGGGGGTCCCCATCGCCGTCGGCCGCGAGCACCTTCATACCGAGCCGCTTGACCCGATCGACGGCGTCCGCGAGAGGCACACCCGTCAGGATGGGCATGTGGAACAGGCTGCCGACGGTCGAGCGGACCGTCTTGGGGTTGTAGATCTCGACGCTGCCGGACGTCAGGATGACGGCATCCGCGCCGAACGCGTCCGCGCACCGGATGACGGTGCCCGCGTTGCCCGGATCCCTGACCTGGGCGCAGATCACCACGAGGCGGGCGCCGTCGAGCGCGTCCCATCCGAAGTCCAGCTGCCGGCACACAGCCACGATGCCCTGCGGGGTCACGGTGTCGCTGAGTTGGCGCATCTCATGCTCGGCGGCGCGCCAGACCGGCACCCGTAGCCCGCTCAGGAGGTCTGCGTGCCTGGCCGGGTCGTCGACGATGATCTCCTCGACGACCGTGCCGGCGGCGATCGCCTCGCGTACCGCCTGCCGGCCCTCGACCAGGAACTTGCCCGCCAGCTCCCGACCGCGGCGTTGGGTGAGACGACGAACCGAACGCAGCACCGGGGCGGGGAGGCCGGGGGCGGCGTTCGGTTCCATCGTCACGGGGACGGCCTTCAGGCTGCGGCGGGCTGGTTGTCCTTGGCGACCGCGACCAGGGCGTTGAAGGTGGCGGTGTCGTTGACAGCGAGCTCGGCGAGGATCTTGCGGTCGACCTCGACGCCGGCGTTCTTCAGACCGTTGATGAAGCGGTTGTAGGTCATGCCCTCGGCGCGGACAGCGGCGTTGATGCGCTGGATCCAGAGGCTGCGGAAGTCGCCCTTCTTGGCGCGACGGTCGCGGTAGGAGTAGGTGGCCGAGTGCAGCAGCTGCTCCTTGGCCTTGCGGTACAGGCGCGAGCGCTGGCCACGGTAACCGGAGGCGAGCTCCAGGACTTCACGGCGCTTCTTGTGCGCATTCACAGAACGCTTCACGCGTGCCATGTCGGTTCTCCTTGAATGTGGTCGGCCTCGCCGACGGGTGGTCTGGGTGGGGATGGCGGCAGGGCCGCCGGGCGGTGTGGCTCAGCGGCCCTTGTGCTTGCCGAGCAGCTTGCGCATCTTCTTGGCGTCGGGCGCCGAGACGGTCTCGGGGCTGCCGAGGCGACGGGTGCGCGTCGACGACTTGTGCTCGTTGAGGTGGCCGAGGTTCGCCTGGCGACGCAGGAGCTTCCCCGTCCCGGTGGTCTTGAACCGCTTCTTCGCGCCGGAGTGCGACTTCATCTTCGGCATATCAAATGCTCGCTTTCTTTATGTGATCGACCTCGTCAGAGGTCGATGTCGGGGTCCATGTTGTCTGCGGGTCCGCGCCGCTTCTTCGGCGCCGGCGCCGAAGTGGCGTGGGCACGCATCTCGGCCTCCGCCTGGCGCTCCTGCTCGGCGTGCTCACGCCGCTCGGCCATGCGACGGTCGCGGTCTGCGGCCAGCTCGACCTTCGCTTCGGTCTTCTTCTTCGTGGGGCCGAGGACCATGATCATGTTGCGGCCGTCCTGCTTCGGCGAGGACTCGACGTAGCCGAACTCGATCACGTCGCCGGCAAGGCGCTTGAGCAGTTCCATGCCCAACTCCGGGCGCGACTGCTCGCGTCCACGGAACATGATGGTGATCTTGACCTTGTCACCGGCCTTGAGGAACCGGACGACGTGGCCCTTCTTGGTCTCGTAGTCGTGCGAGTCGATCTTGAGCCGGAGCTTCATCTCCTTGGTGCTCACGTTCGACTGGTTGCGCCGGGCGTCGCGTTCCTTCTGAGCGGCCTCGAACTTGAACTTGCCGTAGTCCATCAGCTTGGCAACGGGCGGCCGGGCCATCGGCGCCACTTCGACAAGATCCAGATCGTTCTCCGCCGCGAGACGCAAGGCGTCCTCGACGCGCACGATGCCTACCTGCTCGCCTTTGGGGCCGACGAGCCGGACTTCGGGTACTCGGATGCGATCATTGATCCGCGGTTCAGTGCTGATGGGTCCTCCAGTGTGAGATGTGTCTGTCATGCCGGCAACACAAAGGCCCCCGCACATGCGGAGGCCACTGTAGCCGGGCATACGGAAGACCGTCCGCCTCAGGCGACCCGGCCGCCTGGGGCGGCGCGGGTGGGAGTGACTCCACTTTGCGCGGCAGCATGAGCCGCCGGATAACTCGCAGGAGTCTACGCCGGTGCCAGAGCTTTCACCAAAAGCACCCCGGTCATTCGGCGCGGACCCAGGCGAACGACCCGTCCCCGAGCTGGGTGAGCGCGTTCCCGTCGGCCATGCGCGCCACCGCGTCCTCCCCGATGACGAAGGGCACCGGACCGGCCACGTCCAGGAGGAGTTGCGTGGCGCCTGCCGGCCCCACCGTCGCGCACAGTTCGTCGAGCAGGCACGGCACGGGGCGGGCATCAGCCTGCCACGCGCGCAGTGAGTCGTAGCCGGTGAAGGCCAGGAGGTAGGTGCCCGACGCGTCACTGAGGGTGACCGCGGCCATCTCCGCGTGCCTGTCCGGGTCGTGGTGGCCCGTGTCGTCGCCGCTGGCGACCATGGGCAGCAGCAGCCGGCCCGCGCAGAGCGCGACGAGCGCACGCGCGTATCCCACCTGCTCAACCGCACCGGCGATCGCCGCGCGCACCGCCGGGTCCGGCGAGCCGTCGTCCCCCTTGAAGCGGGCGCTGGGCTGGGCGAGGGAGCGCGGTTCGGGCATGGGCCGAGCCTATCTGTCCCCAGGGGAGACGAGGCGTTGTGCCAGACTGGGGGCATGCCTGTGACACTGCTGATGACCATCGGGTTGACCATCGTGATCCTCGCCGTGGCGGCGGGATTGACGGCGCGCTCGCACCGCGCCCGCCCTGCGGTGATGGGCGTGGGCCTGGCCCTCCTCCCGGTGGGGCTGTACCTCACCGGCATCACCCAACTGGTGGCCGACGGCGTCCGCGCGCTGATCGACTGGTTCATGCGCACCCCCTGGACGGTCGTGACCAGTTGGGGCCTCGGCCTCTTCGTCGGCGGGGTGCTGCTCATCGTGGTGGCGGCATTCCTGCCGAAGACCCGCAGTGTCGCGGCTCCGGGCAGCCCGGCATCCAAGCCGCCCGCCCAGGGACGCCCCCAGGTGGCTCAGCCGGCGGCCAAGCCGGCACCCGCCAAGCCCGCGGCGAAGGGCGTGGATCCCGAGGACGCCGAGATCGAGGCGCTGCTCCGCAAGCGCGGCATCATGTGACTCATTCCTCCGGGCGCGGCACTCCGAGGTCGTCCAGGTGGCTCGGATCGACGTCGCGGCTCGTCGCGCCCTGCTCGACGAGCCATCGTCGCAACTCCACCACCTTGCGCTGAGCGGCCTCACCCTCGAGGAACTGGATGGCCAGCACGGGCCGGCGCCGAAGCTCCGTCTCGCCCTTGATGAGCAGCGAGGACCAGGCATCGCCCGGGCGCAGCCGGACCCCGGCCACCTCGTCGATGCGGTAGCGGTGCAGGAACGGGCCGTTGCGAACCGTCACCCCGTCCTCGTTGGCCCAGAGCCGCGAGTACCCCAGCGACAGCATGATCGCCACCATCACCAGGACGAAGAAGAGCAGGGTCCCCGCCTGGGGCCAGGTGACCCGGTCCCTGACGTCCTTACCCAGCGCCCACCAGAAGAACAGCGACGACGCCATCAGGACGATCGAGAGAACCACCCCGGTCATCAGCGCCGGAGGGCTCGTGTAGGAGAGCCGCTCGGGGCGCGACGCGCCGGTCACAGCCTGCAGGCCGCAAGCTCGGTCAGCAGAATGCCGCGAGCCCCGGCCTCGTAGAGGCGGTCCATCAGGAGGTGGGCGCCCTCGCGCGGGACGAGCACCCGCACTGCGCACCACCCGTCCTTGGCGAGCGCGGAGACGGTGGGCCCCTCGACGCCCGGTGCGAGCGCCGTGGTGTCGGCCAGGTTCTCCTGGGCCACGTTGTAGTCCATCATCAGGTAGTTCTGGGCCACCAGCACCGAGTTCAGCCGCGTCTCGAGGCCCGCGACCCCCGGAGGCAGGGCGCCGTCCGTGCGCCGGATGAGGATGGCCTCGGAGGAGCAGATCGAGTCCCCGAACAACTCGAGGCCGGCCCGCTTCAGCGTGGTTCCGGTGTCCACGACATCGGCGACGACGTCGGCGACACCGAGCCGGATGGCCGACTCGACGGCGCCGTCGAGCTTGACCATCTCCGCCTGGATGCCGAGCTCGTCGAGGTAGGCCTGGAGCAGGCCCGGGTACGAAGTGGCCACGCGCTTGCCTGCGACATCCGACACGGAGAGGTCCCCGCCGCCGGGAGCGGCGAACCGGAACCGCGAACCGCCGAAGCCGAGCGCCATCATCTCCGTGGCGGCGGCCCCAGAGTCCAGCAGCATGTCGCGGCCGGTGATGCCCACGTCCAGGTGGCCGCGACCGATGTAGACGGCGATGTCGCGGGGGCGCAGGTAGTAGAACTCGACGCCGTGGTCCGCGTCGATCAGGGTGAGGTCCTTGGCGTCGGTGCGCTGGCGGTAGCCGGCGGCGCGCAGCATGGCGGCCGCCGGTTCGGCCAGGGCGCCCTTGTTGGGGACGGCGATGCGCAGGAGGCGGTCAGTGCTCACGAATAATGCCTTCGTCAGAGGTAGCGGTAGATGTCTTCGAGGTCCAGATCGAGCGCCAGCATCAGCACCTGGAGGTGGTAGAGCAGCTGGCTGATCTCCTCGGCGGCCTGTTCCTTCGACTCGTACTCGGCGGCCATCCACACCTCGGCGGCCTCCTCGACGATCTTCTTGCCGATCCCGTGCACACCGGCATCCAGCCGGGCCACGGTGCCGGAGCCCTCCGGACGTGTGCTGGCGGTCTCGGACAACTGCTCGAAGAGCTGGTCGAAGGACTTCACGGGGCGCAGCCTACCGCCTACAGCCGGATGCCCAGCAGCGCGTCGATCGCGGTGGTCATCTCCGCGACCGCCTCGGTGTCGTCGCCCTCGATGGCGAGGCTGCCGGCCACCCAGGTGTCCACCGCGTCCAGCGCGGCCGGGGTGTCGAGATCCGTGCGCAGCGCCCGGCGCATCGCGGCGATCGTCTCGCCGGCCGGCAGCGCGGCGGGGTTGTTGAGCACCCCGCGCCAGCGCTGGAGGCGCGCGGTCGCGGCATCGAGCTGGTCCCGGGTCCACTCCCAATCGCTGCGGTAGTGGTGGTTGAGCAGCGCGAGCCGGATCGCCATGGGGTCGGCGCCGCTGTGGCGCAGCCGGCTGACGAGCTCGAGGTTGCCCTTCGACTTGCTCATCTTCTCGCCGTCGAGGCCCACCATGCCCGAATGCACGAACGCCTCGGCCATGGGCTCCCCGGACGCCGCGATGGACTCGGCGGCGCACATCTCGTGATGGGGGAACACAAGGTCCGAGCCTCCGCCCTGCACATCGAAGTTGGCCCCGAGGAAACGCAACGAGATCGCGGTGCACTCGATGTGCCAGCCCGGCCGTCCGGCGCCGAGCGACGACGCCCAACTGGGCTCCTCCGGGCGCGCGAACCGCCACACCAGGCAGTCGAGCGGGTGGCGCTTTCCGGGGCGGTCCGGATCCCCGCCGTTCTCCCGGAAGAGCTCGATCATCCGCGCCTCGTCGAGGTTGCTGACCCCGCCGAAGCCCTGCGCTGCCACCGTGTTGAAGTACCAGTCGGGGTGCTCCTCGTCGTCGACCTGATAGACCAACCCGCTGGGGAGAAGCTGTTCGATGAGCTCGATGACGCAGGAGATGGACTCCACGGCGCCGATGTAGTTGTCCGGGGGGATGACCCGGAGGTCCTGCATGTCGCTGCGGAAGAGTTCGATCTGGTCCTCGGCCAGCTCCTCCCACTCCTGGCCTGTGGCCGCGGCCCGCTCGAGGAGGGGGTCGTCCACGTCGGTGACGTTCTGGGTGTAGTCGACGGCGACGCCGAGGTCCCGCCACACCCGGTTGGCCATGTCGAACGCGACATAGGTGTTGGCGTGGCCGAGGTGGGTGGCGTCGTAGGGCGTGATCCCGCACACGTACATCCGTGCCGCGCCCTCGATCGGGCCGACCGGCACCAGGCTTCTGGTGGCGGTGTCGAAGAGGCTCAGACGGTCGGGAACGTCGCCCTGTGACTCGGGGAGACTGGGGACGGTGACGGGTGCCCACGCATACATGGGCCCAAACCTACCGCGTTGGTTGAGAGCTAAAGCGGTGGCCAGGGGATGCCCGGCCGCAGGCCGCTCGGCTCCGGGAGGCAACCGGCGGCCAGCAGCGCGTCGGCGCGCGCGACGAGGGCCTCCCACTCCTCGTCGGCCAGCCCGGGCGCGAGGGGTGCCGTCATGGCCGCCACTTCCGCGGCCAGGGCGCGCTCGGCCTCGTCGAGCGGATCCCCCGCCCAGCCCCACAGGACAGTGCGCAGCTTGTCGTCGGTGTGCATGCTCACGCCGTGGTCCACCCCCGCGAGCCGGTCACCACGGTCGATCAGGTGCCCAGCCTTCCGATCGGCGTTGTTGAGCAGGGCGTCGAACAGCGCCACCCTACGGAGCAGGGGGTGATCGCGATGGGCCAGGACGACGGGTTGGTCGTCCTGCGTCACGGCGCTGAGGATGGGCAGCCAGGCCTCGGTGATCTCCTCGGGCCGGAGCAGGTCGATCAGCCCGGTCGGCTCCCCCTCGACCCATGCCTGGGCGGAGCCCTCCCCCAGCGGCCCGTCCACCCAGAGGGTGAGCGGGACGAGGTCCAACCCCAACGCGTTCGACAGGGCGTAGGCCGCCACCTCTCGCCGGCCCAGGGTGCCGTCGGGGAAGTCCCACAGGGGCGCCTCCCCCGCCACGGGCTTGTACACCCATCGGCCGCCGGCTTCGTCGAGACCCAGGAACGTGCCGTTCGACGCGCCGACGAGGCGGCCGATGAGGCGCAGTTCGCCCTGGGGGCCGGTCATGTGAACAGGGGTCCCCGGTAGCCATTGGCGCGGGGGCAGATGTGGCCGGCCGGGTCCAGCGGCTGGGCGCAGGCCGGACAGGCGGGCCTTCCGGAGGCGACGACCTGCTCGGCCCGGACGGAGAAGTCCCGCGCCATGGGCGGGGTCATGAGGACCTGGAGCAGGGAGGTCTCCCCTTCGTCGTCCACCTCGTCGGAGAAGAGCTCCAGCACCAGCCGGCCGCGCTCCTGATCCCAGGCCAGCCCGATCGCCGCGGCTCGGAAGGCCACTGTGACCGGCGCGTCGAGTGGACCCATGTCCGCCGGGGTGCGCCGCTCGGGGACGTCGTGCCCAAGCTCGGCCAGACGGTCCAGGACCTCCCCCACGCGCATGCCGAGGAGTTGAGCCTGCTGCTTCTCAAGCGCGACGGCCGCCAACCGGCTGCCCTGGGCCACCTGGATGAGGAACAGGCGGTGGCCGGGCTCCCCGATGGTGCCGACGACGCATCGGTCGGGGCGCTCGAACTCCAGCAGCATGCCGTCCAGCCTAACCCTGGTCCACGGACCCGGGGGCGACGTCGCCGCCCCCGACCACCGGAGGCGCGGAGGAGCTGAGCAGGGCGGGGAGGTCCGAACCCGCGTTGACGCACAGCACCATGGGGCGGCCACCGGCGTAGTCCACCACGCTCAAACCTGCGGGGCCGACGTGGAGGCGCTGGAAGTCGTCGAGGGCCATCCCGAAAGCGTGGGCGAGGATGGCCTTGATGGGGTCGCCATGGGAGAAGACCACGACCGTCTCACCGGCCCGGTGCCCGGCTGCCAGGGTGGTCACGGCCTCCACTGTGCGCTCGAACATCTCGACCATCGACTCCCCTCCCGGGAACGCAACGGACGACGGGGTGGACTGGATTTCGGCCCAGAGGCTCTCCTCCCGCAGGGTGGACAGCGATGCGCCCGTCCACACGCCGTAGTCGCACTCGCTGAGACCCTCGAGCACCGCGGCGTCCGGGTAGCCGGCGAGGAGCGCCGTCTCGCGGCAGCGCTCGATGGGCGAGGTGTAGGCGGCGGCGATGGCGGCACCCGCCAGCAGATCCCTGATGTCGCGGGCCTGGCGACGCCCCACCTCGTCGAGCCTGACCCCCGGCATCCGGCCGGCCAGCACGCCCTCGGCGTTGGCAGTGGATCTCGCGTGCCGGATCAGGACCACCTTCGTCATACGTGCCAGCGTAGTCGTCGCCAGATCGGCGCCCGGCGGTACAGTGTCGCCCGGCGTCGACGAAGGGGACTGTGACGTGAACTGGTTCGAAGCGATCGTGTTGGGCATCGTGCAGGGGCTGACGGAGTTCCTGCCCATCTCGTCGAGCGCCCACGTCTCGATCATCGGACAGCTGCTGTTCGACGGCCGCGACCCCGGTGCCGCCTTCACTGCAGTCACCCAGCTGGGCACCGAGACCGCGGTGCTGGTCTACTTCCGCAAGGACATCTGGAGGATCATCACCTCCTGGGTGGGCAGCCTGCGCGGCACCGTCGACCGCTCCGATCCGGACGCCCGGATGGGTTGGCTGGTGATCATCGGCTCGGTCCCCATCGTCGTGTTGGGGCTGCTCTTCCAGGACGCGATCGACACGTCGCTGCGGAACCTGTGGATCACCGTGGCGATGCTGGCGGGTGTCGCGATCTTCCTCGCTGTGGCGGACCGCATGGCCGCAGACAACACCCGGGAACTCAAGCAGCTGACGTGGCGCGACGGGGTGCTCTTCGGCCTGTTCCAGGCCGCGGCCCTCATCCCCGGCGTGTCCCGCTCCGGCGCCACCATCTCCGGCGGACTGTTCATGGGCTACACCCGCGAGGCCGCCACCCGCTACGCCTTCCTGCTGGCCATCCCCGCGGTCTTCGGCTCCGGCCTCTACAAGCTCAAGGACATCGGCGGGGAGCAGGCCACCGCCTGGGGGCCGACGATCGCCGCGACGGTGCTGGCCTTCTTGATCGGCTACGCGGTGATCGCCTGGCTGCTGCGCTACATCTCCACGCACGACTTCCGCATCTTCGTCCTGTACCGGCTGATCCTCGCCGCCGTCGTAGCCGTGCTGATCCTCACCGGCGTGCTGTCCGCGTAGGGTCAGGCACATGCAACTGCGGCCCCTCGGCGCTTCCGGCCTCCACGTGTCGCGGCTCGGCCTGGGGACCATGGCCTGGGGCCGCGACGTGGAGTGGCCCGCCGCCAGGGACCTCATCGCGGACTTCGTCGACGGCGGCGGCAACCTCGTGGACACGGCCCCGGCCTACGGCGCGGGCGTCGCCGAGAGGATGATCGGCAAGGCTCTCGCCACGGGAGTGCCCCGGGAGTCTCTCGTGATCGCCACCAAGGCCGGTTTCGTCATCCGCGACGGCAAGCGGGTCATCGACACCTCGCGCGGCGCCCTCCTCAGCGACCTCGAGCAGTCGCTGCGCCGCCTCAAGACCGACCACGTGGACCTGTGGCAGGTCCACGCCTGGGGCGATGCCCCCCTGGAGGAGACCCTGTCCGCGCTGGACTCCGCGGTGAGCCGCGGCATGGCCCGCTACGTCGGCGTCTCGAACTTCGTGGGGTGGCAGACCGCGACGGCGGCCACCTGGCAGCAGGCGGACCGCGGGAGAACTCCGCTGTCCAGTGTCCAGGTGGAGTACTCGCTCCTCGCCAGGCGCGCGGAGGTCGAGGTGGTGGGAGCGGCGCAGCATCACCGCATGGGGGTGCTGGCCTGGTCCGGCCTCGGCCGCGGCGCGCTCACCGGCAAATACCGCGACGGGCGTCTCCCCCGGGATTCGCGGGCAGCCTCGGACCACTTCGGATGGTTCCTCGAGCCGTATCTGCAGCCCAGGTCCGCGGCCATCGTCGACGCGGTGGCGCACGCCGCGCAGGGGCTGGGGCTCACCCCGGCACAGGTGGCCCTGATGTGGGTCCGCGACGCCCCCCAGGTGGCTTCGGCACTCGTCGGCCCCCGGACCTCGGACCAGCTGGCCGAACTGCTCGACGCCGAGGGGAAGGAGCTCGTGGCACCCATCGTGGCCGCCCTGGACGACATCTCCGGCGGGACCAACGCCTACCGCTGAGACCGCTCAGCTGATGTCGAACGCGATGTGATGCACCCCGTCGGGATCGATCTCCAGCGTCAGCGTCCCGGTCACGCCCTCCAGCTCGCCCGTGCCCGACCCGGGCACCAGCTCGTAGCGCACCTCCTGCTCGCCACCACGCATGGTGCCGAACTGCTGGAAGGCGACGCTGCCGGTGCGTGAGCCGATCCGTCCCTCGAAGACCTCCAGGGCGACGTATCCAGCGGTCCCGTCGGCGGGCTCGCCGGCCGACAGCATGACCCCACGGCTGGCGCCGACGGCCCCACCCTCCCAGACCTTGGCGAACTCGAAACGTCGAGTCTCCGGCAGCAGCGCCTCCTCGGGCGTGATAGCGATCTCGAACGTGGCGTTGACCATCATGGCGTCCTCCTCGGGTGCCCCCAGCCTAGGGTGATTTGCGCAGACCCGGTGGACGCCTGCTAGAGTTCCTTGTCGCTCCCCCTTTGGGGGACACCACCTGTCCGGGTGGCGGAATAGGTAGACGCGCTAGCTTGAGGTGCTAGTGCCCGTAAAGGGCGTGGAGGTTCAAGTCCTCTCTCGGACACAAGTTGGAACCCCCAGTCAAATCGGCGAAAGCCGTACTGACTGGGGGTTCTGTCTTTTCTCCGTCTCGCCACGCTCCGCCAGCGTGCACCACTCTGTAGCATGTTCATCGCACGTTCATCGCACGAGATCGCACGACGGGGGCATGCCATGAGGTTCGGCTACATTCGCCAGTTGCCCAGCGGCAGGTACCAGGCGAGCTATCAGGCCCCGGACGGTTCGCGCCATAACGCCCCCGCGACATACACGCACAAGGCCGACGCCCAGGCCTGGATCACCGCCGAGCGTCGCCTCATCGAGTACGGCACGTGGACCAGCCCCAAGGCGCGAGCCGAGGCTGTCGAAGCGGCTGCCCGAGCCGAAGCTGAACGTCAAGCGGCTGAGGCATTGGCCGCCGAAGCGCTCGCGAGCGTCCCGACGGTCAGTCAATGGCTTGAGCAGTGCATCACCGAGCGACAGACGCGGACCAGGCGTCCGATCAAGCAGACCACCGCAGACAACTACCGCAAGCTGGCACGCCTGAACGTCGACGGCACCGAGCTCGGCGACATGCGCGTCACGGACGTGAGGCGGTCCGACGTGCACGCGTGGCGCTGGAGCGGGCCTCCCAGCAAGACCCGCACACAAGGGGGCAAAGCCTACGAGCTCCTCGTCTCTGCCTTTGACGATGCCGTAGTGGCGGAGCTCATCGACGCAACACCCTGCACCTTGCGAGGAGCTGGCGCTCCTGACCGCGCCCGCGAGCCCGAGTCGCTGTCCCTGCACGAGGTCGACCGCTTCCTCGCCGCAGTTGAGGAACCCTGGGCGAGAGCCGCCCTGACCATCCAAGTGACTTGCGGGCTCCGGATCGGCGAGGTCCTGGCGCTGCGGTCGAAAGACCTCGACCTCCAGGCAGAAACCGTCACGGTCGCTGGGACAGTGGCGAAGGTCGGGGAACTAGGGATGAGGACTCGAGTCGTTCAACACCCAAAGACCCGGGCATCGATGCGCACCATCTCGCTCCTCCCCGACACCGTCGCCGAGCTGAAGGTCTGGCGCCAGTCCAGAGGAACATTGCGGGCAGATGCCCTGCTCTTTTGCGATGCGTTCGGCAAGCCACTCAATGACGACGTGCTCCGCCGCATCCATAAAAGGGCCGCAGAGGTGATCGGGCGTCGCGAGCTGAAGGATCACGACCTCAGGGCCACCGCGGCAACTTTGGCCGCATCCGCGGGCGCATCGGTGCGCGAGATCCAGGCGATGCTCGGGCACACGACGCCGACCATGGCGCTGAGCTACCAGACGGCCACAAGGGAACGAGACGCCGAGCGCGCACGCAAGATGTCAGCCCAACGCACGAGTGCACGCCGTGAGGCCACCATGACCTCCAAGGCCCCGACCGATACCTGACCCAGATGGTGCGGACGCAGTTTCATGGCCGGGTAACCGGATCTGCCGATCTGCGGATGGTGCAGAATCTCGACACCGAGTGCGCGAGCGGCAGACGCCAAGGTTGTTGGGACAGCTCGCGCGGGCCAGTTGAGGTTGTTATCTGTCCACGCAGCAGACCCGGCTGTTGAAGACGGAGCAATGCCTGCGAGCTATCGCTTTGGTGTACCAAGAGCATGACGCAAGCAACATCGACTTGCCCTCCTGTGCACTCTTTTGACTTGGCTTCTGCCTCCACATCCGCGAAGGCGCTGAGGGCCGGCATAGGCCGGTCGCCGCGGCGTGGCGACGTGACTCCGATTGATCGGCGGTAGCCCACTGACCACGCGTGGCGTGCGCTGAACGCGTTCGCGTGCAACCCTTCGGTGTCATGAAAGCGTCTAGGTAAGCATGCAGGCAGACAATGGGCCCCCTTCGAGTGATGCCGCCGCACGTTTCGACGCGTATGTCACTGAACGCGGCGGCGAGCTCTGGCGTTCCGCATGGTTGCTGACTGGGGATGTCCACCATGCTGAGGATCTGGTTCAGGCCGCCTTGCTCCGCACGTATGGCCGGTTTGCGGCCTTCGACAGCGAACGGCATTTCGAGGCTTATGTGCGGACCACGCTCTTCCGCACGTTCGTCTCCTGGCGGCGGCGGCGCCACTGGCGCAGTGAGATGCCCAGCGCGCTTGAACCGGACACTGTTGCCGACGTCGGCGACGACCCCCCGATGCAGGCGTCGGACCTCCGCCGGGCGCTGTTCAGCCTGCCACGCTCTCAGCGAGCGGTACTGGTCCTGCGCTACTTCGAAGACATGACGGTGATCGAGGTGGGGGAACTCCTCCAGATGCCCACGTCCACCGTCAAATCCCACGCACGTCGGGGCCTCGTGGCCCTCCGGCGGTCACCACACCTACTGGAACAGGACATGCACTCATGACCAGAGACAACCTTGCCGATGAGCTGGACGGGCTGGTGCCAACGCCGCCCGAGGCGTCGGGGTGGGGCCCGAAGGTGCGAACGGAGCACCGTCGTCGTCGCGTGCGGACATCCGGTGTCGTAGCGGGCGCGGCTGCGGTAGCAGTGGTCGGCGTAGGAATGCTCCTCCTCAATGTCCCTCAGCCGACGATCCTGGCCACCCCCGCCGAGTCCACCACTGAACCGGCCGAAGCGACGCCGACCTCAGAGCCGTCGGTCACCGCCTGCGCTGACCGCGTGGAGTGGAAGCAGACGGTAGCAGTGCTACCTGATGTCACCGGCGCGTTCTTCTGTGTCTCGGAGAACCCCGGCGGCACCTCGTTTGTGCAGGTGGCCTTCTCAAGTGACCTGACTGTCGACATTGTGTCAGAGCTGCAGATGAATGCCTTTCTTCTCGGACTGCTACCAGGCATCTCGGCCACGAACGCGCATGGCCTCGCGTTGCGCACTGCTGCTGGGGATGTCCGTTCACTCGTCGGCTCGGCCGAAGACGGCAGGTTCAACTGGTACGAGCCGACGGGCGAGGGACTGATGGAGTGGCGACCGAGCCCCGAGCTGCTCGAACGGATGCGGTCCGAGATCGTCGCCACGGGCCACTGCGTCCGGCCGCCGCGACAGACCACCGCAGATGTCCAGGTGCATGTCTATTCCGCGGGCGGCGACGATACGGCCGTTGCCGCCGCCGCGGCGCATTTGCGACAAGCAGGCTTCGCGGTAACGGTGACCGGCGAGAAGGCGCTTAAGAGCCTCGGTGGCCCAATCATCCTTCGCGGCAGCAATCAGTACCGGGAGATAGAACTGGTGGGCACTTGGTTTGGTGGTGGTGGCGGCGAGCTGAGCCGGAACGACGCCATCGTCGACGTCCTGGTCACCGAGGAATTCACCGCCGATGCACTGCACCAAGGACAACCCGATCAACCAATCGGAGACATCACCTGCTCTCCCACAAGCGACGACGAGTAAAGTCATCGATGGAGGGGGTACAGGCCTTGAGGTCGTGGTACGAGAATCGGCGCCAATGGCTCAGTGAGCTCGGCCAACGTGCCCGATGGTCATGCCAGTTGTTGAATTCTGTCCAAGCTCTCGTTCAAGGCCAGGTCATCAGAAGAGAGTGTTCTCCAGTCGGAGGCTTCCTCTCAACGGTTGGTCCGCGAGACGCGAGTACGCCGCTCTAGTGAGGACAAGATTCCTTGGTGCAGAGTCTCGGCGGCGTCCTCTAATCTGCTCGTAACGCACTCATCTGCCGCGGACCTGGCGGTCGAGGCGGCACAGCGCAAGCCTTCTAGCTGGGGCGGGCACTCACGCGGGCACCAGGAATCCGCTCAGCGCCTCCGACCACTGACCGTCTGAAGTAGGCACCATGCCAACCCACGCGACGGTAAGTCCGGAGCTGACAACCAGGTGCCCAACGGCGGCCGATCGGCACATGACGGCCCACTTCGGGAAGGCATTGCCTGATGAACCGTGCAGGGTGATGGCCAGGAAGGCTTGATCGCAGTACAGGTCGACGCCCGTTTCCTGCGGCACTACAGGAGCCCAGAGCATGATCACGAAGACCGTGAGCGCGAGGAGGGCTCCTGCCAGGGCGAGTCGCCACCGCCGTAGGCCTAGGCCAACGCGCGGCAGGGACACCATGCCAGCCACTGTGGAGGCGATGACCAGCGTGGGGAGCAGCAGCTGAGCGACTATCGCAAGGCCGGGTGATGTCTCTGCATACTCAGACATGGTTGTGCTCGCGCCCGGTCCTCTCGATGGGGTCTGTTCAGCCGATGCCTTCGACCTGATAGTGATCGACTCTCCCACGGAGGTGGGTCAAGTCGGCGGCGGCCGCATCAGCCTCGCCTCCGAAGTGCCTGGCGCTGGGATGCGGGATCCGCCGGGCCATTCATTCCAGCGACGCGCCGAAAGCGCCGCCCACCAACATCCGGTCATGCCGCGACCAGGGGCTTTCTACTGCTCATTGGGGTCGCTGCCCTGAAGTCGGACAAGGCCCAGACCGTCGACCGGCGCGCAGACGTAGAGCACGTAGGTTCTGCCGCGGCGCTCAGCCTCTCCCCACTCGAGAATCGCGGAGACGTCGGCTCCGGTGATCTCGAGTTCCTCTGCCGCCCCGTGGGCATCGTGGAAGATGACGCGGTAGCTGGGATGGGTGACCTCCCACGTCTGGTCCCGGGGGTCAACGGAGCGCACGAGCATAGACACAGCCTGCCGGACGCGAAGTCCGACGGCTACCTGCTTGCTCCCCAGACACTCGGATCTGCCGCACTGAGCGTGGCCGCACGCTACTGTCGCGTTGGCAGATGCGGGGGCACCTACCATCAGAGCCACGGGTTGTTCGAAGGTGCAGGCGCTACGGCGAACTGCCCCTCATCGAGGTCGATGGTTGGGGAACCGGCAACCACCAGGCAGGCCCGCTCCCACGGACGTTGCTCGGCAAGAAACCGCACTTCATGTGCCATCCACTCGTGCCAGAACGCGATCGTCTGCTCGCGATCACCGTTCACACCCTCGGCCATGTCGCGAGCGATCCCCCGCCGCTCGGCCTCCTGAAAGTCCGACTGCACCCAGATCGAGGCATCAACGAAGTGCTCGAACTCGCGTTGGCTTGCGCCGACGCCCTCGATGACGACCAAGTCCGCCTCCGCGGCAACCTCGATCACGCCTTCGCGTCCATGCAGCCCCCACGCCGGCGGCTGAAACCGCACACCCTCCCCACGGTGCAGTGTCACCAGGATCTCGTCGCGCAGCAGATGCCCCCAGGCGAAGAACGGCTCATGCCAGGCCAGGTCATCCGTGTGGACGACCGCAGAACGGGCGACGGCCCGCTTCAGCTCAGCAGCCAGCGTCGACTTACCTGAGGCTCCCCTGCCGTCCACGGCAACGATCTGCGGCCGACCCAGCGGCTGCCCGGCCACCTGTAAAACGTGATTGACCAGCTCGGCAGTGTCGAGGGCCCGCCAAGGCCCCGCAGCGGGTTCACCCTCGAGCAAGGTCATGGTCATGACCCCATTCTGCTGCCGACAGCAGCCATGCTCGCTCATGCCGCAGAGTGCGCTTGTGGGTCAGGTCTACTGGGAGTCGGCGGGTCACCGCGCAGAGTCGCTACCAAGGACTCCGATCGAGGACACGGTCACGCCGGCCGAAGCCCACCATCGCATGACCCGGGGAAGAACAGAAGCGCTCAACGACGACCACCGAGGAGCAGGGTGTCGATCTCGTTCAGGTCGACCAGAACGCGGAAGCCGTTCTTGAACCGCGTGAGTTTGCCCTCCGCCATCCGGCGCTCAAGCGACCGACGGGAACTCCTGCAGTACTCAACAGCCTCCGGCAAAGTCGCGTACCGAGGATGGAGCTTCGTCGTGGTCTGTGGACGGACCATGCTGCTCACCCCTCCCCCGCGTTGCCAGCATCCATGACCAGGGGTACCGCTGGGCGTGCCAATCCCGTGCCGTCAAGGCCCGCCCGAAGCAGACGGTTGACCTCGCGGATGTCCAGCCCGCACAGGGCAGCAGCCTCACTGACTGGCAAGGCCTCGACGACGGTGAGCGCATTTACGGCGCGTCCGATCCGTCTCGCGCAGTCAGCGACGACTCGTTCTCGTTCGAGAATGGCTGCGGTGGCCTCAAGAACCTGCTCACTGATCCTTGCTTCTCGGGCGGCCAGGACCTCCCGGCGACGGACGAGCTGATCCTGCGCCCTGAGGCGGGCCTTCTGGCGAATGCTGCGTGACATACCTTCTACTCCCCTCCCACTCCTCCTACCACCCATAGAACCCGGACTTGCCTCCACCGAAGCGTGAACCGACCACCGCTTGCCGAAGTCATCAGGCGGCTGCCCACCTTGGAGCCGACTGAGAGAGGGTCCCTGCCGCGTGGCCCCGTTCTGGTCCCAGTCAGGCGAGACGCGAGTGGAAGCACAACGATCAGGGTCTCGGCGGAGGAGGAGCGGTCCTAGGTCACGCGGCCACCGTCCTCTCCTTAGTGCCGCTTGCCGAGACCTGGGAGGCCTCCGCTCACGAGTCGCACGAATAGCCTTTGTTCCTTGCGGGCTTTCCTCGCGGCCGCGGCTGCTTGATCCGCCGCCGATGCACCATTACGCGCGGCAGCCTGAACCTTCTTCCGCCGTTTAGGCAAAGTCGGAACGAGCGCTGACGTCAGGTCGTCAGTGGCTCGCGCCAAGCCAGCCTCCGTGACTGAACACGCCTTGCGATTCACCGGGGTGTGAGTCCCGTGGAGTGGTGGGGTTTTGGGGAGGGCGTGTCCTGAGCTGATGGGAGGGCCATCGGCGTGATTCTCGGTTGTAGCGCCAACTACGACCGTGAAGGAGTTCACACCGATGGCCCTGTCCCAGTCTGCCGTGTCCGAGCTGCTCGACGCATTCCGTGCGGGTGAAGGAGTCGACCTGGTGCGCGAGTCCGTGCGACTCGTGCTGCAGGAACTGATCGAAGCCGAAGCCGCTGAGGTGATCGGCGCCGCCCGCTACGAACGCACCCCGGATCGTGTCACCGAACGCAACGGTTCCCGACCCAGATCGCTGACGACCAAGGGCGGCGATGTCGAGGTCGCGATCCCCAAGCTACGGAAGGGATCATTCTTCCCCTCGGTGCTGGAACCGAGGCGCCGGATCGATCAGGCCCTCTACGCCGTGGTGATGGAAGCCTGGGTGGGCGGGGTCTCGACCCGCAACGTCGACGCGCTGGTCGACGCGCTCGGCGGTACCGGGATCTCGAAGTCCGAGGTCTCTCGGATCTGCGGTCAGCTCGACGAGGAGGTCGGCCAGTTCCGCACCCGGCGCCTCGATCAGATCGAGTACCCGTACGTGTTCCTCGACGCCACCTACCTCCACGTCCGGGCCAACAGCCTGGTCACCTCGAAAGCGGTGGTCGTGGCGACCGCGGTCGCTGCCGACGGTCGTCGGGAGATCCTCGGACTCGACGTCGGGGACAGCGAGGACGAGGTGTTCTGGCGCGGGTTCCTCACCAGCTTGAAGGGCCGCGGCCTGCGCGGGGTGAGGCTGGTGATCTCCGATCAGCACGCCGGCCTGACCGCTGCGATCGCCCGCTGTTTCCAAGGCGCGGCGCATCAACGCTGCCGGGTCCACTTTGCCCGCAACCTCCTCGCTCTGGTCCCGAAGGGGCAGATGGACATGGTCGCGGCCGTGTTCCGCACCATCTTCGCTCAACCCGACCCCACGGCCGTGACCAGCACCTGGGACTCCGTCAGGGACCAGCTCGCTGGCCGGATCCCCAAGATCGGCCCGATGATGGACCAGGCGAAGACCGAAGTCCTCGCGTTCGCCGGGTTCCCCCGGGCTCATTGGAGCAAGATCTGGTCCACCAATCCCCTCGAGCGGTTGAACAAGGAGATCAAACGCCGCGCCCGCGTCGTTGGCATCTTCCCCAACGAGGCCTCCGTGATCCGGCTGGTCGGGATGATCCTGGCTGACACCAACGACGAATGGATCACCGACGAGCGCCGCTATCTGTCCGAGGGATCCATGGCGCTCCTGCTGCCCTCCCGCGATAATGAACCCATCGCCGCCATCACCGGCGGCGAAGCGTGAGGCCGGGAATTACCCCGAAAGCCCACCACACAACGGGACGCAATCTTCACCGGGCCTCGATCGTTGCGGATTGAGCGACACGCGTTGGCCGCGTTGGGCTGTTCCCCAATCGCTTCCAGACCAGCTGGTGACGGGGCCATGACACCCAGGCCCCTAGCGCCCAAGCGGCCGGCCACCCCACATGACGCAGGCATGACCAGGCCTTCTAGCCAAGGCTCGCGGGCCGCGGGTGCAGAAACCATAGTCCTGCGCGAAGATGGTTACCGTGCGCGTTGGCGCGCGACCGGAACCTTGAGTAGCTGTAGGAGTACCCCCCCTCGTGGTGAATCACGTCTCGTTCATCTGGAACATCGCCGAGTCACTGCGAGGCCCGTTCAAGCCATCCGAGTACGGATCCGTGGTGCTCCCCTTCACGGTGATGCGCCGCCTAGACGCGGTCCTGGCCGCGACCAAGCCCGCAGTCCTCGCCGCCGCCCCCGACGCGGAGGGGCTCCCGGACATGCTCCGCGACGTGAAGCTCACCGCGGCCTCGGGTCGCCAGTTCTACAACACCAGCCCGTTCGACTTCTCCAAGCTCGTCGCCGACCCCCAGGACCTGCGCCCGAACATCGCCGCGTACATCGCCGGCTTCTCCCCCAACGTGCGCGACATCTTCGACCGCTTCGACTTCGACAAGACCCTGGACAAGCTGGCCGACAAGAACAAGCTGTTCGCCGTCACCGAGAAGTTCGCCCAGGCCGACTTCCACCCCGCCACTGTCTCCAACATCCAGATGGGACTGGTGTTCGAGGAACTCATCCGATGGGCCAACGAGCGCTCCAACGAAACCGCCGGAGACCACTACACCCCCCGCGAGGTCATCTCGCTGATGGTGCAACTCCTGTTCGCTACCGACGACGCCGCCCTGTCCAAGCCCGGCGTGGTGCGGTCGATCTACGACCCCACCGCCGGCACCGGCGGCATGCTGTCGGTGGCCGACGAACACCTCCGCGGCATGAACCCCGGCATTCAACTCGCCCTCTACGGGCAGGACTACAACGACGCCTCCTACGCCATCTGCAAGGCCGACATGGTCATCAAGGGCCAGGACGTCGACAACATCCGCCTCGGCGACACCCTCACCGAGGACCATTTCCCGGATAAGAAGTTCGACTACGCACTGTCCAATCCGCCATTCGGTGTCGACTGGAAGGACCAGCGCGACGTCGTCGACAACGAACACAAGACCCTGGGCTTCGTCGGCCGCTTCGGCCCAGGCACCCCTGCGGTTTCCGACGGCGCGATGCTGTTCCTGCTCCACCTCGTGTCGAAGATGCGCAGGCCCGCCTACGGGGGCTCCCGCATGGCCATCGTCCTCAACGGCTCCCCGCTGTTCTCCGGCGGCGCGGGCGGGGGCGAGTCGAACATCCGCAAGTGGCTGCTCGACAACGACCTCGTCGAGGCGATCATCGGGCTGCCGAAGGACCTGTTCTACAACACCGGCATCTCCACCTACATCTGGATCCTCACCAACCGCAAGGACCCCGAGCGCGAGGGCACGGTCCAGCTCATCGACGCCCGCGAGTTCTACGGCAAACTCCGCAAGGGCCTGGGCTCCAAGCGCAACGAACTCACCGCGGCCGACATCGATCGCATCGTCTCCCTCTACTCCGGCTTCTCCGACGGCGAGCATTCCAAGATCTTCCGCAACGAGGACTTCCTCTACCGCACCATCACCGTCGAACGCCCCCTGAAGCTCCGCTGGCAGGCCACCCCAGACGCCATCGAGGCTGTCTTCGAGGCCAAGCCCATCCAGAAGCTCCCCGACGACGACGCCGCGAGCCTCCGCGCCGCCCTCGAAGCGCTGGGCCACGACGAGGTGTGGACCAACCGCGACCAGTTCCACACGGCCCTCAAGACAGCCACCGCGGCCCAGGGTCTGAAGCTCGCCGCGCCGCTCCTCAAGGCGGTCACCGCTGCGCTCGGCGTCCAGGACGACGCGGCGGACGTCTGCACCGACGCCTCCGGCAACCCCGAACCCGACACGTCGCTGCGCGACACCGAGAACGTGCCCTGGGACCAGGACGTCGACGACTACCTCCAACGCGAAGTCCTTCCCTATGCCCCGGA
This sequence comes from Tessaracoccus yangjingae, assembly GCF_054483935.1. The sequence goes on along the minus strand of NZ_CM137014.1, from coordinate 2,089,080 downwards.
CGCCTGGATCGACCACGCCAAGACCAAAGAAGGCGCCGAGATCCCCTTCACGCGCCACTTCTACACCTACGTCCCGCCGCGACCCCTGGCGGACATTGACCGGGACCTCGAAGCCGTCATGGACGACCTCCGCCGCATGCTTGCTGAGGTAGAGCGATGACACGGTTCGGCGCCCTGGTCGAGCGGGTGGACCAGAAGCTACCCGGTGCCGACCTGCCATTGCTGTCGGTGTCGCAGACGCGAGGCGTAATCCGTCGAAGTGAGTTGACGGACACTCCCGCGCGCGCAGATTCGCTTGATCACTACAAGACCTGTCAACCGGGCGACATCGTCTTCAACAAGATGAGCATCCGAGCTGGCGCCATGGGCCAAGCCGAGGAAGCAGGACTCGTCACCTACCACTACGAGGTCATGCGACCGCGCCCAAGAGTCGATCCGAGGTACGTGGTGTACCTCATGAAGTCGAGCTGGTTCACAGCCGAGATGGTGCGGCGCGAACGAGGCATCGCTGCAGGGGATGGCAGCGGCTCGGTACGCACCACAGAGGTGCCCTTCCGGGTCCTCAAGACCATTGACGTTCCAATCCCCATCCCAGACGAACAGCGGGCGATTGCAGACTTCCTGGATCGGGAGACGGCACAAATCGACGCGTTCATCGCGAAGAACGAAGAACTCATCTCCCTCCTCACCGAACGCAGCGCAGCCGCGATTGACGCGTGTTTCTCCCGGGTGTCTACGGAAGCGCTGCTAACCATCCGTCGCGTGCTCAAAGTTGCCCAGACTGGTCCGTTTGGTACACAGCTCTCCGCCTCGGAGTATGTCTCGGACGGTGTTCCGGTGATCAACCCCACCCACGTCGTTGGAGGTTCGATCCAGCCGGACGCTGAGGTATCAGTGAGCGTCAGCCGCGCTGAGACCATGACACGTTTTCGACTGCGCACTGGGGACATTGTCTTGGGCCGCAAGGGGGAGGTCGACAAGTCGGCGATCGTTACCCGGGCATTTGACGGCGCAATATGCGGTTCGGACTCCATGATGCTGCGGCCGAACGCCAGGGTTACCGCTGAGTATCTGTGGACGTTCCTCCAATCTCCGTCCGCTCATTCGCAACTCGAGCGCTTCTCCGTTGGATCCACTGTTGCTGGTTTGAACCAGCAGACTCTCCGCTCGGTACGGCTGCCTGTGCCACCCGCCGATGAGCAAGCGGGCGTGGTAGAGGCTCTCAAGCTTGTGACTGGCCGGGTCGACCAAGCCATTCTCACAGCGACGCGTTCCATCGAACTGGCTCGTGAACGGCGTGCGGCGCTGATTTCCGCTGCGGTGACGGGCAAGATCGACGTGGGGGTGAGCGCATGAGCGGCGTGGCTGGGGCGCATGTGGAATCGGTGCTGGAGACGGAGATCGCCGAGCATCTGGCGGCGAACGGCTGGCTGTACTCGCCGACCGACGCGGGGTATGACCGGGCGCTCGCGCTGTTCCCGGAGGATCTGATGGGCTGGATCGAGGACACCCAGCCTGTCGAGTACGCGAAGCTCATCCGCCCAGCTGACAGCCAGTTGCGGCAGGAGGCATCGAAGGCGCTGCTCCTGAAACGCCTGGCGAACGCGCTGGACAACGACCCGTTCAAGAACGGCGGCACCCTCCAGGTGCTGCGCGGCGGGCTCAGCGTCGTGCCGCCCACGGGTGGCACGGTGAAGGTGCGCATGGCGCAGTTCCGCCCCGCCACGTCGATCAACCCGGACACGCTCCAGGACTACTCCCAGATGCGGCTGCGGGTGATGCGCCAGGTGCACTACTCGGCCAAACACCCGCACAAGGCGCTGGACCTGGTGCTGTTCCTCAACGGGTTGCCCGTGGCGACGGTGGAACTGAAGACGGACTTCACGCAGGCGCTGTCGAACGCGACCAAGCAGTACCAGTTCGACCGCAACCCGGCCGGTGAGCCGCTGTTCGCCTATGGCCGCCGCGCGCTGGTGCACTTCGCGGTGTCGAACTCCGAGGTGGCGATGACCACCCGGCTGGCCGGGCCGAAGACCCGGTTCCTGCCGTTTAACCGGGGCAGCGATCAGGGCAAGGGCAACCCGCTGAACCCGGACGGGTCCGCGTCGTCGTACTTCTGGGAGCAGATCCTGCAGCGCGACACGTGGCTGCGGATCATCGGATCCTTCATGCACACCCAGGTCGAGACCGAGGTCGATCACGATACGGGCAAGAAGACCCGGGTGGAGAAGATCTTGTTCCCCCGCTACCACCAGTGGCGCGCTGTGACCCGCCTCGTCGAGGATGCCCGCGCCGAGGGGTCGGGCCAGAGGTATCTGATTCAGCATTCGGCGGGATCGGGCAAGACCAACTCGATCGCGTGGCTCGCCCACCAGCTCTCGCAACTCCATGACGAGGGCAACGCGAAGGTGTTCGACACCGTCGTCGTGGTGACGGACCGCACGGTGCTGGACAAGCAGCTTCAGGACGCGATCGGCCAGTTCGAGCGCCACGCGGGGGTGGTGAAGTCGATCACCCGCGCCGACGGCGACTCCAAGTCGAAGGAGCTCGCGGCGGCGCTGACCGGCGGGAAGCAGATCGTGATCGTCACCATCCAGACCTTCGAGGCGCTGATCAAGCTGATCAGCACCGAGAAGGATCTGCAGGGGCGCCGGTTCGCGGTGATCGCCGATGAGGCTCACTCGTCTCAGACCGGCTCCACCGCCGGCGCGCTGACCAAGGTCCTCTCGCCCGATGAGCTCGCCGGCGTCGCTGAGGGAGCGCCTGTGGACGCCGAGGCGTACCTGCAGTGGGCGATGGAGGTCACCGCGCACGCGCCGAACATCTCGTACTTCGCGTTCACCGCGACCCCGAAGGCCAAGACTCTCGAGCTGTTCGGCCGTGTCCCGGATGGGGGGGAGTTGCCGGAGCCGTTCGACCTGTACTCGATGCAGCAGGCGATCGAGGAGGAGTTCATCCTCGACGTGTTGACCAACTACACCCCCTACAAGGTGGCGTGGCAGCTGCAGCATCCCGGCCAGGACTACGACGCCCCCGGTGAGGTCGACGAGTCCACCGCGGTCAAGGCGCTGGTGCGGTTCGTGCGGCTGCACCCGACGAACATCTCGCAGAAGGTCAAGATCGTCGTCGACCATTTCCGCACCTTCGTCCAACCCCTCCTGGACGGCAAGGCCAAGGCCATGGTGGTCACCGGCTCCCGCAAGGAGGCGGTGCGGTGGAAGAAGTACCTCGACGCCTACCTCGCCGACGGACACATCCATGACGTCAAGGCGCTGGTGGCGTTCTCCGGCACCGTCGACGATCTCGACGACGTTGGCGAGGGCCTGACCGAGAAGACGCAGAACCCCGGCGTGTGGACCTCGGATTTGGCCGAGGCGTTCAAGCCGGCGGTTTTCAACGTGATGATCGTGGCCGAGAAGTTCCAGACCGGCTTCGATCAGCCGCGCCTGGTGGCGATGTATGTGGACAAGAAGCTCGGCGGCGTTCAGGCCGTGCAGACCCTGTCGCGCCTCAACCGCACCCACCCGGGCAAGGACAAGACGTTCGTGCTCGACTTCGTCAACGAACCCGACGCGATCCTCGAAGCGTTCCTGCCCTATTACCGCAAGGCCACGCTCACCGCGACCACAGACCCCAACCTCGTCTACGACCTCAAGAGCAAACTCGACTCCGCCGGCATCTACGACTGGTCCGAGGTCGAGCAGGCATTCGACGCCGCCCTCGCGGGCGGGGTCGAGTCCAACAGCGCACTCCACGCCGCGACAGAGCCCGCCGTCAAGCGGTTCACGAAACGATGGCAGGAAGCGTTCATCCACGACGACCGATCGGTCATGGACGAGCTGAAGCTGTTCAAGTCCGACGCGGCCGGTTTCGTGAAGTTCTACGACTTCATCTCCCAGGCCCGCAACCTCGAGGACACGGATCTGCCACGGCTGCACTTCTTCCTCCGCCGTACCCTGCCCAGGCTCTCGACCGCCACCATCGAGGAACCTGTCGACATCTCGCAGGTCAAGCTGACCGGCTACACCATCGCCCAGGGCGACTCCGTGAAGCTCACCCTCGCAGAGGGGCCAGGTCTGGACCCGATCACCGCGATCGGCTCCGGCACCATCCACGAGAAGCACCGCAGCGCTCTCGAGGAGATCATCGCCAAACTCAACGAACGCTTCGGCGACAAGTACGGACCCGGCGTCGTCGCCGGCACCATGTCCAACATCGTTGTCCACCTCGCGCACGACGAGACCCTCGCCAACCAGGCACGCGTCAACACCGCCCAACAGTTCAGCGAATCCCCAGCACTACCCAAGGCCTTCATCGACGCCGTGATGGGCGTCCGCGACCGCACCCCACAACTCGTCTACGACCTCTTCAACGACCCCGACCTATACGACGAACTTTCCAAGGCCCTACCGGCCATGCTCTACGAGCACCTCCACGCCGACCGATAACCCGAACGCTAGAGCCTCCGAACCGCCCGCCGGAAAGCAGCCAACAGCGCGCTCGAGACGACTCAGCGGCGACTCCAGTCTCCTACGCAGCGTGGGTGAGGCCGCACCCGTAGTGTGGGAGGCATGCCTGACGAATCGTTGGAGGCCCCCGCGATCAATCGTGAGCTGACACGAAGACTTGTCGCTGCCGGTGAAGCTCGTGGGTTCGTCGTCCGCACCGAGTACCCCATCCGCGGTGGCCGCGTTGACGTTGTCTGGACCACCGACCTCCAGCCCCCAGTTCCCGGGGTGGACGGCCCGATACCCGTGGTCGCGTTCGAGATCGAATCCAGCTGGCGCAGCCGCAAGCACGTCAAAGGGGACCTGCTGAACCTCATGGACTGTGGCGCACCCGTCGGGATCATCGTTCTGGCAGACGGCGACGCCCGCGATGAGTCGCTGCTGCGCTTCACCCGCGCCCTCATCGATCGCCCCGGCCCCGAGATCCAAGTATGGACACGCTCCGACGTTGTCGCCCTCGACGTGGCGAGTGCAGATGTCGACAGCGTCGGGGGTGGGTCCTCGCTCAAATTGCATGACGACGCACCCCAGCTGACGACCCGCACCCATGCCGGCAAGTACCACTCGCTGTGGGCATGGCTGTCCCGACAGGCGCCACGGCCAGTGACGACGACCTTCGACGAGCTTGAGGAGGTGATCGGCGGGCCGCTGCCGCCCTCATGCCGCAAACACCCTCCTCACTGGCATTCCTACGACGGCAGCGCTGTGGCCCGTGCCATCCAGGACGCAGGATGGAAGGCCACCGCCGTAGATCTCGCCTGGGAGCGAGTCACGTTCGTCCCAGCCCCTCGATAGAAGGACAGTTGGGTTCCCCCGTCGGACACCGGCTGTTCCACGCGTTGCTCTCAGCTCGGGAACTCGTGCCATGCCCAGACGCCGTCATGCAAGCCGAGGAACCTGTGCCAGAAGTTGGACCACACCCAGAGCCCATCCAGTCCGTCGTACCCCTGGGGGCGCCGTAACGGTGCGGGGAAGTCGTCGCGGAAGAAGCGAATCGGCAACACGTCGTCGAGAGGGACCAGGAACAAGTGCCGGCTCGCGCTCGACACCGCCGCGGTCTTCGTCACGTGACGACTGACATGCTCGATCTCCAACCATCCCTCTAGAACCAACGCGAAGTCACAGTCGGACGAATCAATGAACTCGGCTCGGCTCGGAACGAAGACCTGCAGGCCATCGCGGCCGGTGTCGACTCTCCGCAACGACCCGACGCTGTCCATATGAGCGACGGACGGTTCAGCAGCGCGCACGCCAGCCGGTAGATCGCCTGGGTGATCCACGCCATGCTCATCGCAGAGGTTGACGACTCGCCGGGCCGCTTCCTCGGTGACCCTGTAGGGCATCGCGAGCGTGTTGAGGCGCAACTCCCACCTGCCCGGGACATCCCACCCGCCACCGGCCGTCGCGAGCTGGTCCTGCCACCGAATCGCCTCACTGTGGGGAACCAGCGTGACCTCCAGCACCCCGAGGCCTCCGTTCGGCCAGCGCAACTCAAAGTCCATCGACGACGACGGTCCCTGCCTTGTCGCCTCAGCCCCGACGATCGCAGCAACCAGGAATGCTGCAATCTCCTCGGCTCTGTCAGCAATGTGCCCCACATCGCGGAGCCTGCCACACCCCCTCAGCCGATGTCGCACACACCTCTTGCACTGTCGGACCAGCTGTGGGCGCCTCGGGTTGGGGTTATTAGGGGGTATGACGGCGTCCTTGCACAAGCTGACGGCCGGGTCGGGCTATGACTACCTGACCCGGCAGGTCGCCGCCATGGACTCCACCGAGAAGGGTCACGCCTCCCTGACGTCGTACTACACGGAGAAGGGTGAGGTGCCCGGCCGGTGGCTCGGGGCCGGCCTTCAGGCGCTCGAGGTGGCGCCGGGGTCTGCGGTGTCGGCGGAGCAGATGCAGTCGCTGTTCGGGGCAGGGTTCCACCCGGATATGGCCGCTCGTCTCGCTGCTTTGCCGGTCGGCGCGACCCGTGAGCAGATCCGTGCCGCGGCCCGGCTGGGGGCGCCGTTTCGGGTGCATGCCGCGGCCAGCGCGTTCCAGCAGGAGGTCGCGATGCGGTGCGCGGTGTGGGCGGCCGAGCACGGTCTCGCGGCGGATGAGGAAGTGCCGCTGGATGTCCGCGCGCGGGTCCGCAACGAGGTCGCGACCGAGGGCTTCGCGGCGCGGATGGGGAGGGCGCCGAGCAGCCTGGAGTTGTCCTCGGAGGTCGCTCGCCTGACGCGGAACGCCACGACGGCGTGTGCCGGGTTCGATGTGACGTTCACGCCGGTGAAGTCGGTCTCTGCGCTGTGGGCGGTCTCGCCGCAGCAGGTGGCCGCGCAGATTGAGGAGGCTCATAACGCCGCCGTCGCCGACGCTCTGGCCTATCTGGAGGAGCGGGTCCTGTTCTCGCGCAGGGGTGCGGGTGGGGTGCGGCAGGTCGAGGTGACCGGCCTGATCGGAGCGGCGTTCACGCACCGGGATTCGCGGGCTGGGGATCCGAATCTGCACACCCATGTGGCAATCGCCAACAAGGTCCAGACGCTGGACGGGGCGTGGTTGGCGATCGACGGCCGGCCCTTGTTCGCGGGGCTGGTAAGCATCTCGGAGGTCTACAACACCCAGCTGGAGGCCCACCTCGCCGCACGCCTCGGTGTGCGATTCGCGGCGGAGCCGGTGGCCGATCCGTCGAAGCGACCGGTGCGAGAGATCATCGGAGTCCCAGCCCGGTTGCGGGAAGCGTGGTCCAGCCGCAGGGCGGCGATTGAGGCCCGCCAGTCCGAGCTGGCCGTCGCCTTCCAACACGATCATCGACGGCCGCCGACACCGGCCGAAGCGATCGCCCTGGCGCAACAGGCCACCCTGGAGACCCGGGAAGCGAAGCACGAGCCCCGCACACTGACAGAGCAGCGCAGCGCCTGGGCCGCGCAAGCCGCAGCGGTCCTCGGCGCAAACGGAGTGGACCGGATGCTCACCGACGTAACCGCCGCGGGCCGCGTGACCAGGCCGGCGCCGACGGCGGATTGGGTCGACGAGGTGGCCGACGAGATCGTGACCAGGATGAGCCTGTCCCGGGCCACGTGGACGGTGTGGCACCTGCAGGCCGAAGCCTCCCGGAGGGCCAGGGAACGGGCCACCGGCCCCGGGCAGGCGACCCACCTCACCGCCCAACTCCTGGCCGCGGCAACCGACCGATGCACCGCGCTGGAGGCGTGGGTCGACCCGATCAGCGACCCCCAGGTCCTGCGCCGCTCCGACGGCGAATCTGTCTACACCACGGTCGGGAGCCGACGGTTCACCTCCACCGCCGTGATCGAAGCCGAACGGCAGATCACCGACGCAGCGACCCTCCTCAACGGCCGACAAGCCAGCGAAGCCGACGTGTCCCTCGCCCTCCTCGAGGCGACCGCCAACGGCATCAACCTGACCGCCGGCCAGGCTGAACTCGTGCGTCAACTGGCCACCAGCGGACGACGGGTCCAGCTCGCCCTGGCCGCCGCTGGCTCCGGGAAAACCACCGCCCTGGCAACTCTCGGGCAGGCGTGGCGGAACAGTGGTGGGACAGTGGTCGGCCTGGCCCCCGCCGCCGTCGCCGCTCGACTCCTGGCCGATCACGTCGGCCACGCCACCACCCTGGCGAAGCTCGCCTGGGACCTCCACCACCACCGTCGCGCAGCCGAGAACCTGGTCGGCCCTGACACGCTGCTGATCGTTGACGAGGCGGGCATGGCCGACACACCATCGCTGGCCGCGGTGATCGGTTTCGCGATGCAGCGGGGTGCGTCGGTGCGGTTGATCGGGGATGATCAGCAGCTCGCCGCGGTCGGTGCCGGCGGGGTGCTTCGCGACCTCGCCCACGCCCACCCAGCCGTCCACTTGACCGAGGTGTTGCGGTTCGAAGACCCAGCGGAGGCGGCCGCCTCGTTGGCGCTGCGCGATGGCCGGCCCGAGTCGCTGGGCTTCTACCTCGACCAGCAGCGGATCCACGCCGGCTCGGACGAAACCATCCTCCGCGACGCCCTCAACGCCTGGCTCAATGACAAGACAGCCGGCCTGGACTCGGTGATGCTGGCCGGCACACGCGACCAGGTCGCCCAACTAAACCAGTGGGCCCGCGACCACCGCCTGGCCGCCACCCACGGCGATGCTGAAGGTGCCGTTGCGGTGCTGTCGGACGGAAACCAGGCCTCGGTCGGGGACGTGATCGTCACCCGACTCAATGACCGCCGCCTCGCGATCAGCGCCACCGATTGGGTGAAGAACGGCGACCGGTGGACCGTCACCGGAGTCGACCCGACGGGCGCGATCCACGCCCACCACCTGAACAGCGGGCTGCGGATCACCCTGCCTGCAACCTACGTGACCGAGAACGTGGAGTTGGGCTATGCAGTGACCGTCCACGGCGCCCAAGGCATCACCGTCGACACCACCCACACTGTCCTGACCGGGACGGAGAGCAGGCAGCAGCTCTACGTCGCGATGAGCCGCGGCCGCCGCTCGAACCACGCCTACGTCCAGGTCGTCGACGGCGGCGGCGAAAACTCCCCCATCCACCCCACCACCCTGCGACCGGTCACCGCCGCAGACGTCCTCGAGCAGGTCCTAGCCCGTGACGGATCCGCCCGTTCCGTCACCACCGAGACCCGCCAAACCGTCGACCCCTACACCCGCCTCGGCCTCGCCGTGGCCCGCTACAGCGACGCGCTGAGCGTCGCCATCGAACACCTCCACGCCGACGCGGCACACGAGCTGGACCAGCACGCCGACGAGGTCGTGGATCAGCTCACCGCCAGCCCCGCCTGGCCCACCCTCCGCGCACACCTTCTTCTGCTCTCGGCCACCGGCGAGAGGTCCCAATCAGCACTGCAGCTGCTGCGTGCCGCGGTCGACGCCCGGGAACTGTCGACCGCCCACGACCCGGCGGCGGTGCTCACCTGGCGGCTCCCCCACCCTGACACCTCGGGCCCACTCCCCTGGCTCACCGGCATCCCCCAAAGCCTCGCCGACCACGGTCAGTGGGGCCCCTACCTCACCGCCCGCCACGACCAGGTCCGCGCCTTCGCCGCCGAAGTCCGAGCCGCCGCCACCGCCATCAACCAGCCGGTATGGGCTCTACCGGGCCAGACCCTCACAACGTCGACCGTGACCGATGTCGAGGTGTGGCGGGCAGCCTGGCAAGTCGAACCCAGCGACCGCCGCCCCACCGGACCCGCCCAGCTCGGCGCCGCCGCGCACCACTGGCAACAACACCTCACCGACCGCCTCCGCCCCGCCCACCCCGTCGGGATTTGGACCGATCTCCTGCGCGACATCCACCCCGATGTTCCACGCGACCCCTACGCCACCGTGCTGGCGCATCGCCTCGCCGCCCTCCACACTGCTGGCGTCCCCGTCACCGAGCACCTCGCCGCGGCCGTCGCCGACGGCCCACTGCCCGCGGAACAACCCGCCGCGGCTCTGTGGTGGCGGCTGGCCCGACACCTCGCCGCCGCCGACAGCCCCACCCTCCCCGCCTGGGAAGGATCGCTGGTGAATCGACTGGGCCACGGAGCGGCCGCGGAGCTGGAGGCCAGCCCCTGGTGGCCGCACCTGGCAGCCGCGCTCACCCACGCCACCGACCACGGACTCACCCTCGAGGACCTGCTCGCCCCCGTGCCGGACATCTCGGGGTTCGACGACGCATGTCAGGCGATGCTGTGGCGCGCCCACCAGGCCACCACCCCACCCCCAGATGAGGATGTGGAGCCGCCGCACCCCGATGAGCTGCCCCCCGACGGGATCGATCACATCGACTGGTCCACCCGCACCGCCGACCTCACCGCCGCCGCGCGGCTGCGGGAGCGCACCGACCCCGACTTCACCGACATCGAAATGCGGCAGGGATTCGCGGCCGCCGACCGCTGGGCCGAGACCCCCCACACCCCACAACGCCTCGCCCAGGTCACCGAGGCGGCGGCCGGGTTCTTCGAGGCCCAGCTGCCCGGCTCGTGGAGCCGCAGCTACTTCTCGGAGAGGTTCGGTCAGGATCTGGCCGGCGACCCGCGGTTCCGGATCGGGCACGCGCCCGCGGGCTGGACGACGCTGGTCAGTGCGCTGCGGAAGCAAGGATTCGACACCGCGGAACTGCTCGCCGCGGGGGTGGCCACCACCACCCGGCAGGGCACTGTGATCGATCGCTTCCGCGACCGCGCCATCCTCCCCATCCACCATGAAGGCGTCATCGTCGGGTTCGTGGGCCGCCGGCACCCCGACGCCGGCGACGACCACGGCCCGAAGTACTTGAACAGCCCCGCCGGCGCGCTGTTTGCGAAACGAGACGTCCTCTACGGCCACCACCTCCTCACCCCGAACGCCGTCCCGGTGATCGTCGAAGGGCCGATCGACGCGATCGCCGTTACCCTCGCCGGCCAAGGTGCCTTCGTCGGCGTCGCGCCGCTGGGGACCGCTCTGACGCCGGAGCAGACGCTGCTGCTGCGCGGCGGACCGACACCGCTGATCGCCACCGACGCCGACAGCGCCGGACACGTCGCAGCTGAGAACACGTTCTGGCTGCTCGCCCAGCACCGCTACGACCCGCGCCGCCTACTCCTGCCAACCGGCGGGGACCCGGCGCAGCTGCTCGAACAGCACGGCCCCGACGCCCTCCACGACGCCCTGGCCACGGCCACCACACTTCAGGGTGAACAGATGATCCGTGACCGGATCACGTTCCTCACCCCCGCCGACGCCGCCCTGCAGATCGCCGAGATCCTCGCCGCCCGCCCGGCGGTCACGTGGCAGCAGCACCTGGCCCAGGTGCCAGAGGAGCAGACCCGACATCTCCTGACGCGGATCAACGCATGGACTGTCACCCCCGTCGCGGCCGCCGACCACGCACGCGAACAGACCAGGGAAATGCGCCGCCGCCTCGATCAACCTGCCCAGGACCGGTGGCAGAGCTGGGCCGTTGCCACCGGCGTCACCGGCACACCGGAGTGGCCGGAGATCGCGACCCGTCTCGACGAACTCCACCACGCAGGAGCCGACACCAGCCTCCTGGCCCGACACCTCACGAAGACACCCGCCCGAGTGGTCGCGGCCACCCTTTCCGGGTACCAGACCGGACAGGCCGTGGTCGTGGACTGGCGCCCCTGGGCCCAGGTCGTCAATCCCGGGTTGCTGACGGATCAGAGGTGGCCGAGAGTGCAGACCGACCTGACCCGGCTGCAAGCCGCCGGCACCGACCTGATCGCCCTCGCCGCAGCGATGGCTGATCGCCACCCACAGACGGTGGCGGTGGGGTTGCGCAACGCGCTACGCAACCACGCCAGCCAGGTCGGCCTCAACGGCGCCGACCAACAAGCTTCACCCCTCACTCGAGCACATCACCGCATCGGCGGACCCGAGGAAACGCCGGGACGCACACCTTCCCAACGATGACCGCACGAGTCGGACAGGTCCACCCTCCGCCATCTCGGCGCGCACACTTTGATTTAGCGCCTAAAGTTCATGGCATGTGTGTTGTTGCGTTGTTCGGTGCCACCGGTGGCACGGGTCGCAGGGTGTTGACCAGGCTGGTGGCTGCGGGTCACCAGGTGCGGGTGTTGGTGCGTGACCCTGCCGGGCTCCCTTCGGTCGACGGGGTTGTGGTGGTGGTCGGTGACGTCCTTGACCCGGCCGCGGTGGGGGAGACGGTCGCCGGGTCGCAGGCCGTGATCAGTGTGGTCGGGCAGGTGAAGGGTTCCCCGCCCACGTTGCAGGCCGACGGGACCAGGCTGATCGTCGAGGCGATGCACCGCCACGGCGTGGCGCGGCTGATCACCTTGTCCGGCGGCGGGCTCCGCGCCGAGCAGGACCGGCCCAAACTTCCCGATCGGATCATCCGTGGGCTGCTGCGGTTGCTGGCTGGGCATGTGCTGGCCGACGCCGAGGGCCACCTGAGGGTGCTGCAGGGCTCCGGGTTGGACTGGACGGTGGTGCGGGGACCGCGCCTGACCGACGACCCCGGCCTGGGCCGGTACCGGGTCGGGTGGGTCGGGGTGGATGCCAGCACCAAGATCTCGCGCGACGACCTGGCCGACTTCATCATCGGCCAACTCGACGATCAGCGGTTCACCCGTTGCATGCCGTTCGTGAGCCACTGATGAGCGGCCGGGCAACGCTGATCGGTGGCGCGATCGAGGCGATCGTGATGTGGAGCAGGGTCATGGACTCGCATCGGATGATCCCCTTCGGGGAACTGAACCTGAGCCGGGCCCAGCTGGAAGTGCTGTTCCACATCGCCCACAGCCCGTCCCCGGCCACCCCCGGAGCGATCGCTGCCCGGCTCGGGGTCACCGCCGGGGCCGTCACCCAGCTCGTCGCCGGGCTGAGCGACCTGGGCCTGGTCCGGCAGGACCGCGACACAGTCGATGGCCGGCGCCGGCTGCTGGTCCTGGAACCCACCGCCCAGCAGCAGGTGGCAGGGTTCGAGCAGGCGATCATCAACGAGTTGTCTCCTCGGTTCGATGGCCTCAGCGATGCAGAGCTCGCGACCCTGACCGGGCTGCTGGCCCGCACCACCAGCGAGGCCACCCGATGAGCACAGTGTTCCTCACCGGCGCCACCGGGACCGTCGGAGCCGCCGTCGCCGCGCAGCTAGCCGCCAGAGGCGAGCGGGTGATCGCCGGGGTCCGCTCCGGCCACGCCGCGCGCCGGCTCCCCGACGGCGTGGAGGCGCGACTCTTCGACTTCGCCTCCCCACCCGAGCAGCTGCGGCGCGTCATGGGCGGCGCGGACCGGCTGTTCCTGATGCGGCCCCCGCAGATCGCCGACGTGCAACGGTTCCTGATCCCGGTCATCGATGCTGCGCAGGATCTCGGGATGCGGCAGGTGGTGTTCCTGTCCCTGCAAGGGGTCCAGTTCAACCGCAACACCCCCCACCACCAGGTCGAGGCCTACCTGAAAGCCACCCGGGCGCCGTACACGATGCTGCGACCCAACTTCTTCATGCAGAACCTGTCGAGCACCTACGCCGCCGACATCGCCCGCCACAGCGAGATCCGGGTACCGGCCGGCAGATCACGCACTGCGTTCATCGACGCCCGTGACATCGGCGCCGTCGTCGCGAGGGTGCTCACCGAACCAGGGCACGACCGCAAGGCCTACACCCTGTCTGGGGAACAGTCCCTCAGCTACACCGATGTCGCCCAGATCATGAGCCGCGTCCTCGGCCGGCCCATCACCTACACCCGCCCCACCGAACACGAGTACCTCGCCCAGCTGGCCGCCGACGGCCGGCCAGCCGACTACATCGCGGTCCAGAAAATGATCTACCGCGTGGTGCGGCTCAACGCCTCCGCCGTCCCCAACCGGAGCATCAGGCGACTCACCGGCAGCCCAGCCACCCGCTTCGACCGGTTCGTCAACGACCACCGCGACCTGTGGGAACAGCGCGCCTCCTGACCGGGCCGAGCATCCTGCAGTATGCTGTATGACGACGCTACAATTTTGTCATATTGTAAAGGAGTTCGGATGGCTGTGTTGAATGTGCGGGTCGATGACCACGTCCGCGATCAACTCAAGGAGCTGGCAGACGCCAACGGGGTGACGCTCAGCGAGTACGTCCGAGACCTCCTGATGGAGGCAGTGGTCCCCGTGTCTGAGTCGCGGCCGCACCACGGTGATGAGCCTGCACCGGAAAGCATGAGGACCACCGATCGTCAGGTGCTGGCGCTGCTGCACCGCATCCTTGGTCGGGTGCTGCCCGAGGGCTCGAACGACGTCGACGGCGACCTGGACTACCAGCTCCGGCGCGCGAGGATCCTGGAAGATGGATTCGCCGGCGAGTACTGGCTGGAAGTGGCAGGGCTGAAGACGGAACTGTCGAAGCGAGACTGTGGCCGCGTCTCCGACATCCTCCAGATGTTCCGCATCCTCACCTTCAGCATCGACCACCTCAAGCAGCAGGGCACCCCTGTAGACGACGAGCTGGCCCGCCAACTGGAGTTCCAAGGTTTCGACCACAACGACTCGCTGGAAAGCCACATGGCGTCCTACGTTGAGTACCAAATGCGCGATGACCGCTGGAGAGAGCTTCAGCCACAGGTCGAGCGCAACGACCGCGGCAACTCCCACCGCCTGATGCTCGACACCTACATGCGGATGCTGTCGGAGTATCGACGGGTCAAGGACGGCCGCGAGCGCGGTTTCGGCCGGTTTGACCAGCTGCTGACCCTCGAGGAGTTGCAGCAGGTCGCCGACGCGCGGGTTCACCCTTCGAATCGTCTGGGTGCCCAGTGACGCCTACGACCCACCCCACTTCGGGGGCCATCGCCTCAGGCCAAGGCGGCTTCACAACTGGTCAAGTCCCGGCTAGTGGTGTAGCGGGGTTCCTTCGTTAGGCGGTGAGGGCTAGGGGCTCGGTCACCTCCTCGGTGGGGACGGGTGTGAGGCGGCAGCGGGTGAGGATGTCGAGTCCGAGGTAGCGGCGTCCTTCGGCCCATTCGTCGGTTTGCTCGGCCAGGACGGCTCCGACGAGGCGGATGATTGCGTCGCGGTTGGGGAAGATCCCGACGGCGTCGGTGCGCCGCCGGATCTCCTTGTTGAGGCGTTCGGCGGGGTTGTTGGACCAGATCTGGGTCCAGACGTCGCGCGGGAAGCTGGTGAACGCCAACACGTCGGCGCGGGCCGCGTCGAGGTGTTCGGCGACGGCGGGGAGTTTGTCGCTCGTGTAGTCCAGGAGCCGGTCGAACTGGGCCTCGACGGAGGCTGCGTCGGGTTGGTCGTAGACCGAGTGGAGCATCGCTTTGACCGCGGGCCACATCGTCTTCGGGGTGACCGACATGAGGTTGGCTGCGTAGTGGGTTCTGCAGCGTTGCCAGATGGCGCCGGGCAGGTTCGCCGCGATCGCTTCGATCAAACCAGGGTGGGCGTCGCTGGTGACGAGCCTCACCCCGCCTAGGCCGCGGGCGACCAGGTCGGCGAAGAACGTGTTCCAGGCTGTCTTGGTCTCGGAGGTGGCGACCTGCAGGCCGAGGACCTCGCGGTGGCCGTCGCCGTTGACGCCGGTGGCCACCAGCACGACGGCGTTGATCACCCGGCCGCCTTCGCGGACCTTCATGGTGAGCGCGTCGGCGGCGACGAACGTGAACGGGCCGGCGTCTGCGAGGGGACGGTGGCGGAACTCGTTGACGTGCTGGTCGAGCTCGGCGGCCATCCGGGAGACCTGGGACTTCGAGAGTCCGTCGATGCCCAGGGTTTTGACGAGCTTGTCCATTCGGCGGGTGGACACCCCGGCGAGGTAGCAGTCCGCGACCACGGTGATCAGGGCGGTCTCGGCTCGTTTGCGGCGCTCCAGGAGCCATTCGGGGAAGTAGGAGCCGGTGCGCAGTTTCGGGACGGCGACGTCGACGGTGCCGACGCGGGTGTCGAGGGGTCGGTGGCGGTAGCCGTTGCGTTGCGCGAGCCGGTCGGCCGAGGGCTGGCCCCATTCGGCTCCGCAGACCTGGTCGGCGTCAGCGGACAGGAGGGCGTTGATCAGGGTCTGCAGGAGGGTGCGCATCATGTCGGGCGAGGCCTGGGTGAGCAGGTTGCCCAGCACGTGGGCGGGGTCGACAATGTGTGGAGCGGTCATCGTGGTGATGTCCCTTTCGAGAGAGCTGTGAGAGGTGAACTCGAAGGATCCCACGGTGACCGCGCCATCGTCTTCCGACTCGGCCACCGGGGCTACACCACTATGAGGGACTTAACTTCACAACTAGGATGCAGGTCCATGCCGCCCTCCCTTGATCGCCTGATCTACATCGACGACTCGGGGCACCCCCAGTCCGGATTAGTGGTGTTCGGGTGGATTGAGTTCGCTCCGGACCGCTGGGCCGATGTGCTGCGCGTCTGGCTGGACATGAGGAAGCGGCTATGGCGCGAGTTCTCCATCCCCATCGTCCAGGAGCTGCACACAACCGACTATGTCAACGGACGAGGCCGGATCTCCACATACCTGCCTGAGCGTCACATTCATGCCGGGCAAGCGCACTGGAAGGACTTCGGCAGGGAAGTAGCCACCGAGTGCCTCGAGACACTCCGTTCCACCGAAGGGCTCCGCGTCGGGGCGGTGTGGAGACGAGGCGCACCGCAGGAGCTCCACCATACGAAACAGCAGACCTACGCCGCCCTCATCACCCGCATCGAATCGGAGTTGCACGACTCCGATTCCCTGGGGATGGTGTTCATGGACGGCGACGGCAGCGACACCACCTACAGAGCCGCCCACCGGAACCTGAAACTCTCTGCCCGTAGAGTCATCGAAGACGCGGTACTCACCGACTCGAAACACTCTCAACTGGTCCAGATGGCAGATCTGGTGGCGTGGAGCGCCAACGCCCACATCGAGCCTCACCGAGGCAACCAGTTCGCGTGGGACTGGTACACCCAGTACCTCTCAGAACGCGACCCGCAGCGGGCACCAACACCCATCTAGCCGTAGAAACAGCAAGACCCCCTGATCCACGGGAGTGGGGGGGTCTGCACCACCAACGATAGATGATCCAGAGCCCGAACTCCAGCCCCGGAACAGTTTGCTTCGGTCGCCGCCCGCCCCAGAGACTCCCAGGTCACAGAAACACGCTGAAGGTGGCGTCGTTCAGAAGTCCTGCTCTGCCCGCCGAAGGATGTTGACGAGAAGCACCGTGGCGTCGGCGGCGATGCCGGAGTCTCGACGGGTCGGCTCGGTCTGATGCTTCACACTGTGGGCCAGTTCGATGACGGGGCGCACCACCGAACGAACCTTGGCTTTCTCCTTCCCCGCCAGCGAGTCCTCGACGTAGCGCTCCAGGCGCTGCTTGGACTTGTCGCGCGCAGGCAACTCCTCACCTTCACGCAAATGCTTCTCCTGGTCATACACCACCTCCCCGACAGCCTCCAGCACCGCGACACATCGGTTGCCGACATCCCGGTAGTCCTGAGCCGTCCGGGCAGTGCCGAACCTCTCACGGAGCGCCGCCACCTCAACATCCACACGAGGCCAGCCAGTCACGGCGTGAGGGGAGACGGCTTCCGCCACACCACCGGTTCCGCCCTCGAGCATCGTCTCCAGCGACTTGTAGACGGGATCGAAGAAGCCTGCAAGGATGATCCGGCGAGCCTGCCAACTGTTGTAGCCGGCGTTCTTCAGCCAGTACGAACGGAATTTGCTGAAGTCACGCCACGGCAGGCTGAACTGGATACCCACCCGTGCCAGAACCACGGCCAAGGCGCGCTGGGCCAGGGCGATGTCCTTGTCGTCCAGCTTGTTGTGGCCACGCGTCCCATACTCCTCGTACTCGTCATGAACGAAGGTCGCCAGGCTCAGGGCAACGTCGATGTCACGCGCGTCGAGTCTCCCCTCTTCCGCGAGTTGGATCACCTCGCGATTCAAGACCTCGCTTGAAGAACCCCAAACGTCCGCAGGGTTCGGAGAGAGCATCAACCAGTCCTCGTCCTCCATGGGTCAACTCTCCCAGACAGAGGGACTGCTGCTCGTCTCGGCGGAGGGTTGGTTAGGCAGTCCCTCTGGAGAACCCCTGGCGTCTACCGGCGTCTCGCAGTGCACGGGGTGGCTACCCACTCGGATCGGAGGAGCTCTCTTGAGAGCCCTGAACTCCAGGAGATGACATAAGGCGGGCTCTCGGGCACGGCGCACCAGGCCGAGCTCAGTTGCCACGGTCGTCGTCGTAGAAGAGGGGCTCGCTGTGGCTCAGCCGCTCTCGACTACACCGGCTTCATCTGTCCAGCGTGCGATGACCGAGAGCACGGCCAAGTGCTCGAGAGCTTGCTGCTCAGTCCACTCTTCCTCCTCGTGTGCTGCCACATTTCGGATGCCGGCGAACGCTCCCTGGGCCAGCAGGTGGAGTCCTTGCTGCCTGGACTGCCACGACCGGTCGGACCTGTCCCCGGCAAGGTGGAGTCTTAGTTGCCCGTCCTTGGGCGGGTCAGGTGCAAAGACTTGCTGAACGAGTTCTCTGTCGCTGAGTGGCGAGCGTGCACGCTTCTTCACACTCGCTGACAGCGCGACCGTGGCCTGCTGCACAGCAACTCGGTACTGCCCCGTGCGCCAAACGGCTGACGCTGCAGGGTCAAGTCCCGGCTAGTGGTGTAGCGGGGTTCCTTCGTTAGGCGGTGAGGGCTAGGGGCTCGGTCACCTCCTCGGTGGGGACGGGTGTGAGGCGGCAGCGGGTGAGGATGTCGAGTCCGAGGTAGCGGCGTCCTTCGGCCCATTCGTCGGTTTGCTCGGCCAGGACGGCTCCGACGAGGCGGATGATTGCGTCGCGGTTGGGGAAGATCCCGACGGCGTCGGTGCGCCGCCGGATCTCCTTGTTGAGGCGTTCGGCGGGGTTGTTGGACCAGATCTGGGTCCAGACGTCGCGCGGGAAGCTGGTGAACGCCAACACGTCGGCGCGGGCCGCGTCGAGGTGTTCGGCGACGGCGGGGAGTTTGTCGCTCGTGTAGTCCAGGAGCCGGTCGAACTGGGCCTCGACGGAGGCTGCGTCGGGTTGGTCGTAGACCGAGTGGAGCATCGCTTTGACCGCGGGCCACATCGTCTTCGGGGTGACCGACATGAGGTTGGCTGCGTAGTGGGTTCTGCAGCGTTGCCAGATGGCGCCGGGCAGGTTCGCCGCGATCGCTTCGATCAAACCAGGGTGGGCGTCGCTGGTGACGAGCCTCACCCCGCCTAGGCCGCGGGCGACCAGGTCGGCGAAGAACGTGTTCCAGGCTGTCTTGGTCTCGGAGGTGGCGACCTGCAGGCCGAGGACCTCGCGGTGGCCGTCGCCGTTGACGCCGGTGGCCACCAGCACGACGGCGTTGATCACCCGGCCGCCTTCGCGGACCTTCATGGTGAGCGCGTCGGCGGCGACGAACGTGAACGGGCCGGCGTCTGCGAGGGGACGGTGGCGGAACTCGTTGACGTGCTGGTCGAGCTCGGCGGCCATCCGGGAGACCTGGGACTTCGAGAGTCCGTCGATGCCCAGGGTTTTGACGAGCTTGTCCATTCGGCGGGTGGACACCCCGGCGAGGTAGCAGTCCGCGACCACGGTGATCAGGGCGGTCTCGGCTCGTTTGCGGCGCTCCAGGAGCCATTCGGGGAAGTAGGAGCCGGTGCGCAGTTTCGGGACGGCGACGTCGACGGTGCCGACGCGGGTGTCGAGGGGTCGGTGGCGGTAGCCGTTGCGTTGCGCGAGCCGGTCGGCCGAGGGCTGGCCCCATTCGGCTCCGCAGACCTGGTCGGCGTCAGCGGACAGGAGGGCGTTGATCAGGGTCTGCAGGAGGGTGCGCATCATGTCGGGCGAGGCCTGGGTGAGCAGGTTGCCCAGCACGTGGGCGGGGTCGACAATGTGTGGAGCGGTCATCGTGGTGATGTCCCTTTCGAGAGAGCTGTGAGAGGTGAACTCGAAGGATCCCACGGTGACCGCGCCATCGTCTTCCGACTCGGCCACCGGGGCTACACCACTATGAGGGACTTAACTCGCTGCAGACCACATCAATGGGTGCATGCTATCGACGGCGCTCGAAAGTTGAGCAGTTTCGGCGCTGGAATTGTGAGCGGTTGTTGGCATGTTAGCTCTGCTCGGCTCTGATGCTGGGCAGGGTGTCGATCTCGCGGTCGCGGAGTCTGTAGCTGGCGCCTTTGAGGGCGATCACGTCGGCATGGTGGACGATGCGGTCGATCATGGCGGCGGCGACGATCTGGTCGCCGAACACGGCGCCCCAGCCACTGAATGGCAGGTTTGAGGTGAGGATCAGGGAGGCGTGTTCGTAGCGGGAGGACACGAGTTGGAAGAACAGGTTCGCGGCGTCTTGTTCGAAGGGGAGGTAACCGACTTCGTCGACGATGATCAGCCCGTAGCGGCGTAGCCGGACGAGCTCGGCGGCGAGGCGGCCTCTGGCGTGTGTCTCGGTGAGACGGGTGATCCAGTCGGTGGCGGTGGCGAACAGGACGCGGTAGCCGGCTTGGCAGGCGCGGATGCCCAGTGCGGTGGCCAGATGGGTCTTCCCGGTGCCGGGTGGGCCGAGGAGCACGATGTTGCGGTGCTCGGCCAGGTAGGCCCCGGACGCCAGTGCCAGGGCCTGGCTGCGGGCGGCGGGTTGGTGGTCGAAGTCGAAGTCGTCGAGTGTCTTGCGTCCGGGGAACCCGGCGGCGCGGATCCGCAGCTCGGCCCCGGACGCGTTCCGGGCCGATACCTCGCGTTCCAGGACGGCGGCGAGGTAGTCCTCGAAGGTCCAGCCGGCGTCACGGGCATGTTCCGCCAGTCGGGCCGCGGCTTGCGTGATCCGGGGAGCCTTCAACGCGGCCGCGAGATGGGTGATCTGCTTGAGCGCCTCGACGCTCGTGGTCGGGCCGGGCATCACAGTCCTCCCTCGAGTCCGAACGCGCGGTCGTAGTCGGCCAGGTCCCGCGCCAGGTCATCACTGGCATGGGGGGCGGGATGCTGGTGAGCGTGACGAAGCCGAGCCGCCCCCGCGACATGGGCGGGATCGGTGACCGTCTGCCCCCGTGCCCAGAGCCGGGCGTGACGGGCAACGGTCCTGCCATCGGCGCGGACCCAGACCTGCTCAAGGTCCGCGGTCACGTCGATGGGACGCCCGATCATGCTCGGGTCGACGGAGTAGTCGTTGGTATCGACCCGGACGTAGTAGTCACGGCCCAGCCGGATGTGGTTACGCCATCCCAGATGCAGCACCGCCGGTGGCAGTGGCAGCATGTGAGCCCGATCCGTCGGCAGGAGATCGACCGGGCGGGCCTTGATCGTGCGGACCGTCCGCTGGTTCGCATCCACCAGCCAATCAGTGAGCTGCGCGTTGAAGTCGGCCGGGGAGACGAAACTGCGCCCCGGCATGAACGAGGTCTCGAACCAGCCGTTACGCCGCTCGACCAAGCCCTTCGACTCCGGATCCCGGGGGCGAAGAAGCACCACCCTGGTCGCCAAAGTTCCGGCGAACACCTGAACCGGAACGGTCGGGCGACCCCGCCCGATCCCCGGCTCATTGTCCCAGATCAGCCGTCGAGGGACCGCGCCGAGCTGGCGTAGCAACTCCCACGACCCCAACAACAGATCCTCGGTCTTGCGCGTGGGGATCATCCTGGCCAGCGTGAACCGTGAATGCGCAGCGGTCATCACCAACACCGGCAACAAACTGCGTGACCCGTCCTCCAGCATGATCTTCTTCGGCGGGAACCACAGATCACACTGCGCCGCGTCCCCCGGCGCCCACGTCAGTCGATCCGCCGGATCCGGTCGCCGCTGCGCCGGACGCAACCGATTGACATTGTCACGGAACCAGCGGATCGATCCCGTCCATCCGACCCGCTCCGCGACCACCGTCGACGGCATGTCCGGGGTCTCAGCCAGTAACTGCCGCACCCTCGCCTCGAACGGCGTGAACGACGTCACCTGCTCACGACGCACGTACTTCGGCGGGCCATCCGACCGGACCGCCTTCGCGACCGTGTTCCGCGAGATCTGCAGCCTCGCAGCGATCCTCGCCTTCGGCACCCCCTCGGCCGCCAGCCGCCTGATCAGTGCCCAATCCTCCATCGTGATCACACTCCCATCGTCGAAGAGTGCTCACTTTTCAAGCGCCGTTACCGCCCAACCTTCAAGCGCCGTCGAGATGCATGCCATCTGCCGAGAGAGTCGGAGCATCGGGTGCAAGGCGCCTCGCCCATTCGTCCTGATCACGAAGCACTCCGAGGGCTTGTCGAATGCGGCTGGCGATGTTGGTCGAGTCGTACCCCAACGGCATCAGGCCGTCTAGGAGTCTCGGGTCAAGCGTCCGCAGGATTCTCTCGACGGTGGGCTGGAGTGTCTCGGCCTCATGATCAGTCGCCCTCATCGAATCCGTGTAGCTTGCATAGCTGACGCTTCGATACGAGCTCTCGTATCTCTCACACAGGTCCAAGTAGTGTTCGAGCCGCTCTTGCATCCATGCCCTGTCCATGAGCGAAGGCTAACGGGCCGAGCCGTCAAGACGCTCAAGGCGACGGACTCGCGCATCGCCCGTGACGAAACGACCAAGGATCTCCGCCCGACTATCTGTGGCTGCTGGTCGCGGCGCGGTGGACGCCCAGACCAGAACAGGCCTGAGAGCTCGCATTCACTGCCCCGCAAGGCCGCCCCAATCCACCTGTAAGCCCTCGCTTGCCATTTCGTGAGCGAGCTTCATCTTCCAAGCGCCAGCGGGATCCAGGGGGACGTAGACAATACCGTCGAGGTCACTCGGCAGTTCGACCCCAGACTCGTGTAGTAGAACAACCCGCGCGCGGCCAAGGCGGCCAGCGAAGTAGCCCGCCTCGAGCACGACATTCTGCCGGGCTCGAGGCGCTTCTTCACGAGCGGACTTCGCTCGCCCGACGTCGTCGGCCGTCAACAACGCCACGGCGAAACCGACCGTGGCCGCATACGCCTCCAGCTTCTCGAGGATGCCGCGACCACCACTGGGCTGCTCATGCAGGATGATCGGCTTCGTGCCAGTGATGTCGTGAAGTACGCGGAACACCTCGTGTTTTCGCGCTTCATCATGGCCATGCACGATGAAAACCCGGCCCTGTTCTGCTGCTGTTGCCTTCTCCTCAGGGGACTCTTCCGTCCGAACCACCTGCTCCAACTCCTCACGGAGCGCCAACTCGCGCTTGGCGGCCTCAAGGATGGCGACAACCTTCTTTACACCCGCCGGACGATATCCACTGGAGTCCATCCCGCTGACCCAGAACTGGGGTGAGTAGCGGACCTCATGGAACTGAGCAAGCAACGGAGACTCGCCGCCCATGACCGTGCGCAGGGCAACCTCGGTGCTGGTGCGCCACCCCTCAAAGTCGTCGGGCTGGCCGTTCTTGGCCGCGGTTACCTGCCCGTCGAGCACTTCGACCTTTCGCGCGAGATCCATGCAAGGAGGCTAGCGGGTCGCTGAGTCACTACTCGGACATAGATGTGCGCCCATCAAGCAAGGGAATCGGAAAGCGTCAGGACAGGCCTCGCGGGATCAAGAACCCCAGCTTCTTACAGGGGGAGTTGTGTTGCGGCGTTTTCTTCCCAGGCGTCTTCGATGCGGGTGTAGATGCCGATGGAGGCCAGGTCCTTGTGCCGGGTCTGTCTAGCGATCTGCAGGGAGGTGGCGCCACGTTTCGCGGCGTAGGTGACGAACCCCGCCCGAAGGGAATGCGCCGAGAAGCCGGTGGCGTCGAGACCGGCCCGGGTGACGGCCTGGGTGATCAGGCGGGACAGTCCGTCGGGGGTGAGGCCACGGGCGCTGACGCGGTTGCCTTTGGAGACGGATCGGAAGACCAGGCCTTCGGTGATACCGGCGGCGGTGAGCCAGTGCCGTAGCGCGGTGACGGGGCAGTAGTCCTGGCGGGCGCCCCAGGGGAGGACCACGAGCTCAAGGTCTCCGGTCTGGTTGGTTTTGGAGTGGGTGAGCTCGATCACCAGGCCGCGCTCGTGGGGTTTGATCTGATCGACCTCGAGGGCGGCAAGTTCGGAGGCGCGCAGCGCGGACACGAACCCGACCAGCACGAGTACCCGGTCCCGGATGCCGCTGAGCGAGGGCTCATCGTCGCGAGTCTTCCATTTCGTCATCGCCGGGCAAGCATCGACCACGTCGAGGAGGAGCGGTGGCATGAGGGGGCGGGCCTGGTCCGGGGGAGCGCCGAGTTGTCGTCGGATCCCTTCCCACACTGCGACCACGCGTGCGGTCTGGGTGGGGTCGGGATGGTTACGGACCTTGTGGGCGAACCGGATCGTCGACAGACGCCGGCTGATCGTGCCGACCTTCGCCCCGGCGGTGGCCAGCGCCGAGATGTAGCGGGAGATCGCGATGTCGGTGGCGGGCAACGCGGTGTGGTGGTTGTCGCGGCACCAGGTGACGAACTCGGTCCAGTCGGAGCGGTACCCGCGCAGCGTCGACGAGGCCCGCGACGCCGAGGCGAACGCGGCCTCGGCCGCATCCAGGGACAGGTCCTCCGGCAGCAGTATCCCCGCCTGATGATCAGCGGCGACCGGACCACCAGCCGCACTGTGCAGGGCCCCTGGCTGGCTTTCAGTCATGCGACTTGTCGGGGTGCTCGAGTTGGTCGGCGAGCCAGGTGCGGGCGGCGGCCTCGGCGGCCGGTTTGGCGGCTGTCAGGGTGGGCTGGACGCCGCGGGCGATGCGGGTGACCTGGTCGGTGCTGCCGGTGCGGTAGACGGTGAGCGTCCAGGTCCAGCGGCCGGCCGTGCCGCGCTGGGCCATCAGCTGCAGATCGTGGCGCTCAGAGATCGGCAGGTTCACACCCCACGCCGACTTCACGCCGGAGCGGTCGTGGCTCCACTCGTACGGGGGCAGCGGCACGTCGTCGAGGGTGACGAGTTGGTGTCGGTGTCGGGTGGCCATGCCTGGACTCTACCGTTTATTACATCGGATTCTCTGGATAATCCGATGTAATACGCGGGTGGATCTACGTGCGTCAGAGGTAGAGCGGCTTGCCGCCGCCCAGCGAGAACCAATGCCTCGCGGGACTTCCCCGGGTAGGCGATGTGTCCTTGACGGAACCTTGACCGGATGAGCATCGAAGGCAGACGAACGAGGCGTCATAGTGGTCCTACATTTCTACATGTTATTAGGAGAAATCACGTGCTCGTTTCCCACGGCGGTCTGCGCCGCCCCTTGTTCCTCACCGTCTTTGTGATGGCCGCCTTGACGCTGACTGCCTGTGGGCAGGATGCACCGGCTGCCGGTTCGGCTGCGCCGTTGAGCAGTGCCGCCGCTACGCAGAGCGACGAGGGCGCTGCCGGTGAGGGAGGCACCGGACCTCAGGAGCCGATGGCGATCCGGGGCACGGTGTGGGTTGCCAACGAGGACGGTGATTCCTTGTCGGCCATCGACGCGGACACCGGTGTCGTGGTGACCACGGTGAGCGGGATCGAGAGTCCTCACAATGTTCAGGTGAGCCCTGATGGTGGCACGGTCTGGGCTGTCAGTGGTCACGCCAACGCTGTGGTGGCGCTGGATGCCGCGACGTATGAGCTGTTGGGGACCGCTCCGACCGGTGTGAGCCCTGCGCATGTGGTCGTTAGTCCTGATGGTGAGCAGGTCCTTGTCACCAACTCGGGGGATGACACGCTGAGCGTCTACGACGCCGAGTCGCTGGAGCTCCGGGCCACCGTTGACCTCAGTGCCGGGCCGCACGGCCTGCGTCCCACCCCGGACGGTGCGGCGGTGGTCGTGGCCAACACCACAGCGGGCACTGTCGAC
This sequence comes from Tessaracoccus yangjingae, assembly GCF_054483935.1. The sequence continues at coordinate 2,063,368 of NZ_CM137014.1, read as the reverse complement.
GTGGTCGACACTGACACCTATGAAGTCACCGCGACGATCCCGGTCGGGGACTCCCCTCCGCAGGTCGCTGTCGCACCGGACGGGCGGTACGCCTACGTGAGCCTGGTCGGGTCCAGTTCTGTGGTGAAGGTCGACCTGGTGGAGCAGAAGGTCACGGGATCGGTGTCGGTTCCGTCGCCGCCGGTCCAGCTGTACCTGACCGCGGACGGGACCCGCTTGCTGTCGGCCGACCAGGGAACCGAGGGCGCCCCTGGCAGTACCGTGTCCGTGATCGACTCGGCCTCCATGACCATCGAGGACACCATCGCCGCGGGGGCTGGCCCGCACGGGGTGGTTGTCGAACCGACCGGGCAGCGGGCCTGGGTGACCAACCTCTATGACGACACGGTCTCCGTGATCGACCTGTCGACCAACCAGACCGTCTCGACTGTGTCTGTGGGCGACAAGCCAAACGGCATCAGCTACAGCCCTCAATCGCCTACGCCCGGGCCCGCCACTACCAGCGTCACCGTCCCCGACTACGCCACCGGAGCCGAGGGCGGCCACGCGGAGCACTGACCACCCCAGCTGTTGGGCCCCATCCTGCTCTGCAGTGCGTCCTCGCGTGGCAGGTGGTAATCAGCAGTCGGGGTGCCCAGTCCCCGCACGAACTTGAGCGGACCGTTCCCGGTTAGGTCTGCGCGGTATCGGCGGGACCAGAAGGGCCGAGCCGCTACTGCTTGCAGTGGGCGGAACGGCGATGAGCTCAAGTGTCCTGCTGGACGTCCAGCATGGCGGCTCCGTGCTCGAGCACGGCTTGTTGGGCTGGCTGGGCTGGGCTGTCGCGTGTACTAGGCGCAGCAGGACGTGGGGAGTTCGTTGCGGAAGAGGTTCGCTGTGAGGCGGATGCCTTCGGCCATGGTGAGGTACGGGGCCCAGGTGTCAGCGAGTTGGGTGACGTTGAATCCGGATTTGATGGCGTAGGTCGCGGCGAGCATCATTTCGCCGGCGGTATCGGCAAGGGCGTGGATGCCGAGGACTGTGCCGGTGTCGGCATCGGCGACGATTTTGATGCCGCCGCGGGTGTCGTGGTTGGTGATGGCCCGGGGCACGTCAGACATTGGCAGATAGCGACATGCGCACCGGTAGCCGGCGGCGATGGCGTCGGATTCGGTCATCCCCGCCGAGGCGAGCTGGGGTGAGGTGAACAGTACGGAGGGAAGCCCGGTGTAATCGACGTGCTCGTGGTGACCCAGCGCATTGCGGGCCGCAACCCTCCCAGCCATGGCGGCGACGTACACGTACTGGGGCGCGTCCGTGACGTCACCGGCGGCAAACACCGCCGGATTCGTGGTCCGCTGGTATGCGTCGACTCTGATGAAGCCGTGGTCGTTGGTTTCAACTCCAGCGCTTGCGAGGTTGAGTCCGTCAACGCGGGGGGTACGGCCCGTAGCGATGAGGACGCGTTCACCGGCGGCTTCTCTCGCGGTGCGGGTGCGCACCCGCACCCGGGCGTGGTCTTGGGTGACCGCGACGGCGCGGTCGTCGATGACGGTTATGCCCTCGGCCTCGAAGACTCTGCGGAGCGCGGAGGAAGATTCGGGCTCGGCATGCGGGGCGAGCCTACCGACGACGGTGACCTGGACACCGAGGCGGGAGAAGAGTTGGGCTTGTTCGAGCCCGACGAAGCCGCCCCCGATCACCACCAGCGAGACGGGAAGTGTGGTGAGCGCCATAGCGGTGGTCGAGGTGAGGTAATCGACGTGCTCGAGGCCCGGGATCGCGGGCACGTGAGGTTCGGCGCCGGTGGCCACGAGATAAACCCCGGCGTGAACCGGCCGCCCGTCGACGAGGAGGGTCACCGGGTCGGCGAACGAGGCGATCCCTGGAAGAATGTCGAACCCGTAGGCGGCGGCGATGTCTGCGTATTTGGTCTGGCGGAGCATGCCGACCAGGTCATCTTTCTGTCGTATGAGCGCGACGAGGTCGACGGTGCCGGCGGACGTGGGGACGGCGGGGAACGGGTTCGAGAGGGCAGCGTGGCGCGTGTGCGCGGCGGCGAGGAGTGTCTTCGAGGGCACGCAGCCCACGTTCACGCAGGTACCGCCGAGCGTTTCTCTTTCGATCGCGATCACGCTGGCCCCTTCGAGTCGGGCATGGATGGCGGCTGACATCGCCGCACCACCTGTGCCGATCACCGCAAGATCGAACTCGTTGTGCAGCGTCATGATGTCTCCTCCCGGTCGGCCGCCCGTGCGGCCACATTCCGTCAGAATGAACCTTCAAGCATGCTTGAAGGTCAAGCCTGCGTGGAGGTGCAGGATGCTGATCGGCGAGCTGGCGGAAAAGGCGGGCACGAGGCCGTCGACGCTGCGATATTACGAGGAGCGTGGGCTGCTGCCGCCTGCCGTGAGGACAACAGCCGGGTACCGCAGCTACGACGACGAAGCAGTGCAACGGCTCCAGTTCATCGACCGGGCCCGCGCGGCGGGTCTGACCCTCGCGCAGATCGCGGAGATTCTCGATGTTCGAGATGCGGGCCGCTCGCCCTGTGCGCATGTTCGGGACCTGCTGGACCGTCAGCTGGTCGACATCGATGAGCAGCTCGCGCGACTCAACGTTCTGCGTGTCACCATCTCCGGGCTTCGAGCGCAGGCGGCTCAGACACCTCCGGAGGCCTGCGCACCTGAATCGATCTGCCGATACCTCTGAGCCCGCAGGCTGCACTGCCTGCCTTCCCAGGGCGGGGATGAACCCGGCGCCCGCGAGCAGTGTCATCGGTGACGTTGTGAATGCCGAGGAGTACCTCGAAAGACCACAGTGCAGGTACTTCTGTGGAGCTTGTCGGCGGCTAGGTACAGACTTGATCAAGGTCTTCTCAAGAAGCTCTTCAGAACCGGGATCTTGGCGATTTGGGTCCCTGGCGGTGGGTCAGGATGGGGCGGTCATCCACCCGGAGGAGTTCCTGAATGAGCCGCACCCTGAGCACCGCCACCGCCCCCACCATCGCCGTGATCGTGTGGGCGATGATCAGTCTCTCACCGCAGGCGGTGGCGAACGAGGCGACAGAACCTCCCACCGCGACCCCGACGACCAGCAGCCAACCCTCCACTGGTACCGGTGAGCAGCCGGCTGGGCATGGGCATGAGACGGCAGCCGAAGGGAGCGCACCCGCCGCCACCCCGGGCCCCGTGACATCCTCACCTCAGCCGGCCCCCGCCGCCGGCGAGGTCTCTGAGCATGGCGAGGGGCATGACGCTGAGGCTGGGGAGCAGACTGCGGCCGCCGGTGATGGGTCCGCGACTGAGGAACATGGCGGGGCCGCCGACGAGCACAGTGAGGCTCCTCCTCCGGACCGGCCTCGGGCTCTGGTGTTGGGCGGGTTCGGTGTGTTCAACGGCGCCGTCCTGGTGTACGCGGCGCTGCTCCGCCGCAAGAGCGCCCCAGACCACAAACGGCGCCGTGACGCGCGCGCCGCGGCACTGACCACCAACACCACCGCCGCCGCGAAGGAATCCTGATGACCACCCCCACCTTGCCGAAACTGGAAGGGCCTGGCGAGAAGCCCGGGGACAGGCCGGGTCCGGTCTTCCTCGACCTCGACGAGAAGCCGGACCTCACTCCCCCGCCTGTTGGTCGAAACCTGATGCGCATCCCGTGGGTGGCCCGGGTGCTGCGGAGCCGGCTCTACCCCGGCATCATCCAGGTCCCAGTGGCAGCGGTGTTCGGACTGGTGGCCTACCAGCTGCTGGTGGGTCCCGACTCTGCCCACGACAATGCAGGCACTGCGTTGATGTGGGTGCTGTGGTGGCCGCTGATCCCGATCGTGTTCGTCCTGCTCGGCAGGTTCTGGTGCGCGGTGTGCCCGTTCGGATGGCTCTCGGACCAGGTCCAGAAGCTGGTGGGCGTGAACCAGCCGGTCCCGGCCTTCCTGAAGAAGTACGGCATCTGGATCATCGACGCCTCCTTCCTCCTCATCACCTGGGGCGATCATGTGTGGGGCATCGTCGAATCACCGTGGGGTTCCGGTGTCCTTCTCCTGCTGCTGACCAGTGCCGTGATCGTCTCCGGCGCCCTGTTCCAGCGCCGCACATTCTGCCGCTACCTGTGCTTCCTGCGCGGCCTGTCGGGCAACTACGCACGCACCGGCATGGTCGAGCTTCGCGCCGACCAGGGCATCTGCCGCACCTGCAAGGCGCGGGCCGCCTGTTACAACGGCAACGACAAGGTCGCCGGCTGCCCCCTGTTCACGTTCCCCCGCACCATGGACACCAACGCCAACTGCAACCTGTGCGCCAACTGCATCAAGGCCTGCCCCAACGATGCGATCCAGGTGCGGCTGCGGAAGCCGACCAGCGAGCTGTGGTTCATCAACAAGCCCTCGGTGGAGGAGTCCTTCCTCGCGATGGCAATCATGGGCATCGTGATCGTTCAGAACGTCACCATGCTGGAGGTGTGGAACACGGCGCTGGCCTGGCTGGAGGCCACCACCGGCATCACCAACTACGCCCTGATCTTCACCGTCGCCTTCGCCGTCGCGGTCAGCCTCCCGGTCGGGCTGCTGGTTGGGGCGTCGCGTCTGGCGGCGGGCCGCAACCTCGAAACCACGATGAAGAACTTCGCCCGGTTCGGCTACGCCCTGATCCCCCTCGACGTCGCCAGCCACATCTCCCACAACCTGTTCCACCTGCTGGCCGAGGGCGGATCGGTGATCACGACCGTCGCGGCACTGTTCGGGATCACCTACGGCGCCGAGTCACCGGCCCTGGCCAGCACCCTCACCATCCAGATCCTGCAGTTCGCCCTCCTCGCGTTGGGCATCGCCGGCTCCCTCTACACCGCGTGGCGCATCACCTGCCGCCGCTACCAGACGGCCAAGCGCCGGACCAGCACCTTCGTGCCGATGGCCGTCCTGGTGGCGTTCCTGGGTGCGGTCAACATCGTGTTGTTCCTCCTGCCCATGGCGCACCGCATGTAGGGGCGCCGTCGGGGCCCGCACCGACGCCTGACACCATCACACCTACCCGACCTTCCCGGAGGAACCCATGACGACTGGCCCGCAGACCGCGTGCATGGACGGAAACGACGCCGCCGCGCGGATCGCCCACCTGCTCTCAGACGTGATCGCGATCTACCCGATCACTCCCGCCTCCACGATGGGCGAGCTGGCCGACACCTGGTCCGCCGCGGGACGGACCAACCTGTGGGGTGCCGTGCCCGAGGTGGTACAGATGCAATCCGAGGCCGGCGCCGCCGGCGCCCTCCACGGGGCAATCCTCAAGGGGACGCTGGCGACCACCTTCACCGCCAGCCAGGGCCTGCTGCTGATGCTGCCCAACATGTACAAGATCGCAGGCGAACTGACACCGGCCGTCATCCACGTCGCGGCCCGCGCGCTGGCCACCCACGCCCTGTCGATCTTCGGCGACCACAGCGACGTGATGGCCGCACGCGGCACCGGCTGGGCCATGCTCTGCGCGTCCTCAGTCCAGGAAGCACACGACTTCGCCGCCATCAGCCACGCCGCCACCCTGATCAGCCGAGTCCCGTTCCTGCACTTCTTCGACGGCTTCCGCACCTCCCACCAGATCGACCGCATCACCCTCCTGGCGAAGGAGGATGTGCGCGGCCTCATCGACGAGCACGCCGTGTCAGCCCACCGCGCCGGCGGGCTCAGCCCAGACGCCCCCACCATCCGCGGCACGGCGCAGAACCCGGACGTGTTCTTCCAGGCACGCGAGGCCGCCAACCGCTTCCACGACGAAGTCCCGGCGACGGTCCAAGCCCTCTTCGACGATCTGGCGGGCAGAACCGGTCGCCGGTACCGACTGGTGGATTACGTCGGCGCTCCCGATGCTGAGCGGATTCTGGTGCTCATGGGCTCCGGTGTGGGTGCCGCGACAGAGACTGTGGAGGAGCTGGTCGCCCGGGGGGAGAAGGTGGGCGTGGCGACGGTGCGGCTGTATCGGCCCTTCCCGGCCGCCCAGCTGCTGGAGGCGCTGCCCGCGACGGCGCGGCGGGCGATGGTGCTGGACCGCACGAAGGAGCCCGGAGCCGTCGGGGAGCCGCTGTACACCGACGTGCTCGCTGCGCTCGCGGATGGAGGACGCGGCGACATCTCGGTCACGGGCGGCCGCTACGGCCTGGGCGGCAAGGAGTTCAACCCGGCCATGGTCAAGGGCCTCTTCGACGAACTGGACCGGGATACGCCGCGTCGGCATGTCACGGTCGGCATCGTCGACGACGTGACCGGTCTGTCTGTCCAGCCCGACCCGTCGTTCACTGTTCCCAAGGCGCCGTTGCAGGCCGTGTTCTACGGCCTGGGCTCCGACGGAACGGTCGGGGCGAACAAGGCGACAGTCAAGCTCGTCGGGAAACACACCGACCTCCACGCACAGGGCTACTTCGTCTACGACTCGAAGAAGGCCGGGTCGATCACCGTCTCCCACCTGCGCTTCGGCCCGGATCCGATCCGCTCCACCTACCTGATCGACCGCGCCGACTTCATCGCCGTCCACCAGTTCCCGCTGCTGACCCGACGACGGGTCCTCGACACCGCCCGAGAAGGCGCCACCGTCCTGCTGAACTCGTCGTATCCGGCGGACAAGGTGTGGTCCCACCTTCCCGTCGAAGTCCAGCAGGACATCATCGATCGCGACCTGAACCTCCATGTGGTCGATGCCTACCGGATCGCCCGCGAGAACCACCTTGCCGGCCGCATCAACACCGTCATGCAGACATGCTTCTTCGCGCTGGTCGACCTGCTGCCCGACGCAGACGTCGAGGAGATCCTCTGCACGTCGGCACGTCAGGCCTACGGATCCAAGGGCAGCGACGTCGTCGCCCACAACGTGGCCGCCATCCTGGCCGCCCTCGGCGGCCTGCAGCAGGTGACCATCCCCGACCAGGTCGAGGGCGCGGTGCGGAGGATGGCGCCTCTGCCAGGGCACGCACCGATGTTCGTCCGCGCAGTCACCGGCCCCATGCTCGACGGCGACGGGGACCTGCTGCCCGTCAGCGCCCTGCCGATTGACGGGGTGTTCCCCACCAACACCGCCAGATGGGAGAAACGCGGCCTCACCAGCGAAGCACCGGTCTGGGACGCCGACCTGTGCACCGGCTGCGGGAAATGCACCATCGTGTGCCCCCACGCCGCGATCCGCATGGCCATTTTCGACCCCGCCGGCGAGCAGTCACTCCCCCAGCAGTTCGCCTCCACCAAGTTCACCTCCCGCGAACTGCCCGGTCACCGCCTCACCCTCGCGATCTCCCCATTGGATTGCACCGCCTGCGGCCTGTGCGTCGAAGCGTGCCCCGTGGCCGACAAGGTCAACCCCGCCCACAAGGCACTGCTGATGGAGCCCATCGGTGACCGCCTCACCTTCGACCAGGACCACTTCGCCGCCGTCGAAGGCCTCCCCCAGCCACCCCGCTCAGCACTGAAGGTCGACACCGTCAAAGGCTCCCAACTGCTCGAACCCCTGTTCACCTTCTCCGGCGCCTGCTCCGGATGCGGCGAGACGCCCTACCTGAAACTCCTCAGCCAACTCGCAGGCGACAGACTCATCCTCGCCAACGCCACCGGCTGCTCCTCCATCTTCGGAGGAAACCTGCCCACCACCCCCTGGTCAACAGACGCCTGCGGACGCGGCCCCGCATGGGCCAACTCCCTCTTCGAGGACAACGCCGAATTCGGGCTCGGAATCCGCCTCGCCGCGGACCATCAACACCACCAGGCCCGGGAACTGCTGACCCAGAACAGCGACATCCTCGGAACCGACCTGACCACCAGCATCCTCGACGCTCCCTCCGACGGTGAGGACCTGACCCGGCTGCGGCGCGACATCTCCCGCCTGAAACTCCGCATCGCCGACCTCGCCCCCGCCGAAGGATCCGACCTGGCCCGCCTATCGACCTTGGCCGACGAACTGGTCGACCGCACCGTGTGGATCATCGGAGGCGACGGCTGGGCACACGACATCGGATTCGGCGGCCTGGACCACGTCCTGGCCTCCGGACGCAACGTCAACATCCTCGTACTCGACACGGAGGTCTACTCCAACACCGGCGGACAAGCGTCCAAGGCGACCCCACGGGGTGCCATCGCCAAATTCGCCTCGGGCGGCAAGGGCACCCAGAAGAAGGACCTCGGCCGCTTCGCGATGACCTACCGCGACGTCTACGTCGCACAAGTGGCCCTCGGCGGCAACGAAATCCAGACCGTCCGCGCACTCCAGGAAGCACAACAATGGCCAGGCGTCTCACTGGTCATCGCCTACGCCAGCTGCATCGAACACGGCATCGAGATGACCCAGTCCCTACACCACCAGAAAGCAGCAGTCACCAGCGGCCACTGGCCCCTCTACCGATACCGCCCCGCCACCGACGACCGGCCCGCAGCCTTCTCCCTCGACTCTAAACCACCTACCCGACCCGTCCGAGAGTTCGCCCTGAACCAGACCAGATTCGCCCGCCTCCAGCGCACCGACCCCACCCGCAGCGACCACCTCCTCACGCAGATGCAACGAGACACAGACGAACGCTGGGCCCACTACCAAGGGCTCGGAGCCCCGAACCTTTGATCTGCTTCATTCCGAGTCACCCCCGTAGTGCCAGCGGGCGGACAAGGCCGTTGCCCCAGCTTCAGCCCCCAGTACCCCCGAATCGCGCGACCCCGGACCTCTACTTCTTGATCGAAGCCGAAGAGAGAGTTGATCAGATCCATACATTGTCAAGGGACAGTGGTCTTATCGGCCGGAAGGTCCGGCATCCGAATGAAGGAGACCAAATGATCACCACGCGCAAGATCGCTGCCCTGGCCGCCGCTGCCGCGGCAGTCGTCGCCATGACCGCCACCACCGCGGGAGCAGTCGAGCCCACCGGACGTGAGTTCGCCGGCCACGTCCGCATGATGGCCCAGTCAGACATGGGCCTCGACGGCACCCACAACCCCGGCATGCACCAGGGGTTCTCCGGCATGGAGAACCACCACTCCTCCTGACCAGAAAGGTCAGCTCGTCAGGCGATCCCCGCCAGGCCCCAGGTCGGCGGGGATCTTATTGACTTGAGCTGCGCAACGCCGCACCGGTGGCGAAACGAGCATCGAAACACCCTGCCCTGCACGACCTGCACGGAACCGTGAGCGGAGCCCTCGGCACGGCGCCCAGCCGGCTCACCCCCGCCGGGCTACACAAGCTGGAGCGTGGTCAGGCAGGTGGGGCCCTCGGCATCGGAGGAGAAGCGGCTCTCGGCGCGCTTTCCGTCTTTGGTGACGACGACGACGCCCGCGAGGTCCTTCGGGATCCAGAAGCCGACGAAGCCGTTGGCGTAGGTGGTCGCGTCCTCGTCGACGAGCACCTCCCCCGAATCGGTGGTGATCCTCACGCGCACCTCGACGTCTGCCAACTCCCCCTGACACGTGCCGAGGTTGTGGAAGTAGCACTCGTGCGTGCTGGTCTCGTACGGCGCGATCGACAGGTAGAACTGGTCACCGTCCAGGGGCAGCGCGGCCTCGGTGGTGCCGTCGCTGAGCAGAACCTCGTCGTAGCGCACAGATGCAACCAGTGGCAACGGGCGCTGAGCGTCGAGCCGGTCGAGCGCCTCCACGACCTCGGCGCCGCCCTTCCCTTCCAACCCGTGCGCCGCAAGCAACGCCCCCGCGTCCCCCGCCGCGACGCTCGACACCGCCGTCGACGCGGAAGCGCCTGGGGTCTCGGTAACCTCCGGGGTCGAGCAAGCCGACAGCGCCAGGAGGGCGGCAAGCGGCACAGCGATGCGAACGGTCAGGCGACTCATGGTCAACTCCAGAAGTGAGAATGCTCAAAGATGATTCAGGTGTACGCCATCTAGCGCGGCACCGTTTCGACATGTCGTCCAACCAGAATGCCCCAACCACTCAGTGCGCCAGCCACACGCTTGGTCAAGATCAGATCAAGAACAGGATCCAGAGATGGTGGGGCTTCTCTTCACCTTCACCTGCTAATATCGGGCCATGACGATGACAAAGGCTCAGAAGGATGTATCTGCGGTGGGGGATTTGTCGGTGGCAGCTGCCTTCTTCCACGGCCTGTCCGATCCGTCACGGCTGGCGATCCTGCAGCACCTGACGTTGGGCGAGCATCGGGTGCGTGATCTGACTGCCCATCTCGGGTTGGCGCAGTCGACGGTGAGCGCCCACCTTGCGTGTCTGCGCGAGTGCGGCCTCGTGTCGTCGCGGCCGGAGGGTCGCGCGTCGGTGTTCTCGCTGGTGGCGGCCCCGGAACTCCTGGCCATGTTGTCGGCGGCGGAGCGCCTGCTTGAGTCGACCGGACAGGCGGTGGCGCTGTGTCCGAACTATGGAGTCGGCAGCACCACGAACCCCTCCCCCGAGCAGTTGAAGGCGCACGGGACGGAGGCCCAGAGATGAACGGACCAGCGATCGGCGGACTCGATCGCAAGGACCTCGACGAGACCGAGAGCGCGTGCGGGTGCGAGGCACCCGCTGGCGCCAGCAGTGATGATGACGACGCGGTGGAGCATCTGTGGCAGGTCCGCGACATCCAGTTCGGGCTGGCCTCTGGGGTGCTGCTGCTGGCCGGCTTCGTCTCCGGACTGCTGGGCTGGGAGGTCGCCGAGCTGGTGTTGAGCGTCGCGGCGCTTCTGGTGGGGGCGTCGACGTTCGTGCCCGGAGCCCTGAAGAGGCTGGCGCGCGGAAAGGTCGGGGTCGGGCTCCTGATGACCATCGGCGCGGTCGGCGCTACTGCTCTGGGACAGATCGAGGAGGCGGCGATGCTGGCCTTCCTGTTCTCCCTGGCCGAAGGTTTGGAGGACTACTCGCTGGCCAAGACCCGACACGGGTTGCGGGCGCTGCTGGATCTGGTTCCGCGTGAGGCGACGATCAGGCGCAACGGTCGGGATGTGGTGCTGAGCCCTGACGACCTGGTGGTCGGGGATCTGCTGATCGTGAAACCCGGCGAGCGGGTGGCCACCGACGGCGACATCCGGGCCGGGAGGACGTCAGTGGACACCTCCGCCATCACCGGCGAATCGATGCCCGTCGAGGTGGGCCCCGGGGACCCCGTGTTCGCCGGTTCCATCAACGGCTCCGGCGTCCTCGAGGTCGATGTCACGGCCGCGGCCAGGGACAACTCTCTTGCCCGGATCGTGCACATCGTGGAGGCGGAGCAGTCCCGGAAGGGTGACACGCAGCGGCTGGCCGACCGGATCGCCAAACCCCTGGTTCCGGGGATCCTGGTTGCCGCCATACTGACCGTCGTCGCAGGGGTCCTGCTCGGGGAACCGGCGGTGTGGCTGCAGCGGGCCCTGGTGATGGTGGTGGCAGCCTCCCCATGTGCGCTGGCGATTTCGGTTCCCGTGACGGCGGTGGCGTCCATCGGCGCCGCGAGCCGTCGCGGGATCCTGGTCAAGGGGGGCGCCGCGCTGGAGAGCCTCGGCAAGGTCCGCACGATCGCCCTGGACAAGACCGGCACCCTGACCCGCAACCAGCCGGCCGTCATCGACGTGGCATCCTCCGACGGCCACTCCCGCGGCGAAGTGCTCAGGTGGGCCGCCGCACTGGAGGCGCGAAGCGAACACCCCTTGGCCCGCGCGATCCTGGCAGCCGTCGACGACGTGCGCGCGGCCGATGAGGTGACCGCCGAGGTCGGTTCCGGACTCACCGGCCGCCTGGACGGGCACCTGCTCAGGCTGGGGCGGCCGGGCTGGATCGACCCCGGCCCTCTGACCGCGCACGTGACCCGCATGCAGAACGCCGGCGCCACCGCCGTCGTGGTGGAGCTGGACGGCGCCCCGGTCGGGGCGATCGCAGTCCGCGACGAGCTGCGCCCAGAAGCCCCCGAGGTCATCGCCCAACTCCGCGCGGACGGCTACTCGGTGGTCATGCTCACCGGGGACAACGACGCCACCGCCCGCGCTATCGCACGGGAGGCCGGGATCAGCGAGGTGTACGCCGACCTGCGCCCCGAGGACAAGTCCACGATCATCGAAGAGCTCCGCAGTACCGGACACACGGGGATGGTTGGCGACGGCGTCAACGACGCCCCCGCGCTCGCCACCGCCGACGTCGGCATCGCGATGGGGGCGATGGGCAGTGACGTGGCCATCGAGACCGCGGCTGTGGCACTGATGGGCGACGACCTGAGGCTGCTCCCCCACGCCCTGGACCACGCCCGACGCACCCGTCGCATCATGCTCCAGAACGTGATCCTCTCGATCGCACTCATCACGATCCTCATCCCACTTGGGCTCTTCGGAGTGCTCGGGTTGGCGGCCGTTGTCCTGGTCCACGAGGTCGCGGAGGTGTTCGTGATCGGCAACGGCATCCGGGCAGGGCGCACCCACGCCCTGCCCCCGATCAGCGCACCTGCCCTCCGGCCAGAAACTGTGATGGTCCCAGCATGAGCGACACCCGCGACCACACCCACGCGAGTCCGGGGACCAACCGGACCAGGTTGGCGATCGCGTTCGGGATCACCGCCACCATCCTGATCGCCGAGGTCATCGGCGCATGGTGGACCAACAGCCTCGCCCTCCTCGTCGACGCCGGGCACATGCTCACCGACGCCTCCGGCCTGTTGATGGCACTGATCGCCGCCTCTCTGGCCCTGCGGCCACCCACACCGGAGCGGACCTGGGGTTACCGTCGCGCAGAGGTGCTGGCCGCCGGCGCCCAGTCCGCGATCCTCCTCGCCGTCGGGATCTACGCCTTCATCGAAGGCGTCCGCCGGCTCTTCGACCCGGCGGAGGTCACCGCCGGCGGGCTGCTCGTGTTCGGGATCGTCGGACTCGTCGGCAACATCGTCGCCATGCTTGTCCTGGGCGCAGGCCGCGCCGCGAACCTCAACATGCGTGCCGCGTTCCTCGAGGTGGTCAACGACGCCCTCGGATCCGTCGCGGTCATCATCAGCGCGATCGTCATCTCGCTCACCGGATGGACCCGGATCGACGCCATCGCCGGGATACTGATCGCCGCCCTGATCGTCCCCCGCGCGATCACGATCCTCAAGGAAGCCGGGGGGATCCTGCTCGAATCCACCCCCAGAGGCCTGAAGCTCGACGACGTCCGCCGGCACATCCTTCAGGTCCCGCACGTGATCGGGGTGCACGACCTGCACGCCTCCACCATCGCCACCGGGCTACCGGTCCTCACCGCCCATGTCGTCGTCGACGAATCCTGCTTCACGCAGGGGCACGTCTCCCAGGAACTGCGGGACCTCCAGACCTGCGTCGCCGAACACTTCGACGTCAGCGTCGAACACTCCACCTTCCAGATCGAAGCCCCCTCCCATAGCGCACTGGAACGCCACTCACACCACTGAAACAACGCTCATGGGAATCCGGTTGGCCCCGACGAAGGCTGGCAGTCGACGCCGTGAACACGGCGGAAGGACGTAGGATCGGGCATCGCACACCTCCCCGAGTGCGCCCATCCACCGCCGAGAAATCTCAAGGAAGGTCAGACATGAGACAGTCAGGGCGCCACCCCTCAGCCCGGTGGGTGAGTCACCTCGCCTTGGTCCTCACCGTGATGATCCTGACCGGTTGCTCAAGTGGATCGGGCCAGGCGGGAGTGTTTGACTCAGCAGGTTTTCAAGGAGGTGACGGTTCAGTGACCATTGTCCCTGCCGAGCAGCGGCGATCGGCCCCAGAGCTGGCCGGGGAAACCTTGGACGGTGCACCGCTGACCACTGCAGACTTCCCGGGCCAACTCTTGGTGCTCAACGTTTGGGGATCATGGTGCGCCCCCTGCCGGTCTGAAGCACCCGCCCTCGTCGAAGCGGCCGCCCAACTGCCGGGGGTGCAGTTCATCGGCATAAACACCCGCGACCTCAACCCGGCCCCGGCGCAGGCGTTCGTTCGGGCCTTCGACATCCCCTACCCCAACATCTACGACCCCGACGGTGCGCTCCTGCTCGAGTTCGGGCAGCTTCCACCTAAGGCTATCCCCAGTACTTTGGTCATCGATTCTGAAGGGCGGGTCGCTGCACGGATACTCGGTGAGACCACCGCCTCGACGTTGGTCGGCATCATCGAAGACGTCACGGCGGCGGAATGATCCCTCTCGAGTCCTGGGTAAGCCAAGCGATGTCATCGTCACTGCTCCTGGGGATCCCTGTCGCCATGCTCGCCGGTGTCATCTCTTTCGCCTCGCCCTGCGTCTTGCCCCTGCTCCCAGGCTACCTGTCGTTTGCCTCTGGTCTTGGGGCCCACGAGATCACTCAAGGAACCGGCAACCGACGACTCCTGCTCCTGGGAACCCTGGGATTCGTGCTCGGGTTCGCCGTCGTTTTCGTCCTCACAGGGGCCCTCCTGGGTGGCCTCGGAGCCGTCCTACTCACCTACGAGCGCATCATCACGATCGCTGCCGGAATCCTGATCATCCTGATGGGGCTGGGCTTCCTCGGCTGGATCCCCCTGCCCGCGCAGCGACGCCCGCAAACCGCCCGCGCCGGAGCCCTCGCCTCCCCCCTACTCGGGATAGCCTTCGGCCTCGGCTGGACCCCTTGCATCGGCCCCACCCTGTCTGTGGTTCTCACCCTCGCCCTCAACGAGGGCTCGGCCGCCCGTGGCGGGCTGCTGGCCTTCTGGTACGCAATCGGCCTTGGCCTGCCCTTCCTCGCCTTCGCGGCTTCGTTCACCACATTCGCTCCCCATTTCGAGTGGCTCAAGCGCCACCAACGCGCCCTGCAGCGTGCCGGTGGTGGGCTGCTCATTGTGGTTGGGATATCCATGGTCACCGGCCTGTGGGCCATCCTCGTTGCCTACCTGCGACAGTGGGCCTCAACATTCGGGACCATCCTGTGAACATGGGGCACCCGAAGGAAACCCTCATCACGTTGGCCAGCACCTCCGATCCCATGCTTCGGGCGCCGGCTCACCTCCGGAGCCACGGGCTGGTGATACCCCAACCCACATGGCCAGGACGGTGCTCACCGTGGTCAGGGGGTGACCGTGGCGATGCGAAGACGGCGCCCCAGCCACCAGGCCACCACACCGAAGACCGCGAATCCAGCGATGTTCCAGCTTGCTGCCTCGGCCCAGGGATCGATTTTACCCCGCGTAGCTCCGCCAGGAGGAGGTGAACATCGCGTCTGCACGGACCTCATCGAAGCGCTGGAAAAGGAATCGCCCAAATGAAAGAGTTCCTCAAGTGCTACCAGTGCGCTGACGCGTCCGACGACCGCTGGGCCCTGCTACTAGGAACTCGCAGCCCTGACGGCAGGAAGGGGACCGACTTGCCCGTCAACCCAGCTAGACACCTACAGGCACTTGCGCCGCCACACAGGGCTGGGACTGCCAGGCTGATGCCGGCCAGGCATAGAGCCCTGATCGGGACACCAACGGCTGCCTCTCGATCAGCCAGCGGGCGAACTCACGTAGAGGTGCTCGCGAAAACTGGAGCGCACCACGCCCGCAGGGCTGATCCGGTGGACCCCCAAGGCATCACTGGAGGCGCGTGGTGACCTCGTCGAGGAGTTCCTTCGGGTCGAGCCACATGGAGGGGTAGTTGCCATTCCAGCGTTGGACGCCATCGCCGTCGATGAGGACGAAGCCGTGGCCGGGCATCCCGGGGTGCATGCCCTTGTCGAGGACGTCGTACGCCTTCGACACGGTCCCGTCGTCGAGGAGATAGGGGGTGGTGACGCCGAACTGCTGCATGTCGGGCAGGATCTGCTCGGCGCTGTTCATGACGATTGGCAAAACCTCGATGCCCGCCTCGGCGAAGCCGGGATCCTTCTCGATCTCGGCCATCTGCATGGTGCAGGATGCGCAGCCGGCGCCTTCGTTGAAATAGATCAGCACCGGGTTGGGTCGCAGGTCGCTGAGAGTGACGCTGGTGCCGGCTGTGGTGGTGAGGGTGAAGTCGGGTGCGAGGCGCTGGGTGTCGCCCTGCTCGGGGATGGCGGACCACAGCCCGTAACCGACGACGACGACGACGATCAGGGTCACTACTCCGCCGATGATCCGGCTCCAGGTGCGGCGCTTCGTGTCGCGGCGCGTCTCGGCCTCCTGGCGGGCTTTGAGTTGCTCGCGCCGTGAGGGTGCGGGGTTCGTGGGGGTCATCGTGGCTCCAGGGAGAGTGTCGTCGGAGTGCTGGCTCCTTCGGGCGCGGGGGTCGGTGCGAGTTGGGTGTCGCAGCAGTCATGGACGGCGGCGGTGGGCTTGGCGTGTCGGCGGTCGCGAAGGGTGGCGATGACGAACACGGCCACCAGTGCGAGCAGTGCCAGTCCGAGGACGGCCTCGGGGATAGGGGCGGTGATCGCGATCAGCCAGGCGAAGACCTCGGAGAGCCAGGCGCCCATGCCGACCAGCGGGGCGTCGGCGCCGGTCATCTCGGTGGCGCCGGCTTGGCCGATCACGAGGATGCCCATGATCACGAACCCGACGGCGACCAGCAGGTTGACGGTGTTGGTGGCCAGCGTGAAGCGGCCCAGGTTGATCCGGATGGGCTTGGCGCGGAGGCTGCGCATCCGCTCGGGTCGCTTGTCCCACAGCAGTGCCATCACGAACAGCGGGATCACCATCCCGAACACGTAGGCCAGACCGAGCACCAGCCCACCGACGGGCGAGCCGGACAGCGCCGACAGGGTCATCACGCCCGCCAGGACCGGCGCGCAGCAACTGGAGGCGATGCCGGAAAACACGCCGAGGCTGAAGAAGGTGGCAGTGTCACCGCGTGCGGTGTCAGGCGCCCGGAGGAACGACGGCATCGACCACATCGCCCCCGACAACGCCAACAGGCCGAGTCCGATCATCAACAGGCCGCCGGCCCAGTAGAGAACCACGTGGTACTTGGCAATGGCGCCGGCGATCAGGCTGACCCCCATGGTGATCGGGACCAGGACCGCCGACAGTCCGGCGGCGAACACGAAGGTCAGCGGGATCAGGCGCCAACGGCGGTTCTTCGCCGCCGCAGCCAGATAGCTGGGAGCAAGGAAGACGATGCAGCACGGGGCGAACAGCGCGACGCCGCCGGCGAGGAACGCCGCCAGGACCCCTCCCGCGCTGAGCAAGTCGGCACCCATCAGCGGGCACCGAGGCGGTCGACGAGCCGCGCCAGCTTGCCTCGCGGAATGCGGCCGGCGTGGAAGTACCTGCCCGCCACCAGGGTCAGCGGGAAACTCCCAGGGCGGTGCTCGGCGATCAGCGCCTCACCTCGCGGTGACTCCGCCGGCACTGCCGTCAGCCGCAACAATCCTGCACGGTCCAGAGCGTTGAGGCGTTGATGGGCGTCGTCGCAGAAGTGACAGGCGGGGGTGGTCACCAGGGTGACGTTGACCACCTGGGTCGGTGCGGTCGGCGGTGCTGGCGCCGGAATCTCGTTCACGATCCCATCCTCAACCCTCCAGATCAGGGAACGGTTCAGCCCGGGTCAAGGTTCGGCCAAGAACACTCCCCCAGCACCGTGAGGGGGGTGGGGTGGCGGGCGGGGAGTGTCAATAATGGCTGTATGGCTGAGCCCCGCAGGTCGAGTGTGTTGGTGATCGACGACGAGCGCCCGCTGGCAGGGATCGTCGCCTCCTACCTCAACAAGGCAGGCTTCGACACCGCCCTGGCCTACACCGGCCCGGACGGCGTCTCCTCGGCGCAAGACCTGGACCCCGACGTCATCATCCTTGACCTGGGCCTACCCGGCATCGACGGCATCGAGGTGTGCCGCCAGATCCGGCTGTTCTCCGACTGCTACATCCTGATGCTGACCGCCCGGGCCGACGAGGTCGACAAACTGATCGGCTTGTCGGTGGGCGCCGACGACTACCTGACCAAACCGTTCAGCCCCCGCGAGCTCATCGCCCGCGTCAACACCGTGCTGAGACGCCCGCGCCGCCAGACCCACGTCGCACAACTGACCGCGCCGCGCGAGTTCGGGCGGCTGCGGGTGGACGCGGAGGGCCGCGACGTGTGGGTCGACGACCAGCAGGTGGGGCTCACCCGCACCGAGTTCGACATCCTCGACGCACTCTCAGCCCGACCCAACGTGGCGCTGAGCAGGCGGCAGATCATCGACGCGGTGTGGGGCCCGGGCTGGGCCGGCGACGACCACGTCGTCGACGTCCATGTGGCAAATCTCCGCAAGAAGCTCGACGACCCGCCCGCGGAACCGCGCTACATCCTCACCGTCCGCGGAGTCGGATACCGGATGGGACCAGGGCGATGACCAGGCTGCGCGGTCTCGTGGGCCGGATGCGGTGGGGCACCCGCACCTTCCTCACCCAGGCCCTGGTGGTGGCAGTCGGCGTGATCACCGCCGCCCTGGTCGCTGTGGTGGTCGGGCCCCCACTGTTCCACGAACACCTGCAACAACTCGGTCACGCGGACGGAACTGCCGAGATGGGGCATGTGGAGCAGGCGTTCCTCGACGCTGGCGTCAGATCGTTGGGCATCGGACTGGTGGTGGCGCTCACGCTGGCTATCGGCCTGGCCTGGATCGAGACCAGGCGGCTGCGCCGCCCACTGGAACAACTGACCGCAGCCGCCGCCCAGCTCGAGGCAGGCGACTACACCGCCCGCGTCCCCCAGAGTGGAACAAGTCCCGAGTTCACGGCCGTCGCCGACGCGTTCAACGACATGGCCAGCCGCCTGGATTCCACCGAGACCAGCCGACGGCGGCTTCTCTCCGACGTGGCGCACGAGCTTCGCACCCCCCTGGCCACGCTGACCGCTGAGCTGGAGGCCGTCATCGACGACGTGGTCCCCTGGGACCACGACAGCCAGCAGCTGCTCACCCTCCAGGCCGCCCGGCTCAAGAAGATCGCCGCCGACCTCGACGACGTGTCCCGGGCCGAGGAAGGTCGATTCACTTTGGATACCCAGACCCAGGCGGTGTGGGACCTCATCGAGCCCGCCGTCGCCTCCGTCGCCACCCGATACCAGGCCAAGGGCGTCGCGTTGTCCGCGGACTCGGACCCCGGTTTCGTCGCAGCGGATCCGCAGCGGGTGGGTCAAATCCTGGGCAACCTCCTCGACAACGCGCTGCGGCACACCCCCACCGGGGGGATCGTGCGCCTCAGCGCGCGCGAGTCCAGGGATGAGGTGGTGATCATGGTCACCGACACCGGCGACGGCCTCACCCCGGAGCAGCTCTCGAAGGTGTTCGACCGGTTCTACCGCGCCGACACCGCCCGGGCCCGCGATGCGGGCGGCTCCGGGATCGGGCTGACCATCGCCCGCAGCCTCGCCCTGGCCCACGGCGGCTCATTGACCGCAACCAGCCCCGGCCCCGGACACGGCTCGATCTTCACCCTGCACCTGCCCACCGCGCCAGCACCTGAGCGGGTCTTGATCGATTCTTGACCTTACACGGGTTGGCTCTTGAGCTGATCGTTCATAGCCTCGAAGTTAGGACCGGCGGCCCCCGTCGGCCAGGAATGGAGCATCTTTCATGACACGCACTAAGCGGATCACTGCCACTTTGGCGGGACTGGTCCTGACGGCCACCCTGGCAGCCTGCGCGGACCAGGGCGCCACTCCCCCGGCGGCGACCACCTCCCCGACAGGCAGCACCTCCGCCACGGCCACTGAGTCGGCGTCGGCGAGCGCCTCATCTGAGGTGGCCGCCGACCACAACGACCAGGACACCACGTTCGCGCAGATGATGATCATCCATCACGAAGGCGCCATCGAGATGTCTCAGCTGGCGATCGAACGCGCCGAATCCCCCGAGGTCGTGGCCCTCGCGGAGCGGATCGCCGAGGCCCAGGGCCCGGAGATCGAGGAGATGACCGCCTGGCTCAGCGCCTGGGGTGAAGATGTCTCCCCCGGTGGACATGGCGGCATGGACATGGGCGGCATGGACATGAACGGCATGAGCCAGGAGGAGATGATGACCCAACTCGACGGCATGTCCGGCGCCGACTTTGATCAGGCGTTCCTCGAGGCCATGATCGCCCACCACGAGGGTGCGATCGGGATGTCCGAGCAGCAGTTGGCCGAGGGGCAGAACCCGGATGCTCTCATGTTGGCGGAGAAGATCATCGCCGACCAGCAGACTGAGATCACCGAGATGCAGGAGATGCTCACCAGCCTCTGACCAACCCAGGCGTGCAAGCGATGAGGCGCCCGTCCAGCCGTTGTGGCTGGGCGGGCGCTTCGTCGGTTGTCCTGGTTGGCGAACGCCGTACCTGGCGGGGTTAGGCGGCTGGGTTGCTGGCGAGATGCTCGGCGTCGAAGAGGTCCTGGCAGCGTCGGCAGCAGAAGTAGAACCGCTGGCCTTCGACGTCGCGGAACAGTCCCGCCGCCTCCGCGGTGGACTTCAGCGTGCTGGTCCCGCGGACCGTGCAGGTGACCAGTTCGTCGCCGGGGCCGGCCACTACATCGTGCTGACAGTGATGTCCGCCACCCTGGCCGTGGGCGGTGTGGCCGCCGCAGCAGCCTCCCTCCTGCTGGTTCCCGTGCTGGTGTCCATGTTCGTGATTGCACATGTGCCCTTTTTCCTTTCGTTTTCTTGTGGTGTTGATCATCGGGTGGGTGAGGGGCTGTGATGCCCCTCGTGCTCTTCGGAGTCAGAAGTGCTGGCGGAGGCCGGCGCGGGGGTGTCTTGTTCGCTGGAGGTGGCGGGGTTGAACAGTGGCCCGATCACGAATGCCGACAGGGCGAACAGGCCGGTGAACACCGCTATTCCAATCGCAGGGGCCTTCCAGGTGCTGAACCGGCGACGCAGCCGTCGCAGCAGCGGGATGCTCAACGCCAACCCGACCACGTAGAGCAGCGTGTTGCCGAGGAATCCCGTCAGGAGCGCAGCCCCGGCCAGGAACCCGATGTGGTGCATCACGTGCGGCGCCAGGCCCATCAACGCACCGAGGGTGGCCCGTGTGCCGGCCCAGAGCGCACCCCAGAAGCCGCGACGCCCCCCTGTCATGCCTGGGGTGGTATCGGTGATCGTGTCCATCGCGCCGCTCACCGTCCGACCGGATGGGGGCTGGGGACAGCCGACGAGGGGTCGGCGGCAGAGACGTTTGAGACTGGAGCAGCAGGATGGAACGTGTCTCGGAGGATCAGGGCGGCGCCGAGGATGATGCTGGCGATGCCGATCAGCTGCGCCTCGGTGAGATCGAGCACGACGTGCGGGTTGATGCGGACCATCTCGGCGAGGAGGCGGGCCGCTCCGCTGAGCATCAGATAGGACCCGAACACGGCCACCGGCCGCAGTCTGCGGCCCAGCACCCACAAGATGCCGGCGATCAGGAACGCACCGGCCGCTTCATACAGCTGGACGGGATGCACCGGCACGTTCACCGGCACCACCCCGTTGGGGAACGCCATCCCCCAGGGCAGATCGGTGGGCGTGCCGTAGGTGCCGTCACCGGCCAGGAAGCAGCCGATCCGGCCGATGCCGTAGGCCACCGACAGCGGCGCCGCCATCGCGCCCGCCACCCGTCCAAGGGGCAGATCGTGGCGTCGAGTCATCACGATCACCGCGATCGACCCGGCGATCAATCCCCCGTACCAGACGAACCCGGACCCGCCGAACAGGTGCCAACTGAAGTTGTCCCAGTTCGCGATCAGGTAGTACACCTTCGCGCCGACGAACCCCCACACCGTCGCCCACAACGCGATCGAGTGCGCCAGCTCCTTGTCGTAACCGATCCGCGTGAACGCGCGCCCCAACAGGAACGCGCCGACCAGCAGCGCCAGCGCCTTACTCAGCCCATAGGACTGGATCCCCACACCAAATATCGAGAACACCTCAGGCCACACAGCCCACTCCCATCATCGAAACTGTTCCAGGCGCGCGACGTGACCGCGGGGCCTCACTGCCCAGTCTCAACCGGTCGCCTCAAGCAACGAGCAGGACCCGGACAAGGTTTGGTCAAGATCCCAGTCCACGTGCCCGGACCCACACGGTAAGGCCGGATCTTGACCGAAGCCTGACCACCGTGTGAGTCCCGTGGAGTGGTGGGGTTTCAGGGAGGGCGTGTCCTGAGCTGATGGAGGGGGCCATCGGCGTGATCCTCGGTTGTAGCGCCAACTACCACCGTGAAGGAGTTCACACCGATGGCCCTGTCCCAGTCTGCCGTGTCCGAACTGCTCGAGGCGTTCCGCGCCGGCGACGGCGTCGATCTGGTGCGCGAGTCCGTGCGGCTCGTGCTCCAGGAACTGATCGAAGCCGAAGCCGCAGAGGTGATCGGCGCCGCCCGCTACGAACGGTCCCCCGACCGTGTCACCGAACGCAACGGTTCCCGACCGCGGACCCTGCTGACCAAAGGCGGCGACGTGGAGGTGTCGATTCCGAAGCTGCGGAAGGGATCGTTCTTCCCCTCCGTGCTCGAGCCTCGGCGCCGGATCGATCAGGCCCTGTATGCCGTGGTGATGGAAGCCTGGGTCGGTGGGGTGTCGACCCGCAACGTCGACGCGCTGGTCGAAGCGCTGGGCGGATCGGGGATCTCGAAGTCGGAGGTATCGAGGATCTGCGGGCAACTCGACGAGGAGGTCGGCCGTTTCCGCACCCGACGACTCGACGCCATCGAGTACCCCTACGTGTTTCTCGACGCGACGTACCTCCACGTCCGCAGCAACCATCTGGTCACCTCCAAAGCGGTCGTGGTCGCGACCGCTGTCGCCGGCGATGGGCGCCGGGAGATCCTCGGCCTTGACGTCGGGGACAGTGAGGACGAAGTGTTCTGGCGCGGGTTCCTCACCTCGTTGAAGGGCCGCGGCCTGCACGGGGTCCGGCTGGTCATCTCTGATCAGCACGCTGGCCTGACCGCGGCGATCGTGCGCTGTTTCCAGGGCGCGGCCCATCAACGCTGCCGGGTCCACTTCGCCCGCAACCTCCTCGCCCTGGTCCCGAAATCCCAGATGGACATGGTCGCAGCCGTGTTCCGCACGATCTTTGCTCAACCCGACCCCGACACCGTGAGCAGCACCTGGGACTCGGTCCGCGACCAGCTCGCCGACCGGATCGTCAAGATCGGACCCCTGATGGATACGGCCAAGACCGAGGTCTTGGCCTTCGCCGGGTTCCCGCGGGCGCATTGGAGCAAGATCTGGTCGACCAACCCCCTGGAAAGGTTGAACAAGGAGATCAAACGCCGCGCCCGCGTGGTGGGGATCTTTCCCAACGAGGCCTCCGTGATCCGCCTGGTGGGGATGATCCTCGCTGACACCAACGACGAATGGATCACCGACGAACGCCGCTACCTCTCCGAAGGATCCATGGCGCTACTGCTCCCCGCCCGCGATAATGAACCCATCGCCGCCATCACCGGCGGCGACGCGTGAGCAACCGGGGAACACCCCGAAAGCCCACCACCCAGCGGGGCGCAATCCAGATCAGATCAATGCTCAGAGACGACCTTCGTCTTCCGGGTGGCGAAGTATGCGTTTTCCCGGCGGTGCCAGAGGATCGCCGTCGCGGCACTCGCAGCCATCAAAATCGGCGCGAAGAGCGCGGCCGGTCCAAGTGTTCCGTAGATCGCGTAGCCGATGAGCGGCACCACAGCGGCTGCGATCAAGCATCCGATGGCGATCCACGACGGCGAACCCCTTCGGAGCCCAGGCAACAGCAGGATGACTCCTGCTACCCCCGCAATCAGCGACAACGGGGCGTCAAAGCGCGCATACCCCAGCAAAAGCGGGTCGAACCAAGAATGCCGAGTCATGGGCATCTCAACACCCAGTGACGGGTCGACGAGCCAGCGCATCTCCAGGGTCGGCAGCAACATCACCACGACGCCCCCCACAGCAAAGACCACGGCGACGGCGCCCAACCAACGCTTCATTGCCCGATCATCGCAGGGCCGATGTTGGCAAGGGTCGGAACCCAATCAAGTAGACTCGAGCTCGGCGCGGCATGTCCCAGCAAGCCCTTCGAGGTCGAGCTTCACTGTGTCACCCGGGGGTGACCGGGAAACACGCGAAACCGACTTCGAAAGCCACTCGAAGAACTCTTTGAAGTTGAGCCCACGGAGCCGGAGCGGCGGCCGGTTCGGGCTGAACCTTGCCAGCACACTCATGTCGGCATCAGCGCCGACAACTCAGCGATGGAATCGTTCTTCGCGTTGCTGGAGCTGCGATTCGTCTGAGCCGAGCCCCCGAGTGTACATCGACGTCAGCCCTCCGGCGAGGTGGGTGGACGTTGTCTTACTGCGGACCTTCGCAGAGTAGGAGGATGGCATCTCCTAGCAAGCGACGCGCTGACGCCGTCAACGAAGGGCCGCGATGATGGCGTCGTGGAGCTCGGTGTCGAGCTCAAGACTGTCGAAGGTTGCGGCATGCTCCCAGATGAGAGCGGCCGTGGCTCGGATTACATTCATGGGCTCCTCCCCCGGGGCGACAAGGCGGACCCGACGCCCGTCGGCGGCAACTACTGCATCAGCGGCGGCCGACTTGAGGAACTTGCCGTTGCGCGTGAGACGGATCGGGGGGTACGGCAAGGTGAGATCACGAAGGTCGCGCAAGATGAAGTCGGGTCTTGCATCGGGGTGCGCGGCGAAGGCATCTTGAGGCTGACTGATGCCAGTGAAGACGAGGGCGCTACTCATCCCGGATCGGTTTGCGCCTCTGATGTCTGTGTCGACCTGGTCGCCGATGAATAGCCATCGGGAGCCGGGGAATCGTTCGCGCGCGGCGTCGAAGATCGCCTCTTCGGGCTTTCCGGCCACGAGCGGTTCGCGGTTGACGACAGCGCGTACGGCTGCGACGATCGCACCATTGCCGGGGGCCAGGCCGCGCTCGAGTGGAAGTGCGGTGTCGAGGTTCGTCGCAACCCACGGAATCCCGGAGGCCAGAGCGTAAGCAGCTTCGGCGAGGTCATTCCAGCTCACGTGTGGTGAGAAACCTTGCACGACCGCATCGGGATGCTCATCCGCCGTGCGGACAAGTCGGTATCCCGCCCCTTGGAGCACCGTCGTCAGCCCCGGACCACCGACGACCAGCAGAGACGTTCCAGGCTCGACGACCCTTGAGAGGAGCAGCAGTGTCGCCTGCGGTGAGGTGACGACATCATCTGCGTCGACGTCGAGTCCCATTGTCGTCAGCTGTTCCGCGACGTCCGCTGCCAGCCGAGAGGCGTTGTTCGTCAGGAACCCCACCGTCTTCGTCTCTCGAGCCGCGTTCAAAGCGGTGACGGCGTGCGGTATGGGTGCTGCGCCGCGGTAGACGACTCCGTCGAGGTCGGAGAGGATGACGTCCGCGCTGTCAAGAGGGGTGGGGTGGGCGTCTCTGGCCATGCTGTCTCCCAGGTCGATGGGTGGACTACAGTCCGGTCTTCCATTCTACGCCGATTCGGTCTATGATCAGCTAGACAGGGCTATACAGGTATAGATAGGAGTCCCGTATGTTGATTGGCATTGGCTGCGACCCGAATGCAGCCACCCTCAAGGATGCCGTCGCTGATTACCTTCGCGAGCTCGGCCACGAGGTTCGTGATTTCGGCTCCGACGACCCCCTGTACCCGAAGACAGCCATAGCGGTGGCGGAAAGCGTCGCGGCGAAGGAGGTCGAGCGTGGTGTCGTGATGTGCGGCACCGGCATCGGCGTCTCCATCTCTGCGAATAAGGTTCCCGGGGCGTACTGCGCACTGCTCACGGACGCGTACCAAGCCGAGCGTGCTCAGCTGAGCAACGACGCCAACATGGTCGCATTCGGAGCTCAGGTCACCGGCGTCGAGTCGATCAAGCGACTCGTTCGCGAATACCTCTCGGTGTCGTACGGGGAGAACGAGCGGAGCGCTCCGAAGCTCGCCGCTCTGTACGACTACGAAACCGAGAACACTCGCGTATGAATACCGTCCCGCTGCAGATCGAGGCGGAACTCGCACGCCTGAACGTCCTGCGGATGGTGCGGGCAGGCGGTTCTGGCCACCTTGGAGGAGCACTCTCGTGCATCGACATCGTGACCGCGCTGTACTTCGCGACCATGCGCGTCAACCCGCAAGCCCCGAAGGACCCGAACCGCGACCGGTTCCTGCTGTCCGCGGGCCATAAAGCAATGGCGCAGTACGCCGTCCTCGGCCGGCGCGGCTACTTCGAGGAGACGCTGTACGACACCTACGGCTCCGTCGGCAGCAAACTCGGCGGTCACCCTGACCTTCACAAGCTTCCGGGGATTGAAGCGAACACGGGCGCCCTGGGTCACGGGCTGTCGATTGCCGCAGGGATGGCACTTGGCCTTCGCGCAGCGGGCAACGGAGGACGGGTTTTCACCGTCCTTGGGGATGGTGAGCTCCCCGAAGGGGCGAACTGGGAAGGCGCGTCCATTGCGGCCCACCACCGACTCGACAACCTCGTCGCTTTCGTCGATGTCAACGATCTGCAGATCTCCGGGCCGACCGCTGAGGTCATGAACATGGAGCCGATTGCCGACAAGTTCGCAGCGTTCGGGTGGAACACCGTCACCATCGACGGGAACGATATCGATGCCGTCCTCGGCGCCGTCAGCACCGCGGACGGTGAAAAGGGCCGGCCTACTGTCGTCGTTGCTCGCACGACGAAGGCGAAGGGCATCAGCTTCCTGGAAGGGACCCTTGCCTCGCACTACTGGAAGCCGACGGTCGAGGAACTCGACCGAGCCGAACGTGAAGTGCACGCCCGCATCGACAACCTGCGCGAATGGAACGACCATGGCTGCTGAGACGCCTACTCTTATCGATCCGCGAAAGACCTTCGGGCAAGCAGTGACCGACCTCGCTGCGAGCGATGACCGTGTCGTCGTCCTCTCCGCCGACAGCGGGCTGTCGTCGGGATTCGGCTCATTTCGCGAGCGCTACCCCGACCGCTACTACGAGTTCGGCATTCAGGAACACGGAACAACGGGCGTCGCGGCAGGTCTCGCAACAACCGGGAAAATCCCCGTCTTCGCAGCCATCGCAGCGTTTGTCACCAACCGGAACTACGAAGCATTCCGTAACGACATCGCGTACATGGGTCAGAACGTCAAGATCGTCGGTCGCAACGGAGGGATCACTTACTCCGACCTCGGGCCCACACACTACTCCCTCGAAGACTATGCAATCATCCGCATGCTTCCCGGGGTCGTCGTCCTCTCACCCCAGGACCCCGGAGAGATCCGGGAGGCAGCGAAGGCGATGATTGAGCACGACGGGCCCGTGTACATGCGCATCGGGGGCCCATCGATCCCCGATCTGTTCCCGCAGGCACCGTTCACCATCGGGGAAGGGCGGATGATTCGGGAAGGGTCTCGCGCAACGGTCGTCACGACGGGGACCATCACCCCGGAGGTCGTGGTCGCGGTGCAACGGCTCGCGGACGACGGCGTCGATGTGGAGCTCATCGGGATGCCAACTGTCGAACCTGTTGACGCGGCGCTTATCCGCGCGTCCGCTCATCGCACCGGACGCGTCATCACCGTCGAGGAGCACTACACCCGCGGCGGTCTCTCCGCGGCCGTTGGCGAGGCTCTGGCATCCTCGGGAATTCCCGTGCACGCCATCGGGTTGCCGCATGAGCACATCGTCACCGGTACGTACTCAGGTCTGCTTGCCCGATACGCGCTTGACGCCGCGGGACTGTACGAGCGCATTCGGCTGCTCGTCCGCTAGGCGGACCCGCTGTGGTGGGCCCCGAGTTATCCACCACGGCGGGTTCACTCACGCTTGTAATCGAACTTCAGCCGCACCGCATCGCCGCGGAAGACGATGGTCGAGTACTCAAAGGCCGTCCCTGCCGGGTTCGTGATGACATCCGTCAACAGCAGTGCCGGGTCGCCCTTGCGCAGCTCCAGCAGCTTGGCGTCGGTTCCGTCCACGGCGATGACTTCCAGATCTTCGGAGACACTCTTCATCGACAGATTGAATTTGTCTTCGAGAACCACGCACAGCTGCTCGTTGACGACATCCAGCTGATCCAGTCCCGGCGCGAGGCTCGCTGGCACGAAGGAGCGGTGGACGCTCAGAGGCTTCCCGTCTACCGTCCGCAGTCGCATGATGGCGATGACCTCGGCGCCCTCCGGCAGATTCAGGTGCTCACGCACTCTCGTCGGCGCGGGAGCGCGCTCCGTAGAAATCAACGTCGTCACGATGTCGTACCCGAGCACTTCGAGCTGCTCACGGATTCCTTTGTATGCAGGAGAGACCGCGTTGATCTTTTGCGGGGCGACGAACGTGCCCTTGCCAGGGACGCGGATGAGCAGACCCTCACCCGCCAGCTTGTTGAGCACACCACGAATCGTCATGCGGCTCAGGCTGTACTCCCGGTTCAGCTCGTTCTCCGACGGGATGCGCTGCTCGGGTGCCCACTCACCACTGGCGATCTTCGCGTGAAAGATGTCCTCGAGCTGCTGATAGATCGGTGTCGCTGAGTCGCGCTCAATCACGTCGGTCATCCTTACGCCTCCAGAATTTTCCACATGATCTTACCAAGTAGGTCTTGTATAGAGTTGTATAGCCATGTACTCTGGGTCCAGACGGACCGGAACGAAGGATGTTCTGGCCCGAGCTCGACACAAGGAAGTGAGATCGGACTATGGCCGTATCAACTCGTCGTCTCACGACGGGAGCTCGGAAGCACGGATACGCGGTTCCCGCCGTGAACGTCTTCGACGAGATCAGCATGCGCGCGGTCATCGCCGCAGCCGAGGAGAAGGACTCGCCTCTGATTGTCCAGGTCTCGACAAAGACTGTTCGCACCTCGGGGACCGCTTTCATCACGAGCCTTTTCCAGGCGCTCACGCGGCACACATCCGTGCCGGTCGCGCTCCACTTGGATCACTGCCCGGACCGTTCTGTCCTCTCTGACGTCATTGCCGCCGGGTGGTCATCGGTTCTCTTCGATGCTTCTGACCGTGATCTTGCTGATGCAGAGCGTGAGACGACGGAAGTCGTCAAGGAGGCTCACGCAGCGGGCGTCGACGTCGAATCCGAGATCGAGAACATCCTCGGGGTCGAAGACGGAGTCGGCAGCGACGAAGCCCACCACGCGTATAGCGTCGACCAGCTCGCAGCCATCGCGGAGCGCACCGGTGCTGACCTGCTCGCCCCGCAGTTGGGCACGAGCCACGGCCTGTTCACGTCCAAGCCGACCCTTCTCCCTGAGCGCGCCCGCGAACTCGCGCACCTCACGGACAAGGGAATTGTTCTTCACGGGGGAACCGGCCTTGAGCCCGCCGACTTCCGCGCCTTCATCAACAATGGCGTCTCCAAGATCAACATCTCCACAGCCGTCAAGCACGCGTACATGCAGGCATCGGCGGAGCATCTCGATTGGGCACGCGCCAACAACCATTGGGATCCGCCGAAGTTGATGACTGCCATCGGTGATGCTGTCACCAGCGTCATCGGTGACCACATCGAGTGGTTCGGCTCCGATGGCATGGCAGCCAAGGCGAAGGCCGTCAAGCCGTGACTCGCGCCCTGATCTTCGACTGCGACGGAGTGCTCGCAGACACCGAGCGCTATGGTCACCTGCCCGCCTTCAACGACACCTTCGCGCATTTCAACCTTCCCGTGCACTGGTCCGAGGAGGACTATGCCGAGAAGGTACGAATCGGCGGCGGCAAGGAGCGTCTCGCCTCGCTTCTCACCAGCGACTTCATTGCGTCGGCGAACTTGCCCACCGACGAAGCTGCACAGATCGAGCTCGTCAAGCGGTGGCACCGCTTCAAGACGGACCGCTATACAGCGAAGGTTCGAGCTGGTGAGATGCCCGGGCGGCCCGGAATCGCCCGAATCGTCGCTGCTGCACACGACGCAGGATGGCTGCTCGCTGTCGCATCCACGTCCGCCGAAGAATCGGTGCGCGCCGTGCTGGAGCATGCGGTCGGTGCAGAGTCCGCCTCCTGGTTCCGTATCTACGCGGGAGACGTGGTCCCGGCGAAGAAGCCGGCACCGGACATCTACCTGCTCGCTCTGCGGGACCTCGGTGTCGACGCGGCGGACGCTGTGGTCGTCGAAGACAGCCAGAACGGGCTGCGGGCCGCCGCCGCGGCCGGCATCACCACGGTCGTGACGGTGTCCAGTTACACCGCCGACGAGGACTTCACCGAGGCGGCACTGGTCGTTGACAGCCTGGGTGACCAGCCGCAGACGCCAGCGCGCTTCCTTTCCAACCCGCGTGGCGTCGAGGAGACCGGTCAGGTCACCCTCGACACCCTCACTGCCCTCACCATCCGATAACCCAACCCGAGGATCATCATGAGCAGCACCTTCAGCCAGGCGGGCGTCGCCCGCGTCGAGAGCGTCATCAAGCTCATCGCACAGACGTGCGTCGACAATGAGAAGTACTTCAGCGACCTGGATGCCGTTGTCGGCGACGGCGACTTCGGATACTCGCTCGCTCGCGGATTCGAGAACGTCATCGCCGAATGGGACGAGTACGACCGGTCGGATCTCAGCACCTTCATCCAGAAGGTTGCGACTACGATGTCCGGCCGTATCGGTGGCTCGTCCGGCCCGATCTGGGGCACGGCGTTCCTTCGCGCCGCTATCTCCGTGAAAGACAAGAACGACATCAGCCAGGCCGATGTGGTCGCGATGCTTCGCTCGGCCGTCGAGGGCATCATGAAGCGCGGCGGCGCCTCCCTCGGAGACAAGACGCTGCTGGACGCTCTGGTCCCGCTCACCGATGCCATCGAGGCGGACCTCGATAAGGGTCTGGACGGCAAGGCTGTCGCTCAGCACGCAGCCGAGGTCGCACGCGCCGCCGCCGAAGAGACCGCGAAGCTCGAGGCACATCGTGGCCGCGCGTCCTACACCGGTGAGCGCAGCATCGGCTCCCCCGACCCGGGCGCCATCGCGATGGCAGTGCTCGCCGAGCGCGTCGCCGAGACCTGGTAACGACTCACCCTCCCTCCACCCCCATCCCACACAAGGAAGTGAGAACACAATGAAGAAGTTCATCAACGACCCGAAGGCGTTCGTTCCGGAGATGCTGAAGGGTCTGGCCCTGGCGAACCCTGACACGCTCACGTACGACCCGAAGTACAACCTCATCGTCCGCGCCGATGCGCCCAACAACGACAAGGTCTCCATCATCCAGGGCTCCGGCTCTGGCCACGAGCCCGCACACGTGATGATTGTCGGCAAGGGCATGCTGGACGCCGCCTGCCCCGGTGACGTGTTCGCCGCCCCGCCCACCGATTTCGTCGTCGAGGCCGCACGCCGCGTCAAGAGCGACAAGGGTGTGCTGCTGCTGGTGAACAACTACACCGGCGACAAGATGGCATTCGAAATGGCAGAAGAGCTCGCTGCCGCAGAGGGCATCAAGGTGCGCACCCTCTTCATCGACGACGACGTCGCGGTGAAGGACTCGCTGTATACCATCGGTCGCCGCGGCGTCGCTGGCAACTTCTTCGTCATCAAGGCCGTCGGCGCTGCCGCTGAGGCCGGCAAGGATCTCGACGAGATCGTCCGGATCGGCGAGAAGGTCAACGCCGTCACCCGCACCATGGGCGTGGCGCTCACCGCCTGCACCCCGCCCGCCAAGGGCGAGCCGCTGTTCGAGATCGGCGACGACGAGATCGAAGTCGGCATCGGTATCCACGGTGAGCCCGGCCGTGCACGTCAGAAGTGGGTCCCGGCGAACGAGATCGTCGACCTGCTTCTGGAGCCCATCGTGAGCGACATCCCCTACAGCAGCGGCGATGACGTCGCGCTGATGGTGAACGGTCTCGGTGGCACGCCCATCAGCGAGCTGTACCTTCTGTACGGCATCGCACACGAGAAGCTCGCGGCCCAAGGAATTACCCCAACCCGTAGCTATGTCGGCGAATACTGCACCTCGCTGGACATGGCGGGCGCGTCCATCACGCTTGTCAAGCTTGACGACGAGATCCGCGAACTTCTCGAGGCTCCCGCGGAGATCCCGATCCGCACCTTCTAAGGAGCCCCCCGCTGTGCGGCGCAGGTCACGCTGCGCCGCACAGTCTCACACTGAGCAATCCCCGGGTGGGCCGCGGTTGGCCCTCGACTGTCCACCCGGCGCCGCTCGCACGCACACCATCCCTTGTACCACGCTCAATCCGAGCCCGCGGTTTGACCTCCGCGGACACAGACGTCCGCGGATGGGTGCCCGTGGCCGGCCCGCTCATCGGAGGCGCGCTCGCCACCGGGTTGTCCATCGCACTGCTTCCTGTCATCTGACGGGAACCCCTAGCCCTCGGTCGGTCCACTGTCTTTCAAGTCATGATCGGGACCGTCCGAGGCTCCACCCCAGTCGTCGCTCATGCGACGCCTAACACCCGCAACACCTGACCTTCAATGAAGAGGAGACACCATGTCGAACCCCAAGATTCAGGACACCATCACCCTTGAGGACGCACTCCGCGTCATCGATGCCGCCATCGCGCGCGCTGAGGAGATCGGACAGCCCCAGGACATCGCCGTCGTGGACGCCGGAGGCAACCTCAAGGCACACGTGCGGATGGATACTGCGAACATCGGCAGCATCCACATCGCTATCAATAAGGCGTATACGTCCATTGCCTTCCAGACCCAGACCAAAGACCTCACGGGAGCAACACGCCCGACCGGCGACCTGTACGGTCTCAACGATGCTCACGGCGGCCGCATCGTCGTGTTCCCCGGAGGCATTCCGCTCGTCCGCGACGGTGTCATCGTCGGTGCCATCGGAGTGTCCACCGGCAGTATCGAAGAGGACCAGACAGTAGCCGAGGCCGGAGCCGCCGCACTCTGACCTAGGGCGTGTCTGACAATGTCTTGACCCAGGCGATGACGGCGTTGAGGACGACGGCCGCGCGGCAGACGATGGCGTGTTTGTCGTGAAGCGCCCTGAGAAGGCCGCAGCAGTGGAGACCTGACCGCCCGGTTGATGCGCTCTGCGGGGATCGAGGGCGTGAGGGGTTCGAAGCGGATCAAGACGACGAGGCCGGACCCGGCGTCGGCGCGGCACCCTGATCTGGTGAAGCGGGAGTTCACCGCGACCGCACCGAACCGGCTCTGGGTCACCGACCTGACATTCGTGACGACCTGGACCGGGCGTCGCCTACGTGTGCTTCATCATCGACGCGTTCAGCAGGATGATCGCGGGGTGGCGGGTCGCATCGCACATACGCACCGAGATGGTCCTCAACGCGATCGAGATGGCCCGCTGGTCCCGCGGCGCCCGGCACGAGAATCCGCGGTGTTGCATCGACCGGTTGAACTCGCCCAATTCACCTCGATTCGCTACGGCGAACCCCTCGCAGACATCGGCGCCACGCCCTCGATCGGAACCGTCGGCTGTCGACGACGGTTGAAAACTGAACACTTTCGACGGTGAAAAGTGGACACTCCCACGACGATCGGAGAGTGATCACTATGGAGGATTGGGCCTTGATCAGGAGGCTTGCCGCGGAGGGTGTGCCGAACGCGCGGATCGCGGCGAGGTTGGGGATCTCGAGGACGACGGTGGTCAAGGCGGTCGCCTCCGATGCGCCACCGCGCTATGTGAGGACCCCGACCGGGACCTCGTTCGCGGTGTTCGAGCCCAGGGTGAAGACGCTGCTGGCCGGGTGTCCGGAGATGCCGGCATCGGTGATCGCGGAAAGGGTCGGCTGGACGGGATCGGAGTCGTAGTTCCGGGAGAACGTGGCCCGGCTACGACCGGAGCAGCGGCGCCCGGATCCGGCTGACCGGCTCGTCTGGGACGCCGGGGACGCGGCGCAGTGTGATCTGTGGTTCCCGCCTGCGAGGATCCCTGTCGGGACCGGGACGGGCGTGTTGTTGCCGGTGTTGGTGATGACCGCGGCGTTCTCCCGTTCACGGTCGGCCGGATGATCCCGTCGAAGACGACCGAGGATCTGCTGCTGGGCATGTGGGCACTCCTGCAGGCGTTGGGCAGGGTTCCTCGCGGCTGATCTGGGATAACGAACGCGGTATCGGCCGCGGTGCCTCCAGGGCTGCGGGGGTGGAGTCGTTCATGGGGACCCTCGCGACGAGCCTGGTGCTGCTCAAGGCGAGGGATCCGGAGTCGAAGGGGATCGTGGAACGCCGCAACGGCTGGTTCGAGACGTCGTTCATGCCGGGCCGCGAGTTCAGGCCGCCGGCCGATTTCAACGAGCAGTTCACCGACTGGCTCGGTCAGGCCAACCAGAAGATCGTGCGGACTGAACCACCCCGGGTTTGGTGGAGGGTCTTGACCTCTACAGGAGAGTGGAGTCATGCCTGCACCAAGGAAGTACAACGACGAGTTGCGTGAGCGTGCGGTCCGCACTGTGCACGAGACGATCAAGGAGAACCCGGGGATCCCAGTCAAGCGGGCCTGCAACCAGGTGGGCGAGCAGTTGGGCATCCCAGGATCTACCTTGCGGAACTGGTTGCGTGCCCCTGGTCCCGTGCCCGGGTCGTCGACGACGGCGGCCGACCCGCATGAGAGGCTCGTGCAGCTGGAGAGGGAGAACCGGGAACTGCGCCGCGCGAACGCGATCCTGAGGTCGGCCTCGGCTTTCTTCGCGGCGGAGCTCGACCGCCCCTCACCACGCTGATCGACTACATCGACCAGCACAAGGACCGTTTCGGGGTCGAGCCGATCTGCACCGTCCTGACCCAGGCCGGCGCTCAGATCGCCCCGAGCACCTACTACGCGGCGAAGACGCGCCCGCCCTCGCAGCGGGCGCTGGCCGACGCAGCGTTGGATGAGCGCATCAAGGCGACCTACCAGTCGAACTACCAGGTCTACGGGGTGATGAAGATGTGGAAGGTCCTCAACCGCCAGGAGGTCCGAGACGAGCACGGCCAGCCCACGGGAGTGCGCTACCCACCGGTCGCGCGCTGCACCGTGGCGCGAATGTCGATGCCGAGTGAATACTGACCCCGTGGCGCCGAGTGAATTTTGACCCCTCTCCGTCAGAGTGAGGGAGTGATCAGTGTGGAGGATTGGGCCGAGATCCGACGGCTTCATAGGTCGGAGGGGTTGGCGATCAAGGCGATCGCGCGCCAGTTGGGGGTGGCAAGGAACACGGTGAGGTCGGCGTTGGCCTCGGACGTTCCGCCCAGGTATGAGCGGGAGTCGCCGGGGTCGTTGGTCGATGCCGTCGAGCCGCAGATCCGGGCGTTGTTGGCGGCGACGCCGCGGATGCCGGCGACGGTGATCGCGGAGCGGATCAGCTGGGAGCATTCGTCGTCGGTGCTGCGGGCGAGGGTGGCTGAGTTACGGCCGTTGTATCTGCCGGCGGACCCGGCGGATCGGACCCAGTATCGGGCCGGGGAGATCGTGCAGTGCGATCTGTGGTTCCCGCCGAGGGTCGTGCCGGTGGCTGACGGGGTGCTCGCGACGCCGCCGGTGTTGACGATGGTGGCCGCCTGGTCGGGGTTCATCGCCGCCCTGTTGCTGCCGACCCGTCAGACCGGGGACCTGCTGGCGGGCATGTGGCAGCTATTGGCGGGGAGCTTCGGGGCGGTCCCGCGGATGCTGGTGTGGGACAACGAGGCAGGGATCGGGCAGCACCGACGCCTCACGGTGCCCGCGAGGGGCTTCGCCGGAACGTTGGGGACCAGGATCTATCAGACCAATCCCCGTGACCCGGAGGCGAAGGGGGTGGTGGAGCGGGCCAACGGGTTCCTGCAGACGTCGTTCATGCCGGGCCGCGAGTTCGTCTCCCCGGCCGACTTCAACACCCAACTCGCCGACTGGTTACCGCGCGCGAATCAGCGGCTGCTGCGCCGCACCGGCGCTAGACCAGCAGACATGCTGGCGTCGGAGGCGGCGGCGATGAGCAGCCTGCCGCCGGTGGCGCCGCTGGTCGGGTCGAGTAGCCGGGTCCGGCTGGGCCGTGACTACTACGTGCGGGTCGCGGGTAACGACTACTCGGTCGACCCCGCCGTGATCGGCCGGTTCGTCGACGTCGGCTGTGACATGGACACCGTCACCGTCACCTGCGCCGGCCAACCCGTGGCCTCTCATGCGCGGTGTTGGGACCAGCGGCGCACCCTCACCGACCCTGCCCACGTCGCGACCGCGAAGACGCTGCGGGCGGCGCACCAGAAGGCTGTCCGCGTCGATGCCCGCGGCGTGGGCGAAGACGTCGGACTGCGGCCGTTGAGCGTCTACGACGACCTGTTCGACCTGACCGGCATCGACCCGGCGAGCGCGTCCGGGGCGGTGGCCTGATGAGCCTCACCGCGAGCGACCTGACCGGCGAGATCGGGTTCCTGGCCCGGGAGCTGAAGACCCCGGTGATCGCTGAGACGTTCACCGACCTCGGTGACCGGGCCCGCGCCGAGGGCTGGTCCCACGAGGAGTACCTCGCCGCCGTCCTCGGCCGCCAGGTCGCCTCCCGCACCGCCAACGGCACCCGGCTGCGGATCTCGGCCGCTCACCTTCCAGCCGTCAAGACCGTCGAGGACTTCGTCTTCGACCACATCCCCGCCGCGTCCCGTGACCTGATCGCGCACCTGGCCACCTGCACGTTCATCCCGAAACGCGAGAACGTGGTCCTCCTCGGCCCACCCGGCACCGGGAAGACGCACCTGGCGATCGCGTTGGGCATCAAGGCCGCCGAAGCAGCCCATCCCGTGCTGTTCGACTCTGCCACCGGCTGGATCAACCGGCTCGCCGCCGCCCACGCCTCCGGCGCCCTCGAACGCGAGCTGCGCCGGCTGAAACGCTACCGCGCCTTGATCATCGACGAGGTCGGCTACCTGCCCTTCGACACCACCGCCGCGGCCCTGTTCTTCCAACTGATCGCCTCACGCTACGAGACCGGCACCGTCATCGTGACCTCAAACCTGCCCTTCAGCCGCTGGGGCGAAACCCTCGGCGACGACGTCGTCGCCGCCGCGACCATCGACCGCCTCGTCCACCACGCCCACGTCATCGGGCTCGACGGCGACTCCTACCGCACCCGCGGCCACCGTCGCCAACCAACCAAGTAGAACCAACAACAACCATGAGAGGGGTCAATTTTCGATCGGCAACAGGGGGTCAGTTTTCGTCCGGCGTTGACAGCGAAGGATGAAGGCGCTGGGCCTGACCGGCGCGATCGCCGGTGACCACAAGCGACCCCGCACGACCCTGCCGGCGAAGGACGTACACCCTGCCGATCAACTCAACCGTGACTTCACCGCCCCAGCGCCGGACAACCGTTGGGTGGCCGACATCACCTACGTCCCTACCTGGGCCGGGTTCGTCTACGTGGCGTTCGTGATGGACCTGTTCTCCCGCAGGATCGTCGGATGGCGGGTCGCCGGCTCACTCCACACCGACCTGGCCCTCGACGCGCTTGAGCAGGCCATCTGGCAACGTCAGCGCGACGGGCGCGTGCTGACCGGTCTGGTCCACCACGCCGACCGCGGCGTTCAGTACCGAGCTATCCGCTACACCGAACGCCTTGAGGAACTCGGCATCGTCGCTTCCGTCGGATCCAAGGGCGACTCCTACGACAACGCCGCCGCCGAGGCGCTCAACAGGGTCTTCAAGACCGAACTGATCCGTCGCCAAGGCCCGTGGCGCACCCTCGAGCACGTCGAGCTCGAGGTCCTGAGATGGGTCGACTGGTACAACACGACCCGACCTCACACCTGGTGCGACTACCTCGCACCCGCCGCATACGAGCACGCCTACGATGCTGCCCAGAACCCTTCGACAGCGACTGCCGCCGAAGCACACACGACTCTCCACTGAACCCGGGGTGGTTCAGGTGGCGTGCCCTGTCGCACCGCACCGCAGACATGAACTCGCTGATCACGCTCGGCACCGTCGCGGCGTTCGGTTACAGCCTGGTGGTGACCTTCGCCCCCGGACTACTGCCTGAGGAGCTGCGGCAGGTGTACTTCGAAGCCGTCGGGGTGATCATCACGTTGATCCTGCTCGGCCGGCTCCTGGAAACCAAAGCCAAGGCCGGCACCGGTGAGGCGATCCGCAAACTGATCGGCCTGCAGCCCCGCACCGCCCGCGTCCTACGCGAAGATGTGGAGCTGGAGATCCCGGTCGAGGACGTCGTGGTCGGGGATGTGATCGTGATCCGCCCCGGGGAGAAGATGCCCGTTGACGGTGTGGTGATTCACGGATCCTCCGCGGTCGACGAGTCGATGGTGACCGGGGAGTCGATCCCTGCGGCCAAGACGGTCGGTGACACCATCATCGGCGCAACCATCAACGCCACCGGGGCACTGCGCTATGTCGCCACCAAGGTCGGCTCCGATACCTTGCTCGCCCAGATCATCAAACTGGTCCGTGAGGCCCAGGGCTCGAAGGCCCCCATCCAACGGCTGGTGGACAAGGTCTCGAGCTACTTCGTCCCGGTCGTGATCATCATCGCGGTGTGGACGCTGGCGATCTGGCTGCTGGTGGGTCCCCCGCCGGTGTTCGTGTTTGCGCTCGTCGCCGCCGTCTCGGTCCTGATCATCGCCTGCCCCTGCGCCTTGGGGCTCGCGACCCCGATGTCGATCACCGTGGGCACCGGCAAGGGAGCCGAACACGGCATCCTGATCCGCTCCGCTGAAGCGCTGGAAACCGCGCACAAGCTTGACGCGATCATCCTCGACAAGACCGGCACCATCACCAAGGGTGTACCGACCCTCACCGACGTCGCCACCGTGGCAGCGTTCGATGAGAACCAGCTCCTCGGCTGGGTCGCCGCTATCGAGAACAGCTCCGAGCACCCCCTGGCGGCGGCGATCGTGACCGGCGCCACCGACCGCGGTCTCACCCTGGGCGAGGTCACTGACTTCGACTCGGTCACCGGGCAAGGCGTCCGCGGCCACGTCGACGGCCACGACGTCCTGGTCGGCAACCGGCGACTTCTCGACGAAAATGGCATCAGTACCGACACGCTGCAGCCGCTGCATGACGCGCTCGCAGCAGGGGGCAAGACGCCGATGCTGGTGGCCGTCGACGGGCTCCCCGCGGGAATCGTGGCGGTCGCCGACACCATCAAGGACGGCTCCCCGGCCGCGGTCGCGGCCCTCCAGGCACGCGGCATCGAGGTCATCATGATGACTGGCGACAACCGGGCAACCGCCGCCGCGATCGCCTCCCAGGTCGGGATCCGTCGCGTGGTCGCCGAAGTGATGCCCGCCCACAAGGCCGCCGAGGTCCGACGCCTCCAGGACGAAGGCAAAATCGTCGGAATGGTCGGCGACGGCATCAACGACGCCCCCGCCCTCGCGCAGGCAGACGTCGGCTCCGCGATCGGCACCGGCACCGACGTGGCCATCGAATCCTCCGACATCACCCTGATCTCCGGCGCCCTGTCAGGGGTGGTCACCGCCGTTGACCTGTCGCGGGCCACTATGCGCAACATCAAACAGAACCTGGTGTTCGCGTTCCTGTACAACACCCTCGGCATCCCCATCGCCGCAGGTTTGCTCTACCCCGTCTTCGGGATCCTGCTCAGCCCCATCGTCGCCGCCGCAGCCATGGCCCTGTCCTCACTGTCGGTGGTCACCAACGCCAACCGGCTCCGCCGCTGGGCACCACACCCCATCCACGAGTCCCCCACCACCGGCTCCCCCGTCACCCCCGTCGTCGAAATCGGCGGCGAGACCCCCACCACCCAGCACCACACCACAGGAAAGGACACCCCCATGTTCGGCAAGAAGACCACCGCCACCACCCACATCGATCCCGTCTGCGGAATGAAGGTCAAGCCCGCCACCGCGGCCGCCACCCGCACCCGCAGCGAGACCACGATCTACTTCTGCTCCACCCACTGCGCCGAAGCCTTCGACGCGGACCCCGCCCGCTACGGACACCCCCAGATCGCGGCCGAGCACCAACCCGAGGCTCACACCCCCGCACCGCACCACCACTAGCCGCCGAACCAGACCAGGTCCAGGACACATGACCGGCAACCCACAGCGTCCGGAACTCATCGGCCAACTCGCCGTGATCGAAGGCCATATCCGCGGCATCGCCCGCATGGTCTACCAGGACGCCAACTGCATCGAGATCCTCACGCAGACCTCAGCAGTCACCGGCTCGCTGCGCTCAGTCGCCCTGGACCTGGTCGACAACCACCTCCAGCACTGCCTCACCCAGGCCATCCACTCCCCAGACCCCGCCTACCGCGACGCCAAGGTCGCCGAGGCCTCCACAGCCATCGCCCGCCTCGTCCGCAGCTGAACCGTTCTTGATCAGAGGTTGACCGGCCGCGGATCGGATCTGAATCCGGACCCCGCACAGTGGAAGCAGCACCCGAACGAGAGGAACCCGGCTCATGAGCCTCCACAGCCAACACCGCCCCACCGACACCGGCCCCGACGCCCCACCCGCGGCCACCGGACCCGCCCAGCAGCACCAAAGCCATGGTGGCCACATGTGGCACATGCTCCTGATGTGCCTACCGTTGATCGGGTTCGGCCTGTGGTCGCTGTTCAGCGGAGGCGGCGCAGGCGCGCTGATCGGCGGCCTCCTCTGCGCAGGCATGATGCTGCTCATGCACGGCCGCCCCGGCGCCGGGCACCGCCACTGAAACTTGGCCGCCGCGGAGTGCCCGACCCACAGAAACCCAGCGAACGCCAAGGCAAGGGGGTACAAGTGACCAGACGGGCCGCTCCCCACGGCATCCACCCACCTGGTACCACGGCGCCACGGCAACTGGACCCGCACACTGCACTTGTCCAGTCAGCGCACCCGTTACAAGTGACCTCGGACGGCACGGCCACGCCGATCCTCACGCAACCCGTCGCCAACGAACCGGCCCCCGTCGGGGCCGGCGACGTCTTCGGCGCCACCGTGGAGGTGGAGTTCCAGGTCGCCCATGTCGCCGAAGGCATGGACCGATTCGCGGCACTGCTTCGAGCGGTGGCCAGGGCCGCCGACGCGGCCTCAACATCCAAGGGGTCGGGTGGGACCGCTACTGTCACGGAGAGAGCCAGCCTTGGGAGCTGGCCATGACAGCCCTGTTCGGAGAGCTGCTGGTGACCCGTTGGAGGACCCAACAGCATGATCGCTGGACCCGAACCCAGCTCGATGATCACCGGCAGCGCATGCTGGGGCGTCTGCGCGAGCATGCCGCCCGACAGTCGCCCTACTATGCCGACCAGCACCGCGGCATGCAGTCCGCCCCGCTGTCGCAACTGCCGCCGTTGACCAAGACACAACTGATGACGCAGTGGGATCGGCTGGTGACCTCTCCGGAGCTTCGCCTCGACTCGGTGACGCGACGGTTGCAGGATCTGGAGTCTGGGGGTGGTGATCCCGGACAACCCTGGCAGGGTCGTTGGTGGACGGCGGCCACCGCCGGCTCAACGGGCCAAAGGGGCGTCTTCGTCTGGAACCGTCGCGAATGGATCCGCATCCTCTCCTCCTACGCCCGCGTCAACGACTGGGCCCACGTGAAGGTCGGTCCACGCCGGCCTGTGCCGACCGCGATCGTGTCCACCCGCAACCCCGCCCACCAGTCCGCGGTCGTCGGCGCTTCCCTCCGCAACCCCCTGGTCCCCACCCTCCGACTCGACGCCACCCAACCCATCGAGGCCCTAGTTGAGGCGCTCAACAGATTCCAGCCCCGACTTCTGGTGTGCTACG
Source organism: Tessaracoccus yangjingae (assembly GCF_054483935.1). Next base: position 2,022,026 of record NZ_CM137014.1, on the reverse strand, counting down.
CCTCAATGCTGGCGCCCCTGGCCGAAGCCCAAACCGCCGGGAACCTCCACATCGCGCCGGAGAAGGTGATCACCGCCTCCGAGGAGCAACTTCCCACAGCCCGGCACGCGGCGATCGACACCTGGGGTGTGCAGGTCATCAACACCTACGTCGCCACCGAAACCGCCACCATCGCGTCGTCCTGCAGCCACGGCTCGATGCATCTCTACGAGGACTTCGTCATCATCGAACCCGTCGACAACGCCTACCGGCCCGTCCCCGACGGCCACATCGCCGATCGGCTCCTTGCTACCGTCCTGTTCAGCCGCACCCTCCCGCTGATCCGCTACGAACTGACCGACTCGATCCGGCTGGCCACCGACCCCTGCACCTGTGGACTACCCTTCCGACGACTGGACACCGTCGCGGGCCGCACCGAAGCGACCCTCCGTGTGACCAGCAGGACCAGAGAACCCGTGCTGATTCGCCCTGGCCTGTTCCACGACGCCCTCGAACCGCTAGCCATCCACGGCTGGCAGGTCCAACAAACCACCGAGGGGATCACGGTACGAATCGTGGACCCTGACCGACGGGTGGACCTGCACCAGATCACCCGCCGACTCAGAGCCGGACTCACATCCGCAGGCGTCACCGACGACACCCACATCATCGTCACCCCGGTTCAGGAACTTGCCCGCACCCCGCTCGGCAAGGCCCCGCTGATCATCGGCCAGAAGCAGGGGGGACCGGGAGGCGGGGGATCGCGCTGATCAGTTGGCGCGTGCACGCCTCGTGCGGGTCATTCAGGATCGACATCGTCTCTCCCGTCTCGATGACCGTTCCGTCTTTGAGGACCAGTGTGGTGTCACACAGCGCCGCGACCACGCTCATGTCGTGGGAGACCATCACGATGCTCAACTGTCGCTCGCGCCGGAGTCGGGCCAGGAGTTCGATCACCTCGATGCGGGTGGTGACGTCCAGGGCGCTGACCGGCTCGTCGGCCACCAGGACGGCCGGGTCGGTGACCAGGGCCCGGGCGATGGCGATCCGTTGCCGTTGGCCTCCGGAGAACTCGTGGGGGTAGCGGGCGAGGGTGTCGACGTCCAGGCCCACCTCCTCGATCGCCGCCGCCACCCGGGCACGCCGCTGGGCAGCGGTTCCCCCGATGCCCAGCGACAGCAGCGGCTCGGCGACGATCCTGTCGACGCGCATCCTTGGGTCCAGTGAGGCGTAGGGGTCCTGGAAGACGGGTTGAACCGTTTGGCGCAGCTCGCGCACCTGGAGGCGGTCCCGCAGGTTCAACTCGGCCCCGTCGAACAGGACCCGGCCAACCGTGGGCTGGTGGAGCGCGAGCAGGAGTTTCAGCGCGGTGGACTTGCCTGAGCCCGACTCGCCGACGATCCCCAGGCTTCCGCCGGGAGTCAGCGCGAAAGTGACGCGGTTCAGGGCGGGGGCGGTGGCGCCGCGGTAGGTGAAACCGACGGACTCGAAGGCGAGCAGCGGCTTGGTCACGAGATGCTTCCTGTGGCCAGTGCCTCATCCAATGCGCGGGCGCTGGCGACGAGCCGGAGCGTGTACGGGTCGGTCGGGGCGTGGACGATCTGATCGATGGGCCCCTGCTCAACAATGTGGCCTCCCTGCATGACCAGGGCCCGGGTGACGGTGTGTGAGACGACGGCGATGTCGTGGGAGACGAACACCAGGCCCATCCCATGATCGGCACAGAGTCGACGGATGAGCTGGAGGATCTCCGCCTGGACGGTGACGTCCAGCGCGGTGGTCGGTTCGTCCGCGATCAGCATCGCAGGCCGGCAGGCCAGTGCCATCGCGATGGCGACGCGCTGCCTCTGGCCCCCGGAGATCTCGTGGGGGAACGCCCGCGACACCCGCTCGGTGGCGGGCAGAGCCACCTCCGTCAGCGCCCGCTCGACGGCGGCGTTCAGCTCATGGCCGCGGAGCCCTTGGTGCCGCCGGAGGGGCTCGGCGATGAGCTCTCCGATCCGGGTGAGGGGGTCGAGGGCGGTGGAGGGGTCCTGGAAGATCTTCGCCATCCTGCGTCCCCGGATCTCCAGCAACTGCTTCCTGGAGGCCCCGACGATCTGGGTGCCGTCGACGCGAATGGATCCTGAGGCTGTCAGCGACCGGGGCAACAGGCCGAGCAGCGCCAGGGTGGTGACCGACTTCCCGGAGCCTGACTCGCCGATGATCCCGACCCGTTCGCCTGGGTCGAGTGCAAACGAGATGGCGTCGACGACGCGCTTGCCGGATCCCGCGACCGTGATAGTGAGATCCTCAACCTCGATGTTCATCTGCGCTCCCGTCGGGTCGGATCGAAGCGTTCGCGGAGGCCGTCGGCCAGGGAGTTCGCCCCCAGCACGATCACCATGATGACCACGCCTGGGGCGACGGCGCCCCACGGGGCGGTCAGGACGGTGCTCTGAGCGCCCTGGAGCAGGCGGCCCAGCGACGAGTTCGGCGGCGGGACGCCGAGTCCGAGGTACGAGAGGCTCGCTTCGGCGAGGACTGCGGTGCCGAAGATGAGCGCGGCGGTCACCACGAGCGTCGGCCACATGTTGGGGAGCAGGTGGATGACCACGATGCGTGGCCAGCTGGTGCCCGAGGTGCGGGCAGCGGTGACGAACTGCCGGCGCAGCAGCCCTTTGGCCAGGATGCGGGTGAGTCGCGCCACCACCGCGGAGGCTGCCAGACCGATCGAGACCACGGCCGAGGTCAGGCTGGCGCCCTGCATGGCACCGATCAGCATCGCGAGCAGCAGGGTGGGAAAGGCGATCACCACGTCCAGGAGAGAGGACTGCACGTCGTCGACCCATCCGGTGGCGAATGCGGCGAGCAGCCCGACGATGACGCCGAGGGCCATCGCGATGGCCATGCTGCTGAGACCGACCGTCAGTGCGATCCTGGTGCCGACCATGACGAAGCTGGCGGTGTCGCGGCCGAGCTTGTCGGTGCCCAACCAGTGATCCGGTCCGGGGGGCTCGAGCCGTCCGCCGGTGGTGTCGGCGAGGTCGTAGGGCAACCAGAACACCGACACCAGCCCGACGATCCCCACAGCCACCAACAGGACCATCCCGAGCACAAGACTCACCGGCATACCTCGCCGTCGAGCCGGCACCGGGGCGATCGGCTCCGGAGCGCTGCTGATGTCGATCCCGGCGCTCACGCGTGCGCCCCGGAGAGGCTGGAGCGCAGGCGCGGGTCGACGAGGCGCTGGACCACGTCGGCTGCGAAACCGACGATCAGCACGAAGAACGTGGTCACCAGGAGGATCCCCTGGATGCTCGGGTAGTCGTGCTGGGCGATGGCCTTGGTCAGCATGCTCCCCAGCCCTGGCAGGGTAAACACGCTCTCCACCACGACGGCCCCCAGCAGGGTGGACGCGAGCTCGATCCCTAGGATCGAGATGACTGGCACCGAGGCGTTGCGGACGCCGTGGCGAAGGAACGCCTCCCCGAAGCCGCTGCCCAACGCCTGCGCATTGCGAAGATAGTCGCTCTCCAAGACGTCAAGCGTCGCCGACCGGACATAGCGCACCAGCGAGGCAGTCATGACGATCACGATGGTGGTGGCGGGGAGGAACAGGGAACGCAGCGCCGCGAGCGGGTCAGCCCAGCCCTCCCGCGGGAACCCCCCGGAGGGGAACAGCCGAAGCTCCAACGCGAACAGCCACACAAGAAGGATCCCGATCCAGAAGACGGGCACCGCGATGCCGAGCTGCGCCACAGCCGTCACGGCGACCCCGAGCCGCGTGTGAGCCCGAGCCGCCGCGACGTACCCGATCCCGCTGGCGAGCATGACGGAGATGACGAAGGAGATCAAGGTCAGCGGCAGCGTCACCTCCAACCGGGAAACGATGTCGGGCAGCACGGGGGTGCCGGAGATGAAAGAGGTGCCCAGGTCGAGTCGCATCACGTCTCCGACCCACCGCACGAGCTGTTCGTGGACGGGAAGGTTGGAGCCCACCTGCTGTTGCGCGGCCTCGATCTGCTCCGGGGTCGCGTCGACCGACAGAAGGGCGTTGGCGGGGTCGCCGGGCAGGAGCCGCAGCAGGACGAAGATCAGCAGCATCGCCAGCACCAACGACATCAGCAGGAAGGCGGCGCGCCGGGCCAGGTAACTACCCATGCTCCGGCACACCGCCCTCCCGTGTTGTGATTCCTAGAACTACTCAGGCCTTGGTGATGTTGTACACGTAGAACTGCGAGTTCAGACCGTTGACCGGGAACCCGGACACCTCGCTGCTCGCCACCACGATCTGCGGATAGAGGTAGAGCCAGTTGCTGGCCGCCTCGGTGGCGATGATGGTGTTGGCCTCCTTGAGCTTGGCGGTCTGCTCCTCGGGGGTGGCGGCCTGTTCGGCCTCGCCCACGAGTCGCTGAACGTCGGCGTTGTCGTAGCCCCAGTAGAAGTCCGGGTTGCCGTACCAGACCACGTCGCGGTCGTTGACATGCTCCTGAAGGGTCGCCTCGAACGCACGCTCCTTGAACACCACGGAGTACCACTCGTCGGCCGTGATCACCTTGATGTCGACAGTGATGCCCACCTTCGCGAGTTCCGACTTCAGGAACTCGGCCACTGCCGGGTGCGGGTCGTAGTTGGGCGTCTGCAGCGTGAACGTGAACCCGTCGGCCAGGCCCGCCTCGTCGAGTAGCTGCTTGGACAGCTCCGGGTCGTACGGGTTGAGGGAGGTCAGGTCCTCGTACCACGGGTCCGTGGGGGGCACCATGGATCCGATGAGCTGGCCGCGGCCCGCCCAGATGGACTCCAGCAGCTTTTCGCGGTCGACGGCGGAGTACACGGCGCGACGGACGCGGGCGTCGTCGAACGGGGCCACGCGGTCGTTGAACGCCAGGAGTTCCTTGGTGGTGGAGGTGCCCTCGCTGATCTGGAAGTCGTCGCTGCCCTCGAACGGGGTCAGGGCGTCGGGGCTCTGGATCGTGGTGACCAGATCGATCTCTCCGGTCAGCAGCGCGTTCGACTCCGCGCTCGCGTCGGTGAAGTAGTGGAACGTGGCGCGCGCGTTCTTCGCCGGCTCGCCCCAGTAGTCGTCGTTGCGGACGATGCTGAGGGTGCTGCCGCGTTGCCACTCATCGAACACGTAGGGACCGGTGCCGTCGGCTTCGACCTTGGGGTCGGCGAGGTCAGGGTTCACGATCCACACGTAGGCCATGAGGTAGGGAAACGAGATGGAGCGGTTCTTCAGCGTGAACTCGACCGTCTGGTCGTCCGGGGTGGCCACCGACTCGACGACGGCGTAGCTGCTCTTGCGCGCCGCCTGCGACGCCTCGGAGGTGACGCGCTCGAAGCTGGCCTTCACGTCGGCTGAGGTGAGCTCCTTTCCAGAGTGGAAGGTGACCCCCTCCCGGAGGGTGAAGGTGTAGGAGAGGCCGTCGTCGCTGACCTGGTAGTCCTCGGCCAACAGATTGGTCAGCGAGCCGTCGTCGTTGAGCTTGATCAGCGACTCGTACACGTTGCCGTTGAGGGCCTCCGTGACACCCTGACCGCCCGCATCGACGTTGCTGAGGTTGCTGGGCTCGTACAGGGACCCGATCTCGATTGAAGCCTCCGCATCGAACGCGGCTGGCGCACCGTCCACGGACGACGATCCGGCGCTGGGGGTCTCGTCACCGGAGGGACTGGCGCACCCCGTCAGCATGAGGCCGGCGGCCAACATCCCTGCCAGGGCTCGCACGATGTGACGTGGGTGATTCATCAAAAGGTCCTTCCGGTATGGCTCGCGAGCTTTGCCTCGCAAGGACTGCCAACACCCGCGGAGGCAGAATCATTCCTGGGGGAGGTCGATTTCACCGCAGGCGGACGACATCGCGCCCTCAGACGTCGGAGCCCCTCATTGTGACAGGGGTGCCGAGCTCGATGGTCCGCGACACAGTGCACAGCCGATCATGCGCCTGCTGAATACCGCGCCCCAGCAGGAGGCGCGCGCGATCCCCATCCTCGCCCTCCGGGAAGACGACCCGGAAAGTCACCTCGATGTCCTCAAGCCGGTTCCCAGTGGAGTCCTTCACCTTCGAGGCCGTGACGTCGACACTGAACGAGTCCGGCTCGGAGCGACGATGCGTGATCAGATCCACATCGATCGCGCCGCAGGCGGCGATCGCCGCCATCAACAGCTCCACCGGGGTGAACTCGCTGCTGTCGCCGCTCCCGATCGGGACCGAGCCCCCGCGCTCGTTCCGGGCCTCGAAACTCAGATGACTCAAGCGGGTCACCTGCACAGCGGCGGGGCGACGGGTCTCTTCGATCATTTGGTCCTCCTTCGTCCCGCCCAGCCTAGGTCTTCCGGCCAGAGGGCCTGAAGGTGGCCTGAGAGGGACGAGTCGGCAGGAAGTAGTCCATTTCCCGCGCGGTCCAGCCGTCCTCGAGCTGCATCCGCACTGCGACGGTGCCGCCAACGATCCGGTCACTTAACCGAATCCCGTCTACGGACGCACGGCCATGACCAGCGGCGCCATGCGTCCACGGGATGACTCCTCATGCTCGTCCAAGCACTAGCGTTGGCTCCCGCACTCTGGGAGTCGTGGGTCTTACCCGCAGGCTCGTTTGACGCAGCGTGTGATGACGTCGGGGTCCACCTCGTGGCGTTTGAGCAGGTCGCGGATGCCGTCGTCCCGGAGCAGGCACAGGAGCAGGCCGCAGACGTCGATGCCCGACGTGCCGGTCCCTGTGCCGGGGTCGGTGACAAATCGGTGGTCTGTCGTCCCCCCGTGCCCAGACGGCCAGGGTTCGTAGCTCTTCTCGGGTGAATCGGGTTCCGCGGAGGTCTGCGCCGGCTGCGCTGACCAGTATCCGGTAGACCCCGGAGACCGAGGTCGGGATCTCGCCGCGGTACAGGCCTGGTTCGGCCTCGGTCAGGGTCACCGTCGACGTGGTGCCGGTGGGTGAGGTGACTCCTGCGTGCACGGCGGCACTCCCCGAGAGGGGCACTCCGCTGTCGGTCAGGGTGACCTCGAGCCGCCCAGGATGACCGGGAAGCCGTGACTGCTGGCTGAGCGCGGCTGTCATCCGCAGCGCGCTGCGGGCCTGAACGCTGAGGGTGTAGGGGACACCGTGGGTCTCGACCGCGGTCAGGATCCGCTTGAACGCCTGGTCGCCGCCTTCCCTCTGGCTCAGCTCCTTGCGCAGCCTGGCCAGCCGGTTCTTGAGATCACGCTCGTCGACAGACAGCACCGACTGCCATTGGCCCGCCGCCCCGGCAGGTGCGGGGAGGACGTGGGCGGGCACGATACGGAGGACCCTGAACGCGGTCCCAAGTGTCTCGTTCGCGCCGGCGCCGGCCCTGATGCTGGTTCCATCGGGGGCGATGATCTCGACCCGAAGTGCCGCTGTCAGGTCGCCGAGGAGCAGAACGTCGGTGCGGATTTCGGCGTCAGTCAGGTCGAACGGGACGACCACCTTCCCGCCGATAGGGACGACCCCCGCCGGGTCGACGACGATGGCGGCATTGGTGGCCCCGGCCAGGACCTGCGCGAAGTACTTCTGCAGGAGAAGCTGGTCGTCCACGCCGGGGTTGCCAGTGAGGAGCAGGTATCCACCGGTGCCGTTGGCGATGTCGGACAGGGCCCCCGGATTGAGCTGGTCGGCTGTTCCCAGGCCGATGGCGAACACGCGGCTGTTGACCGACGCGGCCGCCTGCTCGATGGTGCGTTCGGCGGTCTCGTTGCCGTCGGTGAACACGATGGTGGCGGTCGAGTCACAGCCAGCGGCGACTGGGGCGAGCTGTGCGGCGGCAGCTTCCAGCCCGTCGCCGATGGCCGTCATCCCGGCGAGGTTCGTGGCCGTGGTCGAGATCGCGTTCAAGGCGGCCAGCCGTCCCGCCCCACCGATGGTGGGCCCGGCGTCGACGACGGCGGTGACCGGCGCCGCGTCGGTGTCGAACCGCACCACCCCGACCCCGTCAGTCGGGTCGAGCAGGGCGACGAACAGTGGCGCCGAGTCGTGCAGGACGCCCATCCGGTCCTTGCTGGGCAACCCCGATGGCAGGCTCATGCTGCCCGAGGTGTCCAACACCAGCGAGGTGCCCACGCTCGGGTTCGCCACAACCGTGGCCGTGATCGGCACCGTGAACACCTGACCAGTGGGAGACACCGTCACGGTCAGTGTCCCTGTGACTTCGTCTGCTGAATGGCGGGGTTCTTCGGTCGCTTCGTGGCGGGGTCAGGTGACACCGATGACCAGGGTGCTCTGTGCGGCTTCGATGACGTCGTTGGTGATGGTGTCGAGTTCGTTGATCTTCAGGACCCGCTGGATCTGGGGGAAGAGGCGTTCGAGGAGCCGGAAGTTGCCGCGGGTGATCCGTGCGATGGCTGCGATGGCTTGGGCGTCGGTGAAGTCGTCGGGGTCGAGGGTCTTGCCGAGGGATCGCCAGTGTCGCTCGAGGACGAACAGCAGTTCGTCTTGTCCCAGGGGCCGGTACTGGTGGGCGAAGCCGACTCGGCTGTAGAACTGGGGGTAGTGGCTGAACTGCTTCTCCAGGCCGGGCATGCCGATCAGGATCAGGGCGATGTCGTCGCGGTCGTAGCGATCGCGCAGCAGTTCCAGAGCGGCGGGACGCAGTCGTTCGGCCTCGTCGACGATGATCAGCTCCACGTAGTTCCTGCCGTGTCGCCATCCCCAGGCCTCGGGAGTGGCCGTGCCGGGAGGTACGAGGTGCTGCTCGATGCACATGTTGGTGCGGGTGATGGCTTGGGTCAGCTCGTCCTTCAGGGTCCGCGGGGTGGTCAGCACGCTGGGGGTGTAGAGCACGGTGCGGCTCCGGTTCAAGGCGGCGTAGATCTTGGCGTCGTCGTCGGAGCGCGGCCCCCAGTAGGTCAGCAGGTCATGAGCCTTCTCGTAGTGTGCGTAGCGGCGCGCGGAGAGTGTCTTTCCTACGCCGGCTGATCCGAAGCACAAACCGATGGTGTGCCCGCGGCGCACGGCGTCGGCGAACTCGGTGAAGCGGCGGTGCTCCTTGGTGACGATGAAGCGCTGGCTCACCTGAGGTCCTCCTTGTAGATCTTCAACGCCGACCTCGGCGCCGGAGCCGGTGCTTCGGTGATCCGTGGCGTCTCGGTAGGTGCGGCCACGAGGGCGATGCGTTCGTTGATGCTGGCTCGCAGCGCTCGGCGGCGGGCGTTGCGCGCGGCCTGGATCTCCTTGAGGCTGACCTTTTGATCGTGGTGCTCTTGGTTGACGGCCTTGCAGACGAATTCGTCGTGATCGAAGACGCGGATCTCGGTGATGTCGCGGGGGTCGTAGCGGATCACGACCGAGCGTCCGACGTAGCCGGCCAGAGTTGGCGAGACGTAGCGCAGGCCCTGGAAGCGGATGCCATCGCGGCGCACGACGCGGGTCTTGGCGACGGTCAACAGCAGTCTGTCGAGGTCTTCCAGGCTGTCGGGCATTCGGGGCAGCCAGCCGTCCGCGATCCACGCGCTGCGCGGGAAGGTTCCGAGCTCGCTGTGCGTGCGGTCGTTGTAGGTGGCCACGAACGCCTCCAGGGCGCTATCGAGGTCGGCCAGGGACAGTTTCGGTGTCGGCCAGGGGTCCCCTTCGGTGATGTGTCCGGGCAGGGTGGGCGAGTAGCTCGGTGTTGATGGTCCCGAAGAACCGCTCGATCTTGCCCCGTCCCTGGGGTCGGGCGACGGTGGAGTGGATCAGTCGGATATGGAGGTCGACGGCGGTGTGGGCGAGCTGGTCACTGGTGAAGTCGCTGCCGTGGTCGACGTAGAGCACGTCGGGCAAGCCGCACATCGGCCAGGCCGGGTCGGTCTTGTGCCAGATCGCTTGGCGCAGCGCCAGGGCGGTGTTCATCGCCGACGGTGCGCCCAGGAAGACTGTGTAGCCGCAGACCGCCCGGGAGCAGTCGTCGAGGATCGTTGTCAGCCATGGCCGTGCGGGCTTGCCGTCGGTGCCCACCACCAGGATGTCGAGCATGGTGTGATCGGATTGCCACATCGCGTTGGGCAGCTCTGCTTGCCGGCGTAGCACCAGCTCGTGCTTGTCGCGGTAGGACGCTGCGCCCTCCAGGGCGAGGGTGACCATGCCGGGATCCAGGGTCCGCACGATGTCCCACACCACCGAGTAGGAGGGGACCGGCCATCTCCGGGTGGCGCAGATGCCGGTGACTTTGCGATGGATCGTGGCGATGGCCGGCCGCGGCTTGCTCAGTGCCAGGCCCTCGATCAGGTCGACGAGGTCGGGCGGAAGGCGGCGGGTCCCGGTGTCCGCCCGTGAGGCTGTCTCCAGTCCGGCGTAGCCGTCGGCGCGGTAGCGGGCGTGCCAGCGCTCCAGGGTCCGCAGCCCTACATCGGTCTCGCGAGCTAAGCGCGCGAGGGGCACCTGGTCCTCGACGTGGAGCCTGAGGATTCGCCACCGCGCTCGAGCGTCCACGACGCACCTACTGCAAGGCGTTCTCGCGCCCGCGCTCGGCGCGCTGAAGGGCGCGGTAGACCGTGGAGCGGCCCACGCTGAACAGCTCGGCCAGCTCGCCCACGGTGTGCTCGTCGGCGGCATGTAGCTGGACGAGGTGAGCTTCTTGCCGGGGGGTGAGTTTCGGTGACTTCCCGCGCAGCCGGCCCTTGGCCTTGGCGACCTTCATCCCCTCGCGGGTGCGGGCACGGATGAGGTCGGCTTCGAACTCGGCGACCATCGCCAGCACGTTGAACAACAGTTTCCCCATCGGGTCGGTCGGGTCGTACACCGATCCGGCGATGCTCAGCTTCACTTCCCGCGCCGCGAGGTCGTCGGCGATCTGGTGGGCATCACGGACTGAACGCGCCAGCCGATCGAGCTTGGTGACCACGAACGTATCGCCGTCCCGACAGGCAGCCAGCGCCTGCCGCAGGCCCTCACGGTCGGCGTTGCGGCCCGTGAGCCCGTGATCGACGTAGATGCGCTTGGGATCGACGCCGAACGCCGCGAGTCCGTCACGCTGCGCGGTCAGGTCCTGCTCGTCGGTGGAGACTCGGGCATAGCCGACCTTCAAGGGGGACATGCTCCCCAGTGTGTCATATAGCCTCCCTTCACCGGACAGTTCACCGGACGGGTCTTACGGGACAGCCCGCCAGGCGTGCCGTCGTTCCTCTCGATAAGTAGCGGTGGTGTCCGGTGAGGGTTCCCCTTACGGGCATGCGATCTGGGCTGACGCCTGTGACCGAGTGTTCAGTGCGCGCTGTATAGTTCAGTCCATGCTGACTATTGCTTCGCGTCTCGACGTGATGAACCGCCTGGGTCGTGCACTGGCCGACCCCACTCGATCCCGGATCATCTTGACCCTGCTCGACCATCCCGCTTACCCGGCGGAACTGGCCCGAGATCTGGACCTGACACGCCCGAACGTGTCCAACCACCTGGCATGCCTGCGCGATTGCGGGATCGTCGTCTCCGAGCCCGAGGGTCGTCGGACACGATATGAGATCGCCGATTCGCACCTGGCGCAGGCGCTGACGGCACTGGTCGATGCCACCCTGGCAGTGGACGAAGACGCCCCGTGCATCGATCCCGCCTGCTCGCTTCCCGGATGCGACGCAGCTGGGGAGGGCGCATGATCCTCACCTCGGTCTTGCAGGCGATGGGCCTGTTCGCAGCGACCAACATCGACGACATCATCGTGCTCTCCCTCTTCTTCGCGCGAGGGGCAGGCCAGCGCGGCACTACCGCCCGCATTCTGGCCGGCCAGTACCTCGGATTCGCCGGCATCCTCGGTGCCGCGGTCCTGGTGACCATCGGTGCCGGAGCATTCCTGCCCTCGGCAGCCATCCCGTACTTCGGTCTCATCCCTCTGGGCCTCGGCCTCTGGGCCGGATGGCAGGCCTGGCGCGGAGACGATGACGACGATGACGACGAGGCCAAGGTTGCCGGCAAGAAGGTCGGCGTGTGGACAGTCGCAGGCGTCACCCTTGCCAACGGCGGCGACAACATCGGCGTCTACACCCCTGTCTTCCTCAGCGTGGAACCTCTCGCAGTAGTCGCCTACTGCATCGTCTTCCTCGCGCTCGTCGCGGTCCTGGTGGCCCTGGCAAAGTTCGTCGCCACCCGCCCCCCGATCGCCGAAGTGCTCGAACGCTGGGAGCACATCCTCTTCCCCATCGTTCTCATCGGCCTCGGCATCGTGATCCTCGTCAGCGGCGGAGCCTTCGGACTCTGACGTAGCGGCAGCGATCCAAACGGCCCCGACCGGGCGCACCCCTCTCGGTTCAGACCGCGACACCTACCTGCAGCCAGTCCTGCGTGATCGCGGCAACAAGACCGCCACGGAGCGCTGCAAAAACCCCGCCACCAAGCGAACGAAGCCACACCTTGCGCGCGTCGGCACCGTCCCCTCCGTCGCACGTTCGCCGCACGAAACAATCCAGATCGAAGCCGATTCGGCGTACTTCGTAGTCAAACGGATTTCAAAGGAGGTTCAAGTCCTCTCTCGGACACAAGTTGAAACCCCCAGTCAAACCGGCGAAAGCCGCTCTGACTGGGGGTTTTGTCATTCCCGGCCCACGTCACCCTCCGCCAGGAAGCGCCGATCCGTAGCGTGTTGACGGCACGCTCGCCGCACGATCGTCACCGACGTGGGTCGAGAGGCCGGTCCGGTCGCTGACCGACAGTTCGATGCGCGACTCGAGCACAATCGTCACCAGAACCAGACTCAACGCCAGGATCCGCGCATAAGGCGCGTTCCCAGAGCGGTTCTGAGCCGGACGCGCCAGTTCACCCCGTGTGGGTCAGGGGTTGGTCGGAGGGCCGGCCGGGAACCGTTTCCACGCCCGGTGGGCGGCCAGCAACTTGGCCAACTTCGCCACGGCCTCAGCGGGCTGGGCGATCACCACCCCTGCCGCCGACTCCGGGACCCCGGCCGCGACCAGCGCGGCCGTGGCTTCTGGCGCCACCGCGATCGCCTTGCAGTGGCGGTACATCTCGGCGAGCATCTTAGCCACTCGCGGATCGACCGGTTCCCCAGCCGTGCCGTGCCCGGCCTTGGCGTCGAACGTCTCCTCCGCGTCGGGTGCCGGAGTGGGCGCGTCGACGACGAGGACGGCGTCGAACTCGATCGAGGCCGCGGTGAGGAACGCACGGTCGATGACCACCTCGCCCAACTTCCCGCCGCGTGGTGCTGTCACCAAGGGCAGCATGCCCGCGGCACGCACCGCGTCCCTGGCTGCGGCGACGGCGTCGGGCGGGGTATCGGCGTCCACCACGACGGCGATCTTGCGGCCGGTCACCGGCCAGGTGCCTCGAATCTGTGACAGTGCGGCGCTGGGCGGGGCATCGGAAGCAGGCGGGATCGTCGGTTCCGGCGCCGGCAGGCCGAGACCTTGGGCGACCTCGGCGCAGAGGTCGGCGTCGATGTTGGCCAGGCACTGGAGCTGCCGGACCCGCACCGACTCTTCGTAACACTTGCCCAGCTCGAAGGTGTAGGCGCGGGCCATGTGCCGGCGCTCCACGTCGGTCAGGGAACGCACGAACAGGGTCGCCTGGCTGAAGTGGTCGTCGAAGCTCGCCGAGAGCTCACGCACCTTGTCGCCGGCCACAGGGGTGGGGACGTCGATGAAGGCGCCCGCCTTCTCGTCGGCCTCGGCCGGGTTGCCGCCGTCGAGGGAGTTGGGCCGGTAGGGGGCCACGCCGCCGTGCACGGCGCTCTGGTGGAAGCCGTCGCGGAACATGTCGTTGACCGGGCATTGCGCGCGGTTGATCGGGATCTGGCTGAAGTTGGGCCCGCCGAGGCGCGTGATCTGCGTGTCGATATAGGAGAACAGGCGTACCTGCAGCAGCGGGTCGTTGGTCACGTCGATCCCGGGCACCAGGTTGCCCGGGTTGAACATCACCTGCTCGGTCTCGGCGAAGAAGTTGACCGGGCGGCGGTTGAGGGTCATGGTGCCGATGATCTGAACCGGGCACAGCTCCTCGGGCACGAGCTTCGTCGGGTCCAGCAGGTCGATGCCCTCGAAGGTCTCGTCCTCGGTGTCCGGCATCACCTGCACTCCAAGGTCGTAGGACGGGTAGGCGCCGGCGTCGATGGCGTCATAGAGGTCGCGGCGGTGGAAGTCAGGGTCGTTGCCCGCCGTCAGCTGCGTCTCCTCCCACAGTTGCGAGTGGATGCCCTGCTTCGGCTTCCAGTGGAACTTCACGAGCGACGTCTCGCCGGCGTCGTTGATCAGCCGGAAGGTGTGGACTCCGAATCCCTCCATCATCCGATATGACAACGGGATCCCCCGGTCCGACATCACCCACGCCACGTGCGCCTGCGCCTCCGTGTGCAGGGAGACGAAGTCCCAGAAGGTGTCGTGCGCGCTCTGCGCCTGCGGGATCTCCCGGTCCGGCTCCGGCTTGACCGCATGCACGATGTCCGGGAACTTGATGCCCTCCTGGATGAAGAACACCGGCATGTTGTTGCCGACGAGGTCGTAGTTGCCCTCGGAGGTGTAGAACTTCGTCGCGAACCCGCGCGTGTCGCGGACCGTGTCCGATGACCCGCGGAAGCCCTGCACGGTCGAGAACCGGACGAACACCGGCGTCTCCACCCCGCGCTTGAGGAATGCCGCCTGGCAGAGCTTGGTCGCGCGACCGTTGGCCACGAACACGCCGTGAGCCCCGGTCCCGCGCGCGTGCACGACGCGCTCCGGGATCCGCTCGTGGTCGAAGTGGGTGATCTTCTCGCGCAGGTGATGGTCCTGCAACAGCACCGGGCCGCGGGGCCCCGCCTTCAGCGCGTGATCGGTGGTGCGCAGCCGCGCGCCCTGCGAGGTGGTCAGGTACTCGCCCTGCTGCGCCATCGCCTCCGCGGGCGCCCCGGTTGGGGCACCCGTAGGCGTGACGGTGGCCGGCCCCTGCTGCGACGGCTTCGGCGGAGGCGGCGCCACCGGCGCGGTGGGCTCCTCGAGCGCGGGCCCGGGGACGCCTGGCCCCTGCGGCGGGGTCAACGGCTCGGTGGGCTTCGATGGGGTGGGCGACATCTCTGGTGCTCCTTCACCTCGACACCCGGGGCAGGCCGCCATCGGACTGCCGACGGGTCACTGCCTGTCAGGTCACTGCCTCGCCGGAACCAGCCCGCGGGCCGGTCACGACGTCCACCTCGTACCCAGGCCAGTGCGACCTCAAACAGGAAGGCGCCGCCCGTGCCCGGTCCGCACGGCTCATCGGCGCCGCGAGGAGGGGGTCAGCAGTTCGTCAGATCCAGGTCGACGTCAGTCTTCGTCGTCGGAGACCGTCCGCAGGAAGTTCTCGAATTCGGCGCCGAGCTGATCGGCTGAGGGGATCTCGGAACCCTCGGCGGCCCACAGGTTCGGACGGTGCTGTCCCTGGACGAACGCGTCGTACTGCTGCTCAAGCGCAGCGACGACGGCGCGCACCTCGTCGTTGCCTTCCACCTCGGAGGCGATGGCGCGACGGTTCTCCTCGGCCAGGGCGACGAGGTCGTCGTTGGGGAGGTTGAGCCCGGTGACGTCGACGATGGCGTTGAGCGCCGCGAGGGCGCCCTCGGCGAACTCCGATGCCGCGAGGTAGTGGGGGACGTGGACGGCGAAGCCTGCGGCCTGGTGCCCGGACTCCCCGAGGCGAAGCTCGAGGAGCGCACCGATCGAGGCGGGCACCTGCACGCGCCCGAAGGGTGAATGGACGTCGCGGATGAGGGCTGCGTCCGTGGCATGGGCCGTCATCCCCACGGGCCGCGTGTGCGGCACGCCCATGGGGATGCCGTTGACGGTGACCACCAGCCTGACCCCGAGCTCGACGACCAACTCGCGGATGGCCTCGACGACGCGCTCCCACTGGAAGTCCGGCTCAGGGCCGGTCAGCAGGTGATACGGGTGGCCGTCGCGGTCCGTGAGCCGCTGCAGCACCATCGACGGCGCCTCGTACTCCGACCACCTGTTGGTGTCGAAGATCATGGTTGGGCGCCGGCCGCGATAGTCGAAGAGCTGGTCGATGTCGAAGGTGGCCACCATCGAGGCATGCCCGGTCCCGATGAGATGCTCACTGAGCATGCGTTGCACCTGTCCGGCGTCGATGAAGGCGCCGAGGGCCACGACGAGAACCCCGGAGCCGCGCTCGCCGCGGTGAGCGTCGGTGGTGAACCGGTAAAGATCGGAGGGGTTCTGCACGGCACGCGCCTTTCACGACAGATGGATCTTCTCCTGGGCCAACGACCGGATGCCCCCACGGATTCCCGCATCACGTCCCACGAATCGTTGGGAAACAGGTAGTCCGACTCTACCCTCCAGCCGTGGGCGTCACGACGCCCGGAACGGGCGGCTGGGCGTAAGATCCGACGCCAGACTGAATCGGCGAAGAGCGAGGCGTGCACGTGCGGCAGGAGCGGGACACTGCGACACCGGCCTCGCGCGCCCATGCGGTGTGGACCACGGAGACGGGCCCGACGCCGTCCACCATCGTCATCGGCGACCTCTGCCTGGACCTGAACGAGGAGGGTGGGCGGGTTCTCGAGCCCGCGTGGGGGTCACCCGCGCTGTTCATCGCCCGGCAGTTACAGACCTCATATGGGCTCACCGCCCTGGTGAGCGGGTCCTACGGGGCAGACCTGCTGGGCCTGCTGGGCGACTTCCGGCTGGACCGGGGGCCGGACGGCCTGCGCTCGCTGTCCTACAGGAATGTCGTGGAGGCCGCGCGCCGCGACACTGACTCGGCCGGGTGTACGCCCCCACGGGTCCAGTACTGGCGCCCCTCGGATCGGGAGCCCGCGCCGATCAGCATGCAGGCCCTCGACACGACCCACGACCTGCTGTACTTCTGCCCCCTGATCCCCGACCTGGATCGGGCCGCCGACATCGCGGCGATCAGGGATGCCCACGCGGGCGCCGCCGAGGTTCGGGTCCTGCTGGCGCAGGGACTGATGCGAACCAGCGGGACGCCCGGGGACCGCTCGTACATGCCCGTTCTGCGCCGCGACATCGGCGACGAGGAGGCCGCGACCTGGTCCTGCTTCGACATCGTCGTCTTCTCCGACGACGATCAACCGACGGCGGTGGAAAGGGCGATGCGCTGGTCGTCATCCTCGCCGCGCACCGGTTTCATCGTGACGCGCGGGCACCTGGGCGCCACCCTGTGCATCAAGGGCACCGCGACGCCGATCAGCACCCGGCCGCTGCTCCATCCCGCCACCACCGTCGGGGCGGGCGATGTCTTCGCGGCCGTCGTAGGGGTGGAGTTCCATCGGGCCCACGTGGTGGCGGGCATGCCACGGTCATCAGTGATGTACCGGGCCGCGGTCAGGGCTACCGCCGCCGCATCGGCCTTCGTGCGTTCGGGGCCGGCTCCCGCGCGCAGGGACAGCTCGGACAGCTCGAACGACCTCGTGCACGATGCGATGATGGCGGAATGAGCCTCCCGCTGCGCATCCTGTTCGACTCGCCGCGGATCCCGAACAACACGGGCGCGACGATGCGGCTGGCTGCGGTTACCGGCGCCGAGCTGCACCTGGCCCGGCCGTTGGGCTTCGACATGGACGAGGCCAGGCTGAGGCGCGCGGGCCTCGACTACCGCGACGAGGCGGCCACCTTCATCCACGAGTCCCTCTCGGCAGCGTTGAGCGCCTTGGCGCCGGCGCGGGTCTTCGCCTTCACCGCCCACGCCGAGACGGTCTACACAGACATCGCCTACCTGCCCGGCGACGTCATGCTCTTCGGTCCTGAACCCACGGGGCTGGCCAAGGAGGTTCTGGCTGATCCTCGCGTGACCGCTCGGTGCCGGATCCCGATGCGGCCAGGCATGCGTTCGCTCAACCTGGCCAACGCCGCCGCCATCGCGGTCTACGAGGCCTGGCGTCAGCTGGGGCACCCCGGCGCGCGCGCCTGAACGCTGGGGGCAGGTGGTTGCACGTGCCCCGGACGGGGACGTCAGCCCTCGACGAGCGCCCTGCGGGGCAGGGCTGGCTCCATCACACCGTCCGGGACAGGCTGGTCTGACAGTGTCGCCTCTCCGCCCGGCTCCATCATCTGCGCGACGACGGCGGCGGAAGGCCGCTCCGCGGGATCCTTCGCCAAGCAGGCGGTCACCAGCGCCACCAGGTCCGACGGCGTCTCCTCCGGAAGCGGGGGCGGGGTGTCGCGGACGTGGGCCAGCGCCGTCGCGATCGGCGTCCCGCGGTCGAAGGGGCGGGAACCGGTCAGCATCTCGTGCGCGAGCACCCCGAGCCCATAGATGTCGGAGGCAGGGCCCAGCTTCTGCCCGAGTGCCTGCTCCGGGCTCAGGTAGTGCGAAGTGCCGAGCACCTGCCCGGTCAGCGTGTGCGACTCCCCCTCGACAGACCGGGCGATCCCGAAGTCGGTGAGCTTCGCGCCGGTCTCCGGCACCAGCACGTTGGCGGGTTTGATGTCGCGGTGGATGATCCCCGCCTCGTGCGCCACCACCAGTGCCGACGCCAACTCGTAGAGAAGGGTGCGGGTCGCGTCGTGACTGAGCGGACCGGAGGACAGGAGAGTCGCGAGCGTGGGCCCGTCGACGAACTCCATCACCAGGCAGGACAGGCCGTCCACGTCGACGTAGTCATGGACGGTGACGATGTTGGGGTGCACCAACTGGGCGGCGAAGCGCGCCTCGTCGCGGAACCGCTCCACCAGAGCGAACTCGTCCTGGGTATGGGGGTGCATGATTTTGAGCGCCACCCGCCGCTCCAGGACTTCGTCGAAACCCTCCCAGAGCTGCCCCATCCCGCCAGAGGCCACATGGCCGATCAGACGGTAGCGCTCCGAGAGCACCAGTCCCGGTTTCAGTCGCTGCACCCAATCCTCCGATCCACCCGCCGGAGGGGCGTGAACCTACCGAGCATAGCCCGCGCGGGCCCCCGAACCCGCATGGCCGCTCCCGCGTCGCCCACCGCACCGGCCTTCAGGCCATGGACGCTGCGTAGATGTCGGCGATCGAGGAGTCCAGCATCGCGTCGAACTCCTCATCGCTCTGGCTGACCTGCAGCCCCTCCATCAGCGCCCGCGCGAAGCTCGCGACAACGCCGTGCTGCCTCGCCAGGCGGGCCGTGGCCTCGGCCCTCGAGTACCCGCCCGAGAGGGCGAACACCCGCAGCACGCGCGGATGCGACACGAGGTCGGCGTACAGGTCGTCGGTCTCGGGAAGGGTCAGCTTCAGCATCACCCTCTCCCCCTCCGGCAGGTCGTCCAGGCTTGCCGCGAGGAGATCGTGGACGTGCCGCTCCGCGTCGGCCTTGTGGGGTGAGGCGATGTCCACCTCGGGCTCCAGGATGGGCACCAGACCGCCCGCGAGAATGCGCCGCCCCAGGTAGATCTGCTGCGCGACGGCGGCCTCGGCGCCCGCACCGGGGGCCCGCACCACGGAGCGCATCTTGGTGCCGAAGATCCCCTTCTGACCCGCGGCCCGCACCATCTCGTCCAGACCGTCGATCGGCTTCATCAGCTGGGCGCCGTCGACCTCATCCTCCAGCCCGCGATCGACCTTGAGGATGGGCACGATGTGCTTGACATCCCACAGGAAGCGCGGCGTCGGCTGCCCCTGCACCTCTCGGTCCATGGTCTGGGCGAACAGGATGGTGGCGAGGATCCGCTCGCCGTCGAAGCTGGGGCTCGACATGATCCGCGTTCGCATGGCGTGCACCAGATCGAACATCTCCGCCTCGTCGGCCCACTTCTCCAGGCCGTAGCGCTGCAGCGTCTTCGGGGTGCTCCCGCCGCTCTGGTCCAGCGCCGCCACGAAGCCGGGTGCCTCGGCCATCTTCTGATACTGCTGCTCGAACATCTTCAGCCTCCTCGTCACGCGCGAGCATGAGGGGCGGCGGGCCGTCGGGCGTCGTCGCCCGCTCCTGTCCTCCCAGTGTCCCACCGCTCATCCTCCGGTGCTGCGAAACGGCCCCGCCCCATGGGCTGGACGCGTAACGTCATTACCCCATGGAGAGGAGCCACCATGACCGGCGAGCAGCACGACGAGGTCTACGACCCCGAGGTCCACCCCAGCCAGGACATCCTGCAGCCGGACGCGGCGCCTGGCCACACCGTCCTCGACCCAGACGCCGGCGGCCACGCCCACCATCCCGTCTCGGGCGAGTTGCCTGGAGACTCGCTCGGAGGACTGAGCAATGCGGAGAGCGAGACGCGCTTCGACTGACCCCGCGGACGGCCCGGCACCGGAGGCCTGGGGGCAGGCGCTACGGTTGGGGGATCGACGACGAAGGGCGGACCATCATGGGCTTTCTGGACAAGCTGCTGCGGCGCGATACCGGTGACGACGACGGGCCGGTGCAGCTCTCCCCCTTCAGCTCCGAGGCGGTCCAGCCCGCGCTCAGCGACCTGATCGAGGCGCTGGAGGCGCTCATCGACGCGATGGACTCGGACGAGGCCCCGCTGTCCAATCCGGGCTGGCGGGGCAGGCTCCACGACCTGCGCGAGTCCCGCGGCGGGTTGCGGATGCTGGCCCGCAAGCCCGCGTTCACCAAGGAGGACCTGTTCGAGGAGCTGGTGTGTGTGCGGCCGCTGTACCGCGGAGCCCCGCCGAAGGACTTCGCCAACCTTGCACCGCTCAATGATCGGGTGATCGAGACCATCGAGGCCGTGCACCGGGCCGCCGCATCCTAAGGGAGCCACCCCGGGGCTTTCCTGGCACCCCCTGCTTTGTCATGACGAGGGGTGAGTCCATAGTGAATCATGGCGACTTTCGCGGACACAGCAGCTATCAACCTCCGCCTCGGCCTGCTCGGTCTTCCGCTCCCCTCTGAGGGTGCGGCCGGGCGCGCAGTGGACCTGGTGAGGCCCATCCTGGCCCGCCAGCGGGAGCTCAACAGGCGCCTCGCCCACCGGCTCCCCGCCGTCGACACCCGGGTCCAGAACTTCCTCGACACCTACCTCGAGGGCACCGGGACCCGGCCGTGCCTGCCGCGCCAGACGCTGGTCCTGGACCAGGCCGGCCTCGCCCGCGACATGTCACTTCCCGTCGACGGCGACACGTTCACCTCCGACCTGCTGACCAGCTACCGCCTCGTCAACGGAATCCTGCACAACCCGGCCAACGACCGCCGCACCACCAAGGGCGTCTTCCACATCGCCGAGGGCGGCCTGCCGATCCAGGACGACAAGATCGCGGTGCCGAGGGAGACCTTCGGGCGGCTCATGGAGCAGGCGTTCCAGCCGCCGGACGAGGCGATGGTGTTGCCCTACACCTCGAACCACCCTGACCGGCCGAGGTGCTGGGTGTCCCTGCTGCTGCGGCCGATCGTGGTTCCGGCGGTGCCCGGCTACACCGTCGAGCGCCGGATGGAGACCCGCTTCATCGCGCCCGCCACGATGATGGCCAACCTCGACTTCGTCGAGGGGATCTTCGGCAACGGCGGCGACCCATACCTTCCGGAGAACGACGCGTCGCTGAACCCCGAGACCTGGACCGGGCACACCGGCCTCGTGGTCCTCGCCCCCCATCTGACGCGGCTCACCAAGAAGGAGCTCGGGCTTCCGCACTTCGACGAGGCCACCGACCGCCAACGCCGCGACGGCATGTGCTGGCGCACAGAGGACGAGCGCTACAACAACGGTTCGGCGTTCAAGGCGTGCGCCCGCGACGAGCGTGGCGTGATCGTCACCGTGATCGCGGACAACTACTTCGGCTACTGCAAGAAGGAGGTCAAGGCCCAGATCAGCTACTCGGCGAACCTCCTCGGGCTGGTCGAGGAGGAGCACTCCGGCGGCGCCATCACCTTCCCCCGCTACAACCTCGGCCAGACCTACACCCACACGTACTGGGATCCCTCCTACCGCTTCGACGACGTCATCGCACGCGACCCCGACCGGTTCGAGCGCCGGCCCGAGGGCCACGCCGTCGACCTCGAACAGCGCCACATCGTGCTGGTGCCAGGGACCGCGACCTTCTCCCTCCGCGACAGCACCATCACGTGGACCGTCGACGGCGTCCCCCAGACCATCGCCCTGCGTGCCGAGACCCACTACGTGCTGCCGGACGGCTACGTGGTGGAGCTGGCCCACATCGAGGCCGACGGCGACCAGTGGACCCTCCTGGGCACCTCCCCCGTCGCCACCTCGTGCCACAAGCCGGCCACCGTCTCCGGCGGCGGCAAGTCCGAGATCTCGAAGTCCATCACCGACGCGTTCGTGTTCGGCAACGCCTACATCGCGGACTTCGCCGACGACATGGCGCAGGTGGCGGCCATCGTCGACCGCGACTTCACCGACCGGTTCCGCGACTCCTCCGCCGTCGACCCGAGGCCCCTCCTCTCGGATGCGCGGTCCGTGGGCAGCGTGATCAAGCTCCTCACCCCCAGCCCCGACTTCACCGACGGCTACAACGCCTGGGTGGAGTCCATCCCGCACCACATCAAGGAGCTCGTCTTCGTCGTCAAGCGGTTCTACCGCCCCGAATGGGGCTCCGACTGGGCCTCGCACTTCTCCGTCGGCCGGATCAACGGCCGCGCGGGTCACGCGCTGCGCCTGGACGGCGACAAGATCACCGTCAACATGCTGCGGGTCGGCTTCGCGCCGGACGGCTCATGGCGGCTGTTCGGGCTGCGGCACGACTTCCACCCCGCGGCCAAGGTCCAGACCGAGGACGACATCACCGCGAGCATCGTCGTGCCGGGCGACGTGGCCGGCCGCGAGGACGGGCTGTCGCGCAAGTTCGTGACCAACTGCGAGCAGCTCCTGTTCCAGCGGCCCGACGACGCCATCCACCGCGGCTACGACAAGCAGGCCGAGTACGACATCGCGCACGGCGCCTTCCTCAGCAACTTCGAGCCCCTGACGACGGCCGACGCCCGCGACCTCGTCAACGACGCCATCGCCTTCTCCCGGTTCTCCAAGCCCATCCAGAAGCTGATCCGCAAGGTGGCCAAGGGGGGTCCGGGCGTGCCCGGGTACTTCGTCTCCTCTGCACACCCCCGCCTCATCAACGGGGCGCGGTCGAAGAACCCGCGCTATCTCCAGGTCCGCCAGGACCTCGCGCGCCCCCGCGGTACCGCGTTGGCGGAGATGGTGGCGCGGCTGCATCGCCGACTGCCGATGCGGGCGCCGCTGCGTCTGCCCGTCGACGTGGTCGCGGCCGGCCGGCGCAACAACGCGGCCGAGGACGGCGTTCCCCCGCTCTGCGCCTACGCTCCCCTCCACTACATGGAGCTGCCGGAGCTGTTCATGGAGTTCATCTCGTCGATGACCGGCAAGTCGCCGTCCACAACGGGCGCCGGCTCCGAGGGCGCCATGACGAAGGGCCCCTTCAACGCGCTCCCCTCGGTGATCGACCTCAACGCGGCCTTCCTGTCGTTCGCCCTCACCGGCTACGACGGCTGGCTTTCGAGCGCGGGGGTCATCGGCCCCAACGTGCGGGTCGACCACGACATCTCGCTGCTGGTGCCGGAGGTGTTCTCCAGGATGACCCCGGACGAGCGCAGCGCCGCGGCACTGATCGCCGAGGGCGCCCTGGAGCGGGTGCCCGACTTCGAGCACGACGGCGAGACGATCGAGGCGAGCCGGCTCGGCTACCGGATGACCTCGAAGTTCCAGTCGAAGTACTTCGGCCGGATCTTCATGCACCCCCACGTCGTGTTCTCGGAGAACATGCTGAAGCCCGAACTCCAGGATGTGGAGGCCTACGTCGAGTCGGTCCGCACCATCGTGACCACCCACAAGCGGGTCGCCCAGTCCTACATCGACGACGGCACCATCGCGCTGGCCGTCCCGCCCATCCGAGCACTTCTGGAGATCATGGCCACCGGCGTGTCCGACGGCATGACGCTGGCTGACGAGAGGTTCAGGCGGCTGTTCGACCGGGACGAGGTCCTCAACTCCGACTGGTACCGGGCGCGGCTCGAGTCGCAGTGCGCCTCGGACGCCACCCACCAGCGCAACGCGGTGGCGTCGATGACCAGGTTCGTGGAGGAGCCCACCAACGCCGCCGCCGCTGAGCGGCTGGGCATCCGGTCTCGGATCGAGGCGATGCAGGCGGGGCTGGAGGCCTCCACCAGCCCCGACGCGGCCGACCGGCTGAGCGGCACCCTGGGGCGTCAGGTCACCTGGCAGCTGCGGTAGGCACGAGGCCCTCGACGAGTTCGTGCGTGAGCTCGTCGAGGGTCGCGATCACCCTCGTCCGGGCCAGCAGTTCGGGCGCGGGCGGGTGGAAGTGCGGGGGGACGGCGATCACCGTCATGCCCGCCGCCAGGGCTGACAGCAGGCCGTTGGGTGCGTCTTCGACGGCGATGCTGCGCAGCGGGTGGGCGCCGAGCAGCTCGCAGGCCCGCAGGTAACCGTCGGGCGCCGGCTTGCCCCGCTCCACCTCCTCCGTGGACACGGTCGCGGCAAGGACATCGGCCAACCCGAGCGCCTCCACCGCCGCGTCGATCAGCGTCCGGGGCGACGAGCTGGCGATGGCCACGGGGTACCGCTCGGCCATCCGCCGCACGGCCTCGACGGCCCCAGGCAGGACCGTGATGCCCGTGCGGTAGTGGGCTGCCATGGCCTCCACCGTCGACTGCGCGGCGCGTTCCGGGGTGACGGGCAGCCCGACGGTCTCGACGAGGAAGGTGCTCCACTCCCTGGTGCTCATGCCCATCATCGCCTGGGTGGCGCCGTCGGGCCAGGGCAGTCCGGCGTCGGTGGCCAGCTGGCGACGCACCACGTCCCAGGTGGCCTCCGTGTCGGTCAGGGTCCCGTCCATGTCGAAGACGACGGCGTCTGGCAGCATTTCGCACTCCTCGGGGGTGGGGTGCTGGCCAGCCTACCGGTGGGGTAGGGTGTGGCCGTTGGCAGGTGAATCCGGTGTGATCCCGGAACTGTCGCGCAACCGTGATCCCACTGGTGGGGAGTCGGACCGCCCGTCAACGCGAGAAGGATGTTCACTTCCGTCGCGACCAGCGGAGAGGCCTTGGCCGACGGACCTAACGGATAGAGGTCCACATGTCCCCCACCCCGTCGACTCGGCGACTGGCCATCCCCGCCGCCCTCCTGCTCGCGGTCGGCCTGGCCACCTGGGCGCCCACCGCCTCTGCGGAGGTCACCGCCTCGGAGTGCGTGGAGGCCGGTAATGTCTGGGTCCACGTCGAGATCGAGGACGAGTACACCGGCGCCTGCGCCACGGAGTTCTCCACCGGCACCGAGGCCATGATCAGCAGCGGTCTCGCCGAGGACCAGGGGAACTGGGTTCAGACCATCGCCGAAGTGACGGCTGAAGACCCGGAGTGGTGGAGCCTCTGGACCTCGGTCCCTGAGAGCGACGGCGCGTTGAGCGAGTGGGAGTTCTCTCAGGTCGGCATCGCGGACCTGGAGCCGGAAGCGGGCAGCGTCATCGGCTGGCGCCTCCTGCCCGACTGGAACCTCGAGGCCGAGGCCCCCATGTTCAACCCCGCAGCCGAATCGGATGAGGCCCCGGAGGGCGAGACCCCCCTCGAGGAGACCGACGACGACACTTCCGCAACCCCCCAGCCCGAGGACGACTCCGCTCCTGCCCCCGGCCTGCCCAGCACCGGCAACTGACCCGATGTCCCGACGCCTCGGTTCCCTGGCCTCGGCTGCGGCTCTCGCCGTGGCCGGGGTGTGGTTCCTCGCACCCCAGGCCGGCGCCGAGGTGTCGGACGGGCACTGCAGCACGGCCACCGGTGTGACGGTGGTGGTGGACTTCCAGGAGTTGGGAGGTGGCACCGTCGTGCGCTGCGTCGAGGACGTCGAGGCGGGCACCACCGGGCTCCAGGTCCTGCGCCTGGCGGGCCTGTCACCCGAGGGCACCATCAAGGAGGGCCCCTCCTTCGTATGCAGGATTGCCGGACGCCCGAGCGCCACCGAGACGCTGCCGGTCACCGGCACCGACGGGTACCGGGAGAGCTGCGTCCAGGCGGCGCCAGACACGGCGTTCTGGTCCTACTGGCACGCCGACAACGGCGGCTCCTGGGCATTCTCGAACTACGGGGCGTCCGCGCGGGAAGTGATCCCCGGCGGCTACGAGGGATGGTCGTTCTCCCTCAACAACACCGGCTCCAGCAACCCGGCTCCGGGTGTGACCCCCGCCCACGACGTTGCGAAGCCCACCCCCAGCGCCAAGCCGACCACCCCACCTCCCCCCACGGCTCAGCCTGCGCCCACCGCCAAGCCGAGCACCACCAAGGCGACCCCCTCCCCCACCCGCTCGTCCACCGCGCCGACCACCCTCAACCCGGCCGCCAGCTCCACCGCCGCCGCGCCACCCAGCGCCACCCCGTCGGCGCCGCCGAGCGCCTCGCCGTCAGCGTCCGCGGCCTTGGGCACCTCGTCGGCGACGGCTGCTGCCGACACCCCGACGGCTGAGCCCGACGCGGTGTCCCCCTCGGCCCCGCCGGCCGCCCCACCTGTGGCCGCGCTGCCGCCCTCCGGCGTCCCGACCGGAACGCTCATGGGTGCCGGCGCCGTCGTCGCGTTGGGAGTCGGCGGCGGTGTGGTGTGGTGGCGCCGTCGCGGGCTCTGATGCTCCGGCGCGCACTCCCCCGGCAGCTCCACCCCTTCGCCTGGTGGGCCTACGCGCTCACGCTCACCGTCGCGGCGTCCTCGACGACAAACCCCCTGCTCCTGCTGGCCCTGATCGGTGTCGCCTGCCTGGTGACGATGTCACGCCGCGGTGACACGCCCTGGGCGCGGTCCTTCTCCCTGTACCTGTGGCTGGCCCTCTTCATCGTGGTCCTTCGCGTGGCGTTCAGGGTGCTCTTCGGCGGCGGCGACGGCCCGACCATCCTGTTCACCCTTCCCCAGATCCCGCTGCCCTCATGGGTGCAGGGGATTCGCCTGTTGGGACCGGTGTCGCTGGAGTCCCTCCTGGCTGGCCTCTACGACGGGTTGCGCCTGGCCACGATCGTCGTGTGCATCGGCGCCGCCAACGCCCTGGCCAACCCGAAGAAGCTGCTGGCCAGCCTCCCCGGCGCCCTCTACGAGCTGGGCACCGTCATGGTCGTGGCCGTCAGCGCGTTGCCGCAGCTGGGAGAGTCGCTGCAGCGGGTGATGCGGGCTCGCAGACTCCGCCGGACGCCTGCGCGGCGGACGCGGCGAGACCGCCTCCGCGCCGTCGAGACCATCATCGTGCCGGTGCTCTCCGATGCGCTGGAGCGCTCGCTTGCGCTGGCGGCGTCCATGGACGTGCGCGGCTATGGGCGTGCCGGGCTCGCCACCAGGGGCGGGCGCTACCTGTCGGCAGGCCTCGGCCTGCTGGGGATGATGCTGCTGGCCGTGTGGTCCTTCCGCTTCCTCGCGGCGGCGCCCGAGCCGACCGTGCTCGGCATCCCCCTGGTCTCCGTCGCGTTAGTCGGCGGTGGCATCGCGTGCGCTGTCTCGGCCCTGCGGATCTCCGGGTCCACCGTCCATCGGACCCAGTACCGGCCCATCCGATGGAGGCTGGCCGAGAGCGCGACTGTCGGCTGCGGCCTCGCCGCGGCGGGCATCGTCGGATGGATCGCAGCCCGGGGCAACGCCGCCGTGCTCTACCCCTCCATCATCCCGTTCGTGTGGCCGACGCTGACTCCGCTCCTCGTCGTCGCGCTGACCATCGCCGCGCTGCCCGCCTTCTTCACCCCTGCACCCGTCGCCGCGAGGACCCCGACATGATCCGATTCGAGGACATCTCATTCCGCTACGCCGGCAACGACACCCTCCGCCTGCTCGGCGCGTCCTTCCGGATCGAGGAGGGCGAGCTGTGCCTCGCCGTCGGTCCCACGGGGAGCGGGAAGTCCACCCTGCTCGGCTGCATCAACAACCTCGTCCCACGGTTCACCGGCGGCGTCCGGACGGGCCGGATCCTGATCGACGGCCGCGACACCACCATGCTCCAGCCCCGCGAGCTCGCCACGACGGTGGGCTACGTGGGCCAGGATCCGCTGGCTGGATTCGTCACCGACACCGTCGAGGACGAGATCGCCTACTCGATGGAACAACTCGGCTTCGCCCAGGCCGATATGCGACGACGGGTGGAGGAGACCCTCGATCTGCTCGGCATCGCGGACCTCCGCCACCGCGCGCTGCGGACGCTGTCCGGGGGGCAACAGCAGAGAGTGGCGATAGGCAGCGTCCTGGCCGCGTCACCGAGGGTTCTGGTGCTCGACGAGCCCACCTCTGCGCTCGACCCCATCGCCGCCGAGGAGGTCCTGGCCACCATCAGCCGCCTCGTCCGCGACCTCGGCACCACGGTGGTGATCGCCGAGCACCGGATGGAACGCGTCATCGAGTTCGCCGACACCGTCCTGCTGGTGGGAGACACGGTCCTCCACGGCCCCACCCGTGAGGTTCTCGCCCACGCCCCGATCCGCCCGCCGTTGGTGGAGCTGGGCGCTGAGCTCGGATGGACCCCGCTCCCGCTCACCATCCGCGAGGGCCGACGCGCGACCGCAGAGCAGCGACGGGCCTGGGTGGAGGTGCCGCCGACGCTTCCCTCCGCTCCGGCGCACTCGGGCCCGGCCCTGTCCGGTCACGGCGTGGTGGTCCGCTACGGCGCGAAGGTGGCGGTGGCCGACGTGGACCTCACGCTCCACGCGGGCGAGGTCACGGCCCTCATGGGCAGGAACGGATGCGGGAAGTCCAGCCTGCTCTGGGCGCTGCATGGCGCCGGGCGCCGCGAAGCCGGCACGGTGCGGCTCAGCGATGACGCACGGGTTGCCCTGGTGCCGCAGACACCGGCCGATCTGCTCTACCTCACCACAGTCGAGGCGGAGTGTGCCGCCAGCGATGACAGCTCCGGCCTCCGCGCGGGCTCCACGCTGGCGTTGCTCAGGCGTCTGGTCCCGACGATCGACGCCTCGGCCCATCCACGGGATCTGTCTGAGGGACAGAAGCTGGCGGTGGTCCTCGCCGTGGAGCTGGCCGGCGACCCGCCCGTCGTGCTGCTCGACGAGCCGACGCGCGGCCTCGACTACGCGGCGAAGGCCGTGCTCACCGACATCGTCGAGTCCATGGCGGCGGCGGGACGGGCGGTACTCATCGCCACCCACGACGTGGAGATGGTTGCTCAGACCTGCTCACGCGTGGTGGTCATGGCCGAGGGCGAGATCGTCTCCGACGGGCCCACGCGCGACGTGCTTGCCGGGTCGGCGCTCCTGGCCACCCAGGTGGCGAAACTGGCCAACCCCACCCCGGTGCTCACGGTGAAGGAGTACCTCGATGCCGCCACGTGACCCCACCCTGGCCGTTCCCGCCCCGATCGTTGGCGTGCAGCTGGGCCCCCGGACCTGGGCGGTGATCCTCGCCTCGTCCCTGCTCGGGCTCTTCGCCCTCGGCTGGCCACTGCTCATCCCCGCCGTCGGCGTCGCTCCGGAGCACTCGGGCGACGCACCGTTCGTGTTCGCCGCCCTGCTCCCGATCGTCCTCCTTCTGGTCGTCGCGCAGTTGAGCGAGGGAGGACTGGACGCCAGGTCCCTGGCCGTTCTGGGGGTTCTGTCGGCCGTCAACGCGGCCATCCGTCCCGCCCTGGGCGCCGGCACCGCCGGGGTGGAGTCTGTGTTCTTCCTCCTCGTGCTGGCAGGGCGGGCATTCGGGCCAGGTTTCGGGTATCTCCTGGGCTTCACCTCGATGTTCGCCTCGGCGCTGCTGACGGCGGGGGTCGGGCCCTGGCTCCCCTTCCAGATGCTGTGTTCCGCGTGGGTCGGCCTCGCTGCTGGATTGCTTCCCAGGCGGGTGACGGGCAAGGCGGAGATCGGCATGCTCATCGCGCTGGGCATCCTGGCGGCCTACGCCTACGGCGCCCTGATGAACATGTGGTTCTGGCCGTTCATCAGCGGCATCGGCATGGAGGGCGCGGGGGGCAGCCTCGACTACGTGCCAGGTGCTCCCATCAGTGAGAACCTGGTGCGTTTCGGCTGGTTCACCCTCATCACGTCGACGGCCAGTTGGGACACGGGGCGCGCCATCACGACATCGTTGGCGCTGCTCATCGTCGGGCGTCCCGTGCTCACGGTGCTGCGCCGGGCGTCCGGGATGGCGCGAGTCGTTGCCCCGGAGGCGGGGTCCCCCCTTCTGGCCGCGAGCGCGGACCCCGGTGATACGCTCAGCGGGCAGGCCCTGAACCCGGTGCGATCCCGGGACTGACGCGCAACCGTTACTCCGTTCGGAGGAGTCGGACCAGGGTCGGCTGATCATCTCCGATCATCCGCCCGTGGGCGGCGACGCGAAAGGATCTCATGAGAGTCCATCTGCGCCTGGTGGCGCTCCCCCTCATCCTCGGCCTCGTGGCCGGATCGGCTGCGCTCCTCCCCGCCCCCGCCCGGGCGGACACCAGCGACCTTCCCAAGGCCGCGCCGGCGATGACCTGGCTGGCGAACCAGACCAACTCCGCCGGGCTGCTCGAGTCGAGCGCCGGGTACGGCGACGTAGGGCTGACGCTGGACGCCGTCCTTGCCGGCGCCGCGGCCGGCGCGCCCCAGGCGACCATGGACCGGTGGATGGACGGCGTGGCCGCGGCGATCCAGCCGAAGGTGATCTTCGACAACGGGTCGGGCACGCTCACCAGGGACACGGGCACCATCGCCAAGGCCCTCCTCGCTCTCGCGGTCACACGCCGCAGCACCACCTCCTTCGGCGGCATCAACCCCCGCTCCCTGACGGAGGAGGCACTCACCCAGGGCGCAGAGCCGGGCTGGGCCGGTGCCCCTGCCCAACCCACCGGCACCAACGCGTTCGGACAGGCGTACGCGATGCTCGGCCTGGCCCGCACGGGGGCGCTCGATCCGGCAACTGTCGGATTCGTCGCCGCCAAGCAGTGCGCCGACGGCGGATTTCCGATGTTCTTCTCCGCCGGGAAGACGTGCGCGGCAGCCGGGTCCTCCTCGGACCCCGACGGCACCGCCATCATGATCATGGCCCTGCGTGCCGCACAGGCCGAAGGCATCGCCGCCGCCACGACGCCACTGACCGATGCGGTGAGCTACCTCACCGCGGTCCAGGAGACCAACGGATCGTTCCGCTCGGCCAGGGTGGTCGCCGGACAGGACCCCCCGCAGAACTCCAACACCTCGGGTCTGGCGGCCGCGGCCCTCGCAGACCTCCGCTCCGACGCCGTGGCCGACGTGCGCACATGGATGGCCACCATGCAGCTGACCACCGGCGCCGACGCGGGCGCGATCGCCCACACCGCCGTGGACAAGACAAAGGCGATCACGGCCGCCTCGCGTGGGGTGTGGGTCCGGGCGACCACGCAGGGCGTCCTGGCCTTCGCACCCGTCGACTTCTCCACGCTCACGCCCTTCAGCGTGTACACGCGACCCGGCACGCACACCTTCAACGGGCGCCAGTGGCGCACGCGCTGCGAGCCGTACTCCCAGACCACACGCTGCTTCACCGACATCTGGGCCAGCCAGGTGCGCCAGGAGAACGGCCGCTTCGTCCTGGTGAACGGCTGGACATTCAACAATCTGTCCTACCTCCCGTCGCCCCGCTCGCTGTGGGCGGCGAACAACCTCGCCAACGCCGCGCCGGGTACGTCGAAGACCTGGACAGCCGAGAACGGGCGGCTGTGGAAGACCGAGTGCGACACCGCGGTGACCGGCCGCAATGGCTGCCGCGCCTACATCTGGGGCAGCTTCATCGCGAACGTGGCCCCCGCCGGGCAGCCTCCCCGCTACCAGTGGAAGCAGGACTGGGTGTTCAACAACCTGGTCTACTTCTCCTGATTCACCCGCCCGCTCTCCTCACCCGTCCGGGAAGCCGGAACGTTCCACCCTCGCCGTCGGCGAGCCACCCGGATTCCACCAGCTCCCACGCGTTGGACAGCACGTCCAGCATCGTCTGACCCGTCCGGGCGGCCAGCTCGGCGGCCGTGACCTCCTCCTTGCTGCGCACCGCCTCGCGGATCTCCCGCAGATGAGGCGCGAGCGTGTCGATGGGGCGGCGCCCACCGCGACCGGTGGGCTCAGGGAGGGACCCGATCGGGGCCAGCAAGGCGCTGACCTCCTGCCCGCTGCTCACCAGCACGGCCTCGCCGTCGCGGATCAGGCGGTGCGGCGTGGCAGACAGCGACGACGTGATGGGCCCCGGCACCGCCATCACCGGGCGCCCCATGGCCAACGCCCAGGACGCGGTGTTCTTCGCGCCCGACCGGCTCGACGCCTCCACCACCACCACCGCCTTCGCCAGGGCGGCGATCATCCGGTTGCGGGCCAGGAACGCATACCTGGTGGGCCGGTGACCGGGTGGCAGCTCGGAGACCAGTGCTCCACTCCGGCTGACCGCGTCGGCCAGCCTGGAGTTGGCCGAGGGGTACGGGTCGTCCAGCCCGCTCGCGACGACCGCCAGCGTGAGCCCGCCCACCCCCAGGGCACCGCGGTGTGCCGCGGCGTCTATCCCGAAGGCCAGGCCCGAGACCACGGGCGTCCCGGACGACGCGAGGTCCGCGGCCAGTGTGACGGCCGCCTGCTCCCCGTACGACGTGCACGCCCGTGCCCCCACCACGGCGACGCCTCCCGCCAGTCCGTCGAGCGGCTCTCCTTTCACCCACAGCCCCAGCGGTGCGCCGGTCTGGCTCGAGACCACCGCCCCTGCCAGGTCCCACAACGCCGCCGGCCACTCCTCGTCCACCGGGGTGAGGAACCGTGCGCCGCAGGTCCCGGTGTCCCGCTCGACGGCACCGAGGTCCACGGCCGCAGCCTTGCGCGACAGCGGCCCACCCTCCGGGTCCGCCAGGAGTCCGCGCCACACGTCCACGGCCCCGAACTCCTCCACCGCTGCCACCAGGGGGGCCGAGCCCATCGTCGCCAGCGCGCACAGACCCATGCGCGCCTCACGGTCCGTGACCGTCATGCCGCCCCCCTCCGCTGCTCGCCCTGCCTGAGGTGCAGGGCCGCGCGCAGTTCGCGCTCGCCGATCGCGTCCTGCCCGGCCAGATCAGCCAGCGTCCACGCCAGCCTGATCACCTTGTCCACCCCTCGTGCGCTGATCAGGCCTCGTTGCAGCGCGGTGTTGAGCACCCCGAGATCCTCCGGGAGGCTGAGCTGCTGCCTGAGGTAGGAGCCCGGCACCTCGCCGTTGGTGGCCCAGGGCGTGCCCGCAAGGCGACGCCTCTGCCTGTCACGCGCCTCCACCACCCTGGCCAGCACCGTGGCGCTGGACTCGGAGGCGTCGGCCGCGACGTCCAGGAGCACCCGGTTGACGGTGGCCATCTGGTGCTTGATGTCGATCCGGTCCAGGATGGGCCCGCTCAACCGCTCCTGGTACTTCCGCACCCGGACGGGTTCGCAGCGACACTCCAGCCCTGCCACCCCGTGATTGCCGCACGGACACGGGTTCGCTGCCATGACCAACTGGAATCGGGCCGGGAACCTGGTGCTGTGCCGGGCCCGGCTGACGGTGATGGTCCCGTCCTCCAGCGGTGTGCGCAGCGCGTCGAGCTTGGAGCCGAAATCCGGGCACTCGTCGAGGAACAGCACCCCCCGGTGGGCCAGGGAGATGGCGCCGGGCTTGAGCTCGGCGGTCCCCCCACCGACCAGCGCCGCCGGGGTAGCCGAGTGGTGGGGATCCGAGTAGGGCGGCCGGACGATCAGGCCGGTCAGCTCACGCCCTGCCAACGAGTGGATGGCAGACACCTCGACGGCCTCGTCCTCGGCGAGATCAGGGAGGATGGACGGAAGCCGCGACGCCAGCATGGTCTTGCCAACGCCCGGAGCGCCGTGCAGAAAGAGGTGGTGCCGGCCCGCCGCGGCCACCTCCAGCGCGAACTTCCCGTCCTCGTGGCCGACCACGTCCGCCAGATCCGGCGTGAACGCCGCCGGCTGTTCCAGGGGCGGTGACGATGACGGCGCGGCCTCCGTGGGGTTGAAGACGGGCTTGCCCTCCAGCAGGTCCACCACCTCCGCGAGGCGACCGGCCCCCCAGACAGTGATGCCTGGAACGAGGGATGCCTCCGCCTGCTGCCCCGCGGGGACGATCGCCCGCTCGAATCCCGCCCGGGCGGCCGCCAGCATGGCCGGCAGCACGCCACGCACCTTGCGGATGCGTCCGTCCAGGCTCAACTCTCCGATCAGAACGGTGCGGGTGTCCGAGACCAGCTCCATCTGCTCCTCGGCGATGAGGGCCGCCACCGCGATGGCCAGATCGAAGTGGGTGCCGGCCTTGGGCAGGCTGGCCGGCGACAGGTTGATGGTGACCAGGCCGGGCGGCCAGGACAGGCCGGTGGCCAGGACCGCGGCCCTCACCCTGGCCTTGGCCTCGCTCAGCGATGCGTCCGGAAGCCCGACGAGCTGAACCCGTGGGAGGCCACCCCCCTTGGCTGCCTCCACCTCGACAGGGAAGCCGTCGATCCCTGACAGCGCAACGGACCACACCCGCCGGCCTACCACTCGTCGATCCCCCGGGCATAGGTGAACTGGCACTCGCCGCCCCGTGGCCATAGCACCCCGACGGCGTCCACCCTGATCAGCCGGGGCCGCAGCCCGGACTGTCTGACATAGAGCGCCGCCAGCCGGCGTAGCCGACAGGCCTTGGCGTAGGTGATGGTCTCCAGTGGGGCACCGTAACGCAGACCCGCCCGGGACTTGACCTCCACCACCACGAGAGTGCTGCCGTCGGGTTCCAGGGCCACGATGTCGATCTCGCCCTCGCGGCACCGCCAGTTTCTCTCCACGACGCGCCACCCACGCGCTTCCAGGAACTCGACCGCCCGGTCTTCACCCCGACGGCCGAGTGCTTGCGTTGGGCTCTCCATCGCCACCACCTCCGATCACCTTGATCGGAAACGCGACGCCCTATCTCCCGTTGTCCACAGGAAGACGGGTCACTGGTTCTCGGGCACCTGAAGATCCGAGTGCGCGATCTCCTCGATCGACACGTCGCGGAAGGTCAACACCTTGGCCGACTTCACGAACCGTGCAGGCCGGTACATGTCCCAGACCCAGGCATCCCCCATGGACACCTCGTAGTAGACATCGCCACCCTCGGTCCGGACCTTGAGATCCACGACGTTGCACAGGTAGAAGCGCCGCTCCGTCTCCACCGCGTAGGTGAAGATCCCCACCACGTCCTTGTACTCGCGGTACAGGTCAAGCTCGAGCTTGCTCTCGTATTGCTCTAGGTCTTCGGCGCTCATGGTCCCATCACTCTAGCCGTTCGTGCCACGTTGTCGAAGCACCACCTGTGGATCTCCGACGGGCCGTGCTCGTCGAGAGCCGCCTGGTGCAGCGCCGTGCAGTAACCCTTGTGGATCGCGAAACCGTAGGCCGGGTACGTGGGATCGTGCGCGACCATGATGCGGTCGCGGGTGACCTTGGCGACGATGGAGGCCGCGCTCACGCAGGCCGCCACCTTGTCCCCCTTCCACATCGCCAGTCCGGGCACGCCCAATCCGTCGACGGCGAACCCGTCCGTGAGGACGAAGTTGGGCGCCACGTCGAGCCGCCCCACCGCCCTGCGCAGCCCCTGGAGATCTGCCTGGTGCATGCCCAGGCGGTCGCACTCGTCGGCCTCGACCACCGCCACCGCCACCGCGACGGCCCGGCGCATGATCAGGTCGTGCAGGCGCTCCCGCGTGGCCTCGCCGAGCACCTTGGAGTCGTCCAGGCCTGCGATCGGACGATTCGGATCGAGGATGACGGCGGCGGCCACCAAAGGACCCGCGCACGCGCCGCGGCCGGCCTCGTCGGCGCCGGCCACCGGGCCCAGCCCTGCCCGCACCAGTGCCCGCTCGTACCCGTAGGCGCCTCGCCCGAGACGGATCATCAGCAGCCAGGCTCCACGTGGATGAGGTCCGGGTCCTCGGGTGCGGGACCGTCGGCAACCGGCACGTCGAGGAAGGTCCGCGGGAGCGTGAACGTCGCCAGCCTGTCCAAGGGCGCGACGATGGCGACGGCCGCACCCACCACGTTCGAGACCGGGACGAACGCCCGCTCCCCCGGTGTCTGGGACACCTCCGCCAGGCGGCATCGCGAGTCCGCGGACGCGTTGCGGTGATCACCCATCACGAACAGCCGGTCCGCGGGGACAACGATGTCGAAGGGCACCGTCACCGGCGCAACCTGGATCCCACTCTCGCTGTAGAGGTACGACGTCTCGTCCAGGACCGATCCGTTGACCTCGATCTTCCCGTCCTCCGTGCTGCGCACATGGTCTCCCGGCATCCCGATGACCCTCTTGATGAGGTGCTCGGTGCCGGAGTTGGGCAGCACGCCGACGAACTCCAGGGCGATCTTGACGGGATTGGTCGACGGCACGCTCGGGGCGAGCCACTCGCCGGGGTCTTCGAAGACCACGACGTCGCCGCGCTGGAATCCCCCGAACTTGGCCACGAGCACCCGGTCGTTGACCTGCAGGGTGTTCTCCATGGAGCCGGAAGGGATCACGAACATCTGGCCGACGAAGGTGCGCAGGAGGGTGGCGATGACGATCGCCCCGACGAGGATGAGTACGCCCTCGGTGAGCCACCCCAGCAGGCGTGCC
Source organism: Tessaracoccus yangjingae (assembly GCF_054483935.1). Next base: position 1,985,706 of record NZ_CM137014.1, on the reverse strand, counting down.
CCGAAACTCCGGGTTCCCGGCCGGGCATCATCGGTCGGGTTCGTCGTCGGTTCCACAGATCAGTCCTTCAGTGGCATGGGCGTAGCGCTCCCCTGAGCATACCGCGACCCCACACCGGGGCCGGACGCGAGGAACCGCCGGCGGCCCAGGGCCACCGGCGGTTCGTGAAGTGCGCGGAGCGAGGCGCTCAGTAGCGCTTCTCCTTGATCTTGGCGGCCTTGCCGCGCAGGCCGCGGAGGTAATACAGCTTGGCGCGACGCACGTCACCGCGACGCTCGACCTCGATCTTCTCGATGATGGGGCTGTGCAGCGGGAAGGTGCGCTCGACACCGACGCCGAAGCTCACCTTGCGGACCGTGAAGGCCTCCTGCACGCCACCCGCGTTGCGGGCGATGACGACGCCCGCGAACACCTGGACGCGGGAGCGGGTGCCCTCGACGACCTTGACGTGGACCTTGACCGAATCGCCGGCGCGGAACTCCGGGATGTCGTCGCGGAGCGAGGCCTTGTTGATCTCCTGGATCAGCTGGTTGGTCATTTCCTAACCCTTCCGTCAGTGCCACAGGTCACCGCGGTTCGCATCGACCGGACCGCCTCAGACAGTCCCCCAGTGGCAGGAGCTGCGACGAACCCGGGCTGCCCGAGTGCGGGCAACGACTAGTCATTATGGCAGAGGGAGACGAGGGGCACGAAATCGAGGCCGGGGCACCGTCGGGCAACGCCCCGGCCGACAAAGAGGGCCCCTGGGACCAAGTCCCAGGGGCCCCCTCAGTGGCGGATCAGATCTTGCCGTCCTTCTTGAACAGCGCAGAGATGAGGTCCCTGTTGAGCTGCGAGATCGACTCCAGCGGGATGCCCTTCGGGCAGACCGCTGCGCATTCGCCGATGTTGGTGCAGTTGCCGAAGCCCTCTTCGTCGTGCTGCGCCACCATCGACTTCACGCGACGGTACCGCTCGGGCTGGCCCTGCGGCAGCATGGCCAGGTGCGTGATCTTCGCCGCCGTGAAGAGCATGGCGGAGGAGTTCGGGCAGGCGGCGACGCAGGCGCCGCAGCCGATGCACGTGGCGTTGTCGAAGGCGACGTCGGCCTCCCGCTTGGGGGCGGGGGTGGCGTGCGCGTCCGGGGCCGATCCGGTGTTCGACGAGATGAACCCGCCGGCCTGGATGATCCGGTCGAACGCGGTGCGGTCCACGGCGAGGTCCTTGAGCACCGGGAAGGCGCCCGCCCGCCACGGCTCGATGTCGATGGTGGCCCCATCGGCGAACGAACGCATGTGCAACTGGCAGGTGGTGGTGCGGACACCCTCAGGGGCGCCGTGCGCGACGCCGTTGATGACGACGCCACACATGCCGCAGATGCCCTCGCGGCAGTCGTGGTCGAAGGCCACCGGCTCCTCGTTGCGCTCCGTGAGGTTCTCGTTGAGCAGATCAAGCATCTCCAGGAAGGACATGTCGTCGGACACGCCGTCCAGGTCGTACTCGACCATCCGGCCGGCTGCACCGGGGCCGGCCTGACGCCAGATACGTAGCTTGAGCTTCACTTGTAACTCCGTTGCTTCAGTTCGATTGCCTTGTAGATCAGCGGCTCACGGTGCAGCACGGGCTTGCCGCCCTCGCCACCCCACTCCCAGGCGCCGACGTAGAGGAACTCGTCGTCGTGACGCAGCGCCTCACCCTCCTCGGTCTGGGACTCGCCGCGGAAGTGACCACCGCAGGACTCGCGTCGGTGCAGGGCGTCCACGCACATGAGCTCGCCGAGCTCGAAGAAGTCCGCAACGCGACCCGCGCGCTCGAGCGCCTGGTTGAAGTCCTCGTTCACGCCGGTGACGCGCACGTTCTTCCAGTAATCGGCCTTGAGCTCCCGGATGAGGCCGATGGCCTTCTTCAGCCCGGCATCCGTGCGGTACATGCCGCAGTACTCCCACATGATGTGGCCGAGTTCCTTGTGGTACGAGTCGACCGAGCGGGTGCCCTGGATGGACAGCAGCGTGTCGATCCGCGCCTGAGCCGATTCCCTGGCCTCGACGACCGCAGGGTGATCGTCGGCCACCTTCTCGAACGGGGCGTCGGCCAGGTAGTCGTTGATCGTGTTCGGCAGGACGAAGTAGCCGTCCGCGAGGCCCTGCATGAGCGCCGAGGCGCCCAGGCGGTTGGCGCCGTGATCGGAGAAGTTGGCCTCACCGGTCACGTACAGGCCGGTGATCGACGACTGCAGGTCGTAGTCGACCCAGAGGCCGCCCATGGTGTAGTGCACCGCGGGGTAGATGCGCATGGGGGTCTCGTACGGGTTCTCGCCAGTGATCTGCGCGTACATGTCGAACAGGTTGCCGTACTTGTTCTCGACAGTCTTCTGCCCCATGCGGTTGATGGCATCGGAGAAGTCGAGGTACACGCCGCGACGGACCTGACGCTCGGTGCCGTCCGAATCGCGCTCGGTGACCGCCGGGCCCACGCCGCGACCCTCGTCGCACATGTTCTTGGCCTGCCGCGACGCGATGTCGCGGGGAACCAGGTTGCCGAAGGCCGGGTAGATGCGCTCCAGGTAGTAGTCGCGATCCTCCTCGGCGATCTGGCGGGGATCCTTGGCGCAGTCCTCGGCCCGCTTCGGCACCCAGATCCGGCCGTCGTTGCGCAGCGACTCAGACATCAGCGTGAGCTTCGACTGGGTGTCGCCGTGCACCGGGATGCAGGTGGGGTGGATCTGCGTGTAGCAGGGGTTGGCGAAGTAGGCGCCCTTGCGGTGCGCACGCCACGTGGCGGTCACGTTGCAGCCCATGGCGTTGGTGGAGAGGAAGAACACGTTGCCGTATCCGCCGGTGGCGAGCACGACGGCGTCCGCGGTCCAGGTCTCGACCTTGCCGTTGATCATGTTGCGCGTCACGATGCCGCGGGCACGACCGTCGACGATGATGATCTCGACCATCTCGTGGCGGGCGTACATCTTCACGGTGCCGGCCGCGATCTGGCGCTCCAGCTGCTGGTAGACGCCGATCAGCAGCTGCTGACCGGTCTGGCCGCGGGCGTAGAAGGTGCGCTGCACCTGCACGCCGCCGAACGAGCGGGTGTCGAGCAGGCCGCCGTACTCGCGGGCGAAGGGGACGCCCTGGGCGACGCACTGGTCGATGATGTTGGCCGACACCTCTGCCAGGCGGTAGACGTTGGTCTCGCGGGCGCGGTAGTCGCCGCCCTTGACCGTGTCGTAGAACAGGCGGTGCGTGGAGTCGTTGTCGTTGCGGTAGTTCTTCGCCGCGTTGATGCCGCCCTGGGCCGCGATCGAGTGCGCGCGACGGGGGCTGTCCTGGTAGCAGAAGTTGAGGACGTTGTAGCCGGCCTCGCCCAGTGTCGCGGCGGCCGCGCCGCCGGCCAGGCCGGTGCCGACGATGATGACGCTCAGCTTGCGACGGTTGGCCGGGTTGACCAGGCGGGCCTGGAACTGACGCGTCTTCCACACCTTGTCGATGTCGACGCCGCGGGGGGCCTTGGTGTCGGCGATGTCGGCGCCGTCGACCCAGTACTGGTCGGCGACCGGGGGGGTCGTGGTGGTTGCAGTCATCAGATACCAACTCCAAACAGGACGGCCAGAGGCATGATCATGAAGCCGATGAACAGGACCACGGCCACGATGATGGCCAGCAGGTTGAGCAGCGAGGCCGCCTTGGCGCTCGTGTTTCCACCCAGGGTCGTGAACGCGCTCCAGAAGCCGTGACGGACGTGCATGCAGATGAGCACCATGCACACGGCGTACAGAACCACCATCCACCACAGCTCGAACGCGGCCAGCACCATGGTGTGGGGCTCGTCGCCCGTACCGCCGCTGACGGAACCGGGGACGATGGTGAACTGGATGAGGTGGAAGATCAGGAAGGCCGCGACGATGATGCCGCCCCAGCGCATGGTGCGCGAGGAGTAGGTCTGGACCTTCTTCTGGCTGTTGACGTACTTGCTGCCGCGGTTCCGGCGCGTCTCCATCGAGAGCGTGTACGCGGACCAGATGTGCAGGATCACGGAGAGGACAAGGGCCGACCGGAAGATCCAGATGAACCAGCCGGCCGGGAGGATCGGATAGAGGATCCCACCGTCTTCGGTGGTTCCCTTCAGCCAATGGGCGTAATGATCGAAGGCCTCGGGACCGAGGAACATCTTCAGATTGCCGTACATGTGCACGAGGAGGAAGGCGATCATGATCAAGCCGGTCACTGCCATGATGACCTTCTTGACGACCGTGCTTCGCAACGCCCGTTGATGAATGGTGAGTGTTGTTGCCACGCGCTCACTCTAGCCAACAGGAGGGGCGTTCGGGCAGTGGGGTGACCTTATAGAAGGGGCGATTCGCTAGGCCATTTACGCGCCGAATGGCTCACGAAATGTCACGCTAGAAGGTCGGGGCGACGCTCCGCGGTGCGCCGGAGCGCCTGTTCCCGGCGCCAGGTCTCGATGAGGGCGTGGTGGCCGCTGAGCAACACCTCCGGCACAGCCCTGCCCCGCCAGACCGGGGGCTTGGTGTAGTTGGGGTACTCCAACAGCTGCTCGTGCCCCTCCGAGTGGGACTCCTCCACCAGCGAGTCCGGGTTCCCGAGGACCCCGGGCAGCAGGCGCACGACCGCCTCGACGATGGCCAGCGTCGCCACCTCGCCGCCGTTGAGGACGTAGTCCCCCAGTGACACCTCGATCAGCTCGTACCGCTCGGCGCAGTGGTCGATCACCCGTTGGTCGATGCCCTCGTAGCGGCCGCACGCGAAGACGAGCCGCTCCCGACCCGCCAGGTCGTAGGCCATCGCCTGCGTGAACGGCGTTCCGGCCGGGCTGGGCACCACGACGGTCATGGGCAACGGCGACGCGGACTCGAGCGCGTCCAGGGCCTCGCCCCACGGCTCGGGCTTCATCACCATGCCCGCGCCTCCCCCGTAGGGCGTGTCGTCGGTGGTGCGGTGCCTGTCGTGGGTCCAGTCGCGGAGGTCGTGGACGGCAAGGTCCACGATCCCGGTCGAGATTGCCTTGCCCACGAGGCTCAGCCCCAGCGGGCTGAAGTAGTCGGGGAAGATCGTGACGACGTCGAGCCTCATTCGATGTCCTCCAGGAGGCCCTCGACGTCCGCGAGCCGCACGTGTCCGGCCTCGAGGTCGACCTCGGGCACCAGCGCGGCCACGAACGGTACGAGCCGCTCGCCGCCGTCCACGGCGACCTCCAGGACATCCTGGGCCGGGAGGTGGAGCACCTCGCGCACGGTGCCCACCCGGCTGCCGGCGTGATCCAGGACGGCCAGGCCCACCAACTGCCGGTCGAAGTACTCCTCCGACTCACTGGGGCGCTCGTCGGCGGGCACCTTGGCGCCCAGCGCCTGCCCCACCAGCTTCTCGACGGTGGTGCGGTCGGGATATCCGGCGAACGTCAACATGAGCCTGCCGCGGTTCCAGCGCACCGTCGCGATCTCCACGCTCCTGCCCGACTCCCCCAGGGTGAGCTTCGTGCCGACGGCGAACCGCCGGCCCGGCTCGTCGGTGCGCACGTCGATGAACACGTCGCCGCGCACGCCGTGCGGGCGGCCGACGATGCCGACGGTCACGTCCACCATGTCACCCACGGGTCACTCCTTACGATCAGGTCCACGCTCAGCGGGGACGACGATGCCCCGGACCCGTTCGGGTGTCCGGGGCATCGCACGGCTTGGGTCAGGGGCGACGGGGACGGTCCACGTCCACGAAGTCCACCCGGACGCTCTCCTTGCCGGCCAGAGCCGCGACCACGGTGCGCAGGGACTGCGCGGTGCGACCCTGACGGCCGATCACCTTGCCGACGTCGTCGGGGTGCACCCGCACCTCGAGGAGACGTCCGCGGCGCAGGTCCTTGTCCTTGACGCTCACGTCGTCCGGGTTCGACACGATCCCGGCGACGAGGTGCTCAAGAGCCTCGGCGAGCACTCTCAGGCCTCTTCGGCCGGAGCCTCGGCCGCATCGGCCGCGGGGGCCTCAGCCTGGGGGGCGTCCTCAGCGGGCGCGGAGGCCTTGGCTGCGGCGTCGTCGGCCTTCTTCTTCGCCTTCGAGATGGCGGGCGCGGTGGCGCCGCTGTCCTCGGCGAGCGCCTTGGCGAACTCGGCCTCGCGGTCGCGACGCTCAGGCTGCGGGTCGACGCCGGAGGGCGTCTTGTCCCCGGTGAACTGCTGCCAGTCCCCGGTGCGCTTGAAGAGGGCCACGACGGCCTCGGTGGGCTGAGCACCGACGGACAGCCAGTACTGGGCGCGCTCGGAATCGACACGGATGACCGACGGATCGTTCTTCGGGTGGTAGAGGCCGATCTCCTCGATGGCCTTGCCCTCGCGCTTGGCGCGCGAGTCGATGACGATGATGCGGTAGTGGGGCGAGCGAATCTTGCCGAGTCGCTTCAGGCGGATCTTGGTTGCCACGGGTGTGGTTCTCCTGTTGATGAAAATGTCTGCCAGCAGACGATGCGGATGGACGCTCACGACGTGTGGGGCACGCCGCGTGCAAACCTGTGGGCCTCGACGCTCGGATGAGAGGGCCCGGGCAAAGAGGTGCATCCGACATTCTGCCAGATCGGCGGGCGCGGGCCAATCCGGCGCGGACCGGGGCGACGTAGCATCTGGCACGTGGACATCTCAGAGGCCCGGTTCGAGGCGATCGTCGAAGAGGCGCTGGACGCGCTGCCCGAGCAGCTGGTCTCGAACCTCGACAATCTGATCTTCGTCATCGAGGACGAGCCCGAGGACGGCTCGGACTCCCTCGGATGGTACGAGGGCACGGCGCTCACCGAGCGTGACCAGTACGGCTACGGGCAGCTGCCCGACAGGATCGTCCTGTTCAGCGGCCCGCTCACGCGGATGTGCGGCACCGAGGACGAGCTGTACGAGGAGATCTGGATCACCCTCGTGCACGAGCTGGGCCACTACCACGGCATCGACGAGGAGGCCCTCCACTCCCTCGGCTGGGGCTGAGGCACCAGGGTCAGCAGAGGCCCTCGACGCTGCCGGAGAGCGCCAACGGCTGCGTCGCGCGGCAGAAGGCGGGGCTCAGCACAGGGACCACCCCGTCGCCGGTCTCCACGGCGGGTGCCACCCCGAACGGCCGCTCCACCCCCAGGAACACCTCCCATGTGCTGGGTTGCCGGATGGCCTCGACCCTGGTGTCGTCCGGGTCCAGCCCCGCCGCCTCCGCGGCGTGCCGGAAGAACTCGTCGCGTCCGAGGACGCCGTCGATGAGGCCATACTCCTGCGCCCGAACCGAGTCGTACAGATGCGCCCCGATCTGGTCACGGATCGCGGTCTCGCTGATGTCGCGGTGTTGCGCGACGTGGGCCACGAAGGTGTCGTACTCGGCCGCCAGGCCCGCGGTGTAGACGGCCCGTTCCTCGTCGGTCATGGGCCTGAAGGGGTTCCCGAAGTCCTTGCCCTCACCCTGCGTGAGGTACTCGCTCGTGATGCCTCCGGTGGTGGTCACGCCCGACTCGAACAGGGTGCCGCTGGTGGCGACCACATCCGTGTACTGCGTGAACGGGCCGAAGATGACGCCGATCGAGCCCACCAGCGCCCCGTGGTCGACGATGATCTCGTCCGCCGGTGCCGTGGCGTAGACCCCGCCTGAGGCGGAGATGGAGCTCACGTGCACCAGCACCTTCTGCCCGGTGCGCTCCTGGTAGCGGAGCACCGCATCGCTGATGGCGCGGGAGCCTGCGATGCTGCCACCCGGGGTGTTGACCAGCAGCACCACCCCGGCCGCGTCGTCGCTGGTCAGGTCGTCGAGTTGGGCCGCGATCTCGTAGCCGTACGTTCCCGTGCTGAGCAGCGCCCCGTCGGACGCGTCGGCCATGATGGGCCCCGCCACCGTGATGGCGCGAAGGCTCTGGCTGCCACCGCCCCAGATGGTGGCGAGCTGGGTGGTCGCGACCCCGCCTGCGGTCGAGACGAGCGTCAGCGAACCGATGAGCGTGACGACCCCGAGGACGATCGCCATGAGGAGCGACGCCGCCCCGAGGCCGAGCCCGATCCCCGCTCCGATGCCGAAGCCGCGCCCGAAGCCGCCCGGCTGCTTCGCCGCAGACTGGGCCACCGGCCTGGGCAACGGGGCAGATGGCAGAGGAGCCGACGCGGCGGAGGGCTGCTGCAGGTCCGCTGAGCGGTGCTCGGGGCTGGGCGGCGGGAAGGACTGGCCGGGGTCGGACACGTGTGTCTCCTATCGTCAGCCGCCAGAGTACCCAGTCAGCCGACCACCCGTCCCCGGAGGACCAGGGCTCGGGGCCGCCGGAGCGTTGTGAGATCCTCGCGGGGATCGGCGTCGAGCACGATGAGGTCCGCGCTCGACCCGGACGCCAGCACGTCCGCCCCCAGCCACGCCCGCGCCCCCCAGCTGGCCGCCCCCAGCGCGAACTCGGTGCCGCCCAGCTCCGCCAACGCGTCGATCTCGTCGCGGATCCGGCCGTGCTCGATGACCGTGCCCGCGTCGGTTCCGGCGTAGACCGGCACGCCGGCCTCGATCGCGGCGCCGATCGTCTGCTTGCGCCGCGCGTAGAGGTCCATCATGTGGCTGTAGTAGGAGGGGAACTTGTCCCGCGCGGGGGTGGCGTAGCGCGGGAAGTTGTCCAGGTTGATCATGGTGGGCACCAGCGCGGCGCCCCGCTCCGCCATCAGGGTGATCCCGGCGTCGGAGAGGCCGGTGCCGTGCTCGATGCAGTCGATGCCCGCGGCCACCAGCTCGTGGACGGACTGCTCCCCGAAGCAGTGGGCCGTCACGCGCGCCCCCTCCTCGTGCGCGGCGGCGATGGCCGCGGCCGCCACGTCCGCGGGCCACAGCGGAGCCAGGTCTCCCACCGACCGGTCGATCCAGTCCCCCACGAGCTTGACCCAGCCGTCGCCGTCGCGGGCCTCGTGCCGGACCTGCTCGACAAGCTGCTCGGGCTCAACCTCGACCCCGAGATAGCGGATGTAGCGCAGCGGGCGGGCGACGTGCCGCCCCGACCGGATGAGCCGGGGCAGCTCAGGCGTCTGCTGCACCCAGCGCGTGTCCGAGGGTGAGCCCGCGTCGCGGATGAGCATCGTTCCGGCCGACAGATCGGTCTCGGCCTGGCCCCTGGCGGTCTCGGCGCTGACGGCGCCCTGCGGGCCGAGCCCGATATGGCAGTGGGCATCCACCAGTCCGGGGATCACCCAGCATCCTGTGGCGAGCGTCTCGGCCCCGGCCACGGGCTCGTCGGTCAGTACGCCGTCGGAGATCCACACGTCCCGCGGCTCCGCGTCGGGCAGGAAGACCCCCGTGAGGTGAAGCGCTGACATGGTGGCTCCTAGAACCTGGGCTTGTTCTCGTTGAACATCTTCTGCAGATCGGGCGGCAGCTGGAAGTCGTCGATGGTCTGCGGCACCTGCGGCAGCCCCGGCTGCGCCGCCGGTTGCTGGCGCACCCCCTTCGGGCCCTTGCGCTGCTGCTTCTTCTGCTGCTGCTTCCGCTGCTGGGCCCGCCGGCCGCCGCCGATGCCCGGCGCGCCCGGCATGCCGCCCATCCCCGGCATCCCCCCGCCCGCCATGGCCTCCATCATCTTGCGGGCCTCGACGAAGCGGTTGACGAGCTTGTTGACCTCGGAGACCTGGACGCCCGCGCCCCTGGCGATGCGGGCGCGCCGGGAGCCGTTGAGGATCGAGACGTCGTCGCGCTCCTTCGGGGTCATCGAGTAGATGATCGCCTCGATCCGGTCGATCTCCTTCTCGTCGATCTCGTTGATCGCCTGCTTGAACTGGCCGGCGCCGGGGAGCATGCCGAGGATCTTCGACATCGGCCCCATCTTGCGCAGCTGCTGCATCTGGGAGAGGAAGTCCTGCAGTCCGAACTTGCCCTTGCCCATCAGCTTCTCGGCCGCGGCGCGGGACTCCTCCGCGTCGAACGTCTTCTCGGCCTGCTCGATGAGGGTGAGGACGTCCCCCATGCCCAGGATCCGCGACGCCATCCGGTCCGGGTGGAACATGTCGAAGTCCGTCAGGCCCTCGCCGCTCGAGGCGAACATGATGGGCTTGCCCAGGACCCGCGCCACAGAGAGCGCCGCGCCACCGCGGGCGTCGCCGTCGAGCTTGGTGAGGACCACGCCGTCCACGCCGACGCCCTCGTCGAAGGCCTTGGCGGTGTTGACGGCGTCCTGCCCGATCATCGCGTCGAGGACGAAGAGTGTCTCGTCGGGGTTGACGGCCGCCTTGATGTCCGCGGCCTGCTGCATGAGCTCCCGGTCGATGCCCAGGCGGCCCGCCGTGTCGACGATCACCACGTCGTACAGCTTCGCCTCGGCGTGGGCGATGGCCCGCCGTGCCACCTCCACCGGATCACCGACGCCGTTGCCCGGCTCGGGAGCGAAGACGTGCACGCCGGCGCGCTCGCCGACGATCTGGAGCTGATTGACCGCGTTCGGGCGCTGAAGGTCGGCGGCGACGAGGAGGGGCGTGTGCTGCGTGGACTTCAGCCAGCGCGCCAGCTTCCCCGCGAGGGTGGTCTTGCCGGCGCCCTGGAGGCCGGCCAGCATGATGACGGTGGGAGGACGCTTGGCGAACCTGACCGCCCGCGCCTCGCCCCCGAGGATGCCGATGAGCTCCTCGTTGACCACCTTGATGATCTGCTGGGACGGATTGAGCGCCTTCGACACCTCGGCGTCCAGCACCCGGGCCTTGACCGCGGCCACGAACTCCTTGACCACGCCCAGGTTGACGTCAGCCTCGAGCAGCGCGATGCGGATCTCCCGCATCGTGGCGTCGATGTCGGCCTCGGTGAGGCGCCCCTTGGAGCGCAGCCCCTTGAATACCGACGACAGCCGGTCCTGCAGCGTGTCGAACACTGATCTGAGCCCTTCGGAGATGATGCAACCGCACCAGGATAGGCGAGCGGGCCCCGCCCGCGACAACGGCGCACCCGACCGTTAGGCTCCTTCGGGACTACACCCGTCGGCGAAAGGACCCCCGCGCATGAGGATCGGCATCCCCAACGAGGCCCCCGGAACCCGCGTGGCCGCGACCCCCGTCACAGTCGCCGCCCTGCTCAAGCTGGGCTACGACGTGGCCGTGGAGAAGGGTGCCGGCGTGCTGGCGGCCCTGCCCGACGCCGCCTTCGAGGAGGCGGGTGCCACCGTCGTGGACGCGGCGGAGGTGTGGGCGGCCGACATCGTGGCGGTGGTCGGGGAACCGACGCCGGACCAGGTGTCGCGGCTCGGCGCCGAGCAGATCCTCATCGGATTCCTCCACCCGCGCACCGGCACAGACCTGGTGGAGGCGCTCGCCGCCCGCGGCGTGACGGCCCTGTCGATGGACATGGTGCCGCGGATCTCCCGGGCGCAGTCCCTCGACGCGCTCAGCTCGATGGCCAACATCTCCGGCTACCGCGCGGTGATCGAGGCGGGGCACGCGTTCGGTCGGTTCTTCGCCGGCCAGGTGACCGCCGCCGGCAAGGTCCCCCCCGCGAAGGTCTTCGTGATCGGCACCGGCGTCGCGGGGCTCGCGGCCATCGGCACCGCCGGCAGCCTCGGAGCCGAGGTGTACGCAACGGACGTGCGGCCGGAGACCGCCGAACAGGTCGAGTCGATGGGCGCCACGTTCCTCGCCGTCGCCCAGGACGATCAGGGTGTGTCGTCCGACGGGTACGCCAAGGCCACCACCGCCCACTACGCGCAACGCGCCGCCGAGCTGTACGCCCAGCAGGCCCGCACCGTCGACATCATCATCACGACCGCGGCCATCCCCGGCCGGCCGTCGCCCAAGCTCATCACCGCTGAGATGGTGGCCTCGATGCGTGCCGGCAGCGTGATCGTCGACCTCGCCGCCAGCGGCGGGGGCAACTGCGAGCTCACCCGCCCCGGTGAGTCCTACGTGACCGACGGCGGCGTGCACATCGTGGGGTACACCGACCTCGCCAGCCGCCTCCCGGGCCAGGCGTCGCAGCTCTACGGCACCAACGTGGTGAACCTGATGAAGCTGCTCACCCCCGGCAAGGACGGCGTGGCGCAGCTCGACTTCGACGACCAGGTGCACCGCCAGATGACAGTCACGCGGGACGGTGAGGTCACCTTCCCGCCGCCTCCCATCGAGGTGTCGGTGGCGTCGGCGCCGGTCGGGAGCGTCGCCCTGGCGCCTCCCACTCCTGCTCCACCGCCGTCCCAGTGGGCCCGGTTCAAGCTCGTGCTCATGCTGGTCGCGGCGTGGCTCCTGCTCTCGCTCCTCCTGCCCGGGGGGTTCCTGTCCAGCATCCTGGTGTTCGGGCTGGCCTGCGTGGTGGGCTACTACGTCATCTGGGGCGTCCAGCCCGCGCTGTACACGCCGCTGATGAGCGTGTCGAACGCCGTCTCCGGCATCACGATCGTCGGTGCCATCACCCAGCTGACCTCGGACCTGCTGCACGTCCAGATTCTCGCCCTCGTCGCCATCGTGCTAGCGGGGATCAACTGCGTTGGCGGTTTCGCCATCACCCACCGCATGCTTGCCATGTTCCAGAGGAGCTGAACCAATGCTGGCCAACATCGTCTACGGCGGATACATCGTCGCGGCACTCCTGTTCATCCTCGGCATCGTGGGGCTGGGCAGGCAGGAGACGGCCCGCAGCGGCAACGCGTACGGCATTGTGGGCATGACGCTGGCCGTGGTGGCCACCGTCGTCCACACCTTCAGCCAGCAGTGGGACACCACCGGATTCATCTTCCTCCTGGTGGGGCTCGCAGCCGCTTTTGCTGTCGGCCTCCCCTATTCGGCACGCGTGGCGATGACGGGCCTGCCCGGTCTTGTCGCGCTGTTCAACGCCTTCGGCGGCCAGGCATCGGCCCTGGTCGGCATCAACTCCGCTCTCGGGACTGACACCTATCCCGTCCTCGCGGACCAGATCGTCCACGGCGTGGAGGTGTGGCTGGCCGTGTTCGTGGGCGCGCTCACCTTCTCCGGGTCCGTGGTGGCCTGGGGCAAGCTCGGCGGCAGAATCACCTCCAAGCCCGTCATGGTGCCCGCCAGGACCCTGGTCATGGCGCTCCTGGGCGCAGGACTGCTCGGCTCGCTCGCCTGGCATCTGGCAACGCCGAACCTGTGGGCCCTGATCCTCACCCACCTGCTCGGCTACGTGGTGGGGATCGTGATGGTCATGGCCATCGGCGGAGCCGACATGCCGGTTGTGGTCAGCTTCCTGAACTCCTTCTCCGGCTGGGCTGGAGCGCTGTCCGGCTTCGCGATCGGCTCCGACCTCCTGGTGGTGGCAGGCACGATCGTCGGAATGTCGGGCATCATCCTGTCCGTGGTCATGGCCCGCGGCATGAACCGCTCGATCACCAACGTGCTGCTCGGAGGATTCGGCACCGCCGACTCGACGGGGACGTCGGTTCCCGTCCTCGACGCGGACGGGAACCCCAGGACTGCCATCAGCGCAGACTCCGACGAGGTGGCCGGGTGGCTGCGGGACGCGGACTCGGTCATCATCGCCCCGGGGTACGGCATGGCTGTGGCCCAGGCGCAGCACCCCGTGGCCGAGCTGACCCGCCGCCTCATCGCGCAGGGCAAGACCGTCCGGTTCGCCATCCACCCGGTCGCCGGCCGGCTCCCCGGGCACATGAACGTGCTCCTGGCGGAGGCCAGGGTCCCCTACGACATCGTCCTCGAGATGGACGAGATCAACGACGACTTCCCCCGGACCGACGTGGTGCTGGTCATCGGCGCCAACGACACGGTCAATCCCGCGGCGATGGAGCCGGGCTCGCCCATCTCCGGCATGCCGGTCCTGCACGTGTGGGAGGCGCGTCAGGTGGTGGTCTTCAAGAGGTCCATGGCCGCCGGCTACTCGGGCGTCGAGAACCCGCTGTTCTTCAGGGAGAACACCGCGATGCTGTTCGGGGACGCCAAGGCCACCGCGGACGCGCTGGTGGCGGCCGTGGGTACACCTGTCCCCGCCGCCTAGACCCCGTGCGGAAGTGCGACGTCGACCACCCAGGTGTCCTCGGCGTCGGAGACCTGGAACCGCCCCCCGAGGAGGTCCACCCGCTCGCGGATCCCGGCGAGCCCGTATCCCAACGACAGCGCTGAGCTCCGACGGCGGGCCGGGAGCGCATTGGCGATCTGGAGGGACACCTCGTCGGGGTGAACGGTGAGCGTCAGCCGGCACATCGCGTCGCGCCTGCCGTACCTGAGGATGTTGGTCACGCCCTCCTGCATCACCCGGGTGAGCGTGCGCAGGGTCGGGGCGGGAAGCGAATCCGACAGCGGATCCACGGAGACCGAGACCCTGAAGCCGTTGTCGCGGAGCGTCTCGGCCAGGACGCCCACGACCGTGGTGGGGCGCACCAGCGCCATGCCTGACGCCTCTGCCCCCGCGCCGGCCATGATGCGGCTCAGCAGCTCCATCTCGTCCTCGGCCCCGCTCATCGAGCGCTCCATCCTGGACAGGGCCGTCCGCAGCTCATCGGGATCGTCGCTCTCCCCGTACGCCATCGACTGCAACGTGGCCACCGACAGATGGTGGGCCACGACGTCGTGGAGTTCACGCGCCAGAAGGTTGCGTTCCTCGGCGCGGATGCCTTCCGTGGTGCGGCGCAACCCCGCCATCGTCTCCAGCTGGCGGCGCCGCGTCATCAGGAAGTGGCGCGCCGCGACGAAGACGGGGAGCGCCACCAGGATGACCGCGGCCACAATCGCCTTTTCGCGCACGGCTCCGATGCCGGCGAGGGAGGTGACGATGAGAGCGAGGGAGGCGACGAGACCCAGCACGACGGCCACCCAGCGCTGCGTCAGCATGGCGGCCTGCCAGCACGCGACCAGCAGAATGGCAGCCAGGGCCGCGTCGTCCGAGTACGGGGTGAGGAGCATCCCGACCGCTGCCACTCCGGCAGGAATGACGCCGACGGCCGGCCACCACAGCAGCAGCCCGGCGGCGATGAAACCCCCCACCTCCCAGACCGCATCCCAGGGGATCCGGCCGGCGCTGAACGCCTCGGCGAGTCCGGCCCCCGCGGCCAGTCCGCCGAGGGTCAGCATCATCGTCAGCGCGCCGCGGGCAGTGCCCGCGGTGAGCCAGCGTCGCCACCCGGCCTCGGGCGACCCCTCAGCCTCCCCGCCTGGTGGGTCGATCCCGGGCGGGAGCGAGAGCTGAACGACCCAGCCAGCTGCGTCACGCTCCCGCCGGAGGCTGCCCCCAAGGGCCTCTGCCCGCTGCCGGAGCCTGTCCATGCGATGCTCGTGGCCCTGCGGGCCAGGCCCGAGGTCCGGGTAGTGGGCATCCATCGAGATCCAGCCACGACGTCGATCCACGGTGAACAGCACCTCGGCACCGGCCGCCTGCGACGCGAGGACCGCGTCCGCGATCTCCTCGAGGACCCTGGTGAGGGTGGTCTGGGTGACGCGGCTCGCTCGGTCGAGCTCGACGAGGACCGTGGCCCGCACCTTCACGCCGTGTTCCTCCAGGCGGTCGCGCACCCGGACGAGCGAGGTCGTGGCGGCCGGGCCGGCGACAGACTCGTCCTGTCCGGCCGCCATGGGGTCCTCGCGGAGGATGCCGACCAGTGCCCTCACCTCGCCGAGGGCGCCCAGGCACGTCTCGTTGACCCGCGCGATCGCGAGTCTCATCGCCGCCGGATCCGTGAGCCTGTGGGCCGCCGCCAACACCGCGCTGCTGTCGGCCAGCCTGACCGAGACCAGGGAGCGGAGTTCGGTGGCGAGAAGCGCCCGCTCCTCCCCACGGATCCTGCGGGCGTCCTCCTCCATGACGCGGACGCCACCCTGCCCGCGGCGCCGGGCGACCAGCATGACCCTCAGCAGCAACCCGCCTGCCACGCTGAGGACCAGGAGAATGAGGTAGGCACCCGCCACCTCCCACCGCCCCGACTGCAGGCTCCTGGCCACTGCATAGGCCAGGAAGAGGCCGACGGTGCCGACGAGCTCTCGTGGACGCGCCACCGCCGCGAAGGCCGCCGGGACCAGGAGGTGAACGAGGATATCGGCGTCCATGGTGCCGAACCACAACGTCAGCCCCATCGGCACCAGTGCGGCGATCAGCCCGGCCCGTGGGCGCCACAACACGAGGATGCCGGCGATGCCCTCCGCGATCTGCGCGACCGGAGATGCAGCTGTGTGCCAGCCCTCCCTCTGCCACGTCAGAAGGGTGGTGAAGGCCCAGTACAGCACCATCGCGGCAATGACGTACCGGGCGAGGTTGAGGACATCACCGGGCGCGTCGGTGGAGCGGCTCACGCGAGCGACCGCGCCGTCACCGGAGGCGGGTCCCGGACGGGCCCGTCAGCCCGATCGCTGCGGAGCGCGGCGATCGGGCGCGCGGGATCAGTGGCGGCAGATGGGGAAGGAGGGGAAGATCACGCAGAAGAACTGCGGGCTGACAGTGCTGCTCGACCCCCCGATCGGCGCGGGTGCCGGGTCGGTCTTGGGAGCTGCCATCGCGGTGGGCGCGATCGCGACTGCGAGGAGCAGGCCTGCGGCGAGGGTGCGGAGTTTCGTGTTCATGAGAATTTCCTTTGTATGGGAGAACTACATGATCTCTCATAGTCAATCGCCCTCTCGCCAATTCTGATACTGACTATTGGCCACACTTTATTGTCGCCTGCCCGGCCATGACGGAAACGCACCACCCCGATAGGGTAGTCACATGAACATAGCGCGGCGCATTCTCGTCGTTGATGACGACCCCGTGGTCCGCGAGGCCTATCGGACTTTCTTCTCCCGGCACGAGGACTTCCAGGTGGTCGGCGAGGCGCGCGACGGCCGGGAGGCGGTCGATGCCTACCGTCGCCTTCGACCCTCCATCGTCCTGATGGACCTCCAGATGCCCGAGAAGTCAGGCGTCGACGCCACCCGCGACATCTGCCGCGAATGGCCGAGCGCCTGCATCGTGGCGCTGACCACGTTCGGAACGCGCGAGTACATCGTCGCCGCTCTGCGCGCCGGGGCATCCGGCTATCTGCTCAAGGATGCCGGCGGGCCGGCTCTCCTTGCCGCGATCGACCAGGCGATCGACGGCGACATGCCGTTGTCTGCGGCCGTGCGCAAGGAGCTCGTGTCCAACGTGGTCGACACGCCGGACCCGTCCAGGGCGACGATGCCGGATCCCGGCCTCGCTCCGCGCGAGAAGGAACTGCTCAAATGGTTGGCCCAGGGTCTGACGAATCAGCAGATCGGCGGTCGGATGTTCGTCTCGGAGGGGACGATCAAGCAGTACCTGTCCCACATCGGCGACAAGATGGGCTTGAAGTCGCGCACCCAGATCCTGGTCAGGGCGATCCAGCTGGGAGTGGTGGACCTCACCGAGACCGATCCCACAAGCGGCCTCTGACGACTGCCGGACCTGAGCGGAAGGCAGTCAGCCCAGGCCGCCCCGGGCGAGGGTGCCGACGGTGGGGACTCCCATTCCGGTGACCTCCAGCAGCGCGCGCTCGGAGGCCACCTCCTCCTCTGCGAGTTCGAGCATGCCGAAGTTCACGGCCGCTTCGGCGACACCGTCGACGCTGAGCCCCCTGACGAGCAGCGCAACCCCGTTCTCGCTGATGCGGGGGGTGACCGTGGCACCCATCCCGGTCAGGAGGTCGTAGAGCTCCGTCTGCCGCTCGGCGCGCACCCGGACCGCGCGCCTCCCGCTCCTCACGAGGAACTCGTCGACCGTGCAGTCGGCGACAAGCTTTCCGTTGCCGATGACCACCAGGTGGTCCGCGACGTGGGCCATCTCGGTCAGTGAATGTCCGGCCACCAGGACAGTCTTGCCGCGGGCCGCGAGGCCCCTGAGCAGCTGACGCATCCAGCGGGCGTCCTCGGCGTCGAGCCCGTTGAACGGCTGGTCGAGGATGTAGTGGTCGGGGTCCGACTGGACAACGGTCACGACAGCCGTGCGCCTCCTGTGCCCGGCCGGGGTCAGCCACCGACGGTGATGAGACCTTCCGATGCCGTTGAGCCGATGACCGTCCATCATGGCGCCAACAGTGTCGGCGGGACGCTCGAGGTCGGAGAACTGTCGGCCGTTGATCAGGGCGCTGCCGGAGGAGGGCCGTTCGAGCCCGAGGATCAGACGCAAGGTGGTGGTGACCCCCGAACCAGAGGGGCCGAGCAACCCCGTGACGACGCCCGGCAGCACCCGGAAACTGAGGTCGTCGACCACGGTCCGGCGGCCGAAGCTCTTCGTCAGATGGCTCACCTCGATCATGATCCGATCATGGCGGCGCGCCTGGTGGGGGCGCCATGCACGAACGTTAGCGGTGGGCGGCCGGTCGGCCAGCGCCTACTCGCCGAGGATGCCCTGGACGAAACCCTCGGGATCGAACGGCGCCAGGTCGTCGACGCCCTCGCCCAGCCCGACCAACTTGACCGGGACCCCGAGCTCGCGCTGGACCTGGACCACGATGCCGCCCTTGGCCGAGCCGTCGAGCTTGGTCAGGACGATGCCGGTGACGTCCACCACTTCGGCGAAGATGCGGGCCTGGGTCATGCCGTTCTGGCCCGTGGTGGCGTCGAGCACAAGGAGAACCTCGGTGACCCCCGCCCTCTTCTCGATCACCCGCTTCACCTTGCCGAGCTCGTCCATGAGGCCCGTCTTGGTGTGCAGCCGTCCGGCCGTGTCGACGATCACGACGTCGACACCCTTCTCCGCGCCGGCGGCGACGGCGTCGAAGGCAACCGACGCGGGGTCCGCCCCCTCGTCGCCGCGGATGGTGTCCACACCCACGCGCGCGCCCCACGTGGCGAGCTGCTCCGCGGCGGCGGCCCGGAAGGTGTCGGCTGCGCCGAGCACCACGCTGCGCCGCTCAGCCACGAGCACCCGGGCCAGCTTGCCCACCGTGGTGGTCTTGCCCGTGCCGTTCACTCCGACGACGAGGACCACGGCCGGATCGCCCGGCTTGGCCGGGGTGAGGTTGAGCGAGCGGTCGAGCGAGGGGTCCACGAGCGTGAGGAGCTCGTCGTGAAGCACCGCCCTCGCGCGCGTGGGATCGGCCACGCCGTCGACGGCAAGCCGACGGCGCAGCGCCTCGGTCAGTTCGGTGGCGGGGCCGACCCCCAGATCCGACGTGATGAGGGTGGTCTCGAAGTCGTCCCAGGTGTCCGCGTCGATCCGGTCCACGGACAACAGGTCCGCCAGCGCCCGTGCCAGCGCGTTGTTGCTGCCCGACAGGCGGCGGCGCAGGCGAGCCCACCGGGAGGCGGGTGCCTCGGGATGCTCGAGCGTGGGGGCCGCGGGCTCCACGACCGGCGGCGCCTCGGGCTCCGCAACGACCGGTTCCGCCGGCGCGGGCACGGGCTCGGGAGCGATCTCCGGCTGAGGCTGGGGCGCGACCACCACGTCCGGCCGCGGCTCGGGCTCGGCCAGTTCCGGCCTCTCCTGCTGCTCGAGTTGTCCGCGCCGGTCCAGCACGACGACCAGACCGCCGAGGAGGACCGCCAGACCGACGATCGCGATGATGACCCAGAAGAACCAATCCACGCCGTCATCCTAGTGGTCGGTCAGCCGGCCCGATTATCCAGTCTCTCGAGGAACTTGGGCACGTCGCCTGTGCCGTTGAGGTGGCGGTTGGCCTCGTCGATGGCCCGCCCCCATTTGGCGTCCTTGACGTCGAGGCGTCCGGCGGAGGCCGCGACCACGATGAGCAGGGCGACGGCGAGGAGGAGGACGAGGACGAGGAAGACCGCGATGACCGCGACACTCATGGGCAGGGCTCCTTTCGGAGGGCTGGGGAAGCTGCTCCATACTGCCGAACGCCCGGCACGCGCCGTGAATCATCGGCGTGTCCGCCGGGCGGGCGACACCCCATTGTGCGTCTCAGCGCTCGTGCAACCGCTGCGACACGACGGTGGATATCCCGTCTCCGCGCATCGTCACGCCGTAGAGCGAGTCGGCGATCTCCATCGTCCGCTTCTGATGCGTGATGATCAGCAGCTGCGACGACGCCCGCAGCTCCTCGTAGATGGACAACAGCCGGCCCAGGTTGGCGTCGTCGAGGGCCGCCTCCACCTCGTCGAGGATGTAGAAGGGGCTGGGGCGCGCCATGAAGAGCGCGACGAGGAACGCGACCGCCACGAGCGACCGCTCGCCCCCGGAGAGGAGCGAGAGCCGCTTGACGTGCTTGCCCGCCGGTCTGGCCTCGACGTCCACGCCCGTGGTGAGCCAGTCGCCCGGATCGGTGAGGATCAGCTTGCCCTCGCCGCCCGGGAACAACCGGCCGAACACGTCGGCGAAGCTCGCCTCGACATCGCGATAGGCCGCCTCGAACACCTCCTGGACCCGGCGGTCCACCTCGCCCACGATGTCGAGGAGGTCGGCGCGGGTCTGCTTGAGGTCGTCCAGCTGCTCAGCCAGGAACTGGTGCCGGGCCGTCATGGCGTCGAACTCCTCCAGCGCGAGCGGGTTGACGCGGCCGAGGACCGCCAGGTTCCGCTCCGCGGAGCGCAACCGCGCCGTCTGGTGTTCGCGGGAGTAGGGCACGGGGTCGGGCTGCTCGTCGTCGTCGGCCAGGGCCGAGCCGTCCGGCCGGGTCAGCACCGGGACCGGCTGGTCCGGGCCGTACTGGGCCACCAGATCCTCCGGCTCGAGCCCAAGCTCGCTCAGGGCCTTGTCCGCCAGTTGCTCCACCCGCATCCGGTGCTCGATCCGCACCATCTCGTCGCGGTGCGCCCCCCGGACGATCTCGTCCAGGCGCGCGGCCGCCGCCTTGGCGGCGTGCCTGGACTGCGTGGTGCCGGCCTCCGCCGCACGGCGGGCCTCGTCGGCCCCGTCGCGGGCCGCGGCGGCCCGGCCGCGCGCGCCCTCCACCAGCCCTGCCAGGCGCAGCGCAGCCTCGTGCACCGCCGCGGCGACGGCGGCCTCGCGCCTCAGCTGCTCGGCCCGGGCCTTGGCCTTGGCGCGGGACTGGCGCTCGTTCTGGGCGGCGCGCGCCAGGGAATCGGCGCGCCCCGCAATGGCCTTCACCTGTTCCTCCGCGGTGCGCAGGGCGAGCCTGGCTTCCATCTCGGCCTGCCTGGCGCGCCGCGCCTCGGCGGCCTTGTCGTCGCGATCGGCGGGCTCAGGCTCGACGTCCTCGCCCTCGGACGAGGCCACCGTCAGGCGTTCCGTGAGCTCCGCAAGCTGCTCCTCGTCCCTGGATCGAGCGGCGAGGGCCGCGTCGATCGCCTCCCCCAGCTTCTCCGCCTCGCGCAACGCCGCGGCCTGACCCTGCCGCTGGGCGTTGAGCTGCTCGGCCACCGCGGCGAGCTGCGCGTCGGAGGCGTGCAACTGCGCCAGAGCGTCCGCGGCCTCGCGGGTGGCGGACGCCAGGGCCTCGGCCACCTGTCCCTCCCGGAAGCGTGCGCGTTCGGCGTCGTGACCGCAGGACACCAGTTCGGCCTCCGCCTCGGCGAGCTGGGCCTGGACCTCCAGCAGCGACGGGGCGGCCGCGGAGCCGCCCTCGACCAGCCAGGAGGAGTACAGGTCCCCGGAGCGGGTCACCGCGACGACATGGGCATGCTCGGCCACCACGTCCGCAGCCTCATCGGCCGTCTCGACGGCTACCGCCGTCCCGAGGAGACGCGCGAGCGCTCCCGACAGCGCGTCAGGGGCTCGGACGAGCTCCTGGAGGGGCCGCCCGATCCCGACCCGCGCGTCGTGCGGCGGAGCCCCCGCGACGACGAGCGGAGCGCGGCCGAGGCCACCGTCGGCCAGGAACCGCGACGCCGCCAGGGCCCCGTCCAGGCCCCGCACGACGACGGACTCGGCCATCCCGCGCAGCGCAGCCGCGACGGCCGCCTCCCATCCGGGCTCGACGGTGACCAGGTCGCTCAGCCGTCCGAGGACGTCGTCGTGACCCGAATCGATGAGGTCCGCCGACCCGTCGCGGCGCTGTGCCATGAGGCGCAGCGCGTCCACCCTGGCACCGAGCGCGGCTCTGCGGCGCTCGATCTCAGCCAGAACCTCACGGAGGCCCGCCGCCTCGGCCTCGGTCCGCTCCACCACCTCGGCCGCCCGTTCGTAGACGTCGTCGAGGTCCGACTCGGACGCCCCGAGGCCCGCGAGTGACGACTCGATCACATGGAACCTTCGCTGCGCCTCGTCCGCCCTGGTGAGCGCGTCGGCGCGGCGCACCGTCAGGCGTTGGACCTCCTCGTCCGACGCCTCGAGCCTGGACTTCATGGCGTTGACCCTGCCGGTGAGCCGAGCCAGCCCCTCCCGCCGATCCGCGATTGCCCGCAGTGCCGAGCTGTAGGCCTGCTCCGCGGCCGCATGCCTCTGTTCCGCGGCGGAGCGCCTGAGCGACGCGTCCGCCAGGTCAGCCTGGGCCTGCTCCACCAGCGCCCTCAGCGCCTGCTCCCGGCCCCGGACCTCAGCCGCCTCGGCCTCCATCGCCTCGGGATCCCGGCCGCCGACGTCCAACGTGGGCTGATTCGCGCCGGCACGCATCCGCTCGGCCGCGATCGAGACGGTGGTGGTCACCCGCTCACGGAGCCCTGCGAGCGCGTACCAGCGCTCCTGGGCGGCGTCGAACTCCGCGGCGGCCTCCCGGAGCCGTGCCCCGGCCTCCTCCTCGGCCTGCAACGTCCGCCTCACGGCCTCCTCGGCCTGTTGCCTCGCCTCCAGCGCTGCCGCCTCGTCGGCGAGCTCGGCCGACAACTGGGCCTGGGCGGCGGCGAGATCGTCGGCCAGGAGCCTGGCCTTGGCGTCGCGCAGCTCCGCCTGGATCACCGCGGCCCGGCGGGCGGCCTGGGCCTGCCTCCCCAACGGCTTGAGCTGGCGCTGGAGCTCGGCGACCAGGTCCCCGAGGCGCTCCAGGTTCGCCTTCGTCGCCTCGAGCTTGCGCAGCGCCTTCTCCTTGCGCTTGCGGTGCTTGAGCACCCCCGCGGCCTCCTCGATGAACCCGCGGCGCGACTCGGGCGTGGCCTGCAGGATCGCGTCCAGCTGGCCCTGGCCGACGATGACGTGCATCTCGCGGCCGATCCCCGAGTCGCTCAGCAGCTCCTGCACGTCGAGGAGACGCGCGGGCGCGCCGTTGATCGCGTACTCGGAACCCCCGCTGCGGAACATGGTGCGGGTGATCGTCACCTCGGCGTACTCGATGGGCAGGGCTCCGTCGGAGTTGTCGATGGTCAGTTCCACCTCGGCGCGCCCCAGCGGTGCCCGCTTCGCGGTGCCGGCGAAGATGACGTCCTCCATCTTCCCGCCACGCAGGGTCTTGGCCCCCTGCTCCCCCATCACCCAGCTGAGCGCGTCGACCACGTTGGACTTACCCGAGCCGTTGGGGCCCACGACGCAGGTGATACCGGGTTCGAAGACCAGCGTCGTGGCCGACGCGAAGGACTTGAATCCGCGGAGGGTGAGCTGCTTGAGGTACACGACGGTGCCTAGGCTGCCTCGACCGGCCTGGTGGTGCGGATCGACCGGAATGTCCAGAACTTGTTGAGCAGGAAGCTCACGGGGATGGTGAAGATGATCATGATCAGCTGCGCCCAGTAGAACTTGGTGCGCAGTCCGGTGCTGTTGTCGAACACGTCGCTCGGCAGCGCGATGGGCGACTGCTCCCACATCAGCAGCGTCAGCAGGGCCATGCCGATCAGCTGCGCGATCAGGCCGACGGTGAGGAACGGCCAGTACTCGCGCCACCAGCCCGAGTGGCGGTGCGAGCCGAAGGTCCACCATCTGTTGAGCTGGAAGTTGAACAGGTTGGCCACGATGAAGGCCACCATGCTCATGACGTGGTACCAGCGGATGTTGAACTCCGTGCCGGGGATCGACCACACGGCCCCACCGCCGTGCGCGGCGCCGGGCCAGAAGATCGGCAGGCCGTGGCGCTGCACCCAGATCACCGCCATGTTGACCACCACGCCCAGGCCGCCGACCAGGCCGAAGCGGAGGAACTGACGGATCGAGTGCCGGTAGCGGTGCACCACGTCCCTGATCACGGTCGTCCCTTCTGAGGCCTCTGACACCGAGGACAAAAATAGCTGCTGCGGTTCATGAACGCCCGCCTGACGATGGGCGTGGCGCAGCGCGGGCACGGCGCGTCCTCGCGACCGTACGCGGCGAGTGAGCGAGAGAAGTAGCCGGACTGCCCGTTGACGTTGACGTAGAGGGAGTCGAACGACGTGCCACCCTGGGCCAGCGCCTCCTCCATCACCTCCCGCGCGGCGCGCAACACACCGCGGGCCTTGGCGGAGCTCAGCGTGTCCGTCGGCGTGTCGAAGTGGAGCCGGGCGCGCCACAGGGACTCGTCCGCGTAGATGTTGCCCACCCCGGAGACCAGTCGCTGATCGAGGAGGGCGCGCTTGATGCCCGTTCGCCTGGCCCGGAGCCGGGCGGCGACCGCCTGCTCGTCGAAGGCCTCGTCGAAGGGGTCCAGTGCCACGTGGGGAACGGGACAGGCGCTCAGGCCGGGGCGCCAGTCCAGGCCGCCGAACATCCGTTGGTCGACGAACCTCAGCTCGCGGCCGTCGTCGAGGGTGAACACCACCCTCGTGTGGCGGACGTGCTCGTCTCCGGGCCGGTTGACGCGGAACTGCCCGCTCATGCCGAGGTGCACCACCAGCGCGTCCTCACCGAGGACCCACCAGAGGTACTTCCCACGGCGGCGGACGTCGTCGACCTGCCTGCCGCTCAGCGCGGCGGCGAATGCGTCTGGGCCGGCCGCATAGGTGCGGACCGGGCGGGGGTGCGCGACGGTGACACCCTCGATGTGCCGCCCGCTCAGGTGGGTGGCAAGGCCGCGCCTCACCACCTCCACCTCCGGCAGCTCAGGCACCGGCTAGGGCCTCGCACGCCACTCTGGCAGCGATCTGCTCGGCATGCTTCTTGCTGGGGGCGGTCCCCCGGCCCCGGGGTTGGTCGTCGACGACCACGACGGCGGTGAAGACCCGCTGATGGTCAGGGCCCTCGCCGCTGACGTCGTAGCGGGGCAGCGCCCAGCCCTGTTGGGCGCAGAGTTCCTGGAGCGCCGTCTTGTAGTCCGCGTAGTCGCGGCTGCGCTCGGCCTCGACGATGAGGTGGTCGAGATTGCGGTGGATGAAGCGGCTCGCGTCCTCCGGGCCGGCCGAGATGTAGACGGCTCCGATGACCGCCTCCATGGTGTCGGCGAGGATCGACGTCTTGTCACGCCCCCGGGTGGCGATCTCCCCCTTGCCCAGCAGCAGGTGGTCGCCGAGCTCCAGGGTGCGGGCCACGTCCGCGAGCGCGACGGAGCTGACCACCCGGGCCCTCAGCTTCGCCAGATGGCCCTCCGGCAGGTCCGGGTAGCTCCGGAAGATGTGCTCGGTCACCACGATCTGGAGGACCGCGTCACCGAGGAACTCGAGCCGCTCGTTCGACTCGATGCCACCGTTCTCGTAGGCGTAGCTGCGGTGGGTGAATGACAACTCAAAGAGCTGGGCGTCGACCTCGACGCCCAGCTCGTTGAGTTGTGTGTGCAGTCTGCTCATCCCCGCTGAGACCTCGCGGGAACCAGTCCCGCTCAGGCCTCGAGGACCTGGCGGCGCTGACCGCGCGGGCCGTACTGGCCGCAGCTGGTGCAGGCGGTGTGCTGCAGGTGGGGCTCGCGGCAGGCCGGGTTGGCGCACACGACGGTGGGAACGACGGTCGTCTTCCACTGCGCACGGCGCGAACGGGTGTTGCTGCGCGACATCTTCCGCTTCGGAACGGCCACGATCTTCTCCTTCGTCAGGAACTACAAAAGTCTGCTCATTGGGGTTGGTCCCCGCCCAGCCCGGTCAGCTTCTCCCACCTGGGATCGATGCGCTGATCGTGCGTGTGCTCGGGATCGTCGTTGAGGGCTGCTCCACATTCGGGGCAGAGACCCAGGCAATCATCCTCGCACAAGGGCGTGAACGGCAACTCGAGCACCACGGCGTCACGCAGGGCCTCCTCGAGGTCGATCAACTCATCAACGATGAGGCTCTCGTCCTCCTCCATCTCCTTGCCGGGATAGAAGTAGAGCTCCTGCACATCGAAGGAGGCCTGCTCCTCGATGCTGTCCAGGCAGCGGGCGCATTGGCCGTGGAGTTCCACGGTTGCCGTGCCCGTCACCAGGACGCCTTCGGTCACCGCTTCGAACCGGAGATCCAGCTCGATGTCGGTGCCCAGTGGCACCCCGATCACGGCGGTGCCAAGGTCGGCCGGGGCGGGCACCGTCGCGGACACCTGTTTCATCGTCCCAGCCCTGCGCGCCAGCTCGTGGACCTCGAACACGAGGGGCGAGCGGCGATCCGGGTGGGGATGCACGGGTGACACGTCGGAAAATCCCTTCGTAGACCGTCCATGACCTCGTCATGACCGACCGCCAACTCTACCGACGGCGGGGCCGATTCCCAAAATGGCGAAGGGGTGGGCCTAGGCGCGGTTCGCGCGCCGCAGTTCGTCGATGGCGGCGGCGACGTTGGCCGGGACGTACGCGGTGACGTCGCCTCCCAGCCGCACCACCTGCCGGATGATGGTCGACGACAGGGTGACGTGCTCCTTCGCCGCCGGGAGGAGCACCGTCTCCACCGGCCCCATGGCGTGGTTCATGTGTGCCATCTGGAGCTCGAAATCGAAGTCCGAGCCGAACCGCAGGCCCTTGACCACGGCGGTGATCTGCCGTTGGCGACAGAAGTCCACCAGGAGGCCGTCCATGGGCTCGACCGTGATGTGGTCCAGGTCTGCCGTGGCCTCCTGGACGAGACGGACCCTCTCGTCGAAGCTGAAGAGGTAGTTCTTCGTCGAGTTGTTGCCGATCGCCACGACGACGGCGCCGAACAGCGCGTGCGCGCGGCGGATGACGTCGAGATGGCCCACCGTGATCGGGTCGAACGACCCGGGGCACAAGACCGGCATGCGTTGCTCCTAGTCCACAGCTCCGAAGAAGAGCGTCGTCTCACCGTAGCCGCGATGCCAGGTGTCTGTGAACCGGTCCGGCCACGCTGGGGCGCGGTCCCGGGCTGAGCGTTCGACCACCACCAGGCCGCGCTCCGCGACGGCACAGTCGGCGAGCACGCCGAGGAGAGCCTCCACATTCTCGGTGGGCAGGTCGTAGGGAGGGTCGAGGAAGACCAGGTCGAACCGTCCCCCCGGGGCCTGGGCCGCCGCCTCGGCCTTGACCGCGCGGACCTCCACCGCGAGGCCGGTGGCCCTGGCGTTGTCCTGGATCAGGCGCGCGGTGGGCCTGTCGTGTTCGACCAGCACGACGGGGCCCGCCCCCCGGCTGGCCGCCTCGAGGCCGACCGCGCCCGAGCCCGCGAAGAGGTCCAGCACGGAGACCCCGGCGAGGTGCTCGGACGCGTCCGCGTCGGCCGTGCCGAACCAGCTCGCGAGCGCCGAGAAGAGGGCCTCCCTGGTGCGGTCAGTGGTGGGCCGGGTGCGGGCACCCTTGGGGACGGCGAGGCGGTGACCCTTCGCCCGTCCGGCGATGATCCTGCTCATGTCTTGTCCATCCACTCTCCGGCCGCGACCGCCTCCGCCTTGGTCATCAGGTCCGCCAGGAGCGGATCCGAGGCGGCCCGCTCGTCGGCCAGGACCCGTTCCGCGAGGACCTTGGCCGCCTTGATCACCTCCGCGTCGTCGAGGGCGCGCAGCAGCTTGAGGGTGCCCCCGCCCGACTGCGCCGCGCCGAGGACGTCGCCCTCTCGGCGGAGCCGCAGGTCCAGCTCGGCCAGCTCGAAGCCGTCCGTGGTGGAGACCATGGCCTGCAGGCGCGTCTCCGCGTCGAGGTTCTCCCCCACCGCCGCCAGCAGCAGGCACAGCCCTGCGTGCCCGCCACGGCCGATGCGCCCGCGGAGCTGGTGGAGCTGGCTCAACCCGAACCTGTCGGCATCCAGCACCACCATCACCGAGGCGTTCGGCACGTCCACGCCCACCTCGATGACTGTGGTGGCCACGATGACGTCGAGGCGCCCCTCGGCGAACGCCGCCATGGCCTCGTCGCGCTCCGCCGCCGGCTGCTTTCCGTGGACGGCCCCCACCCGGAGTCCCGCGAGCGGCCCCGCCGCCAACTCCGGCGCCAACACCTCGACGGCGGCCACCGGCCCCGCACCCGCGCTCTCGGCCTCCTTCGCGCTGATCGCCGGACACACCACGAACGCCTGGCGGCCCTGCGCAACCTCTTCCCTGATCCGCTGCCACGCCCTGGCGACCCAGTGCGGGTTCCTGGCAGTGTCCACGAAGACGGTCTGCACGGGGGCGCGCCCCGCGGGGAGCTCACGCAGCTCGCTGACCTCGAGATCCCCGAACACGGTCATCGCGATCGAGCGCGGGATGGGGGTGGCGGTCATGACCAGCGTGTGCGGCTTCCGCTCCGCCTTGGCCGACAGCGCCGCCCGCTGCTCGACGCCGAACCGGTGCTGCTCGTCGACCACGACCAGGCCGAGGTCGAAGAAGGCGACCGGATCGCTGAGCAGCGCGTGCGTGCCGATGACGATGCCCGCCTCACCGGTCACGATGTCGTTGAGGACGCCCCGCTTGGCCGCGGCGGAACGGCTGCCGGTGAGCAGGACCACGCCTGTCGCGTCCGGGTGCGCACCGAGCTGGCGCCCCTGGCCGAGATCCCCCAGCAGCCTCGTGATGGTCTGGTGATGCTGCTTGGCCAGCACCTCGGTGGGAGCCAGGAGGACCGCCTGACCCCCCGCGTCGACGACGGCGAGCATGGCCCTCAGCGCCACCAGCGTCTTGCCCGAGCCCACCTCACCCTGCAGCAGCCGGTTCATCGGCGCGCCCTTCGCCAGCTCGTCGAAGACGGTCTCTCCGATCTCCCGCTGTCCGGCGGTGAGGGTGAACGGCAGCCTCCGGTCGAACTCCTCCAGCAGCCCGCCGCGCCGTCGTGGCCGGGGCGTCGCCAGCTCACCCGCCGCGTCCCGGCGCCGCGCGGCCATCGCGAGCTGGATGCCGAAGGCCTCGTCGAAGCGCAGCCTGGCCTGACCGAACTCGGCCTGGCGGAGCTCCACGGGCTCGTGGACCGCGCTGAGCGCCTCCGGGAAGGGCAGGACGCCGGCCTCCTCGACCACCCAGCCGGGCAGCGTGTCTCCGGTCAGCGAGGGCAGCACCAGCTGAACCGACTCGGCGATCACCCAGGTGGGCAGCTTTGACGAGGCCGGGTACAGGCCGATCATCGTGGCGCGCTGGACGCTGCGTGCCATCGCCGCCTGCTTCGTCGAGGACTTGCGCTCCGAGACCCGCGTGCCGTCGAGCATCACGAAATCGGGGTGGGCGAGCTGGAGCTCCCCGTTGAAGCTCCCCACCCGGCCGATGAAGATGCCCCTGGACCCTGGCTGCAGCAGGCTCACCCACCACTTCAGGTGACGCTCGTACCGCGCGAACAGGGTGATGGACAACCTCCCGTGCCCGTCGCTCAGCACCGCCTGGACCCGGGCGCTCGGGATGGTGCCGAAGGTCTTCGCCCCCAGGACCTCGGCGACGACCGCCACCTCCTCGCCCACGCGCAGCGTCGCGAAGTCCGACATCCCGGTGCCGGAGATGTAGCGGCGCGGCACGTGGCGCACCAGGTCGTCGACGGTGACGAGGCCCAGCTTCTCGAACCCGTCGGCCGTCTTCGAGCCGAGCACATCGACGAGGCGGCGGCCCAGCTCGCGGTAGATGGGGGTGCGCCAGGAGGACATGACCCGACCCTACCGGGCGCCCCCGACAGGCCCGTGGGCCGACGCGAGGGGACACGGGAACCGGCGGCCCGCCGAAGCGGACCGCCGGTTACTGCGTTCAGGGATGCGGACTAGCGCGAGACCTTGCCGGCCTTGAGGCAGGAGGTGCACACGTTCACGCGCTTCGGCGTGCCGTTGACGGTGGCACGCACGCGCTGGATGTTCGGGTTCCAGCGGCGGTTGGTCTTCTTCTTCGACCAAGGAACGTTGTGACCGAAGCCGGGTCCCTTGGCGCAAACATCACACGTGGCGGCCACTGGAATCTCCTTGTTGTCTGTGCCCAGGATTGAAGCCTGGATTGCTCTTGAGGTGTAGCCCACGCGAGCAGGCAACCGCACAATATTAACCCGCCCGCGTGGAAATGGCCAAATGAGGCCCTACTTGCGGCCCCGTCGACGGGGCGACCGGCGCTCGCCGCCGTCCGAGGGCGCCTGCGAGTCCACGGGCTCCTCGAAGCGCACGTAGCCGGCGCCCTGGCAGTGCTCACACGGCTCGGTGAATGCCTCCTGGAGGCCAGTGCCGATGCGCTTGCGCGTCAGCTGCACCAGGCCGAGGCTGGTCACCTCCGCCACCTGGTGGCGCGTGCGGTCCCGGCCGAGGCACTCGACGAGCCGGCGTAGCAGCAGTTCGCGGTTGCTGGGCAGGACCATGTCGATGAAGTCGATCACGATGATGCCGCCCAGGTCCCGCAGGCGCAGCTGCCGGACGATCTCCTCCGCCGCCTCCAGGTTGTTGCTGGTGACGGTGGCCTCGAGGTTGCCCCCGGCGCCGGTGAAGCGGCCGGTGTTGACGTCGATGACCGTCATGGCCTCGGTGCGGTCGATGACGAGCGAGCCCCCGGAGGGGAGGAACACCTTGCGGTCGAGCGCCTTGGCGATCTGGTCGTCGATCTTGAACTGCGCGAAGGCGTCGCGTCCGTCCTCGGCCGCCTCGAAGCGGATGAGGCGCTCGGCCAGGTGCGGCGCGACGTGGCTGACGTAGGCCGAGATGGCGTCGTAGGCGTCGTCGGGGCCACCGTCGCCCTGGACGATGAGCTGGCCGAAGTCCTCGGTGAACAGGTCGCGGACGATCCTGAGGGTGAGGTCGGGCTCCGAGTAGAGCGCCTGAGGCGCGCTGCCCTGCTTGGCCTTCTTCTCGATGACCTCCCACTGCGCCTTCAGCCGGTTGACGTCGCGGATCAGCTCCTCCTCGCTGGCCCCCTCGGCGGCGGTCCGCACGATGACGGACTCGTCGTCGGAGATGAGCGAGCCGAGGACGGTCCGGAGCCTGCTGCGCTCCTGATCCGGCAGCTTGCGGGAGATGCCGGACAGGTGGCCGCCGGGCGAGTAGACGATGTAGCGGCCGGGCAGCGAGATGTGGCTGGTCAGCCGCGACCCCTTCGCGCCCACCGGGTCCTTGGTGACCTGGACGAGGACGCTCTGGCCGGACTTCAGGACGTTCTCGACCTTGCGGTTCTCGCCGGTCACGCCGAAGGCGGCCCAGTCCACCTCGCCGGCGTAGAGCACGGCGTTGCGTCCGCGGCCGATGTCGATGAACGCGGCCTCCATGCTCGGGAGCACGTTCTGGACGCGCCCGAGGTAGATGTTGCCGATCAGCGAGGTGGCAGAGGCCTTGTCGACGTAGTGCTCGACGAGGATGTTGTCCTCGACGACGGCCAGCTGCGTGTAGTCCTCGGACTGGCGGATGACGAGCTTGCGGTCCACCGACTCGCGGCGCGCGAGGAACTCGGCCTCGCTGAGGATCGGCGCACGCCGGCGGCCCGCCGCGCGCGACTCCTTGCGGCGCTGGCGCTTGGCCTCCATCCGCGTGGAGCCCTCGATGCCGGTCACCTCGTCGGAGGACGTGGACTCGGCGTCGGCGCCCTCGCCGCGACGGCGACGACGGCGGCGACGGCGGGTGGTGCCGGAGTCGTCGGCTTCGGTGTCGGACTCACCCTCTGCTTCACCCTCGGGCTCCGCCTCCGCCGACTCGTCGTCGCGGGCGGTCCCGGAGGCGTCGGCCTCGGTTTCGTCGGCCTCGTCGGCCTCATCCTCGTCGGCGTCGTCGCGGGCGCTGCCACGGCGGCGACGACGGCCTCCGCGCCGACGGCGGCGGCGGGACGGGCGGTCACCGTCGGCCTCGTCCTCGACGACGTCCTCGTCCTCGGGCTCCCCCTCCAGGTCCGGCTCATCGGCGCCGGGCTCGAGCGAGGCGTCCTGAAGGTCCTCGTCGGCCTCCGGCTCGTCCTCCTCGGAGGCTCCCGCGATGGCGCCCGCCAGGGCCGCCAACTGCTGCTCGCGCGCGGCGGCGGTCAGGAACGGGTCAGTCAGCAGAGCCCTGCGGGCCTCGGCCAGCTCCTCCGCGGCACGGAGCGCGTCCCCGATCACATCCTCACCGTCGCCCTCGGCGGGCGCTGCGGGCGCTGCGGCGGCGCGGGTGGCGCGACGACGACGCCCACGACCCTGCTCGGCGGCGGGCTGCGTGGGCGCAGCCTGCTCCTCAGGTCCCGCCTCGGGCTCAGGCTCCGGGGAGGCGGCCACCTGTACCTCGGAAGCGCTCGGGGCGGCCACCGGCTCGGGGGCAGCCACCGGCTCCGGGGCGGCGGCGGGACGCGACGCCCGCCGGCGGCGCGCCGGGGGCGGCGACTGCGGGGCCTCCGCTATCACGGCCTCGGCGGCCGGCTGCTCGGCTTCGGGCTGCTCCGCCGGGGCGGGAGCCTCGTCCGGTGCGACGGCCACGGCCTGCTCCGGCTGAGGGGCGGGCTCGGGCGGAGCCGTTCGGCGCGTGGCCCTGCGGCGCACCGGCTTGACCGGAGCCTCCTCGGCAACCTGCGCCTCCTGGGCAACCGGCGCCTCGTCGGCAACCGTCGGCTGCACGGGCTCCGCGACCGGCTCGACCACGGGGGTGTCCTCCGCGGACCCGGCGGGCTCCACGGCCTTGACGCGACGGCGGCGCGCGGGGGCCGCTTCGCCGTCGGGCTTCGACGCCACCCGTCGGCGCCTCGGGGTCAACGTGGGCGCGTCCGCTTCGGCCGGGGCGGCCGATGCTTCGGCCGGGGCAGCTGCGCCCTCCTGGGGCGGACCGGCCGGACGGCCCGCCGCGCGGCGGCGCCTGACCGGGGTGGCGGGGGTGGTGTCTTCGGCGGTCGTGCCGTCGTTTTCAGTGTCGAGCATGGGGCTCCTTACACGCGGATGCGCGGACAGGCACAGACGCGCTGTGCGCTAAGACTGAGGCCATCCGGGGCAGTGCGAGCAGTCGCGGCAGACATGCCGCGGTGCAGCCTCGCTGCTCCAGGGTGACACCGGGCGGTGCCGTGACCTGTTCGTTATTCTCGCACATCGACCAACCCCATCGCGTATCGCGACACGATCAACGCAGCGGATCCCCGATGCCGTCCTCCCCCAGCGGCCCCTGGCCCAGACGGGTCAGCAGTGCCTGCGACGGCACCCGCGGGTCCAGTGCGCGGAGCGCGGTCACGACGTCGTCGGGGCGCACCAGCGGAGTCTGGTGGATCGAGCGCAGGTGGAGCGTCTCGTCGTCGGCGACCTCGAGCGAGACGATGGCGCCGCGGACGTCGAACGAGCGGATGCCGTTCTTGGTCATGCGCTCAACGACGTGGGTTTCCTGGGCCAGCAGCGCGGTCACGGCCTGGGCGAGCACGCCCGGCTGGGCCCCGGCCAACGAGACCACCCAGTCGGACGCCTGCAGCAGGTCGCCCAGCGGCGCCTTGAGGGCCTCGGCGACATCGAGGACGACGAACCCGTGAGGCAGGACCTCGTTCAGCGCCTCCATCACCCTGACCGGGTTGCACACCTCACTCAGGCCGAGCTCCACGTACTCGGCCTCGGAGGCCGCCGAT
Source organism: Tessaracoccus yangjingae (assembly GCF_054483935.1). Next base: position 1,952,299 of record NZ_CM137014.1, on the reverse strand, counting down.
GTGGGGGCGGCGTTGGCATAGGAGATGCGCGGGTGGGGCGAGAAGCCCGAGGAGTAGGCCATGGGGATCTCCGCACGTCTCAGCGCTCGCTCCAGGGCGCGCCCGAAGTCTCGGTGCGACGTGAAGCGCCCCGGCCCGCGCTTGGCGTAGCGCAGCCTCAACTTCTGCGCCGGAGGTGCCTGCTGGACCGGCGGCTGTCGATTTCCCACGCGGCGCAGTCTAGTGGGCGTGCATGCGGACGCCGGTCACCGCTTCCGGTACAGCTTCTTGCTCTGGAAGACCGGCTCGCTCGTCACGTTGACGCCGAGGTTGCGGAAGATGGCCTCGTCCACCGGCCCGAGGATCACCGAGGTGTGCACGTCGCACCCCCGCAGGTGGGCGAGCTCGGCCAGCGCGCGCCGGGCGTTCTCGTCGTAGGTGGCGCCCACGGAGAGGGCGATGAGCACCTCGTCGGTGTGCAGCCGCGGGTTCGCGCTGCCCAGGTGACGGGTCTTCAGCGTCTGGATGGGCCCGATGGTCTCTGGCGCCAGCAGGTGCACGTCGTCCGGCAGGCCCGCGAGCAGCTTGAGCGCGTTGAGCAGAAGCGCCGATGAGCTGCCGAGGAGCGCCGAGGTCTTGCCGGTGACGATCGAGCCGTCCGGGAGCTGCAGCGCGGCCGCGGGGCCCTTCGTCCGGCGTTCGAGCTCCAGGGCGGGTCCGACGACGGGGCGGTCGTCGGCGCTGATGCCCAGCTTGCTCATGGTGAGCGCGATCCTGTCCGAGAGGGTGGGCTCGAGCTCGTCGCGCCGCTCGTGGACCAGCGCCTTGTAGTAGCGGCGGATGACCTCCTGCCGTGAGGCCTCCCGGCAGACCTCGTCGTCGGAGATGCACAGGCCCGCCATGTTGACGCCCATGTCTGTGGGCGACTGGTAGGGCGAGCTGCCGGTGAGCTGCTCGAACAGCAGCTTGAGCACCGGGAAGATCTCGACGTCGCGGTTGTAGTTGACGGCCTGCTCACCGTAGGCGGCGAGGTGGAAGGGGTCGATCAGGTTGACGTCGTCCAGGTCCGCCGTCGCAGCCTCGTAGGCGAGGTTGACGGGATGGTCGAGCGGCAGGTTCCAGATCGGGAAGGTCTCGTACTTGGCGTAGCCGGAGGGGATTCCGCGCTTGTGGTCGTGGTAGAGCTGGGACAGGCAGGTGGCCATCTTGCCGCTGCCCGGGCCTGGGGCGGTGACCACGATCAGGTCGCGGGTGGTCTCGATGTAGTCGTTGCGGCCGTAACCGTTGTCGCTGACGATCAGGGCAACGTCGCTGGGGTAGCCCTTGATCGGGTAGTGCCGGTACACCTTCAGCCCCAGGCGCTCGAGCTTGCGCTTGAACGCCCGTCCCTGGCGGTGCTCGTCGGTCATCTGCGTGATGACGACGCTGCCCACGTAGAGGCCGTAGGACCGGAACTCGTCGATCAGCCTGAGCACGTCGGACTCGTACGTGATCCCGAGATCGGCGCGCACCTTGTTGCGGGCGAGGTCGTGGGCGCTGATGACGATGACCACCTCGACCTCGTCCTTGAGCGTCTCCAGCATCGTGATCTTGTTGTCCGGGGTGAAGCCGGGCAGCACGCGGGAGGCGTGGTGGTCGTCGAACAGCTTCCCACCGAACTCCAGGTACAGCTTGCCGCCGAAGCGCTTGCGCCGCTCGTCGATGTGCTGAGACTGGAGGGCGAGATACTTCCCGCTGTCGAACCCGATCCTGCGCGCGCTGTCCACGGACCGCGAGCCTAGCGCTTCCGCTATGCGAGCGTGGGCCGGGTCACGGAGAGCGGCAGCAGGACCTTGCCGGTGGGGCCGATCTGGATCTGGGTGTCCATCTGAGGACACACCCCGCAGTCGAAGCACGGCGTCCAGCGGCAGTCCTCCACCTCGCGCTCGTCGAGCGCGTCCTGCCAGTCCTCCCACAGCCAGTCGCGGTCGAGGCCGGCGTCGAGGTGGTCCCAGGGCAGGACCTCCTCATATCCGCGCTCGCGCGTGGTGTACCAGTCGAGGTCCACGCCGAAGGCGGCGAGCTCCTCCGCCGCGGCGGCGGTCCAGCGCTCGTAGCTGAAGTGCTCACTCCAGCCGTCGAACTTGCCGCCCTCGCGCCACACCCGCTCGATCACCCGACCGATGCGGCGATCGCCCCGCGACAGCAGGCCCTCGATCACGCCGGGCTTCCCGTCGTGGTAGCGCATGCCGATGGCCTTGCCGTAGTTCCGGTCCTGGCGGATGGTGTCGCGGAGCAGCTGGAGCCGGTGGTCGATCGTCTCCGCGCTCGCCTGCCCCGCCCACTGGAACGGGGTGTGGGCCTTCGGCACGAACCCGCCGATGGACACGGTGCACCGGATGTCGCGGGTGCCGGAGGCCTTGCGGCCGGTCTCGATCACCCGGCGCGCCAGGTCCGCGATGGCCAGGACGTCCTCGTCGGTCTCGGTGGGCAGCCCGCACATGAAATAGAGCTTCACCTGGCGCCAGCCGGAGGAGAAGGCGGCGGCGACCGTGTCGATGAGGTCGTCCTCGGTGACCATCTTGTTGATCACCTTGCGCATCCGCTCGGAGCCGCCCTCGGGCGCGAAGGTGAGCCCCGAGCGGCGGCCGTTGCGGCTGAGCTCGTTGGCCAGGTCGATGTTGAAGGCGTCCACGCGCGTCGACGGCAGGGAGAGGGAGACGTTGGAACCCTCGTACCGGTCCGCCAACTGGCGGGTGACCTCCGCGATCTCGGAGTGGTCCGCCGACGACAGCGACAGCAGTCCGATCTCCTCCAGGCCGGTGGCCTTCAGCCCGCCGGCCACCATGGCGCCGATGGTCTCGATGGACCGCTCCCGGACCGGGCGGGTGATCATGCCCGCCTGGCAGAACCGGCAGCCGCGGGTGCAGCCGCGGAAGATCTCCACCGAGTAGCGCTCGTGCACCGTCTCGGCCATCGGCACGATGGGGTGCTTCGGGTAGGGCCACTCGTCGAGGTTCATCAGCGTGTGCTTGCGCACCTGGAACGGCACACCCTCACGGTTGGGCGCGATCCGCTGGATGCGCCCGTCGTCGAGGTAGTCCACGTCGTAGAACCGGGGCACGTAGAACGCGCCGGTGGAGGCCAGGCGAAGCAGCAGGCCGTCGCGGCCGCCCTCGCGGGCGTCGAGCTTCCATTCCCGGACGATGTCGGAGATGAGCAGCGACGCCTCCTCGCCGTCGCCCAGCACCGCGACGTCGATGAAGTCGGCGATGGGCTCCGGGTTGAACGCCGCGTGCCCGCCGGCGACGACGATCGGCTCACCGTCCTGGCGATCGGCCGCGTGCAGCGACATGCCCGCCAGGTCGAGGATGTTGAGCAGGTTCGTGTAGCCGAGTTCGGTAGAGAAGGACACGCCCAGCACGTCGAACATGCCGACGGGGCGGTGCGCGTCCAGCGTGAACTGCGGCACCCGCGCCTCCCGCATCCTGGCCTCCATGTCCGGCCAGACGCAGTACGTCCGCTCGGCCAGGATCCACTCGCGCTCGTTGAGGATCTCGTAGAGGATGGCCACGCCCTGGTTGGGCTGGCCCACCTCGTAGGCGTCCGGGTAGGACAGGCACCAGCGCACGGCGACCGACTCCCAGTCCTTGACGACGGAGTTGTGCTCCCCGCCGACGTACTGGATGGGCTTGCTCACCTGCGCGAGCAGGGGCTCCAGCCGTCCGAAGAGCGAGTGGGTGGGCAGCGCGGGAAGTGTAGTCATGGCGCCGCCTAGGATAACCGCGGCTGCCGGTTTGACCTAGAGCTCGCCGAACCAGAGCGCGATCTCGTGGGCCGCCGACTCGGGCGAGTCGGAGGCGTGGACCGCGTTGCGCCGGGTGGACTCGGCGAAGTCTGCGCGCACCGTCCCGGGCTCGGCCTTGGCCGGATCCGTCGCCCCGTGCAGGGCTCGGACGCGCGCGACGGCGTCGTCGCCGGCCACCACCATGGCGATGAGGGGGCCCTCGGTCATGAACTCCCGCAGCGGGGGGTAGTACTCGCGCTCCACGTGTTCGGCGTAGTGCCGGTCCGCGAACTCCGGGTCGATCCGGCGGAACTCCATGGCGGCCAGGCGCAGCCCGGCCTCCTCGTACCGCGACACGATGGCCCCCACGTGGCCGGCCGCCACGGCGTCGGGCTTGATGATGACGAACGTCTGCTCGCTCATGTGTTGTCCCTTCCGGCCTGCGCCGCTTCCAGTCTCTTGCCGAGCACCATGCAGGTCACCCAGATCATGGCGAAGATGATCCCCATCGCGTACATCCACGGGGTGAGCAGGCCCAGCCCGATGATCACCACCTGCGCCACCCACCCGACGACGTAGCCCCACCTCTTCCTGAGGCCGGCGGACGCGGCCACGCACAGCAGCGTCGTCACGGCGCACCAGGCCGCCGCGACCCAGAGGTTGACCCCTGAAACCTGGATCATGCCGATGAAGGCGAGCCAGACCACGATGATCTCGAAGACCAGCACGGACATGGCTGCCGAGCGGAGCGGGTTGCCGGGGTCGAGGGTCACGATTCATCCTTCTTCAGCAGGTCGCGGGCCTCGCCGGCCGCGATGACGGACCCCGCTACCAGGACGCCCGCCTGGGCGCTGGAGGTGTCGGCCAGCATCACGGCCAGGTCCAGGGCCTCTGCAACGGTTCGGGCGCGGTGGACCTGATGCGTCGACCAGATCGTCTCGGCCACCGCCGCGAGGTCGTCGACAGACCGGGCGCGGGGCGAGGAGGACACCGCGGTGATCACCACCTGGTCCATCTGCTCGGCGAAGATCTCGAGCGTCTCCTCGGCGTTCTTGTCCTGCATCATCGCCACCACCCCGATGAGCGGATCGAAGGTATAGGACTCGGCGACGGCGTCGATGGTGGCGCGGGCGGCCGGCGGGTTGTGCGCCGTGTCGATGACGATGGGAGGAGACGTCCGGACCAGCTCGAGCCGGGCCGGCGCCTCGACCGCGCCCAGCGCCTCGACGATGACCTCAGGGCTGAGCGGCTGCCCGCCCAGGAAGGCCTCCACGGCCGCAACGGCCAGGGCGGCGTTGCGGGCCATGTGCTCCCCGAAGAGGGGTAGGAAGATGTCGCCCACCGGGCCCCCCGCGGTGTCGATCCGCAGCAGCTGGCCGCCGACGGCGAGGCTGCGGTCCAGGAGCCCGAAGTCCGGCCCCTCGACCTTCACGGGGGCGCCCACCTCGATGGCCCGCTCCAGCAGCACCCGCGCGGCCGCCGGGTCCTGGCCGGCCAGCACCGCCGTCGACCCGTGCTTGATGATGCCCGCCTTCTCCCCCGCGATCTCCACGATGGTGGAGCCGAGAATGTGCATGTGGTCCAGCCCGATGGGCGTCACCACCGCAACCGCGGCGTCCGCGACGCTCGTGGCGTCCCATCGGCCGCCGAGACCCACCTCCATCACCGCCACATCGACGGGGGCGTCGGCGAAGGCCGCGTAGGCCATGCCGGTGATCACCTCGAAGAACGTCATAGCGACGCCGTCCAGCTGCTGCTCGTCGACCATGGCCACGTAGGGCTCGATGTCGCGCCAGACCTCGTCGAAGCGCTCCTCGCTGATGGGCTCCCCGTCGATGCTGATCCGCTCGCGCACGTCGCTGAGATGTGGGCTGGCGAACCTGCCCGTGCGCAGCCCGGCCGACCGCAGGAGCGTCTCGATCATGATCGCGGTGCTGCCCTTGCCGTTGGTGCCGGCCACCTGGATCACGGGGAAGGCCCGCTGCGGGTCCCCGAGGAGGTCGACGAGGGCCGCGATGCGGGTCAGGCTGGGCGCCACCCGGTGCTCGGGCCAGCGGCTGGTCAGGGCGGCTGTCAGCTCGGCGTGCGTGGAGTGAGTCATCGTGGCCCCAGCCTAGTGGCGGGCCGCAGCGGCACGGGCATCCTCCGTCGAGCGGCAGGACGGCGCACGGGTCCGGTTGAGCGTCGCGGTTAGGATGACCTCGTATCAGTCGCCCGGCCTGGCCGGGCATCTGACTGCCTTCATCACGCCCCACAGAGGAGCTTCGTCCTATGGCCAACAATTCGCAGATGAGCAAGCGTGCCGCGCTGCGCCAGCAGCAGGAGCTGGAGGAACGCACCAAGCGGACCCGCCGCATCCTGGCCGTGGGCGCCGGCCTGGTTGGCGTGACGGTCGTGGCTGTGCTGGCCATCGTGATCATGCAGGCCCTTGCCAAGCAGGCGCCAGTCGCCACGGAACAGCTGACGCCGCCCAACGCCACCGCATCGACGGGGATCCTGCTCGCGGGCAAGCAGCCGCAGGAGGGCACCCCGCACCTCGTGGTCTGGGAGGACTTCCAGTGCCCGGCGTGTGCCGCGCGTGAGGAGAGCTACGGCCCGGTCATCGAGCAGCTGGTCGCCGACGGCTCCATCACCGCCGAGATCCGTACCGCCTTCTTCCTCGACGCCGGCCTCCGCAACGACTCGTCCAAGCGCGCCGCCCTGGCTGCTGCCGCCGCCGACGAGGTGGGCGCGTTCGACGAGTTCCACCGCGTGGTGTACGCCAACCACCCTGCGCAGGAGGGCACGGGCTTCACCGAGCAGCAGCTCCGGGTGGACTTCCCCACCCTTGCCGGGATCGAGGGCGACAACCTGACCCGCTTCCAGGAGCTGTACGACACCCGCGCCTTCAACGACTTCACGGACAAGGCCAACCAGAAGTTCAACGACGACCAGATCGGCGCCACCCCCACCTTCCTGGTGAGCGGGCAGCAGCTGGAGTTCTACAACCAGGAGACCCAGGAGGTGCTGATCCAGCCCACCGCCGAGTCGATGATGGCGGCCATCACCGCCGCGTTCGAGGCCGGGGGCCAGCAGCTCGAGAGCTGACCAGACGACGGTTCGGGAGGGCGCGCGCGGCCCATTAAGATCGGGTCCCATGACCGATCCGAACGCGTCGACGCGCGCCCTCCCCGACAAGCCCGTCCTCGAAGGCCTCGAGGCCAAGTGGGGCCAGGTATGGGCAGGGGAAGGCACCTACGCGTTCACCCGGCCGTCGAGCCGCGACGAGGTGTTCAGCATCGACACGCCCCCGCCCACGGTCTCGGGCTCGCTCCACGTGGGCCACGTGTTCAGCTACACCCACACCGACACGGTGGCCCGCTACCAGCGGATGCGCGGCAAGCACGTGTTCTACCCCATGGGGTGGGACGACAACGGGCTCCCCACCGAGCGGCGGGTGCAGAACTACTACGGCGTTCGCTGTGACCCGTCCATCGCCTACGACGCGGACTTCCAGCCCCCCGCGAAGCCGGACCCCAAGCGCCAGGTCCCGATCAGCCGCGCCAACTTCATCGAGCTCTGCCACGAGCTGACCGCCGTCGACGAGCAGGCCTTCGAAGACCTGTGGCGCCAGCTCGGCCTGTCGGTGGACTGGTCCACGCTCTACACCACCATCTCGGCGGACTCCCAGGCCGTGGCGCAGAAGGCGTTCCTGCGCAACCACGCCCGCGGCGAGGCCTACCTCAGCTACGCGCCCACGCTGTGGGACGTGACCTTCCACACCGCGGTCGCACAGGCTGAGCTGGAGGCCCGTGAATACCCGGGCGCCTACCACCGCGTGGCGTTCCACCGTCCCGGAGGCGAGCCGGTGCACATCGAGACCACGCGCCCGGAGCTGCTGGCATCGGTGTGCGCGCTCATCGCGCACCCGGACGACGAGCGCTACCAGCCGCTCTTCGGCACCACGGTCACCTCGCCCCTCTTCGGCGTGGAGATCCCGGTCCTGGCGCACGAGGCGGCGGAGCCGGACAAGGGCGCAGGCATCGCCATGTGCTGCACCTTCGGCGATCTCACCGACGTCACCTGGTGGCGCGAGCTGAACCTGCCCACGCGCACCGTGATCGGCCGCGACGGCCGGGTTCAGGGCGAGACCCCTGAGTGGATCGTCAACGCCGAGGCCTTCGAGGCCATCGCCGGCAAGACGGCGTTCTCCGCCCGCGAGGCCACCGTCGCGATGCTGCGCGAGAGCGGAGACCTCGACGGGGAGCCGAAGCCCACCACCCGCATGACCAACTTCTACGAGAAGGGCGACAAGCCGCTCGAGATCGTGGCCACGCGCCAGTGGTACATCCGCAACGGCGGCCGCGACGAGGACATCAAGCAGGCCATGCTCGCGCGCGGGCGGGAGCTGAAGTGGACGCCGGAGCACATGTCGCACCGCTACGAGAACTGGGTGGGCGGCCTCAACGGGGACTGGCTGATCTCGCGTCAGCGCTTCTTCGGGGTGCCGTTCCCCGTCTGGTACCGCCTGGACGCCGACGGCGAGCCCGACTACGACGCCCCCATCGTCGCCGACGAGGCAACTCTGCCGATCGATCCGGTCACGGACTGCCCGCCCGGCTTCACGGCTGAGCAGCGGGACCAGCCGGGCGGGTTCATGGCGGACCCGGACGTCATGGACACCTGGGCCACGTCGTCGCTCACGCCCCACCTGGCCACCGGCTGGGAGCGCGACGACGAGCTCTTCTCGCTCACGTTCCCGATGGACGTGGCGCCGCAGGCCCACGACATCATCCGCACCTGGCTGTTCAGCCGCGTGGTGCGCGCCCACTTCGAGAACGGCTCGCTGCCGTGGAAGCGGGCCACCATCTCCGGCTTCGTGGTGGACCCGGACCGCAAGAAGATGAGCAAGTCCAAGGGCAACGTCGTGGTGCCCACCGACATCCTGGACAAGTACGGATCCGACGCGGTGCGCTGGCGCGCGGCGATGGCCCGGCCCGGCATGGACTCGCCGTTCGACGAGACCCAGATGAAGGTGGGGCGCCGCCTCGCCATGAAGATCCTCAACGCCGGCAAGTTCGTGCTCACCATGGCCGAGAACCCGGGCGGCGTCCCGGCCGTGACGAACCCCGTCGACCTGGCGATGCTCGCCGGGCTCCGGGCCGTGGTCGAGGCCGCCACAAGCTCGTTCGAGGAGTTCGACTACACCGGAGCCCTCGAGGCGACGGAGTCCTTCTTCTGGTCCTTCTGCGACGACTACCTGGAGCTGGTCAAGGAGCGCGCCTACGGCGCCCATTCCCCCGCCGAGCAGGCGTCGGCTCAGGCGGCGCTGGCGCTTGCGCTCGACGTCCAGCTGCGGCTGTTCGCGCCCATCCTGCCCTTCGTGACCGAGGAGGTGTGGCGGTGGACCCACGACACCTCCGTCCACGTCGCCCCCTGGCCCACGGTCGACGAGCTGCCGTCCGGCGACCCCACCCTCATCGCCGATGTGGCCACCGCGCTCATCGCCATCCGGGGCGCGAAGTCGACGGCCAAGGTGTCGATGAAGGCGGAGGTGTCGCGGGCGGCGTTCTCCGGCCCCGCTGCCGTGGTGGCGCGCCTGCGCACCATCGAGGCGGACCTCCGCGCGGTGGGCCGGCTCGTGGGCGAGGTCACCTGGGCCGACATCGAGGCACCCCTCGGCGTCGAGGTGGAGCTCGCGCCCCCTGCCGATCACTAACCTTCGGGTGCTTGTCACACCCAGATAGGCATTGAACACACAATTTCCTGTGAACCCCTTGTGGGGAATTGTGTGTTCTGCCTAAGCTCCCCGTAGATCGATCTACAGCCCCTCCTGTCGGCGCCGACCGGAGGGCCCCCTGCAGTCTCTGTCCGAGGAGATCACCCATGTCCCCCACCCGACGACGGGGCGCGGCCATCAGCATCGCCGCCGCCCTGACCCTTCTCTCGACGGCCGTCGTGCCGGCGTTCAACCAGCTGGCCGCGGCCGACGGCCCAGACCTCAGCGTGTGTCCCTGGATGGACACCACGCTCACGGCGGATCAGCGCGCGCAGCTGCTGCTCGACGCGAGCTCGCAGCATCAGAAGTACCGCTGGATGAACGAACACTCCGCCAACTCCCCCACCCAGACGGTGTTCTCGGGCGGTGTGCAGTACCCCGCTCAGCTCCCGTGCACTCCCCGCGTCGTGTATGCCAACGGCGCCGAGGGCGTCCACAACAAGGCCGGCACGACGGCGTGGCCGGCCCCCATCGCCATCGCCGCGACCTTCAACGAGGCCCTGGGCGAGACCAAGGCCGCCATGCAGGGCTCCGAGGCGTTCGACGGCGGCAACGCCGTCATCCTCGGCCCCGGCATCGCCTCCGGGCGCACCCCGCTGTCGGGCCGCACGCCCGAGTACTTCGGCGAGGACCCGGTGCTCAGCGGTGTCATGGGCGCCGCCGCGGTCCGCGGGCTCGAGGACGGCAACCCGGGCAAGGGCGTCATCGCCAACCCGAAGCACTTCGTGGGCAACGAGCAGGAGCTGGACCGGCAGTCCAGCTCGTCGAACATCGACGAGCGCACGCTCCAGGAGCTGTACGTCCTTCCCTACGAGATCGCCGTGCGCGAGAGCGACCCCGATTCGGTGATGTGCTCCTACAACCAGATCAACGGCGTCTGGGCGTGCGAGAACCCGATCATGAACGAGGACCTCAAGGACCGGATCGGCTTCAACGGCTACGTGATGAGCGACTTCGGCGCCGTGCACTCCACCGCCGACGCACTCAACGCCGGCCTCGACCAGGAGCTGAACCGGCCGATCTGGTTCACGCCAGAACGCCTCGACGCGGCCCTGGACGCCGATGAGATCACCCAGGACGCGATCGACGAGGCCGCCTTCCGGGTTGTCCGGGCCTACATCAACGTCGGCCTGTTCGACAACCCCGTCCCCTCGCCCGGGCTGACCGGGGTCTCCACCGCCGAGCACAAGGCCGTGGCCCGCGAGCTGGCCGAACAGAGCACCGTCCTGCTGAAGAACGACGACGTCCTCCCGCTGGGCAAGGCACCGAGCGTGGCCATCCTCGGTCCCACCGCCTCGTTGCTCCCCAACGATGCCCTCGTGACCGCCAAGAGGGCCTGCGCGGCCAACGGCTTCCGCGGGAACGCCCCCCTGCTGAACTGCGATGCACTTGTCGACCCGCTGACCTCGATCACCGAGCGTGTCGAGGCCGCCGGCGGTTCTGTCGTGTTCAACGACGGTGACGTGCCCGCCGAGGCCGCCGCGCTGGCCGCCTCCGCCGACGTGGCGATCGTGTTCGGCCATATCGGCATGGGCGAGTTCTCCGACATCACCGATATCCGCCTCGACCACAACGGCGATGCTCTCGTCGAGGCAGTCGCGGCGGCCGCCGAGCGCACGGTCGTGGTGCTCAACTCCGGCACCGCCGTCGAGATGCCCTGGATCGACGACGTCGACGCCGTCCTCCAGGCCTGGTACGGCGGCGAGCAGTTCGGCCCCGCCCTGACCGGCATCCTGTTCGGCGACGTGAACCCCTCGGGCAAGCTCCCGATGAGCTTCCCGAAGTCGCTGGCCGACACGCCGACCTCCACCCCGCAGCAGTACCCCGGCATCTTTGCCAACGGCTCCACTGTGCGGGCACAAGGCTCGACCGAGATCCGCCAGGTCAACTACACCGAGGGCCTCAAGGTGGGCTACCGCTGGTACGAGGCCGAGGGGATCGACCCCCTCTTCGCCTTCGGCCACGGCCTGTCCTACACGGACTTCGAGTACTCGAAGGTCAACGTGACCCCGAAGAACAGCGACGGGTCCACGGCCATCCGGGTCAGCTTCCGGATCACCAACGCCGGCAAGGTGGCGGGCACCGACGTGGCGCAGGTCTACGTCGACCTGCCCGCGTCGGCGGACCTGCCCTCGCAGCGCCTGGTGGGCTGGGAGCGGGTCACCCTCAAGCCCGGTCAGCACAAGAACGTGACGATCGAGCTCACCGGTGAGGACCTGGCCAACCGCCACCTCCTGCAGGTCTGGGACGTCGAGTCCGACGGCTGGGTCACCCCCACCGGCACCGTGTCGTTCCGCGTCGGCGGCGCGTCCGACGATCTCTCGGCTCCGGTGTCGATGACGCTGCGCTGAGCTGATCCCGGCGGTCTCCCGCCGGGCGCCGGAAGGGCGGGTCGCGCGTGCGGCCCGCCCCTTCGTCGTCCGGTCTGCCCGACCACTACGCTGGCAGCCACACCCCGAGCAAGGAGAAGCCATGGCGGTTCGTGCCAACGCCACGATCGCCGACGTGGCCGTGCAGGCCGGAGTGTCCCGCGCCGCCGTGTCGAAGGTGATCCGCAACGCGTACGGGGTCAGCGACGACATGCGCAGCCGGGTGGAGGCCGCCATCGAGGTGCTCGGCTACCGACCCAGCGTCGCGGCCCGCGCGATGCGTGGATCCAGCTTCACTCTGGGCGTCGAGCTGCCCACCCTGGCCAACAACCTGTTCGACTCGGTGGTCCAAGGCGCGATGGCCCAGCTCAGTTCCACCGACTACCAGCTGATCATCGCCCCCGCCGGTCCGGATCACGACAACGGCCCCAAGGCGATCCAAGCCCTCGCCGACCGGCAGGTGGACGGCATCCTGGCCGTCTCACCCGCCGTCGCGCCCGACTGGTTGGAGGCGCTCGGCCGCTCGGTTCCGCTGGTGATGCTGGGCCGACACGATCAGGCCCAGCACTACGACACCGTCGTGGGCGATGACCTTCAAGGCAGCCGGCTGGCCGTGGACCACCTCATCGGGCTGGGGCACCGCCGGATCGCGCACGTCACCCTGACACCGGAGGCCGAGCGGAACCTGCCCCAGGCGCCCCACGCCCTGCGCACCGAGGGTTACCGGGCGACCATGCACGCCGCCGGGCTCGACGACTTCACGCGCGTCGTGCACGTCTCCCCCACCGAAGAGGCGACCTACCGCGCCGCGCTCGCGCTGCTGGACGAGCCGCATCCGCCCACCGCGATCGTCGCCGGGCACGACGAACTGGCGATGGGCGTGCTCAGCGCGGTTGCGGAGCGCGGCCTGACGCCGTCCCAGTGCTCGGTGGTGGGCTACGACGACACCAACATCGCCGCCCATGCGCTGGTCTCGCTGACCAGCGTCAATCAGTGCGCCCCGGAGATGGGCGCGGCGGCCGTGCAGATGCTGCTCGAGCGCATCGACGGCCGCACAGCCCCGGTCCACCGGATGTTCACGCCCTCGCTGGTGGTGCGCCGCTCCAGCGCGCCCCCGCCCATCGGCTAGAGGCCCAGCCTGGCCAGGTAGGCGTTGGTGAACCGCCGGGCCGGGTCCATCCGGCCGAGCAGCGCGGCGAAGTCCGCCCACCGCGGGTACCGGGCGGCCACCTCGTCGCCGGGCAGGGTGAACACCTTGCCCCAGTGGGGGCGCGCCGTGGCCGGCAGCGCGGCCTCCAGTTCGGGCAGGAGTGCGCGCACCGCCGCCTCGTCTGGCTTCCAGGTGAAGTGCAGCCCCACCGTGTCGGAGCCGTAGGCCGGGGAGAGCCACAGGGTGTCCGCGGCCATGGTGCGGATCTCGCAGACGAACAGCAGCGGCGAGATGCGCTCCGCCATCCGCGCCACCGCCTCCACCGCCGCGACAGCATCAGTCCGCGGCACCAGATACTCCGACTGCAGCTCGGCGCCCACCGACGGGGTGAACTCCAGCCGGAAGTGGGGCAGGCGGTCGTACCAGGGGCCGTACTCGCCCAGCTGCGGCGTGCAGGGAGTCGGGTCGATGCCCGCGATGGGATGCCTCGGCCCGTCCGCGGGCAGGCCCCCGGCGGCGACGATCCCGCCCACCTCGGGCTCCCCCGCCGACTTCACCCATACCTGCGAGACGACGGCGGGGTCCTGCCAGGTGGTGAACATGCTGACGCTGTCCCCGGCGCCCGTCACCGCAGACAGGTCGTCCAACACCGCGTCGAGGCGCACGCCTTCGAACACGCGCTGCGCCACCGGCCGGGCCGGGGCGACGTCCAGCTCCACGTGCGTCAGAACCCCCAGCGCACCCAGCCCGACGACGGCGCCGTCGAAGTCCGCGTCACCCCGCGCGAGGCGGACCAGCTCGCCGCGACCGTCCACCAGCTCCAGCGCGGAGATCTGCGTGGCCAGCGAGCCGATCCGGTCCCCGGAGCCGTGCGTGCCCGTCTGGACCGCGCCCGCCACCGAGATGTGCGGCAGCGAGGCCAGGTTGGCCAGCGCCACGCTCTCGGCGCGCAGCGCGGGGACCAGGTCCCCGTAGCGGAGCCACGCCGGGACCCGGAAGGTCCCGTCGGACACCCTCGCAGGGCCCTCCGTCCGCAACCGGGCCAGGGAGACCTGCACCCCCGAGGTGTCGGCGATGTCGTTGAAGCAGTGCCGCGACCCCACCACCCGCACGCGCTCTTCGGAGCGCACCAGCTCCTGCAGCTCCTCGATGGAGGTGGGCTCTGCCAGGCGCGTGGCCGAGTAGGTGATGTTTCCCGCCCAGTTCGTGGTCATGCCCGGTCCGCCTTCCGTGCGAAGCGGGCGGCGTCCAGCTGCGGTGCCCGCGCGGCGGGGCGCTCCGCCAGGCGCCCGAGCGCCTCGTCGATCGCCCGGTCCAGCTGGACGTCACCGTCGGACTCCCACTCGGCGGGCCCGGTCTCCACCACGATGTCGGGGTCCACGCCGTGGTTCTCCAGGCCGAACCCGTACCGGTCGAACGCGATCCAGTACCGCGGCTGGGTGACCTCGGTGCCGTCGACCAGCGTGAACCGCCCGTCGATGCCGACCACGCCGCCCCAGGAACGCTCCCCGACGACCGGGCCCAGCCCCAGCTCCTGGGCCGCGGCCGTGACGATGTCGCCGTCCGATCCGGCGTAGGCGTTGGTGAGGAACACCACCGGGCCTCGCGCCGCCTGGCTGGGGTAGGTGGTGACGTCGTCGTGGTGCCGGGCGCCGTTCCAGCCCACGGCCCGCCGCGACAGCCGCTCGATGACCAGCTCGGAGGTGTGCCCGCCGGCGTTGAACCGGACGTCGACCACGACGGCCTCGCAGCGCATGGCGGCGTCGATGAGGCGGTGGAACTCGGCCCATCCCCTGGCCACCATGTCCGGCACGTGCACGTAGCCGACGCGGCCCCCCGAGCGGGCCCGGGTGTAGGACACCCGGCCCGCCACCCACTCGTGGTAGCGCATCGGAGCCTCGCTGGAGGTGGGCACCACGGCGACCCGCCTGCGCTGGCGGCCCTGCACGAGGGTGAGCTCCACCACCTTGTCGGCCGCACCCTGGAGGAGCGCGCCGATGCTCGCCACGTCGGCGGTGGAGCGGCCGTCCACCGCCGCGATCACGTCGCCGGGCTGGGCCGCCACACCGGCGGCCCTGAGCGGTGACCGCGCGGACGGGTCCGAGGTCTCACCCGGCAGGATGCGGGCGATCACCACCTCGCCCTTCGCGTTGCGCGAGTATTCGGCGCCGAGGAACGCCACGTGCCCGCCGTCGTGGTGGTGCGACGGCCCGTCCACGTAGGCGTGCGAGGTGTTGAGCTCCCCGACGGTCTCCCACAGGACGTCGACCAGCTCGTCGTGGGTGGTGATGCGGTCCAGCAGCGGCCGGTAGCGGGCGACGGCGGCCGCCCAGTCCGTGCCGTCGAAGTCCTCGCGCCAGAAGTGGTCGCGCATGAGGCGCGAGTTCTCCTCGAACATCTGCCGCCACTCGGCCCGCGGGTCCAGCTCGCGGCGCAGGCGGCCGAGGTCCACCGGGATCTTGGCGTCGTCGCCGTCGGGCTCATGGTCCGCCTGCTGGATCCAGATCTCGTCGCCGTTGCGCACCACCAGGCGTTCGCCGTCGCCGCTGATGGCCGCGCCGTCGCAGCCCTCGACCACCACCGTGAGCTTGCGGGTCTTGAAGGAGAAGTGCTCGATGTGGTCCTTGACCTCCCCCTCGACCCCGGCCCGCACCGCCCCCAGCTCCCCGGTGGAGCGGAGCGCCAGCCAGACCAGGCCGTCCTTGGCGGCCTGGAGCGACGCATAGCGGGCCGAGGCGACGGGCAGCGGCACCATCCGGTCCTCCGCGCCGTCGAGGTCGAAGACCACCGACGGCGGGGCGTCCTCCGCCTGCTCCTTGGGGTCGGCGTCCTTCTTCTGCTCGTCCTTCTTGTCCTCGTCCTTGTCGTCGGGCTCGCTGATGGGCCAGCCGTCGGCCGACGGTCCGAACGGGGCGGGCTCGGTGGCGCGCAACGGCACGAGCCACGGCCTGGTGGAGTTGGTGAACGACAGGTCGAATCCGAGCTCGTCGTAGGTGGGGTCGATGGTGCGGCTGGAGAGGAAGCACAGGTACTTCCCGTCCGGCGTGAACACCGGGGAGAAGTCGTTGAACTGCCCGCGGGTCAGCGTGAAGGACGACTCCTCAGTGAGGTCGTATCCGACGAGCTGGCCGAGCATGCCCTCGTGCGCCACGGCGTTGCGCCAGACGAGGTAGCGGCCGTCCGGCGACCACGTGAGCCCGGTGGGCTCGCCGACCGGCGAGCGGCCCACCCGCTTGGCGGACCCTCGGGCCACGTCGACAACGGAGACGGTGCCGTCGTGGCTGCCCACGGCCACCTTGGTCCCCTCCGCGTTGGGCTCCAGCGTCATGACGCGGCCGAGCCGGCCGGCCGCGAGCCTCCGGGCGGGCCCGTAGCCGTCGAGCTGGCGCACCTCCAGCGCGTCCTCGCCGGTCTCGTCGGTCACCCACACGCCCCGCCCGGTCTGCGCCAGGAAGTGGGGCTCCCGGATCCTCGCACCTGGGGTGTCGGCCACGGCCCGCGCGGGCCCGCCGCGATGCGTCAGCAGGTAGGCCGCCCCACGCCACTCGATCAGAGACGAGTCGCCGCCGTGGTCCGGCGCGATGGTCTCGAGGCGGTCGGTGGGGGCCACCGGGATGGGCTGGGGGCGGCCGACGGGGACGGTGATGTCCAGAACCTGCGGCTCGGCCTTGAGGGAGGCCATGTAGTGGAGGCGGCCGCGCGAGTGGTAGACCACCGCCTGGCCGTCGGTGGTGGCGTCGCGGACGTAGCCCTGTTCGGGGGTGTGGTGCGTGTGCTGACGGAGATCCTTGCCCGCGGAGTTGACGGACCACACCTGGGCCTGCACGTCCGGGCCGTCGCCGAGGTCCGAGGTGAACATCAGCCGTTCCCCCACCCACGCGGGCCAGAACATGCCGGCGGTCACGTCCGGAAGGAGGCGCTTCCAGTCTCCCCCACCGTCGGGCGAGAGGTGGAGCCGGGCCGCCATGCCGCCTCGGTAGCGCTTCCATCCCGACGGGTCGCGGAAGTTCGCCGACGCCACAGCCACGCGCCCCTTCCGGTGTACCGCGGCGGAGGTGGCCAGGCCCCAGGGCAGGCGCGTGAGCTCGCCGTCGAGGGAGAGCGAGTACATCGAGGAGTCCACGCGGTGGAAGCCCTGGTGCTGGGAGCAGAGCAGGATGTGGTCCGCGTCGAGCCAGCCGGAGACGAGCATGGGCCTGCCGCTCAGCCAGGTGAGCCGCCTCGTGCCGCCGTCGAGGTCCACCACGTAGGCGTCCCATCCGCCGTTGGTGGTGGCGGTGAACGCCACCCGCGCGCCGTCCGGCGACAGGCGCGGGTTGCGCGGAGTCTCCTCGCCCAGCGTGATGCGCGACGCGCGGCCCCCCTCCAGCGAGCCCAGCCAGAGGTCGTCATCAGCGACGAAGACGACGGTGTCGCGGTTGAGGTGGGGAAAGCGCAGGTAGCCATCGGTCACCGCCCCACGATACCGCCTACGCGAGAGCCCGGACCGCCTCCAGGGTGTCGGCCTCGGCCGCCGTCTTGTCGTCGCGGTAGCGCAGGACCCGGGCGAATCTGAGGGCCACTCCACCCGGGTAACGGCGGGAGCGCTGCACCCCGTCGAAGGCGATCTCGACCACCTGCTCGGGACGCACGTGGACGACGTGACCCTCCCTGCGCGTCTCCAGCTCGAGGAAGCGGGCGGTCTGCCAGGCGAGCACGGCGTCGGTCATTCCCTTGAAGGTCTTCCCCAACATCGTGAACCCGGCCCCGTCGCGTGCGCCGAGGTGGATGTTCGAGAGCAGGCCCTGCCTCCGCCCGCTCCCCCACTCCACCGCGAGGACCACGAGGTCCAAGGTGTGTCTGGGCTTGACCTTCACCCAGCCGGAGCCGCGACGCCCCGCGTCGTAGGGCGCGTCGAGATCCTTCACGACGACGCCCTCGTGGCCGAGCCCGATCATCCGGGCGCTGAACCCGCTCGCCACTACGGGGTCGTCCGTGACGATGCGCGGCGCCCGCTCCGCCTCGGGCACCACGCGCCCGAGCGCCTCGAACCGCTCACTGGCCGGCGCGTCGATGAGGTCGGTGCCGTCCAGGTGGAGCACGTCGAAGAACAGCGCCGTCAGTGGCACTTTGTCGCTGAGGCCGGCGTCGCGGCTCATCGCGCGCGACCCCGTCTCCTGGAACGGCCTCGGCCGGCCGTCTGCACCCAGCGCGACGGCCTCGCCGTCGAGGATCACGGCTGTGACGTCGAGCGCCAGAGCCGCCTCGACCACCTCTGGCAGCCGGGCGGTGATGTCGTCCAGGGACCTGGTGAACACGGTCACCTCACCGCCCGAGCGGTGCACCTGGATGCGGATGCCGTCGATCTTGCAGTCCACGGCCACCTCGCCGCCGAATCCGGCCAGCGCCGCATCCACGTCCGGGGCCGACGACGCCAGCATAGGCCTGACCGGCCTGCCCACCTCGAGACCGAAGGCGGCCAGCGCCTCGCGTCCGCCGAGCAGTGCCGCGGCCGCGACGGGGCCGGTTGGGGCGGAGAACATCGCGGCCCGCCGCACCACGCCGACGGGGATGTCGGCCGCCTCGGCGATCGCCTCCAGCAGCAGCGCGTCCAGGGCTCCCTGGCGCAGCTCCCCCGAGATCACCCCACGCAGCCACTCCTGTTCGGCCGCCGTGGCGGCGCCGAAGAGCGCCCCCACCTCCCGGGCCCGCTGCTCCTGCGAGCCGGCCCCCGACAGCCCGGCGATGCGATCGAGCGCCTCGTCGACGACGGCCGGGGTCAGGGTGGGGTCGGTGGCGGGCGCGGGAAGGTCCGAGAGGGTGCGCCACCCCACCCCGGTGCGGCGCTGCCGGATGCCGCCGGAGAGGAATGTGGCCACCACGTCCACCTCGTCGGGGCCGGCCGCGCGCAGCGCCCCGGCCAGGAGGCGTCTCTTCTCGAGGCGTGACCTCGTCGCCGAGACGGCCGACGACGTGGCGACGAGATCATGCAGGAGCATGGTCCCGATCATGCCCGTGGACGGGCGCCCGCGGAAGGTCAGGCGGAGAGGTCGCGGCGCCGGGCGAGCTTGGCGCGGGGCACCATGGTGGGCGGGGCCACGCCGTCGACGGCGTCCCTGGTGACCAGCACCTGCGCCACGTCATCCTCGGACGGCACGTCGAACATCACGTCGAGGAGGAGCTCCTCGAGGATGGCGCGCAGGCCGCGCGCCCCGGTGCCGCGGGCGAGGGCGAGGTCCGCGATAGACCCCACCGCCTCGTCGGTGAACTCGAGCTGCACGCCGTCGAGCTCGAAGAGCTTCTGGAACTGGCGCACCAGAGCGTTCCGGGGCTCCACGAGGATCCGCACGAGCGCCTCGCGGTCCAGCGGGGAGACCGAGGTGATCATGGGCAGCCGGCCGATGAACTCCGGGATGAGGCCGAACTTGTGGAGGTCCTCCGGGCGTACGGAGGCGAACGGGTCACCGTCGGGCCTGCGGGCGTCGGCCGAGTTGTTGAACCCGAGCGGCCGCTTCCCGATGCGTTGGTTGATGATCTCCTCGAGGCCGGAGAAGGCGCCGCCGACGATGAACAGCACCTTCGTGGTGTCGATCTGGAGGAAGTCCTGGTGGGGGTGCTTGCGTCCCCCCTGGGGCGGAACGGAGGCGACGGTGCCTTCGAGGATCTTCAGCAGCGCCTGCTGCACGCCCTCACCCGACACGTCCCGCGTGATCGACGGGTTCTCCGACTTGCGGGCCACCTTGTCGATCTCGTCGATGTAGATGATGCCGGTCTCGGCCTTGGCGATGTCGAAATCCGCCGCCTGGATCAGCTTGAGGAGGATGTTCTCCACGTCCTCGCCGACGTAGCCGGCCTCGGTGAGCGCGGTGGCGTCCGCCATGGCGAACGGCACGTTGAGCATCTTCGCCAACGTTTGAGCCAGGTAGGTCTTGCCGCAGCCGGTGGGGCCGATGAGCAGGATGTTGGACTTGCCCACCTCGACGTCGTCGTGCTCCGCGCGGCGGCCGTGCGACTCGTGCTGCGACCGGATGCGCTTGTAATGGTTGTAGACCGCCACCGACAGCGCCTTCTTTGCGCCGTCCTGGCCGATCACGTAGGTGTCGAGGAAGTCACGGATCTCGCGAGGCTTGGGCAGCTCGGTGGCCAGCGTGCCGGCATCCGAGGGCTCTGGGAACTCCTCCTCGATGATCTCGTTGCACAGGCCGATGCACTCGTCGCAGATGTAGACGCCGGGACCTGCGATGAGCTTCTTCACCTGCTTCTGGCTCTTGCCGCAGAAGTTGCACTTGAACAGGTCGCTCGACTCGCCGATGCGTGCCATGTCGTCCACCTCCCTCGCTCTAGAAAGCGTTGCTGCCTGGTCTTCCCCACCCTACCCGCGACCACGGGCCCCGGGGCGGCGAAACGCCCTCCCGGGGCCCGAGGTCATCGGATGGCTCAGCCGAGCCCCTTCAGGGACGGCAGGATGTCGTCGACGATGCCGTACTCGACCGCCTCCTGAGCGGTGAGGTACTTGTCGCGCTCGATGTCCTTGCTCACCTTGGCCAGCTCCTGCCCGGTGTCCGAGGCCAGCATGTTCTCCATGAGGGCGCGGATGCGCAGGATCTCGCGGGCCTGGATCTCCAGGTCCGAGGACTGGCCGTAGCCGCCCTCGGTGGCCGGCTGGTGGATGAGGATCCGCGAGTTGGGCAGCGCCAGGCGCTTGCCCTTGGTGCCGGCTGCGAGGAGGACCGCGGCGGCAGATGCCGCCTGGCCGAGGCACACCGTCTGGATGTCCGGCTTGATGTAGCGCATCGTGTCGTAGATGGCAGTCAGCGCGGTGAAGGATCCGCCGGGCGAGTTGATGTAGATCGAGATCTGACGCTCGGGGTCCATCGACTGCAGGCACAGCAGCTGCGCCATGACGGCGTTGGCCACGTCGTCGTTGATGGGGGTGCCGAGGAAGATGATGCGGTCCTCGAACAGCTTGGTGTACGGGTCCACGCGGCGCATGCCGTAGCTGGTGCGCTCTTCCCACTGGGGGATGTAGTAGCTCATGTCCACGCCGGTGGGCGCGACGCCCTGGGGCAGGTTGGTCATCACTGGTTCGGAGCCTCCGACTTGATCTGGGATGCGCGCTCGTAGACGTGGTCGATGAACCCGTACTCGAGGGCCTGTTCGGCGGTGAACCAGCGGTCCCGGTCCGAGTCTGCCTCGATCTGGTCCACGGTCTGGCCCGTGTGCTTGGCGATCAGCGCGGCCATGGTGCGCTTGATGTGCAGCGACTGCTCCGCCTGGATGCGGATGTCCGACGCCGTGCCGCCGAGGCCGCCCGACGGCTGGTGCATCATGATCCGGCTGTGGGGCAGCGCGAAGCGCTTGCCGGGCGTGCCCGCCGAGAGCAGGAACTGGCCCATGGACGCGGCCAGGCCCATGGCCACGGTGGCCACGTCGTTGCTGATCCACTGCATGGTGTCGAAGATGGCCATCCCCGAATCCACCGACCCGCCGGGCGAGTTGATGTAGAGGTAGATGTCCTTGTGCGGGTCCTCCGCGTTCAGCAACAGCATCTGCGCACAGATGGCGTTGGCGTTCTCGTCGCGCACCTCCGACCCGAGGAAGATGATCCGGTTGGCCAGGAGGGACGAATACACGTTGTCGGTCATGCCGAGGCCGGCGCCCGAGGGCCCTGCCATCCGGATGTCGTTTCGAGTCTCAGTCACCCCACTAACCTACCGGCATTCCCGCCG
Source organism: Tessaracoccus yangjingae (assembly GCF_054483935.1). Next base: position 1,930,569 of record NZ_CM137014.1, on the reverse strand, counting down.
GACCCAAGCGCGCGGGGCACTGTTCGCCCGAGGCGTCACCAGAGACGACGAGATCGCCGCGGGCCCAGGCCCACGGCGATCTCGGTGAAGGGGTTGGCGACGACTACTTGGCGTCGACCTCGGCCTCCTCGGCCTCCTCCTCGGCGATGACCTCTTCGGCCGCCTCGATGGCGTCGACGGCCAGGGAGGTGTCGACGGGGTTGCCGTCGGCGTCGGTGACCTTCGCGTCCGCACAGATGGCCGCCAGGGCCTTGCCGCGGCGGATCTCCTGCATCCACTCCGGCATGTGATTGTGCTCCATCATGTGGTTGATCTCGTCCTGCGGGCTGGAGCCGTTCTGCTGCGCCTTGCGGAAGATCAGCTCGGTCAGGTCCTGCTGGGACACGTCGACGGTGAAGGTGTCGGCGTAGACGTCCAGCACCACCTGGGCCTTGAGGGCCTGCTCCGAGCGCTTGTCGATCATGGCCCAGAACTCGTCGGCGTCCTTGGCCTCCTCGTCCTCGGCGTTGGCGAGGTAGTCCTCGACCGTCATCCCACCACCGGCGAGCTGGCGCTGGACCTCGCCCCGGCGGGCCTCCAGCTCGCGGGCGAGGATGGCCTCGGGCAGCTCGAAGTCGGTGGCGGCGAGGACGGCCTCGAGCACCTTGTCGCGGGCGTCGGCGAGCTGATCGGCCTTCACCTGCTGCTCGGCGCCCTTGCGCAGGTCCTCCTTCATCTCCTCGACGGTGTCGAACTCGGAGATCAGCTGGGCGAACTCGTCGTCGACCTCGGGAAGCTCCTGCTCCGAGACCTTCACGACGGTGACCTCGATCTCGGCGTCCTGGCCGCGGAACTGCCCGCCCACCAGGGTGGAGGTGAAGGTCTTCGACTCGCCGGCCTTCAGACCGGTCACGGCCTCGTCGAGGCCCTCGAGCATGTTGGACTCCTGGCCCACCTTGTAGGTGAGGCCCTCGGCCGTGGCCTCGGGCAGGGGCTCGCCGCCCTGGGAGGCGACGAGGTTGATGGTGAGCACGTCGCCCTCGGCGGCGGCGCGGTCCACCTCCGCGGTGGTGGCGAAGCGCTCGCGCAGGAGGCCGATCCGCTCGTCGACGAGGGCGTCGATGCTGGCCGCGTTGTCCACGATGGCCTCCACCGTGGTGAAGTCCGGCAGGGTGACCTCGGGGCGGACGTCCACCTCGGCGGTGAACTCGACGAGCTCCTTGTCCTCGAGCTTGGTCACCTCCACCTCAGGCTGGGCCATGGGGACCACCTTGTGCTCCTCGACGGCTGCGTTGTACGCCGGGGGGATGGCCTCGTTGATGGCCTCCTGCAGCACGACGCCGCGCCCGAAGCGCTGGTCGATGACCGTGGAGGGCACCTTGCCCTTGCGGAAGCCGGGGATGTTGACCTGCTCGGCGATCCCCTTGTAAGCCTGATCGAGGTAGGGCTTGAGGTCGGCGAACGGGATCTCGACGGTGAGCTTGACCCGCGTCGGGCTCAGCTTCTGGGCGGTGCTAGGCACGAATGGACTCCTGAACTTGGATTGATCGGGGTTGAGTCTATCTGTCAATGCCCGGCCGACCAATCGGCGCGGCGGCCCGCAACCGGCCGCGCTCCCCACCCCTTCTAGAGTGTGTGAACGTGATCACCACCAACGTGTCCGATACCGCCCTGATCTTCGAGGGCGGCGGCATGCGCGCCGCGTTCTCCTCCGGAGTCGTGGCCGCGTTGCTGGAGGCCGGGATCCACCTGGACTGGGTCGGCGGCATCTCCGCCGGATCCAGCTGCACCGTCAACTACGTGTCGCGGGACGCCGGCCGCGCCGAGCGCTCCTTCGTCGATGTCGCGGCCCACCCGCAGTTCGGCGACTGGCGCACCTGGGTGGCGGGCAAGGGCATGTTCAACGCGGAGTGGATCTACGAGCACACCTCGCTCCCCCACCAGGTCCTGCCCCTGGATCTCGACACCTTCCGCGCCAATCCGGCCCAGGTGCGCATCGGGGCGGTGCGCTGCGCCGACGGCCGGATGGTCTACTGGGGCCGCGAAGATCTGGCGGACGTACCGGCGCTGGCCAAGAGGGTGCGGGCGTCGTCGACGATGCCGCTGCTGATGCCGCTCACCACCATCGACGGCGTCGACTACTGCGACGGGGCCCTCGGCCCCACCGGCGGGTTCGCCCTCGACGCCGCTCAGGCCGACGGCTACGACCGCTTCCTGGTGGTGATGACCCGCGAGCGCGGGTACCGCAAGCCCCCGGTCCGCTCGACGTCCGCCATGCGGGTGCTGTTCCGGCGCTACCCGTCGGTGGCGAGGGCCCTGATCGAGCGGCCGGCCAACTACAACCGCTCCATGGCGGAACTCCTGCGTCTGGAGCGGGAGGGCCGGGCCTACCTGGTGTTCCCCGACGCCATGCCCATCCGCAACTCGGAGCGCAGGGTCCCCGTGCTGCGGTCGGTGTTCCAGGCCGGACGCGCGCAGACCGTGCGCGAGCTGGGCGCCATCCGCGAGTTCCTGAGCCGCTAGCGGCCATCGCGGTCAGGCAAATCCGGCGCGATCGTGCCGATTGCATACAGCCGGGGGCGGCTATGAGGGCCGAGCCGGCCCAACCGGCACGAACACGCCGATTGAGCGTTGATCACCCAGCGCGAACGTGCTTCAATGGCACAACCGGCACGATCGCGCCGGATCAGGAGGGCTGCCATGGACTTGGCCCATGTCGTTGAGTCCCGTCGCCGCGACCTCCGGCTCACCCAGCTGGACGCCGCCGAGCTGGCGGGGGTGTCCGAACGCTTCGTGAGGGATGTCGAGGCGGGCAAGATCACGGTCAGACTGGACAAGGTGCAGGCGCTCATGGCGGCGCTGGGGCTCGAGCTGACCACGCGGGCCCGGCGATGACGAGCGCAGACGTGTACAAGGCCGGGACTCTGGCCGCGCGCCTCTTCACCGACGGCGCTGACACGCGGTTCGAGTACCTCCCCTCCTACGCCGGCCCCCCGGTGGCGCATACCCTCCCGCGCGGCCGCGGCGTGATCAGACCGGGACGGACCCTGCCGCCGTTCTTCACCAACCTCCTGCCGGAGGGGCGTCGGCTGTCCGCACTCGTCCGGGCGGTGAAGACGTCCGCCGACGACGAGCTGACCCTCCTTCTCGCCACGGGGGCCGACACCGTGGGGGACGTCCAGGTGGTGCCCTCGGGGGAACCTCCGGCGCAGCCTCCGCCCCTGGTGAGCGGGGACTCTCCCCCCGATTTCGGTGCGCTCATGGCCGACTACGGCGTGGACCGCGTCGGTATTCCCGGGGCGCAGGACAAGCTCTCCGCCGGAATGATCACGCTGCCCGGCAGCGCCCGCGACGGCGCCCCCGCGTTCGTCAAGCTCACGCCGCCCGACTACCCGTTCGCGGTCGAGAACGAGGCCTACTTCATGAGCCTCGCCAGGCGCCTGCGCCTCCCCGTCGCCGACGCGGAACTCGTCACGGACTCCGCCGGCGTGACGGGCCTTTTTGTCCGGCGCTTCGACCGCACCCCGGCCCGGCTCGCCGTCGAGGACGCCTGCCAGATCATGGGGCGCTACCCGGCCGACAAGTACCTCATCAGCGCCGAGGATGTCGCAATGGCGCTCGCGGCGGCTTGCGCGGCGCGGCCGGTGGCTCTCCGCAACATCTTTCTCCAGTTCGCCTTCGCCTGGCTCATGGGCAACGGGGACCTCCACGCCAAGAACCTCTCCGTCCTGCAGGAGCCTGGCGGAGAGTGGCGCATCGCGCCGCTCTACGACGTCCTGAGCACGCTGCCCTACCGCGACCACTCGCTGGCCTTGAGGATCGGTGGGCGCACGGAGGGCCTGATCCGCCGTCATCTCGTGGCTTTCGGGCAGGAACTGGGCTTGCCTGTCGGCGTGATCGAGCGGGCCTTGGACACGGCGCTCCGGGCGACGGCGGGATTGGACGAGGATCTGGCCGGCGGCGCCCTACCGTTCAACGCGGCCACCACCCAGGCCCTGAGGCGACAACTCTCCAGGCGCCGGAAGGACGCCCTTCCGTGACGCCGGCCTGCGGATCGCCCACCGCGCGAATGTGCTGATACACTCGGCCGCGGTTCTGCGGATGTAGCTCAATGGTAGAGCCCTAGTCTTCCAAACTAGCTACGCGGGTTCGATTCCCGTCATCCGCTCGAGGTACCGGAGCCCTTGTCAGACGCTTGTTCTCGCAAGGGCTCCGGTCTTCACCGGGGCGTAGCGTAGTGGCTAGCGCGCCTGCTTTGGGAGCAGGAGACCGCAGGTTCGAGTCCTGTCGCCCCGACCACAAAACCCCTAGCCAAAGGGGCCTTCGTTCCCGTCATCTCTGGTTCGTGCAATACACGTGCGATAACTGATCGGGCCGGTGTCGGCAAGCAGCTGCGCCCGCATCACGCGGCGCAACTCCACTGCCGATCATCCGGCGTCGCTGGCATCGAGGGCTGGTGGACGCATCGCGTCCACGTGGGAGAGGGCCGACAATATCCGCTTATCCGCATCCACGGATATGGTGGGGTTGTGAAGAGGCATGTCATTGACTTCCCGCCGCCCGTTGATCGACTGGATGTGACGGCCGGACTGTTTCGCGCGATGTCGGACCCGACGAGGCTGCTGCTACTGATGGCTCTACACCAGGGCGAGCGGACGGTGGGTGAGCTGGTCGAGTTGTGCAGTCGGCCCCAGAGCACTGTGAGTCGCCAGTTGGCTCCTCTGCGGCAGGCCGGTCTCGTGATGGCGCGCAGGGAGGGGCCGCGCGTGCATTACCGTCTCACCAACGTCCACGTGGCCGACATGTTGGCGCAGGCGTTGGGTCATGCTGAACACCTTGTGGGCGACATTCCGCACGACCACGGGGACGAGTCTTGAGCTCGAGCATGGTGACGGTCCTTCGCAACCCGCGCTTTGCGCGTTTCTACGCGGCGCAGGCTGTGAGCCAGTTGGGGGATGCGATTCTGTGGGTGGCCCTGGCGCTGTTGGCGGTGCGGCTGGAGGGGGCGGCGCGGGCGCCGGTCGTGGTGGCCACCGCGTTGACATTGCGGGTCGTCGTCTATGTGGCGTTGGGGCCGGTGGCGGGGGTGGTGGCTGACCGCGTCGATCGGCGTCTCCTGTTGGCCGGGTGCCATACGGGGCGCGTGGTGGCGGTGGCGTTGATGTTCTGGGTGACGGCACCGTGGCAGGTCTACGTTCTTGTTGTGCTGGCGAACGTGTTCACCGCCTTCTTCACGCCGGCCAATCAGGCGACGGTGTCGTTGGTGGCGGGCCCGGGTCACGCTCGGGCTGCTTTCGCGCTGTCTGCGGCGACGACCGAGGTGTTCGGCATCGTGGGTCCCGGGTTCGGTGGTCTCGTGGCGCTGGGTCTGGGTGGCCGGTCACTGTTTATTGTGATCGCCGCTTTGTTCGCTGTTGCGGCGGTGCTCGTGCTCTCGCTGGGAGTGCTGCGGGTCAGTGCCCATGACATGTCGGCGACCACGTGGGCTGACGTGCGTGACGGTACCTCTCGCCTGTGGCGTGACGCGCCGGTGAGGTTTGCGCTCCTGGCCGAGTTGGTGGCGGCTCTCTCGGGTGCCCTCGTGCTCACGGTCACGGTGGCGCGGGTGCAGGACGGATTGGGGTTGACGGAGGCGCACTTCGGCTGGGTGATGGCGGCCTATGGGTTGGGGGCGACGGTTGGCTCTCTGGCGGTGGCCCACCTCGTGCGCGTGTCGCTGGTGCGCTGGATCGCGATCGGCGCGGCCCTGAGCACCCTCGCGGTGCTGCCCGGTGACGTGGCTCCCTATGCGGGACTCGTGGCCTTGTGGGCCCTGGCCGGGGTGGGTCAGAACTGGGTGAACCTACCCACCGAGACGCTGATCGCGGAGCGCACCCCCGCTGCGGCCCAGGGGCGGGTGTACGGCGCTCACTTCGCATGGAGCCACCTGTGGTGGGGGTTCACCTACCCGCTGGCTGGAGCGCTGGCGGCACTCTTCGCCGGGTACACGTTCCTAGCCGGGGGCCTCATCGCAGCCGGGCTGTTGGCGGCGATCCTTCTGGTGCACCGAGGGATGCTTCGAGAAGGGCGACACTGAGTCCATGCCTCACGACGAGCGTGGGTTATGCACGGCGGCGAGCCTGGCTAGGTGGGCGTTGTAGGCAACGAGTTCCTCGTCGTCGGTCCGGTCGGCATGGCGATCGGTTCGCTGTGCCAGCAGGCGGTCATGACGCACCCACTGAATGGCCACAACGACGATGAGCGCCAGCAGAGGCAGCTCACCTGATGCCCACGCCAGGCCGCCGGCCAGCGACTGATCGGCGCTCGGATCCAGGCCCAGCGCGAGGGTCCGTGCGGCGAAGTGCTGACTCAACCCGCCGCCGGACGACATGACGATCACCCCGAAGAACGCGTGAAACGGAACAACCGGCAGCATCACGAAGAGCCGTGCGGGAGGGCTGAGTCTTCGGCGCAGCGGCTCGACGGCCAGAATCGGCGTGAAGTACAACAATCCCACCAGCAGGAAGTGGACCAGCATCAACTGGTGGCCGAGATGGGTCCGCATCAGCCAATCAAGAAGGGGGCTGAAGTAGAGGCCGTAAAGGCTGGCCACGAACAGCACCAGGGTGATCAGCGGATGGGTCACGGTCGCCACGAACCGGCTATGGACCAGGCGCAGCAGCGCCGCCCGTGCAGGTCGTGCTGGAGTGCCCAGCGAGCCCAGAGCCCGCAACACCAAGGTCACCGGTTGGCCCAGGATCAGCAGGATCGGGGTGACCATCGACAACATCATGTGTTGGGCCATGTGCCAACTCAGCAGATCTGCCGCCTTATCGGCCCACGAACCCAGCGTGCTCGCCAGCAATGACGCCACGCCGATGTACCAGGAGGCTTGCTTCCCCCACGCCCACCTGTGGCCCGAGCGACGCTGGACGACCGTGGCAGCGAGATAGCCGACGGTAAGAACGAAACCTAGGATCATCCACAGGAACCCGGGATCCAAACCCATCCCGCTGCCACCGTGAGAGCCATGATCAACAGGCATTTCATCCCTTCAGTGCCGACGGGCCATCGCGGAATCTAGCTGTGCCGACCCAACGGGTAGAACTGCACGACGCGAAGTCCTGGATCCACGAGGGACGTCAAAATGATCAGACGACGCCGCGACGCCGCCGATATCAAACTCTATCCGGTCAGTCCCCCATCACGACCGTTCAGACCGCGCGCGAACGCACCCCGCCACCCCGCTCAGAACGACCGAGATTGCCGTCGGTGGTCAGACCGCACCAACCACGAAGTGCCTCGATACTTCCGGGTCAGTCGCCGTCCCGCTGGCCACGGTGATCACCAGTGGTGACGACCCCTCGACGCCGACAGTCCTCTGGGGCAGGGCGGCCAGGCCCTCAAGTCCGACGGGTGCTTATTGACGACGCCCAGTTTTGCACCGCACGAGAGGTCACCGCCCGTCTCGGGGAAGCCAGCTTCTCCGGGTTTGAGTACCGCCAGACAGTGTTCGGTTCCGAGCACGCCCCATACCCCGTTCTCGCAGGCCATAGTGCGGGCGGGTTCGTGGTCATCAATGCGAGGGCCGCCATTGGCGCGGACGCCGACCTTCGGGGAGTCCTGAGTGGCGTGGAGCACTTTCTCGACCTGGAGCGATTTCTCCCCACACTGACATCAGTTGGCGCTGTCGGACCGCGGGCCGATGGTGACTGCCCCGGACTGCGGGAAATGTCGCGGAGGTTCTCAGCCGGTGTGGATGGTGGGTCGTCCGGAGTCGCGCCACTGGGGGTATCCGCCCTCGAGGCGGAGGGCTTGGTGGCCCGCCTCGCGGAATCGGGTGACGGCGGTGGCGGCCATGACGCAGTAGGGGCCGCGGCAGTACGCGACGATGGTGGCGTCATCGGGTAGTTCGGACAGCCGGTTGGCCAGCTCGGCCAGCGGGATGTTAAGCGCGCCGTCGACGTGGCCGGAGGCGAACTCCGTCTCGGGTCGCACATCGACCAGGATGACGTCGCCGGAGCGGCTGAGCGTGTCGAGTTCGTCGAACGCGACGGGATGGGTGCCGTCGGCGTCGGCGAAGAACGCCTCGGTCAGCGCGGTGACCTCGGCGACCCGGCTCTCGGCGAGCCCGACCAGGGTGCGGTAAGCGGTTTCGACGCCGGGGTCGGACAACCGGTAAACCCGCGAGGTGCCCTCCACCCGACGGTTCACCAGCCCGGCGGCCGACAGGATCTGCAGGTGGCGTGAGGTGTTCGCCAAGCTCGCGGAGATCTGCTCGGCCAACGACTCGACGTTGCGTTCGCCCTGGGCCAGCACGTCGATGATCTCGACCCGCTTGGCATTCCCGAACGCCGCCCCCATCCGGGCGAAGTGCCCGAACACCTCGTCCTTGAACTGACGTCCGTCCACCCTTGGCACCTCCTCAACGATTCATGTGAATAGTAGTGCACGTTTGGCGGTGTGGTGCTACGCTCCTCCTTGATCAAGTAGATCGTTGAATAAGGAGTGCGTGTGAGACAGAACAACCTCGACCTAGACGTCCTGGCCGGCGTGATGGAACGCGGCCAAGACGATGCCTCGGTGTTCCGGCTGCACAAGCGGGTGGAGGGCCGGTGGAGCTTCACCGCAGGCGAGCCGGCGTTCACCGCGTCAGTGCAGCACGGAAACGCGTCGACCGACCTTCACATCGACATCGCGCCGGGCTTCGGCGGGCAGGGACTGGCCCCCGACCCACTGCAGTACCTGCTGGCCGGCCTCGGCGCCTGCTACGCCTCCACCCTGGTGACGATCGCCGCCATCGAAGGGACCGCTCTGGAGGCGGTCAGCGTGGTCGCCCAGCAGGACGTCAACGTCGCGGCGGTCTACGACCTGGGCGATGCGCCGCTGATGGAGAAGATCAGCGTCACCGTTCAGGTCGCCGCCGATGTCGACGATGCCACCCTGACCCGGTGGCAGGACGCGGCCCGCGCGAAGTGCCCCTTCGTCTACACCATCGTTAACCCGGTCAGGCTGACCACCACCGTCGAACGCGCCTGACCCACTGTCCTCGAGAGGAACATCTCCATGAAGGCTTTGATGATCATCAACGGTTCCGCCTACGGGCTGGACTCCACCTACAACGCGATCCGCCTGGCGGCGTCCATGGCCAAACGCGACGGCGTCGACATGACCGTTTTCCTGATGGGCGACGGCGTCACTGCCGCCATGGCCGGCCAGAAGACCGCTGATGGCTACTACAAGCTCGACCGCATGCTCGGCTCCGTGACCCGCGGCGGCGGGGAGATCCTGTGCTGCGGCACCTGCATGGACGCCCGCGGCATCACCGCCGAGATGCTCATCCCCGGCGCCCGCCGCTCCACCATGGAAGAACTCACCGACCACACCCTCGCCGCCGACAAGGTCCTCGTCTTCTGACCAGCCCGTGCTGGACGCCGCGCCACGCCACGCCGCCTCCGGCGTCCACCACCAAACCGCCTATTCTGACCCCACGCTCCCACCAACCTCTTTAGGGGACAACCGCATGAACCGGCATCCCGGGCTGGCAGCACGGCCCGTCTACCTCGACTACAACGGCACCACCCCCGTTGACCCAGCGGTGGTGGACGTGATGCTGCCCTACCTGCAGGTCGAGTTCGGCAACCCGTCCAGCGGCCACGCCTATGGGCGCGCCGCCCGAGCATCCGTCGACACCGCCCGCTCGCAGGTCAGCGACCTCATCGGTGGACACGACGGCCGCATCCTGTTTACCGGCAGCGGTTCCGAAGCCGACGCGCTCGCCATCACTGGAAGCTCCCTGGCTAACCGGCACCCTGGTCGACGGCCCCACGTGATCACCCAGGCCACAGAACACCCCGCCGTGCTCGCCGCCTGCGCCGACCTGGCCGACCTCCACGACGTCGACGTCACCGTACTTCCGGTCGACCATCACGGGCTCGTCGACCCCGAGGCGGTCGCTGATGCGATCACCGAGGCCACCGTGCTGGTCTCCGTGATGCACGCCAACAACGAGACAGGCACCATCCAGCCGATCGCCGACATCGCCCGGGTGGCCCACGCCCGCGGCGTCCTCGTCCACAGCGACGCGGCCCAGTCGATCGGCAAGGTGCGCGTCGACGTCGAGGAACTCGGGGTCGACCTGCTCACCGTTGTGGGGCACAAGATGTATGCCCCAAAGGGAGTGGCCGCACTGTGGGTCCGCGACGGCGTCGCGCTGCGTCCGCTCATCGGCGGCGGCGGACAGGAGGACGGGCTCCGCGCCGGCACAGAGAACGTCGCCTACATCGCCGGACTCGGGCACGCCGCCCACCTGGCAGGCCGGGCCCTCGACGATGGGGAGGCCGAGCGCCTCACCGGTCTCCGCGACCATCTCCAGCGCGCGCTCGAGCAGCTTCTCCCAGGCCGCATCCACCTCAACGGTCACCCCAGCAGGCGGCTGCCGAACACCCTCAACCTCAGCATCGACGACGTCCGCGCACTGAGCCTGCTGGGCAACGTCACCGAGGTCGCCGCCTCCGCCGGCTCCGCCTGCCACGCCGGACACGACTCGCCCTCACCCGTCCTCACCGCCATGGGTCTCGACCCGGCCCGAGCCATGAGCGCCCTCCGGCTCTCTCTCGGACGATGGACCACCACCCACGACATCGACCGAGCCGCCACTCAGATCTCGGCCGCCTGCCGTCACCCATCCTGACCACCCCAAGCACGAGGGCCACGCGGCGGTCGACCTTGAGCTCGGCGAGCCGTCGTTCCGTTACCGGCGAGCCCTCCCAAGCCTTGGCTTTCGGCGTGCTGGTGGTGTCGGCTCATTCGGCGGCGTAGTGGACCCGCACGATGTCGAGCAGTTCGCGGCTGACGCGTTCGCTGCCGTCCTCAATCGCGACGATCGCCGCGCCGCAGACCATTGCGAAAGGCTGCGGATCATTCCGCCGCTGCGCCAGCGCAGGTGTTCGTCTTGTGCAACGAGGGCATCGGGTTTGTGCCGGTGCAGCCGCAGAGTGGATTCCAGCAGCGCAACCAGCGCGCGCGACTGGTCGCGCTGTTCGCCGGTGCCGTAGGCGAACTGCCGTGCGGGGCGACGGTGAACGGGCCGACGACCTGTCGACCAAGGGCGCCGGCGAACAGCCCGGCTTCGACGTCGCCGCAGCGACGCGCAGCTTCCACCGGAACGACGAACAGTTGACCGCAGCTTCACCCGCACAGCGAAGTGTTCACCCGAACGCGACAGCAGTGCCGTCGTCCGCTCCCGGCATACCCCATCTCTAGATGTCCGATACACCCCTTGCACTGTCGGTTCGCTGTGGCGGGGGCGAGTGCGGGTTCAAAGGGGGTATGACGGCGTCTCTGCACAAGCTGACGGCTGGGTCGGGGTATGACTACCTGACCCGGCAGGTCGCTGCGCAGGACTCGACGGAGAAGGGGCACGCGACGCTGACAAGCTACTACACCGAGAAAGGTGAAGCGCCCGGACGGTGGGTCGGCACCGGCCTGGACGCACTGGAAGTGGAGCCGGGCAGCCCGGTGTCGGAGGTGCAGATGCGGGCCTTGTTCGGGGCGGGGAATCACCCCGACATGGAGGCCCGCCTCGCGGCCCTGCCGAAGGGCGCCACCGTCGAGCAGATCCGCCACGCGGCGCGGCTGGGGTCCCCGTTCAAGGTGCACGAGGCGGCCACGATGTTTCAGCAGGAGGTGGCGATCCGATGCAGCCAATGGGCTGCTGCGAACGGTCTGGGCAGCGACGCCACGGTCCCCGTCGATGTCAGGGCTGGGATCCGGAACGAGCTGGCCACGGCGCGGTTCGAGACCCGGATGGGACGGGCGCCGAGCAGCCTGGAGCTGTCGTCGGAGGTGGCGCGCCTGACGCGGAGCGCGACGACGGCCTGTGCGGGGTTCGATGTGACGTTCACGCCGGTGAAGTCCGTCTCGGCGCTCTGGGCGGTCGCACCGCAGGCGATGGCAGCGCAGATTGAGGAGGCTCACAACGCTGCCGTCGCCGACGCACTGCGGTACTTGGAGGAGCGGGTGCTGTACTCGCGGAGGGGTGCGGGTGGGGTGCGGCAGGTCGAGGTGACCGGCCTGATCGCGGCCGCGTTCACGCATCGGGATTCGCGGGCGGGGGATCCGAATCTTCACACCCATGTGGCGATCGCGAACAAGGTCCAGACCCTGGACGGGCACTGGTTGGCGATCGACGGCCGCCCGCTGCATGCGGGGATGGTCAGCGTCTCGGAGGTGTACAACACGCAGTTGGAAGCCCACCTCACTGCCCGTCTCGGTGTGCGTTTCGCTCCGGATCTGACCCGTGATCCGGCGAAGCGACCCGTCCGGGAGATCGTCGGCGTCCCGGAACAACTCCGGGAGGCGTGGTCCAGCCGTCGGGCTGCGATCGTGGCCCGTCAGGCCGAGCTCGCCGTTGACTTCCAGCGCGCCCATCACCGTCCGCCGACCCCGTCCGAAGCGATCGCGTTGGCGCAGCAGGCCACGTTGGAGACCCGCCAGGCCAAGCACGAACCCCGCAGCCTCGACGAGCAGCGGACCACCTGGGCAGCGCAAGCCGCAGCGGTCCTCGGCGCCAACGGCGTGACGCGCCTGTTCGCCGACGTGCACGCCGCGGGCCGCGTCGCCAGGCCGGCGGCAACGGCGGAGTGGGTCGAGCAGGTGGCTGATGAGATGGTGCAGCGGATGGGTCTGTCGCGTGCGTCGTGGACGGTGTGGCACCTCCAGGCGGAAGCCTCCCGGAGAGCCAGGGAACACGCCACCAGCCCCGACCACGCGACCCAACTCACCGCCGAACTGCTGGCTGCAGCGACCGATCGCTGCATCGCGCTGGAGGGGTGGGTGGATCCGATCAGCGACCCGCAGGTGCTGCGTCGCTCCGATGGTCAGTCGGTGTACACCACCGTCGGCAGCCCACGGTTCACCTCCACCGCCGTAATCGAAGCCGAACAGACCATCACCGACGCAGCGACCCTCCTCGACGGCCGGACAGCAAGCGAGGCGGACGTGTCGCTGGCGCTACTCTCGGCGACCGCCAACGGTATGACTCTCACCGCCGGGCAGGTCGCTTTGGTGCGCGAGATGGCTACCAGCGGAAGGCGGGTTCAGCTCGCCCTCGCCGCCGCCGGCTCCGGGAAAACCACCGCCCTGGCAGCCCTGGGGCACGCCTGGCAGGACAGCGGCGGAACCGTGATCGGGCTCGCCCCCTCCGCCGTCGCCGCCCGGTTACTCGCCGACCACGTCGGCAAGGCGACGACGCTGGCGAAGGTCGCCTACGACCTCCACCACCAACCCCTAAACGTCAACGCGACGATCGGACCTGACACGCTGATCATCATCGACGAAGCCGGCATGGCCGACACCCCCACACTGGCCGCAGTCATCGACTTCGCGGTTGAGCGGGGTGCGTCGGTGCGTCTGGTCGGGGATGATCAGCAGCTAGCCGCAGTCGGCGCCGGAGGGGTGTTGCGTGACATCGCCCACAGCCACGGCGCCGTGCAGCTCACTGAGATCATGCGGTTCGTTGATCCCGCCGAAGCAGCCGCCTCCCTGGCGCTGCGCGACGGCCGACCCGAGGCACTCGGCTTCTACCTCGACCAGCAGCGGATCCATGCAGGCTCGGACGAAACCGTCCTGCGCGACGCCCTCAACGGCTGGCTCCGAGATCGCACGGCAGGACTCGACACGGTGATGCTCGCCGGCACCCGCGACCAGGTCGCCCAACTCAACCAGTGGGCCCGCGAGCACCGCCTCACCGTCACCGGCGGCCAGGCGGAGGGCCCCGTCGCCGTGCTGTCGGACGGGAACCTGGCCTCCGTCGGGGATGTGATCGTGACCCGGCTCAACGACCGCCGATTGTCGATCAGCGCGACTGACTGGGTGAAGAACGGCGACCGCTGGACCGTCACCTCAGTCGAAACCTCTGGGGCAATCCGCGCGCAGCATCGCGTCACCGGGCTGAGGGTCAGCCTGCCCCCGACCTACGTGACCGAAAACGTGGAGTTGGGCTACGCGGTGACCGTCCACGGCGCCCAAGGAGTGACAGTCGACACCACCCACACCGTCCTCACCGGCGCCGAGTCGCGACAGCAGCTGTATGTGGCGATGAGCCGAGGACGCCACGCCAACCATGCCTACGTCGAGGTGGTCGACGGCGGCGGGGAGAACTCCCCGATCCACCCCGCCACCCTGCGGCCGGTCACCGCCGGCGACATCCTCGAATCCATCCTCGCCCGCGACGGATCCGCCCGCTCCGTCACCACCGAAACCCGCCACGCAGGAGACCCCCACACCTGCCTCGGCCACGCGGTGGCCCGCTACGCCGACGCGCTGAGCGTCGCCGTCGAACACCTCCACGCCGACGCCGCACGCGAGCTGGATCAGCATGCCGACGACGTCGTGGACCAGCTCACCTCCAGCCCAACCTGGCCCACCCTGCGCGCCCACCTCCTCTTGCTCTTGGCAGCCAGCGAGACGTCCCCTTCACCGCTTCAGCTGCTGCGTGACGCCGTCGATGCGCGCGAACTGTCGAGCGCCCAGGATCCGTCGGCAGTGCTGACCTGGCGACTCCCCCACCCCGACACAGACGGGCCACTCCCCTGGCTCACCGGAATCCCCCAGCCCCTCGCCAACCATGACCAGTGGGGCCCCTACCTCACCGCACGGGCCTCCCAGGTCCGTGGTTTCGCCGCCGAAGTCCGCGACGCCACCGCTGCCATCGGGCGGCCGGTGTGGGCGTTGCCGGGTCAGACGTTGACCTCGTCCAGCATCGCGGAGGTGGAGGTGTGGCGGGCCGCGTGGCAGGTTGAACCCGCCGACCGCCGACCCACCGGTGCGCTGCAATTGGGCGCAGCCGCGCACCACTGGCAACAACACCTCACCGACCGTCTCCGACCCGCCCACCCCGTCGCGATCTGGACCGACCTACTGCGCGACATCCACCCCGACCTCTCCCGTGACCCCTACGCCCCCGTGCTCGCCCACCGCCTCGCCGCCCTCCACAACGCCGGGGTGCCGATCACCGAGCACCTCGCCGCAGCCGTCGCCGACGGACCGCTGCCCGCGGAGCATCCCGCGGCAGCGCTGTGGTGGCGCCTCGCCCGACACCTTGCTACCGCCGACGCGCCCACACTGCCTGCTTGGGAGGGGTCGCTCGTCGAGCGTCTCGGCTACCAGGCCGCGGCCGATCTGGAAGCCAGCCCCTGGTGGCCCCACCTCGCTGCCGCCATCAGCCACGGCACCGACCAGGGCCTCCACATCGAGGACCTGATCGCTCCCGTGGCGGATGTGTCCGGGTTCGATGATGCGTGTCAGGCGATGCTGTGGCGCGCCCACCAGGGCACCACCACCCCACCACCGGACGAGGTAGAGCCGCCACATCCCGACGAGCTGCCCCCCGACGGGATCGAGGACATCGACTGGTCCACCCGCACCGCCGACCTCGCCGAAGCCGCCCGGCTGCGGGAACGCACCGACCCAGACTTCACCGACCTCGAGCTGCGACAAGCCTTCGCCGCCGCCGACCGCTGGGCCGACACCCCCCACACCCCGGAACGCCTCGCCCAAGTCACCGAAGCTGCAGCAGTCTTCTTCGAGGCCCAGCTGCCCGGCAGCTGGAGCCACCACTACTTGACGCAGCGATTCGGGCAGGACCTCGCCGGCAACCCCCGGTTCAGGATCGGACACGCACCCGCCGGATGGACCAACCTCGTCACCGACCTCCGCAAACAAGGATTCAACACGCCCGAACTCCTCGCCGCAGGAGTGGCCACCACCACCCGGCAGGGCAACGTGATCGACAGGTTCCGCGACCGCGCCATCCTCCCCCTCCACCACGACGGCGTCATCGTCGGGTTCGTCGGCCGCCGGCATCCGCACGCCGGGGATGAGCAGGGCCCGAGGTACCTCAACAGCCCAGCCAGCCCACTGTTCGCCAAGCGGGAAGTGCTCTACGGCCACCACCTCCTCACCCCGGAGGCTGTGCCGGTGATCGTCGAAGGACCGATGGACGCGATCGCGGTCACCCTCGCCAGCCACGGCGCCTTCATCGGCGTCGCACCCCTCGGCACAGCCCTGACACCGGAACAGACACTCCTCCTCCGTGGCAGGCCGACGCCGCTGATCGCCGCAGACGCCGACACCGCGGGACACACCGCAGCCGAGAACGCCTTCTGGCTTCTCGCCCAGCACCGCCACGACCCCCACCGAGTCGTACTGCAAGCCGGCGCCGATCCGGCCCAGCTTCTCGAACAGCAGGGACCCACCGCTCTGCTCGAAGCGCTTACCGGCGCCACGACAGCGCAGGCGATGCTGATGGTCCGCGACCGCGTCAGGTTCCTCGACCCGACCGACGCCGTCCGGCAGATCGCGGAAATCACTGCAGCCCGCCCCGCCACCACCTGGGGCGAAACCCTTCACCTGATCTCCACCGAGCTGTCCAGCCATCTGGCGGGGCGGATCAACGCGTGGACCACCACGCCCTCGACGGCTGGCGACATCGCCCGGGAACAAACCCGCGCGATGCGACGCCGCCTCGACCAACACCCCGCAGAACGCTGGCAACCGTGGGCCACCGCAACCAATCCCCGACTGCCCTCTACCGACGAGTGGAAGGCGATCGCCCACCGCCTCGACCAGCTCCACAGCCAAGGCGTCGACACCAGTTCGCTGTCCGGTTACCTCAAGGGCGTCCCAGCGGCGGTGGCGGTGGCGACCTTGACCGGGCAGAGGCCCGGCGGGCCGACGGAGATCGACTGGCGCCCCTGGGCTCGGACGGTCCAACCAGACCTGCTCACGGCCCCGAACTGGGCGGAGACCAGCGCACACCTGACCCACCTGCAGCCCTACGGAGTCAACTACGATTCCCTCGCCCACACCCTCACCGGCCGCACACCCGACCAGATCGCCAGCGGCTTGCGGCGGATCCTGATGCACCACCTTCAGGCACCCACCCAGTCGACGTCGACAACGCTTCCCGCCACCCGAACCCGGACGATCAACCAGAGGGCTCCGAGCATCTAGACAGACCCAGACGGCACCCAAATCGGCGGGACGAGAAGGGCCGAACCGCTCCTGCTGGGGGCAAGGACCCGGTGATGAGCCCGGATGTCCTGCTGAACCGCAGCATGCTGGCTCTGCACTCGATGCACAGTCGATCCGGCAGGGACTGGGCTGGACCTTGCATCAGGCGCAGCACGAGGTGGGGAGTTCATTGCGGAAGAGGTTCGCTGTGAGGCGGATGCCTTCGGCCATGGTGAGGTACGGGGCCCAGGTGTCAGCGAGTTGGGTGACGGTGAATCCGGCTTTGATGGCGTAGGTGGCGGCGAGCATGATCTCGCCGGCGGTCTCGGCGAGGGCGTGGATGCCGAGGACTTTGCCGGTGTCGGCGTCGGCGACGATCTTGATGCCGCCTCGGGTGTTGTGGTTGGTGATGGCTCGGGGGACGTCGGACAGTGGCAGGTAACGGCAGGCGCACCGGTACCCGGCGGCGATGGCTTCGGCTTCGGTCATCCCGGCGGAGGCGAGCTGTGGCGAGGTGAACAGTACGGCGGGCATCCCGGTGTAATCGACGTGCTCGTGGTGGTGGCCCAGCGCGTTGCCTGCTGCGATCCTCCCGGCCATGGCGGCGACGTACACGTACTGGGGCGCGTCGGTGACGTCGCCGGCGGCGAACACGCCTGGATTTGTGGTCCGCTGGTGTTCGTCGACGCTGATGAAGCCGCGGTCGTCGGTTGCGATGCCGGCGCTTGCGAGGTTGAGTCCGTGGGTGCGCGGGGTGCGGCCCGTGGCGATGAGGACGCGTTCGCCGACGGCCTCTCTCGCTGTGTGGGTGCGCACCCGGACCCGGGCTTGGTCTTGGGTGACCGCGACGGCGCGGTCGTCGATGACGGTGATCCCCTCGGCCTCGAAGGCTTTGCGGAGCGCGGAGGATGATTCCGGCTCGGCATGCGGGGCGAGCCGGCCGACGATGGTGACCTGGACACCGAGGCGGGAGAAGAGTTGGGCTTGTTCGAGCCCGACGAAGCCGCCGCCGATCACTACCAGCGAGGCGGGCAGTGCGGCGAGCGCCATTGCGGTGGTCGACGTGAGGTAGTCGACGTGCTCGAGGCCGGGGATGGCCGGCACGTGAGGTTCGGCGCCGGTGGCCACGAGATACGCCCCGGCATGAACCGGCCGCCCGTCGACGAGGAGGGTTGCCGGGTCTGCGAACGAGGCGATCCCGGGGAGAATGTCGAACCCGTACGCGGCGGCGACGTCTGCGTATTTGGTCTGGCGGAGCTTGCCGACCATGTCTTCCTTCTGCCGCATGAGCGCGACGAGGTCGACGCTGCCGGCGGACGTGGGGACGGCGGGGAACGGGTTCGAGAGGGCCGCGTGGCGGGTGTGCGCGGCGGCGAGGAGGGTCTTCGAGGGCACACAGCCCACGTTCACGCAGGTCCCGCCGAGCGTTCCCGACTCGATCGCGACCACGCTGGCCCCTTCAAGTCGAGCATGGATGGCGGCTGACATCGCCGCCCCGCCTGTGCCGATCACTGCGAGATCGAACTCGTTGTGCAGCGTCATGAATGTCTCCTCCGGGTCGGCCGCCCCTGCGGCCGCATTCCGTCAGAATGGACCTTCAAGCATGCTTGAAGGTCAAGCCGGCGTGGAGGTGCGGGATGCTGATCGGCGAGCTGGCGGAGAAGGCGGGGACGAGGCCGTCGACGCTGCGATATTACGAGGAGCGTGGGCTGTTGCCGCCAGCCGTGAGGACGGCCTCTGGGTACCGCAGCTACGACGATGGCGCGGTGCAAAGGCTCCAGTTCATCGACCGGGCCCGCGCGGCGGGTCTGACCCTCGCGCAAATCGCGGAGATCCTCGATGTTCGAGATGCGGGGGGCTTGCCCTGCGCGCATGTTCGGGACTTGCTTGACCGCCAGCTGGTCGACATCGAGGAGCAGCTCGCGCGGCTCAATCTTCTGCGTGCCACCATCTCCGGGCTTCGAGCGCACGCGGCAAAGACAACTTCGGAGGCCTGCGCACCCGAATCGATCTGCCGATACCTCTGAGCCCGGCCGGCTGCGCTGCCTGCCTTCCGCAGCTCGGGAATGAACCCAGCGCCGCGGCAGTGGCATCGGTACGCCGTGATTGCCGAGGAGACCCTCCGAGAGCCGACAGATCTGGGTTACTTCTGCGGGGCTTGTCGGCGGCTAGGTACAGACTCGGTCAAGGTCTTCTCAAGATGCTCTTCAGAACCGGGATTTTGGCGATTCAGGTCGGTGGCGGTCGGTGAGGATGGGGCGGTCATCCATCCTGAGGAGTTCCTGAATGCGTCGCATGTTGAGCACCGCCCCCGCCGCCGCCGTGGTCGTGTGGGCCATGGTCGGTCTCTCACCGCAGGCGGTGGCGAATGAGTGGACCGAGCCTCCCACAGCGACCGCGACGACCAGCAGCCATCCCGGCGTCGCCGGTGACCAGCCCTCTGGGCATGGACACGAGGCGGCGGTTGAGGGAAGCGCACCCGGCTCGACCCCGGCACCCGTGACAACCTCAGCGCTGCCCGCTCCGGCTCCCGCTGAGCACTCTGAGCATGGCGAGGGCCACAATGCTGCGTCCGGGGAGCAGACGCCGGCGGCCGGCGATGAGGCCGCGGCTGAGGAGCATGGCGGCGGCGCCGCCGAGGAGCATAGCGAGGCTCCTCCGGTGGAGCGGCCTCGGGCTCTGGTGTTGGGCGGGTTCGGTGTGTTCAACGGCGCCGTCATGCTGTACGCGGCTGTGTTGCGCCGGAAGAAGGCCCCCGACCACAAGCGCCGCCGTGACGCGCGCGCCGCCGCGCCGACCACCAACACCGGCACCGCCGCGAAGGAATCCTGATGAGCACTCCCACGTTGCCGAGACTCGAAGGGCCTGGCGAGAAGCCCGTGGACCGGCCGGGTCCGGTGTTCCTCGACCTGGACGAGAGGCCGGACCTCACTCCCCCACCGGTGGGCCGGAATCTGATGCGCATCCCGTGGGTTGCCCGGGTGCTGCGGAGCCGGCTCTACCCCGGCATCATCCAGGTCCCCGTAGCAATGGTGTTCGGCCTGGTCGCGTACCAGTTGCTGGTGGGTCCCGACTCTGCCCACGACAACGCCGGCACCGCGTTGATGTGGGTGCTGTGGTGGCCGCTGATCCCGATCGTGTTCGTCCTGCTCGGTAGGTTCTGGTGCGCCGTGTGCCCGTTCGGATGGCTCTCGGACCAGGTCCAGAAGCTGGTGGGCGTGAACCAGCCGGTCCCGGCCTTCCTGAAGAGGTACGGCATCTGGATCATCGACGCCTCCTTCCTGCTGATCACCTGGGCCGATCATGTGTGGGGCATCGTGGAATCGCCGTGGGGCTCGGGTGTCCTGCTCCTGCTGCTGACCAGTGCCGTGATCGTCTCCGGAGCCCTGTTCCAGCGCCGCACATTCTGCCGCTACCTGTGCTTCCTGGGCGGCCTGTCGGGCAACTACGCCCGCACCGGCATGGTCGAGCTTCGCGCCGACGCAGGCATCTGCCGCACCTGCACGGCGCGGGCCGCCTGTTACAACGGCAACGACAAGGTCGCCGGCTGCCCCCTGTTCACGTTCCCCCGCACCATGGACACCAACGCCAACTGCAACCTGTGCGCCAACTGCATCAAGGCGTGCCCCAACGATGCGATCCAGGTGCGGCTGCGGAAGCCGACCAGCGAGCTGTGGTTCATCAACAAGCCCTCGGTGGAGGAGTCGTTCCTCGCGATGGCGATCATGGGCATCGTGATCGTTCAGAACGTCACCATGTTGGAGGTGTGGAACACGGCGCTGGCATGGCTGGAGGCCACCACCGGCATCACGAACTACGCCCTGATCTTCACCGTCGCGTTCGCCGTCGCGGTCAGCCTCCCGGTCGGGCTCCTGGTTGGTGCGTCGCGTCTGGCGGCCGGCCGCAACCTCGAAAGCACCATGAAGAACTTCGCCCGGTTCGGCTACGCCCTGATCCCCCTCGACGTCGCCGGACACATCTCCCACAACCTGTTCCACCTGCTGGCCGAGGGCGGATCGGTGATCACCACCGTCGCGGCACTGTTCGGGATCACCTACGGCGCCGAGTCGCCGGCCCTGGCCAGCAACCTCACCATCCAGATCCTGCAGTTCGCCCTGCTCGCGTTGGGCATCGCCGGCTCCCTCTACACCGCGTGGCGCATCACCCGCCGCCGCTACCAGACGGCTAAGCGCCGGACCAGCACCTTCGTGCCCATGGCTGTCCTGGTGGCGTTCCTGGGTGCGGTCAACATCGTCTTGTTCCTCCTCCCCATGGCGCACCGCATGTAAGGGGCCGCCGTCTGGACCCGCACCCACGCCTGACACCATCTTCCCTACCCGACCTTCCCGGAGGAACTCATGACCACTGGCCCGCAGTCCGCGTGCGTGGACGGAAACGAGGCCGCCGCGCAGATCGCCCACCTGCTCTCAGACGTGGTCGCGATCTATCCGATCACCCCGGCCTCCGGGATGGGCGAGCTGGCCGACGCCTGGTCCGCCGCGGGGCGCACGAACCTGTGGGGTGCTGTGCCTGAGGTGGTGCAGATGCAGTCCGAGGCGGGCGCCGCCGGTGCCCTGCACGGGGCGATCCTGAAGGGCACGCTGGGGACCAGCTTCACCGCCAGCCAAGGGCTGCTGCTGATGCTGCCCAACATGTACAAGATCGCCGGCGAGCTGACACCGGCCGTGATCCACGTCGCTGCCCGCACGCTGGCGACCCACGCCCTGTCGATCTTCGGCGACCACAGCGACGTGATGGCCGCACGCGGCACCGGCTGGGCCATGCTCTGCTCCGCCTCAGTCCAGGAGGCACACGACTTCGCCGCCGTTGCCCACGCCGCCACCCTGACCAGCCGAGTCCCGTTCCTGCACTTCTTCGACGGCTTCAGAACCTCCCACGAGATCGACCGCATCACCCTGCTCCCCAGGGAGGACGTGCGGGGGCTCGTCGACGAGGGCGCGGTGTCTGCGCACCGAGCCTCAGGGCTCAGCCCCGATGCCCCCACGATTCGCGGCACCGCGCAGAACCCGGACGTGTTCTTCCAGGCCCGCGAGGCCGCGAACCGCTTCCACGACGCCGTACCGGAGACGGTCCAGACCCTCTTCGACGATCTCGCCGACCGCACGGGACGGCGTTACGGGCTCGTCGACTACGCCGGCGCGCCCGATGCCGACCGGGTCCTCGTCCTGATGGGCTCCGGAGCCGGTGCCGCGACGGAGACGGTCGAGGCGCTCGCCGCCCGCGGGGAGAAGGTGGGCGTGTGCACCGTGCGGCTGTACCGGCCCTTCCCGGCCGCCCAGCTGCTGGAGGCGCTGCCCGCGACGGCGCGCAGGGTCATGGTGCTGGACCGCACGAAGGAGCCCGGAGCCGTCGGCGATCCGTTGTACACGGACGTGATCGCGGCGCTCGCCGAAGGTGGTCGCGGCGATGTCCTGGTCACCGCCGGCCGCTACGGTCTGGGCGGTAAGGAGTTCAACCCGGCCATGGTCAAGGGCCTCTTCGACGAGCTGGGCCGCGACACTCCTCGTCGGCACGTCACCGTCGGGATCGTCGACGACGTGACCGGCCTCTCCGTCGATCCCGACCCCTCGTTCACTGTGCCCCAGGCGCCGTTGCAGGCCGTGTTCTACGGCCTGGGCTCCGACGGAACGGTCGGCGCGAACAAGGCGACGGTGAAGATGGTCGGGAGGCACACCGACCTCCACGCGCAGGGGTACTTCGTCTACGACTCGAAGAAGGCGGGGTCGATCACCGTCTCCCACCTGCGCTTCGGTCCGGATCCGATCCGCTCCACCTACCTGATCGATCGGGCCGACTTCGTCGCCGTCCACCAGTTCCCGTTGCTGATGCGCCGACGGGTGCTCGACACCGCGCGACAGGGCGCGATCGTCCTGCTCAACTCGTCCTATCCGGCTGAGAAGGTGTGGTCCCACCTGCCCGTCGAGGTCCAGCAGGGCATCATCGACCGCGACCTGAAGCTCTACGTCGTCGACGCCTACCGGATCGCCCGCGACAACCACCTCGCCGGCCGCATCAACACCGTCATGCAGACGTGCTTCTTCGCCCTCGTGGACCTGCTGCCCACCGCGGACGTCGAGGAGATCCTCTGCACGTCGGCGCGGCAGGCGTACGGGTCGAAGGGGGGCGAGGTCGTCGCCCGCAACGTGGCCGCCATCGGTGCCGCGCTCGGAGGCCTGGAGAGAGTGGCCGTGCCGAGCACTCTCAAGGGCGCCCTGCGTCGCATGGAGCCCCTGCCGGGACACGCGCCCCGCTTCGTCCGCGAGGTCACCGCACTCATGCTCGACGGCGACGGCGACCTCCTGCCCGTCAGCGCCATGCCGGTCGACGGGGTCTTCCCCACCAACACCGCCAGATGGGAGAAGCGCGGCCTCGCCACCGAGGCCCCGGTGTGGGACGCCGACCTGTGCACCGGCTGCGGGAAGTGCACCATCGTCTGCCCACACGCGGCCATCCGCATGGCGGTGTTCGATCCTGCTCACGACCGTCCGCTCCCCGAGCAGTTCCCCACAGCCAGATTCACCTCCCGCGAGCTGCCCGGGCACCGCCTCACCCTGGCCGTCTCACCTCTGGACTGCACCGCCTGCGGCCTGTGCGTCGAGGCCTGCCCGGTGGCCGACAAGCTCAACCCCGCCCACAAGGCCTTGCTGATGGAGCCCATCGGCGACCGGCTCACCTTCGACCAGGAGCACTTCGCCGCCGTCGAGGAACTCCCCCAGCCGCCCCGCTCCGCGCTCAAGACCAACACGGTCAAGGGCTCCCAGCTGCTGGAACCCCTCTTCACGTTCTCCGGCGCCTGCTCCGGATGCGGGGAGACGCCCTACCTGAAACTCCTGAGCCAGCTCGCCGGCGACAGGCTCATCCTCGCCAACGCCACCGGCTGCTCCTCCATCTTCGGAGGAAACCTGCCCACCACCCCGTGGTCGACCGATGCCTGCGGGCGCGGCCCCGCGTGGGCGAACTCCCTGTTCGAGGACAACGCGGAGTTCGGCCTCGGGATCAGACTCGCCGCAGACCATCAACACAACCAGGCCCGCGAGTTGCTCGCCCGGTGCAGCGACGCCGTCGGCACCGACCTGGCCGCCCGCATCCTCGACGCTCCCTCCGACGGCGAAGACCTGTCACGGCTGAGGCGCGACATCTCGCGCCTCAAACTCCGCATCGCAGGCCTTGACCCCGCCGACGGATCCGACCTGGCCCGCCTCTCGACCCTGGCCGACGAACTCGTCGACCGCACCGTGTGGATCATCGGAGGCGACGGCTGGGCCCACGACATCGGATTCGGCGGCCTGGACCACGTCCTCGCCTCCGGACGCAACGTCAACATCCTCGTCCTCGACACCGAGGTCTACTCCAACACCGGCGGACAAGCCTCCAAAGCAACCCCGCGGGGAGCGATCGCCAAATTCGCCTCAGGCGGGAAAGGCACCCAGAAGAAGGACCTCGGCCGCTTCGCCCTGACCTACCGCGACGTCTACGTCGCCCAGATAGCCCTCGGCGGAAACGAGATCCAGACGGTCCGGGCCCTCCAGGAGGCCCAGCAATGGCCCGGCGTCTCACTGGTCATCGCCTACGCCAGCTGCATCGAACACGGCATCGAAATGGTCCAATCCCTTCACCACCAGAAAGCAGCCGTCACCAGCGGCCACTGGCCCCTCTACCGATCCCGGCCCGCCACAGACGAACGACCCGCGGCCTTCTCGCTCGACTCAAAGCCACCCACCCGCCCCGTCCGCGAGTTCGCCCTCGCCCAGACCAGATTCGCCCGGCTCCAGCGCACCGACCCCACCCGCAGCGAACACCTCCTCACCCAGATGCAGCAAGACACCGACGACCGCTGGGCCCACTACCACGGCCTCGCCTCCCCAACCCCCTGATCTGCATCTCCCGAGTCAGTCGCAGGCTCAGGACAGTCCCCGGCGGACAGTCAGTGACGGAACACCGATGCATGGATGTAGAGGGAATCTTTACTCCGCAGGCGCGAGGATCCTTACATGTGACGGTCAAGCTTGTTCCATCGGGTGGTCACGGGACCACCCACTCGGTCCAGGAGGATAGACATGATGGGTTACGGCGGTTTTGGCGGGATGGGGTGGGGCGGCATGGTCGGCATGGTGCTGCTGTGGGCGGTGCTGATTGGTCTGGTGGTGTGGGCGGTGACCAGGCTCTTGCCGACGCGCCCCTACGGTGGCGGCATGCAGCCCGGGCCGGAGACGCCGGAGGAGATCCTGGATCGTCGGTTCGCCCGCGGCGAGATCGACGTCGAGACGTATCAGGTGCAGCGGGCTGCGCTGGCCTCGGCCCGGGGTGAACGCTGATGACTGGGCGTGGCCTGACTCAGGCCGGCCCCCGCTGGCTGGCGTGGCTGGTGTTGGTGGTCGCGAGCGTGCTGTTCGTAGCCTCGGTGGTCTTTGCCGCTTGGGGAGGTGCTCGCCCTTACCCTGGCGCTGCCGGTGTCACGCCGAACTGGGACGGGCATGGTCCGATGATGGGAGCCAACGGTCGCGGGTGGGGCGGACCGTCGGGCGGAATGATGGGCGCTGGGGGCGGCTCCATGATGGGCGGCTCCATGATGGGCGGCGGGGTGTGGCTGGCCGGCGACGGTGTCCGAGTCGACACCATCACCCAGGCAAGGGCTCGCGCGAAGCAGGCTGCGGCGGTCAGTGGGCTCATACCTGGCGAGGTGATGCAGTTCACCAACAACTTCTACGTCGAGTTGAGGAACGCCTCCGGTGAGGCCACCACCGAGGTGCTCGTGGACCCGGCCACCGGTGCGGTGTCCACCGAGTACGGGCCGGCCATGATGTGGAACACCGGCAGCCGGACCGCGGCCCTGTCCGCGGATGAGGCCGTCGCGATCGCCGACCGATGGCTGCAGGCCAATGCCGCCGGCGAGACGGCGGCGGGCATGGCCATGGCGTATCCGGGCTACTACACCGTCGACACCGCCTCAGGCGGTACGACAGTGGGCATGCTGTCGGTCAACGCCACCACCGGGGCAGTCTGGTACCACACGTGGCACGGCGAGTTCGTCGCGGAGGAGGACGCTTGAGCGTGGGTTCTGACAAGCAGCCGAGCGTCCTGGTGGTCGACGACGAACCCAGCCTCGTCAGGGTGGTGGAGGGCTACCTGACCAAGGATGGGTTCACCGTGCGCACCGCCGGCGACGGCGAGACGGCGCTCACACTCGCTCGGGAATTTGAGCCTGACGTGGTTGTGCTCGACCTGGGGCTGCCCGGCATGGACGGCGTCGAGGTGTGCCGGCAGCTGCGGACGTTCAGCAGCTGCTACATCCTGATGTTGACCGCGCGCGCCGACGAGGTGGACATGCTCATCGGGCTCGCGGTGGGAGCCGACGACTACGTCACCAAACCCTTCTCCGCCCGCGCACTGGTCGCGCGGGTCAGGACGCTGCTGCGGCGACCGCGGACCCCAGCCGGCGCCACGGCACAGGAAGCCTCGGAGGCACGCGTCTTCGGGGACCTGACGGTGGACGTTCCGGCGCGCGAAGTGCGCGTCGCAGGCTCACTGGTGGCGTTGACGCGCACCGAGTACGACCTGCTTGAGGCGCTGAGCGGGAGTCCCCGCATCGTGTTCACCCGACAACAGTTACTCGACCGCGTCTGGAACGACACGACGGGCTCCGCCGCGAGCGACGAGCACCTCGTCGACATCCACGTCGGACACCTGCGTCGCAAGCTCGGCGACGATCCCCGCGACGCCCGCTACGTGCTGACCATCCGTGGGGTCGGCTATCGGATGGGCCCGGGATGACCGCCCCCCGAAAGGAGCCGCGACTCGCACGACTCGCCCTGGCCCCCCGACTCCTCCTCAACAACGTGCTCGTCATCCTGGCCGGCGCCGGCACCGTGCTCGTAGTGGTGCTCCTCGTCACCCCGTCGGTGTTCCAGCTCCACCTGGAAAGGGCCGGCGTCGCCACAGACTCAGACGCCCTGCAACACATCCTCATGGCGGTCCAGGACGCCGTCCTCGTGGCCGTGGGGATCGGCATCGCCGCCGCAGCGTTCACGGCCGCAACCATCAGCTGGGTCGTGGCCCGCCGGCTCGCCGCTCCCGTGTGGGCCGCCGCAGACACCAGCCGTCGACTCGCGGACGGACACCTGGACGCCCGGGTGCTCGATCCCGGTATGGGCCCCGAGTTCGCCACCCTGGCCGCGTCGGTCAACGAGCTGGCCGAGCGACTCCAGACCACCGAGGACACCCGCCGCGCACTCACCGCCGACCTGGCCCACCAGCTCCGCACCCCCATCGCCTCCATCGAAGCCACCATCGAAGCCGTCCGCGACGACGTATTGCCCGCCGACCACCAGACCTGGGACACCCTCGCCGCCCAGAGCACCCGGCTCCGGCGCCTCGTCGCCGACCTCGAGGTGGTCTCCCGCGCCGAGGAACGTCAACTGCTCCTCAGCGCCGAACCCGTTCCTGTCCGCACCTTGGTCGACGCTGCCGTTGCCGCACACGGGGAGAGCTACCGGTCCGCCGGCGTCCGGATCGATGCCTCCGTCACCGACAACACCCCTCGCGTGTTGGTCGACCCCGAACGAATCCAGGAAGTCCTCGGCGGCCTACTCGACAACGCGCTCCGCTGCACCCCGGCCGGCGGCACCGTCACCATGGCCGGTCGGCCCAGCCCATCCGGGGACTCGGCGGTCATCACAGTGACCGACACCGGCATCGGCCTCACCCCCGCCGAAGCGGGGCAGATCTTCCGCCGCTTCGCGAAAGCTGGCGACAGTCCCGGCTCCGGCCTTGGGCTGACCATCGCCCGCGCCATCGTCGAGGCCCACCACGGGACCCTCACCGCTGACAGCGCCGGCCCCGGCACCGGCGCCCGATTCACGATCACCCTCCCTGCCAGCGGTTCCAGGCGAACCCCACACTGATGCAGGCAGAACGAGCAACACCAGATCCCAATCCACCCGTTGAGGCTGTACAGGCCGTTGGCGGGACAGGAGAATGCCCTTCACCCCGGCCCTCGACTTCTTGATCGAAGCCGAGGGGATAGTTGAACAGATCCATACATTGCCAAGGGACAGTGGTCTTATCGGCCGGAAGGACCGGCACCCGAACGAAGGAGACCACCATGATCACCAAGCGCAAGATCGCTGCCCTGGCCACCGCCGCCGCGGCAGTCGTCGCCATGACCGCCACCACCGCCGGAGCAGCCGAACCAACCGGACGCGAGTTCGCTGGTCACGTCCGCATGATGGCCCAGTCAGACATGGGCTTCAACGGCACCCACAACCCCGGCATGCATCAGGGATTCTCCGGCTGGGAGAACCACCACTCCTCCTGACCAGAAGGGTCAGATCGTCACGCGGTCCCCGCCAGGCCCCAGGCCGGGCGGGGATCCTATTGACTCGAGCGGCTCAACGCCGCACCACTGGCGCAACGAGCGTCGAAACACCCTGCCCTACACAAAACCTCCTCGGCACGGCGCCCAGCAAGGCTCACCCCGCCGGACTACAGAAGCTGCAGTGTGGTCAGGCAGGTGGGACCCTCAGCGTCGGAGGAGAAGCGGCTCTCGGCGCGCTTTCCGTCCTTGGTGACGACGACGGTGCCCGCGATGTCCTTCGGGATCCAGAAGCCGACGAACCCGTTGGCGTAGGTGGTGGCGTCCTCGTCGATGAGCACCTCCCCCGAATCGGTGGTGATCTTCACGCGCACCTCGGCATTTGCCAACTCCCCCTGGCACGTGCCGAGGTTGTGGAAGTAGCACTCGTGGGTGGTGGTCTCGTACGGCGCTATCGACAGGTAGAACTGGTCACCGTCGAGGGGCAGCGCGGCCTCGGTGGTTCCGTCGCTGAGCAGCAGCTCGTCGTAGCGCACCGACGCGGCCAGCGGGAGCGGGCGCTGGGCGGCGACCTGGTCCAGCGCTTCCACGACCTCTCGGCCGCTCTTCCCCGCCAACCCCTGCGCCGCGAGCAGCGTCCCGGCGTCCCCCGCCGCGACGCTCGGCGCCGCCATCGACGCGGACGTGATCGGGGCCTCGGGTGCGGAGCACGCCGACAGCGCGAGGACAGTGACTAGTGGCGCAGCGATGCGAACGGTCAGATCAATGAGGCGCATGCGTTTCTCCAGGTTCGAACGTGTCAAGTGAAATCGAGGTGGGCCGCGTTCCGCGGCACCCACGTCGCACAGGTCGTCCGCCCAGCATGCCCCACACCCACGCAGCGTCAGTGGTGCGCTTGGTCAAGATCCAGTCAAGAAGTTCCAGTTCCGACATGGCTGGTCACCCGCGTAGAGCCCTCAACCGCTACCATCGATCTATGACGATGATAGCAATTTCAGAGGATGCGTCCTCGGTTGAGGATCTGTCGGTGGCCGCTGCCTTCTTCCACGGCCTGTCGGACCCGTCGCGGCTGGCGATCCTGCAGCACCTCACGTTGGGCGAGCATCGGGTGCGTGACCTGACCGAGCACCTCGGGTTGGCACAGTCGACCGTGAGCGCTCACCTGGCGTGCCTGCGGGAGTGCGGCCTCGTCGAGTCGCGGCCGGAGGGGCGCGCATCGGTGTTCTCGTTGGTGGGCGCCCCCGAGTTGATGGGTGTATTGGCCGCAGCGGAGCGACTCCTGGAGTCGACCGGGAACGCGGTCGCGCTGTGCCCGAACTATGGCGTCGGCACCACCACGAACCCCACACCCGAGCAGATGAAGACCCATGTGCCGGAGGGTCCGCGATGACCGGGCCAACTCCGAGCGGACGCGACCTTGAGCAACGCGAGGACTGCGAGAGCGCGTGCGGGTGCGAGGCCTCGCCCGGTGTCGGCGGCGATGCTGATGGCGAGGCCGTCGAGCGCTGGTGGCAGGTGCGCGACATCCGGTTCGGATTGGTCTCCGGCGCGTTCCTGCTGGCGGGCTTCGTCGCTGGGCTGCTCGGCTGGGAGGTCGCCGCACTCGTGTTGGGCGTTGCGGCGCTTCTGGTGGGGGCGTCGACGTTTGTGCCGGGAGCCCTCAAGAGGCTGGCCCGCGGCAAGCTCGGGGTTGGGCTGCTGATGACGATCGGCGCCGTGGGCGCCACCGCCCTGGGTCAGATCGAGGAGGCCGCCATGCTGGCCTTCCTGTTCTCCCTGGCCGAGGGCCTGGAGGGCTACTCGTTGGCCAAGACCCGACACGGGTTGCGCGCCCTGCTGGATCTGGTTCCGCGGGAGGCCACGGTCCGACGCGGTGGTCGCGATGTGGTGCTCTGCCCCGACGAGCTCGCGGTCGGCGACCTGATGATCGTGAAACCCGGCGAGCGGCTGGCCACCGACGGCGCAGTGCGGGCCGGCAGGACGGCGCTGGACACATCGGCCATCACCGGCGAGTCGATGCCCGTCGAAGCCGGCCCCGGTGACCAGGTGTTCGCCGGTTCCATCAACGGCTCGGGCGTCCTCGAGGTCGATGTGACCGCCACCGCCAGCGACAACTCCCTTGCCCGGATCGTGCACATCGTCGAGGCCGAACAGTCCCGCAAGGGCGCCACGCAGCGGCTGGCCGACCGGATAGCCACACCGCTGGTCCCGGGCATCCTGATCGCCGCCGCCCTCACCGTCGTCGCGGGCTTCCTCCTCGGGGAACCGGCGCTGTGGCTGCAGCGGGCCCTGGTGATGGTGGTGGCCGCATCCCCCTGCGCGCTGGCCATCTCGGTTCCTGTGACCGCGGTGGCGTCCATCGGCGCGGCGAGCCGACGAGGGATCCTGATCAAGGGCGGCGCCGCGTTGGAGACGCTCGGCAAGGTCCGCACGATCGCCCTTGACAAGACCGGCACCCTGACCCGCAACCAGCCGGCCGTCACCGACGTCGCGCCCGCCGACGGCTACTCCCCCGCCGAAGTTCTCGGCCTGGCCGCCGCACTGGAGGCGCGAAGCGAACACCCGCTGGCCCGCGCAATCCTGGCTGCCGTCGACGAGGTGCGCGCAGCCGATGAGGTGACCGCCGAGGTGGGATCGGGACTCACCGGCCAGCGGGACGGGCGCCGCCTCCGGCTGGGGCGCCCCGGCTGGATCGGCCCCGGCCCCCTCGCCGCGCACGTGACCCGCATGCAGGACGCCGGCGCCACCGCAGTCATCGTGGAAGTCGACGGCATCCCCGTCGGGGCGATCGCCGTCCGCGACGAACTGCGCCCAGAAGCCACCGAAGTCATGGCGCAACTCCGCGGGGGTGGCTACACGGTGGTCATGCTCACCGGCGACAACGACGCCACCGCCCGCGCCATCGCACGAGAGGCCGGGATCAGTGAGGTGTACGCCGACCTGCGCCCGGAGGACAAGTCCGCGATCATCGAGCGGCTCCGCGGGAGCGGCCGATCGACGGCGATGGTCGGCGACGGCGTCAACGACGCCCCCGCACTTGCCACCGCCGACGTCGGCGTGGCGATGGGGGCGATGGGCACCGACGTGGCCATCGAAACCGCCGACGTCGCCCTGATGGGTGACGACCTTCGGCTCCTCCCCCACGCACTCGACCACGCCCGACGCACCCGCCGCATCATGCTCCAGAACATGAGCCTCTCGATCGCACTCATCACGATCCTCATCCCGCTCGGGCTCTTCGGAGTACTGGGGCTGGCGGCCGTTGTCCTCATCCACGAAGTCGCCGAGGTGTTCGTGATCGGCAACGGCATCCGGGCCGGCCGCACCACTGCCCTGCCCCCGATCACTGCACCTGCCCTCCGGACAGAACTCGAGACGGTCCGAGCGTGAGTGACCCACACGACCACACCCACGCCGCCCCGGCGACCAACCGGACCAGGCTTGCGATCGCTTTCGGGATCACCGCCACCATCCTCATCGCCGAAGTCATCGGCGCATGGTGGACCAACAGCCTCGCGCTCCTCGTCGACGCCGGCCACATGCTCACCGACGCCTCCGGCCTGCTCATGGCACTCATCGCCGCCTCCCTGACGCTGCGCCCACCCACACCAGAGCGGACCTGGGGCTATCGCCGCGCCGAAGTGCTCGCCGCCGGCGCCCAATCCGCGGTCCTGCTCGCCGTCGGCATCTACGCCTTCATCGAAGGCGTCCGCCGGCTGTCCGACCCCGCAGAGGTCACCGCCGGCGGGCTGCTGGTGTTCGGGATCGTCGGACTCGTCGGCAACATCGTCGCCATCCTCGTCCTCAGCACGGGCCGCGCAGCGAACCTCAACATGCGGGCCGCATTCCTCGAAGTGGTCAACGACGCCCTCGGATCCGTCGCCGTCATCATCAGCGCGATCGTCATCTCACTCACAGGCTGGACCCGCATCGACGCCCTCGCCGGCATGCTGATCGCCGCCCTGATCATCCCCCGCGCCATCACGATCCTCAAAGAAGCCGGCGGGATCCTGCTCGAATCCACCCCCAAAGGCCTGAACCTCGACGACGTCCGCCGACACATCCTTCAGGTCCCGCACGTCATCGGGGTGCACGACCTGCACGCCTCCACCATCGCCACCGGACTACCCGTCCTCACCGCCCACGTCGTCGTCGACGAGACCTGCTTCACACAGGGCCACGTCTCCCAGAAGCTTCGGGATCTGCAGACCTGCGTCGCCGAACACTTCGACGTCAGCGTCGAACACTCCACCTTCCAGATCGAGCCCCCCTCCCATAGCACCCTGGAACGCTCCGCGCACCATTGAGAACGGTCCTCCAAGGAGACCAGGCCTGCGGTTATCGTCGCTACAACTTCAGCCGGAGAGAAGGCACCATGCCCATCCGTTCCATCCTTCTGTTCGTCGTCGCCGCGTTCTTTGAGATTGGCGGCGCGTGGCTGGTCTGGCAAGGGGTACGCGAGCACAGGGGCTGGGTCTGGATCGGCGCCGGCGTGGTCGCTCTTGGCCTGTATGGGTTCGTGGCCACCCTTCAACCCGACGCCAACTTCGGCCGGATCCTTGCCGCCTACGGCGGCGTGTTCGTCGCCGGCTCCCTGATCTGGGGCATGGCCTTCGACAGGTTCCGCCCCGACCGCTGGGACACCGTTGGCGCCCTCATCTGCCTGGCCGGCGTGGCGGTCATCATGTACGCGCCACGGCCACTGTGAGCACTGTTGTTCGCTCCCCAGACTGTGGCCCCCACCAGGGCGTTGCAGAACGTCGCCCCGATGACCAATCCGAGGGGTGTCACTTCAGGCGGGTGGTGATCTCGTCGAGGAGTTCCTGCGGGTCGAGCCACATGGAGGGGTAGTTGCCGTACCAGCGCTGGACGCCGTCGCCGTCGATGAGAACGAAGCCGTGTCCCGGCATCCCGGGGTGCATGCCCTTGTCGAGGACGTCGTAGGCCTTGGACACCGTGCCGTCGTCGAGGAGATACGGGGTCGTGACGCCGAACTGCTGCATGTCGGGCAGGATCTGCTCGGCGGTGTTCATGACGATGGGCAGCACCTCGATGCCGGCCTCGGCGAATCCGGGGTTCTTCTCGATCTCGGCCATCTGC
Organism: Tessaracoccus yangjingae; assembly: GCF_054483935.1. The sequence goes on along the minus strand of NZ_CM137014.1, from coordinate 1,897,163 downwards.
ATGGTGCAGGACGCGCAGCCGGCGCCCTCGTTGAAGTAGATCAGGACCGGTGCGGGGCGCAGGTCGCTGAGGGTGACGCTGGTGCCGGCGGTGGTGGTGAGCGTGAAGTCGGGGGCGAGCCGCTGGGTGTCGCCCTGCTCGGGGATCGCTGTCCACAGTCCGTAGCCGACGACGGTCAGCACGATCACGGTGACCAGCGCACCGATCATCCTGGTCCAGGTGCGGCGCGTCTTGTCGCGGTGCGTCTCGGCCTGCTGGCGGGCTGTGAGTTGCTCGCGTCGGGAGGGGGTGGTGGTCGAGGTCATCGTGGCTCCTGGGAGGGGACGGTGGGTGCGCCGGTCTCCTCAGGCGCAGGATGTTGTGAGGTTTCGGTGTCGCAGCATTCGTGGGGCGAGGCCACGGGTTCGGTGTGTCGGCGGTCGCGGAGGGTGGCGACGACGAACACAGCCACGAGGGCGAGCAGCGCTAGGCCGAGGACGGTTTCGGGGATGGGGGCGGTGATCGCGATCAGCCACGCGAAGACGACGCTGAGCCAGGCACCCATACCGACGAGGGGGGCGTCGGCGCCGGTCATCTCGGTGGCGCCCGCCTGGCCGATCACCAGGATGCCCATGATCACGAACCCGACTGCGACCACCAGGTTGACGGTGTTGGTGGCCAGCGTGAAGCGCCCCAGGCTGATCCGGATCGGCTTGGCGCGGAGGCGGCGCATCCGCTCGGGTCGCTTGTCCCACAGCAGCGCCATCACGAACAGTGGGATCACCATGCCGAACACGTAGGCCAGACCCAGCACCAGGCCGCCCACGGGCGAACCGGACAGCGCGGACAGGGTCATCACTCCGGCCAGGACCGGTGCGCAGCAGCTGGAGGCGATGCCGGAGAACACACCGAGGCTGAAGAAGGTGGCTGTGTCGCCGCGGGCAGTGTCGGGTGCGCGGAGGAACGACGGCATCGACCACATCGCCCCCGACAGCGCCAGCAGCCCGAGTCCGATCATCAGCAGGCCACCCGCCCAGTACAGGACGACGTGGTACATGGCGATGGCGCCCGCGATCAGGCTCACGCCCATCGTGATCGGGACCAGGACCGCCGCCAGGCCCGCGGCGAACACGAAGGTCAACGGGATCAGTCTCCAGCGGCGGTTCTTCGCCGCGGCCGCCAGGTAGCTGGGGGCAAGGAACACGATGCAGCACGGCGCGAACAGCGCGACCCCGCCGGCGAGGAACGCCGCCAGGATTCCGCCGGCGCTGAGCAGGTCGGCGCCCATCAGCGGGCACCCAGGTGCTCAACGAGCCGCGCGAGCTTGCCGCGCGGGATCCGCCCGTCGTGGAAGTAGCGTCCCGCCACCAGGGTCAACGGGAACATGCCCGGGCGGTGCTCGGCAATCAGTTCCTGACCTTGCGGGGACTCCGCGGGGACTGTCGTGAGCCGAAGCAAACCGGCGCGGTCGAGGGCGTCGAGGCGGTGGTGGGCGTCGTCGCAGAAGTGGCACGCGGGCGTGGTGACCAGCGTGACGTCCACCACTTCGGTCGGGGCGGCCGCCAGGGCAGGTGCCGAGATCTCATTCACCCTTCCAGGATCAACCCGCCAGATCAGGGAACGGTTCAGGCCGGGTCAAGGTTCGGCCAAGAACAATCCCAGAGAGGTCGATCGAGGGGGGTTGGCGGGTAGGTGTGTGTCGATAATGGCTGTATGGCTGAGCCCCGCAGGTCGAGTGTGCTGGTGGTCGACGACGAGCGCCCCCTGGCCGGGATCGTCGCCTCGTACCTAAACAAGGCCGGCTTCGACACGGCCCTGGCCTACACCGGACCCGAGGGGGTCCGCTCCGCGCAGGAACTCGATCCCGACGTGATCATCCTTGACCTGGGTCTGCCCGGCATTGACGGGATCGAGGTGTGCCGCCAGGTCCGGTTGTTCTCCGACTGCTACATCCTGATGCTGACCGCCCGGGCCGACGAGGTCGACAAGCTGATCGGTTTGTCGGTGGGAGCCGACGACTACCTGACCAAGCCGTTCAGCCCCCGCGAGCTCGTTGCCCGCGTCAACACCGTGCTGCGACGTCCTCGCCGCCAGGCCCACGGCACAAAGCCCGCCGCGCCGCGCGAGTTCGGGCGGCTGCGGGTGGACGCGGAGGGCCGCGACGTGTGGATCGATGGAGAGGCGGTCGGTTTGACCCGCACCGAGTTCGACATCCTCGACGCGCTGTCGGCCCGACCCAACGTGGCGCTCAGCCGGCGGCAGATCATCGACGCGGTGTGGGGCGCGGGCTGGGTCGGCGACGATCACGTCGTCGACGTCCACGTGGCGAACCTGCGCAAGAAGCTCGACGATCCCCCCACCGAGCCGCGCTACATCCTCACCGTCCGCGGGGTCGGATACCGGATGGGAGCAGGGCGATGATGAGACTACGCGGCTACGTCTCCCGGATGCGGTGGGGCACCCGCACCTTCCTCACCCAGGCGCTGGTGGTCGCGGTCGGTGTCATCACCGCTGCCTTGGTCGCGATGGTGGTTGGGCCTCCGCTGTTCCACGAGCACCTGCAACAACTCGGGCACGCGGACGGCACCGCCGAGATGAGGCATGTGGAGCAGGCATTCCTGGACGCCGGCGTCCGCTCACTGGGCATCGGCCTGGTGGTCGCCTTGGCGCTGGCCATCGGCCTGGCCTGGCTCGAGACCCGGCGGCTCCGCCGCCCCCTCGAGCAACTGACCGCCGCCTCCGCCCTGCTGGAGGCAGGCGACTACACCGCCCGCGTCCCCCAGACCGCGACGAGTCCAGAGTTCAACGCCGTCGCAGACGCGTTCAACGACATGGCCAGCCGCCTGGACTCCACGGAAGCGAGCCGACGGCGGCTTCTCTCGGACGTGGCGCACGAGCTCCGCACCCCGCTGGCCACCCTGACCGCTGAGTTGGAGGCCGTCATCGATGATGTGGTCCCCTGGGATCAGGACAGCCAACAGTTGCTCACCCTCCAGGCCGCCCGGCTCAAGAAGATCGCCGCCGACCTGGACGACGTGTCCCGCGCCGAGGAGGGCCGGTTCACTCTGGATACCCAGACCCAGCCGGTGTGGGACCTCATCGAGCCCGCCGTCGCCTCCGTCGCCACCCGATACGCGGCAAAGGGAGTCACGCTATCTGCGGACTCGGACCCGGGCCTCATCGCAGCCGATCCGCAGCGGGTGGGTCAGATCCTGGGCAACCTCCTGGACAACGCGCTGCGGCACACCTCCGCCGGTGGGATCGTGCACATCAGCGCACGCGAGTCCAGGGACGAGACGGTGATCACCGTCACCGACACCGGCGACGGCCTCACTCCCGAGCAGATCTCGAAGGTGTTCGAGAGGTTCTACCGCGCCGACACGGCACGGGCCCGCGATGCGGGCGGTTCCGGGATCGGGCTGACCATCGCCCGCAGCCTCGCCCTGGCCCACGGCGGTTCGCTGACAGCTACCAGCCCCGGCCCCGGACACGGCTCGACCTTCACACTGCACCTGCCCACCGCGCCAGCACCTGAGCGGGTCTTGATCGATTCTTGACCTCCCACGGGTTGGCTCTTGAGCTGATCGTTCATAGCCTCGAAGTTAGGACCGGCGGCCCCCGTCGGCCAGGAATGGAGCATCTTTCATGACACGCACGAAGCGGATCACTGCCACTTTGGCGGGACTGGTCCTGACGGCCACCCTGGCGGCCTGCGGAAACCAGAGCGCCACTCCCCCGGCCGCGACCACCTCACCGACAGCAACCACCTCCGCCACCGCCACCGCCGCCACGGAGCCCGATTCGGCGAGCGCCTCCTCGGACGTGGCCGCCGACCACAGCGACCAGGACACCACGTTCGCGCAGATGATGATCATCCATCACGAAGGCGCCATCGAAATGTCCCAGCTGGCGATCGAACGTGCCGAAACCCCAGAGGTTGTGGCCCTCGCGGAGCGCATCGCCGAGGCCCAGGGCCCGGAGATCGACGAGTTGACCGCCTGGCTCAGCACCTGGGATGAGGACGTCTCCCCCGGTGGGCATGGCGGCATGGACATGGGCGGCATGGACATGAACGGAATGAGCCAGGACGAGATGATGACCCAACTCGACGGCATGTCCGGCGCCGACTTTGATCAGGCGTTCCTCGAGGCCATGATCGCCCACCATGAGGGTGCGATCGGGATGTCCGAGCAGCAGTTGGCCGAAGGCCAGAACCCCGACGCGGTAGCCCTTGCCGAGAAGATCATCGCCGACCAGCAGACCGAGATCACCGAGATGCAGAGCATCCTCAGCAGCCTCTGACCAACCCCAGGCGCACAGAAGATGGGGCGCCCGCCCAGCCGTTGTGGCTGGACGGGCGCCCTTGTCGTTGCCCTCAGGGTGGCGCGAACGCCAAACCAGGGGGTTAGGCGGCTGGGCTGCTGGCGAGATGCTCGGCGTCGAAGAGGTCCTGGCAGCGTCGGCAGCAGAAGTAGAACCGATGGCCTTCGAGGTCGCGGAACAAGCCGGCCGTCTCTGCGGTGGACTTCAGGGTGGTGGTCCCGCGGACCGTGCAGGTGACCAGCTCGTCGCCTGGGCCGGCCACCACGTCGTGTTGACAGTGATGACCACCAGCCTGACCGCCGCCGGCGTGGCCGCCGCAGCAGCCTCCCTCCTGCTGGTTCCCCTGCTCGTGCTGGTGTCCGTGTCCGTGATTGCACATGTGCTTGGTCCTTTCATTTCATTGTGGTGTGGATCATCTGGTGGGTGAGGCGCTGTGGTGCCCCTCGTGGTCCTCGGTGCCGGATGCGCTGGCGGAGGCCGCCGGTGTTGGCGTGTCCGGTTGGTTGGGGGTGGCGGGGTTGAACAGTGGCCCGATCACGAAGGCGGACAGGGCGAACAGGGCGGTGAACACCGCGACCCCGATGGTGGGGGCCTTCCAGGTGCCGAATCGGCGATGCAGCCGTCGCAGCAGGGGGATGCTCAGCAGCAACCCGACCATGTAGAGCAGCGTGTTGCCGAGGAACCCGGTCAGGAGCGCGGCCCCGGCCAGGAAGCCGATGTGATGCATCACGTGCGGCGCCAGTCCCATCAGGGCGCCGACGGTGGCCCTGGTCCCGGCCCACAGCGCACCCCAGAACCCGCGACCACCCCTCACGGCTGTGGCCGGCTCGGTGATCGTGTCCATGGCGCCGCTCACCTCCCGACCGGGTGAGGGCTAAGGACGGCCGATTCGGAGCCGACAGGAGCATATGAGGGCGCAACTGCGGGGTGGAAGGCGTCTCGCAGGATCAGGGCGACGCCCAGAATGATACTGGCGATGCCGATCAGCTGCGCCTCGGTGAGGCCAAACAGGACGTGCGGGTTGATGCGTACCACCTCGGCGAGCAGCCGGGCCGCGCCGCTGAGCAGCAGGTAGGACCCGAACACCGCCAGCGGTCGCAGCCGACGCCCCAGCCCCCACAGGATGCCGGCGATCAGGAACGCACCGGCCGCCTCATACAGCTGGACCGGATGCACCGGAACGTCCACCGGCACCACCCCGTTGGGGAACGCCATCCCCCAGGGCAGATCGGTGGGTGTGCCGTAGGTGCCGTCCCCGGCCAGGAAGCAGCCGATCCGGCCGATGCCGTAGGCCACCGACAGCGGCGCCGCCATCGCGCCCGCCACCCGTCCAAGGGGGAGGTTGTGGCGTCGAGTCATCACGATCACCGCGATCGCCCCCGCGATCAGGCCCCCGTACCAGACGAACCCCGAGCCGCCGAGCAGGTGCCAACTGAAGTTGTCCCAGTTCGCGATCAGGTAGTACACCTTGGCGCCGACGAAGCCCCACACCGTCGCCCACAACGCGATCGAATGCGCCAAGTCCTTGTCGTAGCCGATCCGCGCGAACGCGCGCCCCAGCAGATAGGCGCCGACCAGCAGCGCAAGCGCCTTGCTCAGCCCATAGGACTGGATCCCCACACCGAATATCGAGAACACCTCAGGCCACACAGCCCGCTCCCATCGTCGAAATACTTCCAGGCGCACGCGGTGACCGCGCGGCCTCACTGACCAGTCTCAACCGGTGACGTCAAGCAACGAGCAGGACCTGGACAAGGTTTGGTCAAGATCCCCGTCCCCAGCCCGGACGAGGGTTGCCCAGCGGTGAAGGCTCGGAATCTTGACCGAAGTCTGACCCCATGACGGTGATTTCCGCACTGCATCGTGCCTACCCTGATGACATACCCCTTGGGGGTGTCGTGGCGCCGCCACGGGTCAGCCGACACCACGGCTCGGGTCGATGAGGAATGTGCCCCTGTGGCGGTCGGCGAAGCCCACTGGCGGGTGCGTGACAGAGTCACAGGGATTCGAAGGCGGTGATCGACATGGGTTCAAGCGGCGCCTCCTCTGATGGCGTTCGAGCGGATGTGGTCCTCGCGGGGACGGCGATCTCCAAGACCTACCGGCAGGGGCTGTGGCCGGTTGTGCGGCGCAACCACGTGCTCGACGGTGTGTCACTGTCGCTGAGCCGCGGCGAGGTCGTCGGGCTGGTCGGAGAGAATGGATCGGGCAAATCCACGCTCATGCAGATCCTGGTCGGGGCGTTGGCAGCCGACGCCGGCACCGTGGAGCTGCAGGGGGCCTTGGGGTACTGTCCACAGCGGCCGGTGGTGTTCGAGCGCCTGACCTGCGATGAACATTTCGAGCTCTTCGCGGTGGCCTATGGGATGAGCCGGGAAGAGCGGCTCCGGGCACAGGGAACCTTGTACGAGGAACTTGACTTCGGACGATACGCGCACGAGCGGGCGGACCGGCTCTCCGGGGGCACCCTAGCGAAACTGAACCTCGCCCTGGCTCTGCTACCGGACCCGTCCGTGCTGCTGCTGGACGAGCCGTATGCCGGGTTCGACTGGGACACCTACCTCCGGTTCTGGGAACTCGTCGCACGCGGGCGCGCGTCCGGCCGGGCAGTGCTGGTGATCAGTCACTTCATCGCCGACGAGGCACGGTTCGACCGCATCATCGAGCTGCGTGACGGGCAGGCGATCCCGAAATGACCGCGGTCGGGGTGCTGACCCGCCGATTCCTCCTGGACTACGTCCGCAACCCGGTGAACCTGGTGGTCCTGGTTCTGATCCCGGTCGTGTTCGTGTGGGTGGCCGCGGAACCCATGGCCGACGCCGCGAAACTGCTGGGCGGCACCGGCCGGGCAGTCGAGACCGCGACCACCGGCTGGGCCGCCGCGTTCCTGGCGGCGCTGGCGATGTTCTTCCAGATTGGCCAGGCGAGATCGGCGGACCGTCGCCTGGTCCTCGCGGGCCTCCCCGCCCCAGCCCTCGTTGTCGCCCGGATGTCGACCGGCCTGCTGATCGCCGCGCTGGCCTCCACAGCGGCCCTGGCGACGCTCTTCCTGCGCACCGCAGTCGACGATCCGCTCCGCGTCGCGGCCGGCACGCTGATGTTCGCCGTGATCTACGTCGGGATCGGCGTCGCGGTCGGATCGGTCGTCAAGGACCAGGTCAACGGCACCGTGGTGATCCTGCTCGTCTGGATCCTCGACGTGTTCTTCGGACCGGCGCTCACCTCGCCCGACCGGGTGGAGATCACCCGCTGGACGCCGACCCACTTCGTCACACTGTGGATGGTGGACCTGCCCTCGGGCCACGGCGGAAACCTCGGCGATCTCGGAATCGCGTTGGCGTGGGTCGGCGGTGCCCTCCTGGCGAGCGGGCTTCTCCTGGCACGCGCGACCCGCAACGTTCGGCGCCCGCACGGCTCCCGTCGGCCCGGCTGGGCGGGACAGGTCGGAAAGACCTTCCGGATGGGGCTGCGACAGTACCGACGCAACCCAGCCCTCTGGGTCCTCCTCGTGACCGTGCCGGTGATCTTCATCTGGCTGTCAAAACTCATCACCGAAGAGCGGTACTCCGTGATGCGGGTGATCGACGGCGGACAGGAGGTCGACATGCGGTTCTGGCTGCCTGACACGCACGCCGGAACCATGGCGCCGATCGCGGTGGCCTCGCTGGCCGCCGTGGCTGGGCTGTTCATCGCCCTCAACAACCGGGATGGGGATCGCCGCCTGGTCCAGGCCGGGATGCGCCGATCCGCACTGTTGGTCGGCCGCTTCGGGGAGGTCGCAGCCGCGGTCCTCGTCGCAGCGGCAGCATCCCTGACAATCACGGCCATGGTGTTCACGGCCCGTCAATGGGCGGGATTCATCGCCGGCACCCTGCTGATCGGAGCCGTCTACGCACTGCTGGGGATGTGCCTCGGATTCCTCCTTGGACGCGTCACGGGAGTACTGATCGCATTCGTCATCCCCTTCCTGGATCTCGGTATCACGCAGAGCCCGATGCTGCGGCTGGAACCTGAACCGCACTGGGTCTGATGGAGACTCGTGCTATTTGATTCCTACCAGCTGTTTGCGGTCGGTTTGGCCAGCATAGAACGCCTGCTCGAACTCGGCGGGCGGGATGTCGCCGAGGTAGCCGTGGAGGCGCTGCGTGTTGTGCCAGTGCACCCAGCCCAGGGTTGCGAGTTCGAGGTCCTCCGCGGTCTTCCAGGGGCCTGGTCGGGCGGGTCCGCGGACGAGTTCGGCCTTGTAGTAGCCGTTCACGGTCTCGGCGAGGGCGTTATCGTAGCTGTCGCCGACGGTCCCGATCGAGGGGGTGGCGCCGATCTCGGCGAGCCGTTCGCCGTAGCGGATCGATGTGAATTGGCTGCCCGCGTCGCTGTGACAGCGCAGGTCGTCGTGGTGGGTGCCGCGACCCCAGCGGGCCATCTCGATCGCGTCGAGGATCATCTCGGTGCGCATGTGTGAAGCGCATCGCCAGCCGACGATCATCCGGGAGAACGCGTCGATGATGAAGCACACGTAGGCCACCCCGGCCCACGTCGCCACGAACGTCAGATCGGTCACCCAGAGCCGGTTCGGTGCCGGCGCGGTGAACTCCCGCTGCACCAGGTCCGGGTGCCTGGGGGCGGCTGGATCGGCCTTGGTGGTCGTGACTCGCCTAGAACGCGTGGCGCCCTCGATACCGGCGGCACGCATCAACCGGCCGGTCTGGTCACGGCCGATGTCGATCCCGGCACGACGGGCGGCTTTCCACAGCTTGCGGACACCGTAGACGCGATAGTTGTCCTCCCACAGCCTCACCAGCTCCGGGACCAGGACAGCGTCGCTTATCGACCGCGCCGACGGGACACGATCCCTGGCGGCGTAGTAGGTGCTCGGAGCCACCTGCAACACGCTGCAGATGGGCTCGACTCCGAGCGGGCGACCCTCAACCATGTCGTCCTTGTTCGCGTCGATGAATGCGACTACTTCCGGTGTTGGCGGTCGAGCTCCGCCCCGAAGAAACTCGCTGCGCGCTTGAGTATTTCGTTAGCTCGGCGAAGCTCGCGGACCTCCTGCTCGAGCTCCCGCACGCGCCGGGCCTCGACGGTCGTCACGCCGGCGACGTGACCCTCATCGATGTCGGCCTGCTTGACCCACGACCGCACCGACTCGACGCCGTATCCGAGTTGCGCCGCGACGCGCTGCACCGTCCCATGCTCGGTCCCCAGCTCGGCCCGCAACGTTCGCACCATCCGGACCGCGGCGGCCTTCTCCTCCGGCGAGTACCGACGCGTCGTCGGCTTCCCTGCTGTCTGCTCTTTCGGCATAACCCCATCCTCGTTTCCAAGGTCAGGAGTCTCCAACAAACTCAGTGCGGTTCACTCCCCGGCTACGGGCCCTACCGCGTCCTCATCGACACCGGCCTCACCGACACCTTCGACGAAACGGGGGGCCTCCTCATCGCCGCGGTCTGGATCCTCGGGCTCACCTCAGTCGTCGTGGTCATGTTCAGCACCCGCACAAGCACCACAAAACCGATGCCCATAGGAAAGCACGCGCGGCCCGACCCCGGTCTTGCCTAGAACTTGACCACACCCAGACCAGTCCCGGACACAGCCCGGGGCACCATCGACCTGGACACGCGAAACCGACCAGAGAAGAGAGGGGTATTCGACGTGACGACGATGACACAGACCACCTACGGGGTGCGCGGACTCACTTGCTGGCGCTGCATGATCAGCGCCGTCGACGCAGTCCGCGCCCTACCCGGGGTCCACACCGTCGGCATGGATCTGAAGCCGCACGGCGAGTCGCTGTTGACCCTGGCCCCGGCCGGAGCCGTGACCTGCGACCAGGTCCGAGCCACCCTCGACCGCTCCGGGTTCGAGCTGACCCGACGCCGGCGCCGCCCACGACCCAGCCGACACGCCCCCACCACAGACCCGGTGGACGGTGGCCCGGGAATCTTGACCGAAGCCTGACCTCCTCTGGGTCGTTTCCGAACCTCACCGGGTCTACCCTCGAGTTATACCCCCCCAGGGTAATGGGGAGTCGAGAAGAAGTGGAGATTGTGATGCTCTGGCTGGTCATAGGTGGGGCGGTGGTCCTGACCGGGCTGCTGTTGTGGTTCTTCTTTGGCCCGAAACGGGCCGGGAGGGTCCGCATCGAGGACGGTGTTCAGGTGGTCGATGTGACCGTCGACGGCGGGTACACCCCGGGGGTGATCGACGGGGTGCGTCCCGGGATGCCCGTGCGGATCCTGTTCGACCGCAGAGAGGGAGGCGAGTGCACCTCGCGGGTGGTGATGCCCGACTTCAAGGTCAACGCGAGCCTTCCCGCGTACCGCACCACCGCTGTCGACTTCACGCCCACCGAGGCCGGCGAGTTCCGGTTCGCCTGTGGCATGAACATGGTCTCCGGTCTGATCCGCGTCAGCGGTGACCCACACGCCACCCCAGCCCCCGTCAGACCGGCGCACCGGGCGCAGGCAGCCGCCCCACCAGTGGTGGCCGGTCTGGCCACCGGCGACGATGACGAGGCGGAGCGGGCCGCTGAGATCCGGGACTTGACCCGGCGCGTGATCATCGGCGCGATCCTCACCGCTCCTGCGCTGATCGCGGTGATGGCCGTCGAGCTGTTCGGCGCCACCTGGGTACCCGAGGCACTGATGAGCCCCTGGCTCCAGTTGGCGCTGATCGCGCCGGTGATGTTGTGGTCCGGCTGGCCGATCCACCGAGTCGGCTGGCGCGCCATGTCTCACCGCACCGCCGACATGAACTCGCTGATCACCCTGGGTACAGTCGCGGCGTTCGGCTACAGCCTGGTGGTCACCTTCGTCCCCGGCCTCCTGCCCGAGGAACTCCGGCAGGTGTACTTCGAAGCCGTCGGCGTGATCATCACCCTGATCCTGCTCGGCCGTCTCCTGGAAACCAAAGCCAAGGCCGGCACCGGTGAAGCGATCCGCAAGCTGATCGGCCTCCAGCCCCGCACCGCACGCGTCCTCCGCGACGACACCGAACTGGAGATCCCGGTCGAGGACGTCGTCGTCGGGGATGTGATCGTGATCCGTCCCGGGGAGAAGATGCCCGTCGACGGTGAGGTGATCCACGGATCCTCCGCGGTCGACGAGTCGATGGTGACCGGCGAATCCATCCCGGCGGCCAAGACCGTCGGCGACACCATCATCGGCGCCACCATCAACGCCACCGGAGCACTTCGCTACGTGGCCACCAAGGTCGGATCCGACACCATGCTCGCCCAGATCATCCGTCTGGTCCGTGAAGCCCAAGGCTCCAAGGCCCCCATCCAACGCCTCGTCGACAAGGTCTCCAGCTACTTCGTCCCGGTCGTGATCATCATCGCGGTGTGGACGCTGGCGATCTGGCTGCTGGTGGGTCCCCCGCCGGTAGTGGTGTTCGCGCTCGTCGCCGCCGTCTCGGTGCTGATCATCGCCTGCCCCTGCGCTCTCGGGCTCGCGACCCCGATGTCGATCACCGTGGGCACCGGAAAGGGCGCCGAACACGGCATTCTGATCCGCTCCGCCGAGGCACTGGAAACCGCGCACAAGCTCGACGCGATCATCCTCGACAAGACGGGCACCATCACCACGGGCGTGCCGATGCTCACCGACGTCGCCACCGTCGCCGCCTTCGACGAGGACCAGCTCCTCGGCTGGGTCGCGGCCGTCGAGGACAGCTCTGAGCACCCCCTCGCTGCCGCGATCGTCACCGGCGCCCGCGACCGCGGGCTCACCCTGGGCGAGGTCACAGACTTCGACTCGATCACCGGGCAAGGCGTCCGTGGCCGGGTCGACGGGCACGACGTCCTCGTCGGGAACCGTCGCCTCCTCGACGAGTCCGGTGTGCCTGCAGATGCGTTGCTGCCGCTGCATGACGCGCTCGCAGCAGGGGGCAAGACGCCGATGCTGGTGGCCGTCGACGGTCTCCCGGCCGGGATCGTGGCCGTGGCCGACACCATCAAGGACGGCTCGCCGGCCGCCGTCGCCGCCCTCCGGGCCCGCGGGATCGAAGTGATCATGATGACCGGCGACAACCGGGCCACTGCAGCCGCGATCGCCGCCCAGGTCGGGATCCGGCGCGTGGTCGCCGAGGTGATGCCCGCCCACAAGGCCGCCGAGGTCCGCCGGCTCCAGGACGAAGGCAAGATCGTCGGGATGGTCGGCGACGGCATCAACGACGCCCCCGCCCTGGCCCAGGCCGACGTCGGCTCCGCGATCGGCACCGGAACCGATGTCGCCATCGAATCCTCCGACATCACACTGATCTCCGGCGCCCTGTCCGGGGTGGTCACCGCCGTCGACCTGTCCCGGGCGACCATGCGCAACATCAGGCAGAACCTGGTGTTCGCGTTCCTCTACAACACGCTCGGCATCCCGATCGCCGCCGGTGTGCTCTACCCCGTCTTCGGGATCCTGCTCAGCCCGATCGTCGCTGCAGCGGCCATGGCGCTGTCGTCCCTGTCTGTGGTGACCAATGCCAACCGCCTCCGCGGCTGGGCACCCCACCCCCTCGATGGGCCCACCACCATCCGCACCACGTCCACCCCCGTCGTCGAGATCGGCGGCGCGGAAACGACCACTCACCACACCACCACAGGAAAGGACACCCCCATGTTCGGCAAGAAGACCGGCGCCGCCACCGTCATAGACCCCGTCTGCGGCATGAAGGTCAAGCCCGCCACCGCGGCCGCCAGCCGCACCATCGGCGACACCACGATCTACTTCTGCTCCACCCACTGCGCCGAAGCCTTCGACGCGGACCCCGCCCGTCACGGACACCCCGAGACCACGGCCCCGCACCACCACTAGGCGCCGATCCGAACCAGGTCCAGGACACATGACCAGCAACAAGCAGCGTCGGGAACTCATCGGCCAACTCGCCGTGATCGAGGGCCGGCACGACACCCCACCCGCGGCCGGCGTGACCCCCAAACAACACGGCCATCGCGGCCACATGTGGCACATGCTCCTGATGTGCCTTCCCCTGATCGGACTCGGTGTGTGGTCCCTGTTCAGCGGCGGCGGAGGCGGCGCCCTCATCGGCGGCCTCCTCTGCGCCGCCATGATGCTGCTGATGCACGGCCGCCCGGGCGCCGGCCACCGTCACTGAGGCCTGATCGCGAGGGCCAGGGAGGCGTGTGCGATGGCGGCGCTGCTCGGCGAGCTCTTGGTAGCCCACTGGAGGACCCGACAACGTGATACGAATCGTTGACCCCGACCAACAGGTGGACCTGCACCAGATCACCCGCCGACTCCGAGCCGGACTCACATCCGCAGGCGTCAGCGACGATATCGCCCTCGACATCACCCGCAGTTCGGGAGCTTGTCCGCACCCGGCTCGGCAAGGCCCCACTCATCAGCGGGCCACAGCAACCGACCAACTCCACCGGAATCGCCGGCGACGCGTGAAGGCTGTCGACGGTCCACCCCACCACGGTCGACGCTCCCGGAGTTGACTACCGCGGATCGCGGATGCATCCTTGGCCGCAGATACACGTATGCGTGCTCTGGGGGCGGTGAAATTCCGCACCGGCGGTGACAGTCCGCGACCCGGCCAACTTGTTGGCCGGTTGACCAGGTGGAATTCCTGGACCGACGGTCAAAGTCCGGATGGGAAGCGCACGCTACGGTCGGCGGCAGCGTATCTGCCGCCTGATCGTGTTGCCCCCGAGCGCGCCCGGAAGGGAAGCGGGGCGCAGTGACCGACTCAGCGGCAGAAGCGATCGCCATGAGACGCGCCCTCGATCTGGCGGTGGCCGACGATGCGCCGTTCGGACCGAACCCTCGGGTGGGCTGCGTGCTGCTCGCGCCTGACGGTCGCCACATCGCCGAGGGACACCACCGCGGCGCAGGCACGCCGCACGCCGAGGTCGACGCGCTCGCGGCAGCCGGCGACCGCGCGAGGGGGGCGACCGCCGTCGTCACGCTCGAGCCGTGCAACCACACCGGACGCACCGGACCGTGCACCGAGGCGCTGATCGCGGCCGGGGTCCGGCGCGTGGTCTTCGCGCAGACCGATCCCAACCCGGAGGCATCGGGCGGCGCCGGGCGGCTGCGGGACGTCGGCATCGACGTCGAGGGCGGGTTGTTCGCTGAGGAGGCGGCGGCGGTCAACCAGCATTGGACCTTCGCCGTCACCCGCGGACGGCCCTACGTGACGTGGAAGGTCGCCGCGACACTCGACGGGCGCACGGCCGCCCAGGACGGCACGTCGCGGTGGGTGTCCTCCCGCGCCGCACGTGCGGACGCGCACCTGCTGCGTGCCCGGTGCGACGTCGTCCTGGCCGGGACCGGCACCGTGGCCGTCGACGACCCACACCTCACGGTCCGCGACCGCGACGGCGCGCTGCTCGGGAGCCAACCGCTGCGGGCCGTCATGGGGCTTCGCGCCCCGAAGCCGGGGAGCCGGGTGCTCGACGATGCTGCCGAGACCGTGCACCTGCGCACCCGGGACCCGCGCCGGGCTCTGGAGGAACTGCACCGCCTTCAGCGCCGGCACGTCCTGCTCGAAGGCGGGCCTACCCTGGCGGCCGCCTTCCTTCGCGACGGCCTCATCGACGAGGTGGTGGCCTACCTGGCACCGACCCTGCTGGGTGCGGGCAGCCCCGTGATCGGCGACCTCGGTATCGCCACCATCACCGACGCGCTGCACCTCGACCCCACCGACGTCACCCTCCTCACGCCGCTCGATCCCGCCGACCGTCCCAATCTGCGGCTCACCCTGCGCCCGACCCCTCCCGCCCCCCTCGAAGGAGAATGCTGATGTTCACCGGAATCGTCGAAGAACTGGGCCACGTGCTGGCCGTCGAGCCCTACCCCGACGCTTTGCGCCTGGCGATCACCGGGCCCCTGGTCACGAGCGACGCCGCGCCGGGCGACTCGATCGCCGTCAACGGCTGCTGCCTGACCGTCGTCACCCTCGACGGCCCCACCTTCACCGCCGATCTGATGCAGGAGACCCTCGACAAGACGTCGCTGGGGTCCCTCGAGCCAGGCAGCCGCGTCAACCTCGAACGCCCAGTCACCGCGACCGCACGCCTCGGCGGCCACATCGTCCAGGGACACGTCGACGGCACCGGCCACGTCGTGTCCCGCGAGCCGAGCGAGCACTGGGAGACCGTGACCTACTCACTGCCCACTGCGTTGGCCCGCTACGTGGCGCCCAAGGGATCCATCGCCGTGGACGGCACCAGCCTCACGGTCGTCGATGTCGACGACGACGCCATGACGTTCACGGTGGGCCTGATCCCGGAGACCCTGGCCCGCACCACGCTGGGCCTCCGGCAGGTGGGTGACACGGTCAATCTCGAGGTCGACATCATCGCCAAGTACGTCGAGCGGCTGGTCACGCGATGATCCGCCTGGACACGATCGAGCGGGCGATCGCCGACATCGCCGACGGCCGGGCCGTGGTCGTGGTCGACGACGAGTCCCGCGAGAACGAGGGCGACATCATCTTCGCCGCCGAGAAGGCCACCCCCGAACTGATGGCCTTCACCATCCGGCACTCCAGCGGCGTGATCTGCGCCCCCATGCCCGGAGACCTCCTGGACCGCATGCAGATCCCACTGATGACCCGCAACAACGACGACCAGTACCGCACCGCCTTCACAGTCACCGTCGACGCCCGCGACGGCGTGTCCACGGGCATCAGCGCCGCAGACCGCGCCCACACCGTCCAGGTGCTGGCGGACCCCGGCACGCAGGCAGCCGACCTCACCCGTCCTGGCCATGTCTTCCCTCTGCGCTACCGCGAGGGCGGGGTTCTGGTACGCCGCGGGCACACCGAGGCCGCCGTCGACCTTGCCAGGCTCGCCGGGCTGCAACCCGTCGGCGTCCTCGTGGAGCTCGTCAACGACGACGGCAGCATGAAGCGCGGCCGGCAGCTCCGCGACTTCGCCGACGAGCACGGCCTCGCGATGATCTCGATCGACGACCTCGCGGCGTACCGCGAACGCCGCGAGCAGCTCGTCGAGCGCGTCACCGAGGCCCTGCTGCCCACCCGCCACGGCGACTTCCGCGCGGTCGGCTTCCGCAGCACCCTCGACGGCGAGGAGCAGATCGCGCTGACGCTGGGCGACCTCAGCGGCCCCGAACCGGTCCTGACCCGCGTCCACTCCGAGTGCCTCACGGGCGACGTCTTCGGCAGCTCCCGCTGCGACTGCGGACCCCAACTGGACCTGGCGCTCGAGCGTATCGCGGCAGAAGGCCGCGGCCTGCTCGTCTACCTGCGCGGGCATGAGGGTCGCGGCATCGGGCTGGTGGCCAAGATCAACGCCTACGCCCTCCAGGAGGGAGGCCGCGACACTGTGGACGCCAACACCGACCTCGGGCTCCCCGTCGACGCCCGCCGCTACACCATGGCCGCGCAGATCATCAGCGACCTCGGCGTCGAATCCGTCACTCTCATGACCAACAACCCCGCCAAGGTCACCGCACTCGAGGAGCTCGGCACCGACGTCGCCGGACGGGTCTCCCTCGTCGTACCACCAGGGGCTCACAACGTGGCCTACCTCACCACCAAACGCGACCGCATGGGGCACCTCATCCCCGGCCTCCCGACCGAGCAGAGAAGAGCACTGACATGAGCGGACACGGCGCACCGGAAACGTCCGGCCTCGACGGTCGCGGCCTCACCGTCGCCATCGTCGCGGCCAGCTGGCACAAGGAGGTCATGGACGGACTCCTCGCCGGCTCGCTCCGCGCCTGCACCGAGGCCGGCATCGAGCCGACGGTGATCCGGGTCCCGGGCAGCTTCGAGCTACCCGTGGCCGCCGACGCGCTGGCCTCCACCCACGATGCGGTCGTGGCACTCGGCGTCGTCATCCGCGGCGGCACCCCCCACTTCGACTATGTGTGCTCCGCCGCGACCGACGGACTGTCCAGAGTCGCACTCGATCACGCCACCCCCGTCGGCTTCGGCCTCCTGACCTGCGACACCGAGGAACAGGCCCTCGACCGAGCCGGGCTCCCGGACTCGGTCGAGGACAAGGGGTACGAAGCCGCCCACGCCGCCATCGACACGGCACTCACGCTGCGACGCCTGCGCTCACCCCGTGAAGGTGCCTAGTGTGATCGTGGGCCTCAGCCGCACGCTCGTTTGACGCAGCGCGCGATGACGTCGGGGTCCACGTCGTGTCGCTTGATCAGTCCGCGGATGTCGTCGTCCCGCAGCAGGCACAGGAGCAGTCCGCAGACATCGATGCCCGAGGTGCCGGTGCCGGGGTGGGTCGGGGCCGGTGGGTTGTCGTCGCCCCTCGCCCACACGGCGAGGGTTCGCAGCTCCTCGCGCGTGAACCGGGCGCCGCGGAGGTCGGCGCCGGCGGCCCTCACCAGGACCCGGTAGACGCCGGACAGCGACGTCGGGACCTCCCCTCGGTAGAGGCCGGGTCCGGCTTCGGTCAAGGCCACCGTCCAGACGGCGCCACTGGGTGTGGTGACGCCCGCGTGCACCGCGGATCGCCCCGCGAGGGGCACGCCGCTGTCGGTCAGTGTCACCTCGAGCAGACCCGGGTGACCGGGGAGCCGTGACTGCTGGCTGAGGTGGGCCGTCATCTGCAGGGCACTCCGGGCCTGCACGCTGACTGTGAACGGGACTCCGTGGGTGTCGATCGCCGCCAGAGTCCGCTTGAACACCTGATCGCCGCCCTCGGACTGGCTCAGCTGTTTGCGGAGTCTGGCCAGATGACCCTTGAGTTCACGGTCACCGACCGACAGCACCACCTGCCACCGGCCGGCTGCTCCGCCCGGCGGGGCCAGGACATCCGAGGGCACGACGCGGAGAACCCGGAAGGCGTCCCCGAGTGTCTCGTCGGCGCCTGCGCCGGCGGTGACGGTGGTTCCGTCGGGGGCGATGATCTCGACCCGCAGGACCGGTGCCATCTCTCCGAGCAGCAGCACGTCGGCGCGGATGTCGGCGTCGGTCAGGTCGAACGGCACGATCACCTTCTCCCCGACCGGGACGAATCCGGACGGATCCACGACGACGGCGGCGTTCGTGGCCCCGGCCAGGACCTGGGCGAAGTACTTCTGCAGGAGAAGCTGATCGTCCACGCCGGGGTTGCCGGTGAGCAGCAGGAAGCCGCCCGTGCCGTTGGCGATGTCCGAGAGGGCGCCGGGGTTGAGCTGGTCGGCGGTACCCAGGCCGATCGCGAACACACGGCTGTTGATCGAGGCGGCCGCTTGCGCGATGGTGCGTTCGGCGGTCTCGTTGCCGTCGGTGAACACGATGGTGGCGGTCGAGTCGTAGCCGGCGGCGACGGGGGCGAGCTGCGCGGCGGCCGCCTCGAGGCCGTCGCCGATGGCAGTCATCCCGGCCAGGTTCGTCGCCGTGGTCGAGATCGCGTTGAGCGCGGCCAGCCGGCCCGCCCCACCAATGGTCGGTCCGGCGTCGACGACGGAGGTCACCGGTGTCGCGTCCGTGTCGAAACGCACCACCCCGACGCCGTCGGTGGGGTCGAGCAGTGCCACGAACAGCGGCGCCGAGTCGTGCAGGACGGCCATCCGATCCTTGCCCGGCAACCCGGACGGCAGGCTCATGCTGCCGGAGGTGTCCAGCACCAGCGAGGTCCCCACGCTCGGGTTCGGCACCACCGTGGCGGTGATCGGCACCGTGAAGACGTCACCCGTCGGAGACACGGTCACGGTCAACGTCCCGGTGTCCGCTGTGCCGGCCGCGCCCGGGGTGTACAGCACCCACACCAGCAGGTCCTCCACCCCGAAACCGCCGGGATCCGGTGAGGTGACCGAGGCGGACAGCACCGTGAAGGGGGCGGTCACCGAGGCCGCAGCCGTGACCGTCTCGCACCCACGCACCCGGAGCCTCACCGCCCTGGCGGTGGGCAGATGTTCGACCACGCCGACGAAGCTCAGGGCAGCGCCGGGCAACGGTGAGACCTGCTCGACGGAGAGGGGCAGGGTGTCGTAACACGGGGGCTGCACGACGGAGGGGTGACGGCAGTCCTTGACCTCGATGAGGGGCGAGCCGCCCACCCACGGCTCCATGGGGGCTCCGAACGCAACCGTGCCGTCCCACGGCTGGAGGGGATGCTGGATGCCCCCCTCTCCGGTGGTCGTGGCCTGGTCGCCGTACACCTGACCGGGATCCAGTCGCCACTCCTGCCCCGGCACGGTCTGCCACATGGCGAACAGCCGGTCGACGTTCGCGTGCAGCAGGAACACGAACGGATCCTCGAACGCCTGATGCTGGCCGCCGATGTCTCCGCCGATGTAGCCGTGCGCAGCGCCGTGGGCCCCCTCGAGTGCTACCCGGAAGGCCGTCCACTGCTGAGCCTGCGCGATCCCGTTACTCGAATCCAGGATCGACTGGTCCGATGACAGGGCTGGGTCGCCTGCCCCCGCAGACCGTTGCACCGACTGCGGCGGATCCGCCGGGTCACCCGTGTCCTCCCGGCTCCCGGGTAGGGCGCCCCCGTTGTGCAGAACCGCCAACGCACCGTTCATCATCCCGCTGAACGTCCCGAACAGGGACGGATCGGTCAGGTCGACGGATCCGCCCTGACCGTCGGACGCGGACCGCGGGTCCTCGGTCCAGTCCCAGTAGTGCAGGGCCACGTCCGGATCGGACTGCCGCAGGAGCGCCTCGTAGCGGTTGACCAACTCGCGGTGCCACGGGACGAAGGAGTTGTCGCCATGGTTGTGCGTCGACTGGTGGATCTGATCCTGCTTGTCCCAGTACGAGACTCCGTCCGAGAACGCGTGCAGGTCGGCCTGCAGCACGGCATTGATGTAGGCCTGACGTTCCGAGGCCGAGAGATGGGCGATATTGCGACGAACCGGATGAGCCATGATGAACCCTTCAGTGGACCGGACCTGACACCACGAGAGGAGACGGCCGCAGCCACGGTGATACACCGCCACGGCGCCGCCGTCAGGCTGTCAGGACCTACATCTCGACCCGCCGCGCTGAGATCCAGACTGCCTGGGCGGGATCAGGCTCCATCCGGAGTTGCCCCAGCAGTCCGGTGCCAACGGCCATCCACGTCCTGTCGAGTCACTATCGAGAACCAGTTGATGCGGCTTCAACACCTGGTCAGCGGCGAGATAACACCTGCTACCGGCGATTTTCGCCAGGCAGCATGGCACAGGTTCGAGTCCCGTCGCCCCGACTACGCACGGCGGGGGCTCCCTCAGGAACCCCCGCCGTGGTCGTTGCCGCGGATGCGTCGCGCTCACCATCAGCGCTGAGCCGGCACCTCCTTCTCCGCGAAGGTGTCCAGCGTGACCGGCCCGAGCAGGCCGTAGTTGTAGGCGGTCCGGGCTGCCGCTGCGGAGTCGAGGCTGCGGAGCCGGTTGATCAGCGTCGACGCGACTCGCACCTCCACCGTGTTGGCGCCCTTGATCAGGTACCGGCTCACGTCGACCCTGGTGTCGAGCTGGTCCACAGCGACGGGGGTGCCGTTGACGGTCAGCGCGTAGGTGTCGAAGACCCGGCCGAGGTCGAGGTAGGCCCCGTCACCCTTGCCCCACTTGGGCAGGCTGAACGACGTCGAGTAGGTCCCGATCCCGGAGGAGTTCTCCAGCCCGGCGATCTCGCGCCACGGCTTCAGTGCGCTGAGCCTGACGCTGACAACCGACTTGTCCGTCTCCGTGGCCGCGACCCCGAAGGTCGTGGCGTAGTCGTTGGCGGGTCGCCAGTCCTCGACGCGCAGCTGCCAGGTCGCCTCGGACAGATCGAGTGCCGGGGCGACCTTGCCCACGGGGGTGCTGACAGTGCGGCCGTCGCTGAGCGTGGTCCGGTAGTTGCCCTGCGCGCCGGCACGGACCACCACCGATCCCTGGGCATTCACCACGGCGCCGCCGTCGGCGCCGGTGGCGACCACGTGCACGGCCGGGGCCTTGCCGCCGAACCTGCCGGGGTCATCCGCCAGGGCGATGATCGTGTCCTCGTCGATCCCGAGCTCGATCGGAATGATGACCCGGCCATCCTCGACCCGGTACTCGGCGATCGGGGTGATCGTCCCACTGGAGGCATCCATCGTGAAGGGATACCCGTCTCCGTCGAGGGCGACCTCCGTCGCCACCGGCGCACCCTGGCCGACACAGGCCGTGGTGGTCCCCGGAGTGACACAGGCCCAGGATGGCTCGAAGTTGTACAGGTAACCGGCCGGAGTGCCCGACGGGGCGCCCACCATCCCCTGGTTGTACAGGAAGAAGTAGTCGGTTCCGGTGGCCTGGTCGACTCGTCGCACGCTCAGCAGCCCGGACTCCTCAGCGGGGTCGACGGCGGGCTCGACGCCGATCTGGGAGAGCGTGCCCGGGACGGCCGCCTGATTCGCCACCTGATGCACGTTCGGCAGCGCCAGCAGCTCGGCGACGATCGACTGCAGTGCCGCATCATCGTCGGGTGTGTTGCCGGTGGTCCTGTCGGGCGGGGTGCCGACGACGATCACGGGAAGGCCGTCCTGCGCGAACCCCAGGATCTTTTCCGCGGCGTCCAGCGGCATCGACGTCTTCACCGGGAAGGCCGCCGGCTCCAGCGTGCTGTCGACGACCAGGGCACCGTACGACGGGCCGTCCACGGCGAGGCGGCCGTCCGTGACCAGCACGTTCGGCAGGTCGAGCAGGCGGGGGCTGAGGTAGTCACGGGTGTAGCCGGCGCGCTCGAGACCCGGATCCCGCCACATCCGGAATCCGTTCGGAACCGTCGACGGCTGGTTGTAGAGGTAGTTCTGCATGAACACCGCGACGTCGACCTTCGCGTCGCCCTGGGTGAGGACCTGCTGGTTCCTGGCCATGTCGAGGTTGACCTCGGCCCCGTCGGCGAACCAGTTCGGCTGCCTCTCACCCCACGCGTTGGAGAAACCGGCCACGCCGAAGTTGTGGTAGCCCGGCCACCGGCTCGTGGCGCTCTCCGCGTACGGGAACACGTGATAGACGTTCTTCGTGATCCCGCCCGCGAAGCTCTTGTTCATGCGCACCTGGACGCTCTCCAGGCTCTCCGAGTTCGCGCCCCCAGAGACCGCACAGCACTCGGTCGAATACCACGGGTTGCCCGTCAGGTGGTTTGCCGAGGCGATGGTCAGGTAGCTGTCCACCTCATCGACGCTGAACAGCGACTCGTGCTCCGGCCGGTCGAGCTCCGCTGCGACGGCCGCCTGGTCATAGATGGGGATCGTCGTTCCGCGCTCCCCCTGGGGCTGCAGGCGCATCACCCAGCCGAAGTCCCGGATCCACTCCTGAAGCGGCCGGATGTGCTTCTCCAGCCACAGGTCGGTGCGGACCTCGACCAGGTCGTTGAAGACCCGCGGCGCGGTGCCGTCCGAGAAGGTGAAGGAAGACGGGAAGAGTCCTGCGAGCTTCGGGACGAGGTCGTAACCAGTGCGATCCTCGAACTCGGCAGCCATGTCGTTTGTCCACAGCTCGTCCGGCGATCCCCTGTCACTGGAGTGCGAGTCGTAGAACACGTCGCCACCGTTGGCCTGCATCAGCTCCACGACCTCTGGCGTCCAAGCGGCCTCCATGCTGTCGATGAGTTGCTGGTGACCTTCGGCCGAGAACGGGTCAGGCTGGTTGAACACGCCTCGCGACCAGAACGTGACGATCTGCCAGGTGCCGTCGGCCGGAGCCGTCCAGTGGAGCGTGCCCGCCGTGGTGCCGCCCTCGACGCCGGCGGTGTTGGTGCCGCTCAGCGTCGAAGTGAGGTCGATCGCCGAGGCCGGGTCCAGGTCCACGGGGCCGGTGGGCCCGCAGGCTGCCGTGCAGCGGTACGCGACGACCGCCGCGACCGTGGTGCGGTTGGGCGACGCGGCCGGCGAGGGCAGAGCGCGCGAGAAGGTACTCCCGCCTGGCACGGTCGCGCGGCTGATGACGAGAGTCTTGCGAGCGTGATCGTCATCGACGGAGTACCCGGCCGGATACTGGGTGGGGCCATGGCTGAGGCTGACCTTCAGGCCGAGTTCGTTGGCCTTTTCCAGGATGGTGACCAACTGCCCGTCGTTGGGATAGGCACCCTGACCGAACTCGACGCCGCCGATGTTGGCCTTCCTGGCGTCCATCAGGAGTTGCTCCAGCAGCTCCGGCGCGGCCGTGGGCGGCATGTTCACACGCACCCACGGGAGGTCGTTGGCCGGTGGCGCGGCGAAGGTACCGGCCGTCAACTCGGTGACCGGATTGAAGCTCCAGTCCTTGCCTGCGGCTTGCGCCGTGGATCCGGCCGCCTGCGCCGGGGCGGTCACCAGCAGGCTGGCCGTGAGGGCCAGCGCCGCAAGGCCGCCGCCCAAACGCCGGCCGTCTCTCTCGGAGCGGTCGTGCCGTCTTGTTCGTGTTGAGTGCCGCACCGGCGTTGTCGGCAGCGGATCGCGTCGTCGGGACAAGGTTCCTCCTGTGAAGCGGGGGATGCGGGCCGCCCGGGCAGCCCGACACTCTTCGTCGAGTGATGAAGGGATTGAATCGATTCACCACGAGCCTAAAGGCGCGACGCGGCCCTGTCAATGAAAATCTTCATTCGACGGTTTTCGCGGCTCTCAGGTACTGGCGGCCACCTCGGCGAGGTCGATCCGCTCGCCCGACGTGAGGATCTCGGGCGCCACGCGCTCCAGGTGCCGGCGCATCAGCGCCACCATGTCGATCGCACCCCCGGAGAGCACCCACTGCACCTGGAGCCCGTCGGAGACGGCGATGTAGTCACGCACGACTGACTCGTAGTCGATGTCGCGCCTGAGCACTCCGCGATCACAGGCCGCGCGGAATCGTCCGACAAGATCCTGGATCACCCGGTCGTAGCGCGCCGCGAACATCACGTGCACGCTTCCCGGCCTTTCGGCCGCCATCCCGACGAGCCTGACGAAGACCTCGATCAGCTCCGGCTCCTCCGCGCGCAGTTGAACCTGCCGCAGCATGAGACGCAGAGTGCCGGTGCCGTCCTCGTCGACCGGCCACTCCCGCCCGACCTTGAGGGCTCCCGCGAAGCGCCGCTCCGCCAGTGCCAGCAGCATCTCGTCCTTGGAGGCGAAGTAGTGCCGGACGCCCGGACCGGTGACCCCGGCATCGCGCGCGATGTCTGCGAGACTGGCGTGCGCGAAACCCTCAGCCGCAAACCGCGATGCGGCCGCGTCCAGAATCGCCTCCCTGCGCTGCACCCCCGGCGCGTAGGGTCCCCGCTTCCCAGTACCCACGCCGCCACAGTATCCGAGGGTCGACCCCTCCCGCAGCGTCACACGGCGCCTTGACATGCCCGACCGAGCGTGATTGCATCGTTTCAACCGACGGCCCGCACGGTCGTTTCCCACCACTGAGGACCACGCATGAGCATCCGCCGCCGCTACTGCTTCGAGCTGCACGTCAAGCCCGAACGGATCGACGAGTACAAGGCAAGGCACGCCGCCGTGTGGCCGGACATGCTGCGCGCACTCAAGGACACCGGCTGGCACAACTACTCGCTCTTCATGCGCCCAGACGGCCTGCTCATCGGCTACGTCGAATCCGACGATCTCGCCGAGGCCCAGGCCGCCATGGGCGCCACGGACGTCAACGCGCGCTGGCAGTCCGAGATGGGCGGGTTCTTCGTCGATCTCGACGTGGCTCCGGACGAGGGCTTCGTCCTCCTGGAGGAGGTCTTCAACCTGGAGGATCAGTTGGCGCGCGCCGAGGGCTGACCCTCACACCGACAGCCAGGCCACGTCCTGCAGCGACGGGTGCGTGGAGAGCTGGCAGAGCAGGCGGTTCTCCGCCACCTGCGCGTAGGCCGCCAGCCGGATGCCGAGCTCGGTCTCGCCGAGGCCGGCCGCGTACAGCTTCGCCACGGCCACGTCGGCCCCCCTCAGCGGCCGCGGATCGGTGCTGATCCGGCCGAAACCGATGGCCGTGAAGGCCCGCCGGCCCAGGTCGTTGAAGTCCCCCACCGGCCAGCCCCCGGAGGCGAGCTCGATGGGCGCCAGGCCGTGCAGGGCGAGAAGGACGCCGTCGAGCCGCGAGGCACGCGCCAGGACTGCCGTGGCGGACGCCTCCGCCTCCGCCTCGACGGGGAGGCCGAGTGACCCGGCCAGCGCTGCGGCCGCGGCGATCCAGGCCGTCGGGCGGTCCTGGTAGTTGCCGATGAGCAGGTCCACCGCGTCGAGGAGATCGTCCGAGGGCCACGCATCCAGCATGTGCCGCACCGCGACATAGGCCCAGACGTCGTTGCGCGAGGCGGAGTCCATCAACTCGCCCCGCAGGACGGCGAGGTCGCGGAAGGCACCCACTTCCACCGTCGTCGGCCCACCGGGGCCCCACACGGTCACCGGGGTGAGCCCGGGCGGGGGCACGACCGAGAACTCGCCTTCGCTCTCCTCGAGCACGACACCCTGGGGAACCGTGACCATGCCGTCAGGCGCGCTGAACTCGACCGCCTGCCCGAGCGCGACGTGCCGTGTCCACGGCAGCCACGACGGCTCGGCCGGAACCTCGAGCTCGTCGCCCGCATAGGCCTCATAGGTCCAAGCGGCCGCCACCACCTGCCTGGGGCGCAGCAGCACCGACTCCTCCAGCGGATGACAGCTCCCCACAACCGGTGAGGGAGTGGACATGCCCCGCCGTTGCGTCAGCAGGCCCGGCCCCACAGCAGAGCGCAGCGCCACCTCACCGGACGCCCCCGCCAGCCAGGAGATGGGCTCATGCGGACCCTCCACCCGGAGCACCGGGCCCGGCACGGTGACCACGTCGTCGGACACCGACTCGAGCGAGACCTCCAGGCGCAACCGCTGGCCGGAACGGACCCTGACCGTGGCCGCGACACCCGCCTCGTGCTCCACGTCCACGCCGACGGCGTCAGCCGCCCGCCGCGGATGACCCCAGCCGTCCTGGAAGTCCACCGCGAGCAGGGTGAGACGGCCCTCCCCCAGCAACTCGAACCCGTGCGCAGTGGCGCGGGACTCGAACGCCTCACGCACGGCCCCGGTCACTTCAGCAGTCATCAGTCAGAACTCGTCACTTCCTGGGTGTGGGATTCGGGCACGATGGCCCGCACCACTGACCCGTCCTCGCGGTTGGCCCCCACCACAGGGTGGCTGCCCTCCAACGAGGGTAGCCGCCTCCCCTGACCGTCGAGCGCCACGCTCACAGGTGAGCCGGGCTGGACGACCACCTGGGTGCCCCGCACGCTCACCTCGACAGCCGCCCCGTCCTCCACCTCCAAGGAGATCTCGTCGGCGCGCAGGCGCACGCGCAGGCGGGAGCCGCGGATTCTCAGCGGGAACGTCAGCGCGTCCCATCCGGCGGGCAGACGCGGGTCGAAGCACACGCTGCCCTGATGATCGCGGAGACCGCCGAACCCGTAGACCAGGGCGTTCCACACCCCGCCGGTCGAGGCGATGTGCGCGCCGTCACGGGCGTTGGAGTGCAGGTCGGCCAGGTCCACGTAGAGCCCCGAGAGGAAGTACTGCATGGCCATGTCCTGGTAGCCCACCTCGGCGGCCATGACCGACTGCACGACGCCGGACAGGGTGGAATCACCCGTGGTGATCGGGTCGTAGTACTCGAAGTCCGCGCGCTTCTCCTCGTCGGTGAACTCGTCGCCCTGAAGGAACAACGCGAGCACCACATCCGCCTGCTTGAGCACCTGGAAGCGGTAGATGACCAGCGGATGGTAGTTGAGCAGCAGCGGCCGCTTGTCCTCCGGGGTGTTCTCGAGGTCCCACAGCTCCGAGGACAGGAACTTCTCGTCCTGCGGATGGATGCCGAAGGTCTCGTCGAAGGGCACCACCATGCCCTCGGCACAGGCCTCCCACTCGTCGATCTCGGCCGGATCCAGCCGCAGGGCGGTCGCGACGCGCTGGAAAGCGCGCGCGTCCGCGGCACGCATCTCGCGGAGAAGCGCCGCGGCGGACCTGAGGTTGGCCCTGGCCATCACGTTGGTGAACATGTTGTTGTTCACCACGGCCGTGTACTCGTCGGGCCCGGTGACCCCGTGGATGTGGAACCGCTGCGTGCCGTCGGCCTCCCCGCGCCAGAAGCCCAGGTCAGCCCAGAGCCGGGCCGTCTCCACCAGGACTGCGGCGCCGTCGCGGTACATGAACTCGGTGTCCCCGGTGAGGTCGCGGTACTTGGAGAACGCGAAAGCCACGTCAGCGTCGATGTGGTACTGGGCCGTCCCCGCCGCGTAGTAGGCCGACGCCTCCTCCCCGTTGATCGTGCGCCACGGGTAGAGCGCGCCGCGCTGCGACATCACGGCGGCCCGCTCACGGGCCTGCGGAAGCAGGTTGACCCGGAAACGGAGCGCGTTGCGGGCCACCCCCGGCGCCGTGTAGATGAGGAACGGGACCAGGTAGACCTCGGTGTCCCAGAAGTAGTGCCCCTCATACCCCGACCCGGTGACACCCTTGGCCGCGATCCCCAACTGGTCGGTTCGGGCGGAAGCCTGGGCCAGCTGGAACAGGCACCATCGGACCGCCTGCTGGATGTGCGGCTGCCCCTCCACCACGACGTCGCTGTTGAGCCAGAACTCCTCGAGCCAGCCACGCTGCGCGTCGTAGTAGTGCTCGAAGCCGTTGTCGCGGACGCGGTCCAGGGTCCTGCGACACCTGTCGGAGAGCTCCTCCCCCGGCACCCCGCGCGACGTGTGGTAGGCCACCGCCTTGCGCACGAGGATCGGCACGCCCTCGGCGGCGTCGACCCTGATGACGAACTTGCCGATGTCGTCCTCCGTGGAGGAGAGCGTCTCGAACGTGTTCTCGGTGTCGACGTAGTGGTCCGCGGCCACGCCGAGGGTCATCCCCGAACTGGTGGTCTGGTACGCCAGGAACATGCGCTGACCCCGGTCCCAGTGCAGCTCCGGCATCAGGACGCGCGCGTTGAACTGCGAGCTCCGGCGCGGGTCCCAGCCCTCGCTGCGGGCGTCTGGCCTGCGGTAGTCGCTGTACCCGTCCTGCCGGTTGACGATGAGCGAGTTGATGACGACGGGGGCCCCTCCGCCCGAGAGCATGGTCACCTCGATCTCGAGCAGCGCCAGGTGCCGATCCGTGAAGGAGACCATGCGGGAACTCCGGATGCGCACCCTCTTGCCGGCCGGTGTGCGCCAGATGAGCGTGCGCGTGAGCCGTCCGGTGCGGAAGTCCACCGCCCGCTCGTACGCGTCGAGGTCCGCCACGGACAGGACCAGCGGCTCGTCGTCGACATAGATCTTCATCAGCTTCGCGTCGGGCACGTTGACGATGGTCTGGCCGGTGTGGGCGAAGCCGTACGCCTCCTCCGCGTGCTTGATGGGCCAGGTCTCGTGGAAGCCGTTGACGAAGGTGCCGTGCGCGTAGCCGGGGCGACCCTCCTCCGGGTTCCCGCGCAGGCCGAGGTAGCCGTTCCCCACCGCGAAGAGCGTCTCGGTGGTGCCGACGTCCGAATCGTCGTGTTCGACCTCGACGAGCCGCCACTCGTCGACGGGGAAGCGCGTCCGGTTCAGCGGATCGGTGGAGATCTCGCGGATCATCGCGCCACCAGCTCTCCGAGGTCGGTGACGACGAGGTGGGCCCCGGCGTCGAGAAGCGCATCGTGGCCAACCCCGCGATCCACGCCGATCACCAGGCCGAAGTGCCCGGCGGCACCCGCCGCGACACCCGAGATAGCGTCCTCCACCACCACGGACTCGCCGGCCAGCGCGCCCAGCAGCGCGGCCGCCCGGATGAAGGTGTCGGGCGCAGGCTTCCCCGGCAGCGACTCCTCGCGGGCGAGGTTCCCGTCGACGATCACCGGGAAGTAGCCGATCAGGCCCGAGCCTGTCAGCACCGCCCTGGCGTTGTTCGACGACGACACCACCGCCATCCGGTGGTGGCTGGCGGCGAGTTGCTCGATCAGCCTCACCGACCCTGGGTACGCGGACACGCCGTCGCGCTCGAGGACGCGGTTGAAGGCCTCGTTCTTCCGGTTCCCCAGGCCGCATACCGTCTCCAGGGCCGGGTCGTCGTCCGCGGTGCCCTCGGGAAGCGAGATCCCACGCGAGGCGAGGAAGTCGCGGACGCCGTCGTAGCGCGGCTTGCCGTCGACGTGGGCGTAGTAGTCGGCGGCCGTGTAGGGCGCCTGACCTGGGACGCCGGCGAGGAACGAGTTGAACATCTCATCCCAGGCCCGCATGTGGACCTCCGCGGTGGGGGTGATGACCCCGTCGAGGTCGAACAGCACAGCAGCGTACGAGCTCCAGTCCATGGATCGAGCCTAGACCTCAGGCGCCGCCCTGCGTCGGCGTTGGCAGCGAGGACACCAGTAGAGATTGCGACCCTCCAGCACCGCGGTCCGCACCTCCGACCCGCACACCAGGCAGGGCTGCCCGGCGCGGCGGTAGACATAGACCTCGCCGCCGTGCCGGTCCACGCGCGGGTCGCGGCCCTGGGCCTGCGGGCCGTGAACGTCCCGCACCGTGTCGATGCGGCCGTGCCCGACGGCGTAGTCCATCAGCCCCACCAGGTCACGCCAGAGCACCATCCAGGTGCGCTCGTCGATGCGGTTGCCGGGGACCGTGGGGTCCAGTCGGTGCCGGTACAGCACCTCGGCTCGGAAGATGTTGCCCACGCCGGCCGCCACCCGCTGGTCCATCAACAGGGCGGCGATCGGCTTCCCCGAGCGTCTCAGCCGGGCGTAACCCTTGCCTGGGTCGGCGTCCGCGCGAAGCGGGTCGGGGCCGCTGGCCTCGACGACGGCGTCGCGTTCCGCCTGGGTGAGGGTGCGGCACCACTGCGGCCCACGCAGGTCCGCCGCGGTGACCCCGTCGTCGATCCTCAGCCGCACCTGGCCCCGCGGCGACGCGTACGGCTCGAGGCCCAGCTTCCCGATGAGGCCGAGGTGGATGTGGACCACGTCCCCGGTGGCGAAGTCGACGAACAGGTGCTTGCCCACCGCCTCACCGCGCTCCAGGACGGCACCGTCGAGGGGCGCGGCGTCGAATCGCCCCTGCGGCGACGTGACGGACACCGCGCGGCCACCGAACGTGGCGGTGAGGGCATCGGCGAGGCGGTGGATGACGTGACCCTCGGGCATCGCCCCAGCCTAACCGGGGTTTACGATGGGCCACATGAGTGAGGAGCTGCGCCGCGAGTTCGGCCGCGACGGAATATCGGGCCTGGTGGACCACCACCGCGCCCTCCGCGCCCGACTGCTCTCCCGCCCGCGCATCGACCCGGTGCCCGGGGTCAGCGAGCCTCGTACTCGGCCAGCTGATCAACCCGACGCTGGTGGCGCTCGTCGCCGCTGAACGGCGTGGCCAGGAACGTGGCGGCGATCTCGTAACCGGCCTCCAGGCTCTGCATCCTGCCGCCCAGCGCGATGACGTTGGCGTCGTTGTGCTCCCGGGTCAGCCGGGCCAGCTCGACGTTGTTCGCCAGCGCGGCGCGGATCCCCTTCACCTTGTTCGCCGCGATCTGCTCGCCGTTGCCGGACCCCCCCAGCACGATGCCGAGCGAGCCCGGCTCTGCCACCACGGCCTCGGCGCACGGGATGATCAGCGGCGGGTAGTCGTCGAGCGCGTCGTAGGTGTGGGCGCCGTGGTCGACGACGTCGTGGCCGTCGGCCCGGAGACGCTCGACGAGGTAGTTCTTCAGCTCGAACGCGGCATGGTCAGTGGCAATGTGGACTCGCATGGGGCAACTATTCCACCCCCGCCGGACCCTCAGCCAGGAGGGCGACGAACCCGGACTCGTCGAGGATCCGCAGCCCCAGCTGCTCGGCCTTGGCGGCCTTGGACCCGGCGTTCTCGCCGATCACCACGAAGTCGGTATTCCTGCTCACCGAGCCGGCGGCCTTGCCGCCGCGGGAGAGGATGGCCTCCTTGGCCTCGTCGCGCGTGAAGCCCTCCAAGCCCCCGGTGACCACCACGGTGAGCCCCTCGAGGGTGCGGGGGGCCGACTCGTCCACCTCGTCGGCCATGCGCACGCCGGCGTCCGCCCACGCCGCGACGATGTCGCGGTGCCAGTCCACCTCGAACCAGGCCACGATGGACTCGGCGATCACCTGACCCACGCCCTCGGCCGACGCGAGGTCCTCCACCGAGGCCGCGCGGATCGCTTCCATGGAGCCGAAGCGGGCGGCCAACGATCGGGCCGCGGTGGGGCCGACGTGACGGATGGACAGCGCCACCAGCACCCGCCAGAGCGGCTGCGCCTTCACTGTCTCCAGGTTGGCGAGCAGCTTCTCGCCCTGCGCCGACAGCACCCGCCCGTCGCGGAGGCCCGTCGCCGGAGGGTCCGTCAGCTCCGACGGTTTGGCCTGGCGGGTGTACAGGTCTGTCCGCAGCAGGTCCTCGGAAGTGAGGGCGAACAGCGCTCCCTCATCGGCGATCAGTCCCGTGGAGAGCAGCGCGCCCGCCCCCTCCCAGCCGAGCGCCTCGATGTCGAACGCGCCACGCGCTGCCAGCGCGAAGAGCCGCTCCCGCAGCTGGCTGGGGCAGGACCGCGAGTTGGGGCAGCGGATGTCCTTGTCGCCCTCCTTCTCGGGGCGAAGTTCGGCGCCGCAGGACGGGCAGTGCGTGGGCATCACGAACGGGCGCTCCGTGCCGTCGCGGAGTGCCACGACCGGCGCCACGATCTCGGGGATCACGTCGCCGGCCTTGCGCAGAACGACCGTGTCGCCGATGAGCACGCCCTTGCGCTCCACCTCGTAGGCATTGTGCAGAGTGGCCATCTCGACGGTGGAGCCGCTGACGAACACGGGCTCCATCACGCCGTAGGGCGTCACCCTTCCGGTGCGTCCCACGTTGACGCGGATGTCGAGCAGCCGGGTGTTGACCTCCTCGGGCGGATACTTGTACGCGATGGCCCAGCGTGGGGCGCGCGACGTGGACCCCAGCCGCTCCTGCTCGGCCAGCGCGTCCACCTTGATCACGATGCCGTCGATCTCGTGACTGAGGTCGTGGCGGTGCTCGCCGTAGTGCCGGACGAAGGCGGCCACCTCGTCGGGGCTGCTCACGACGGTGAAGGTGTCGGGCACCGGCAACCCCCACTCCCTCAGGGCGCCGTAGGCCTCGCTCTGCGTGGCGAACTCCGCCCCCTCGACGGCCCCGACGCCGTGGACCAGCATCCGCAGCGGCCGCGACGCGCTGACGGCGGGGTTCTTCTGGCGCAGCGATCCCGCGGCCGCGTTGCGGGGGTTCGCGAAGGGCGCCTTGCCGGCCTCCACGAGGCTCTCGTTGAGCGCCTCGAAGCCGGCGGCGGGGAAGAAGACCTCGCCGCGCACCTCCAGCACGGCGGGCGCTTGCCCCGCGAGCCGGTGCGGGACGCCGTCGATCGTCAGGACGTTGGGCGTGACGTCCTCCCCGACCCGGCCGTCGCCGCGGGTGGCCGCAACGATCAGGCGCCCGTCGAGGTACAGCAGGTTGACGGCCAGGCCGTCGATCTTGAGCTCGCAGAGGTAGCGCTCGGCCGGCGTCCGGGCCAGCCAGGCGGCGAGCTCCTCGTCGGAGAACACGTTGTCGAGAGACATCAGCCTGCGCCGGTGCTCGACCGGCCTGAAGTTGGTCACCTGCGCGGCTCCAACGCGCTGGGTGACCGAGTCCGGGGTGACCAGCGAGGGGTGCTCGGCCTCCAGCGCCTCGAGCCCGCGCATGGCCGCGTCGTAGTCGGCGTCGGACATCATGGGCGAGTCCGCCCCGTAGTACGCCTCCTGCGCGTCGCTGAGCAGCTGGTTCAGCTCGGTCCAGCGCCGCCTCAGGTCAGGGGACGTCACGCCTGATTCGGGCTCGATGTGCTCGCTCATGTGGCCATGGTTCCACACCGCTCCACCGCCCCGCCGAGCGATTCCGAGCCCGAAATCCCACGCCACGGCGCGAATGCCCACCAGAATGGGCGGGAGACGCGCCCGGCTGGACCCGGGCGTCGATGAACTGACGAGTAGGAGCACCAGATGGCCACGGCGAACATCACCCGCGACGAGGCGATCGCGCGCTCACGCGTGATCTCGACGGAGGCCTACCGGGTCACCGTGGACCTGACGGGCCGCGAGGTCGCGGAGCCGGAGCGGGTCTTCCTCTCCACCACCGAGCTGTCGCTCACGGCACACGGCGGCGACACGCACCTGGACCTCATCGCCGACGAGGTGCGCGAGGCCTCGCTCGACGGTGAGCCCTTCGACACCGCAGGGTTCGACGGCTACCGTCTCCCACTCCCCCACCTCGAGGAGGGACCGCACGAGGTCCGCGTGGTGGCGGTGTGCCGCTACTCCAACTCCGGCGAGGGCCTGCACCGGTTCATCGACCCAGCCGACGGCCGCACCTACCTCTACACCCAGTTCGAGGCGGCAGACGCACGGCGCATGTACGCCACCGCCGAGCAGCCCGACCAGAAGGCGACCTTCCAGCTGACCGTCCTCGCCCCCCTCGAGTGGCTGGTCTTCACCAACGCCCCGAGCGTGGCGCCGTCGGACATCGGCGACGGCTTCGGCCGGTTCGAGCACGCACCCACCCCGCGCATCTCCACCTACATCACCGCCCTCGTGGCGGGCGAGTTCCACGTCCGGCGCGGCGTGATCGGCTCCGCCGCGGGCGAGGTGCCGGCCTCTGTGGCCTGCCGGCAGTCGCTCGAGCAGTACCTGGACTTCGACCGGATCCTCACCACCACCCAGCGCGGCTTCGAGGTGTTCGAGAACGCCTTCGGCGTGGCGTACCCGTTCGGCACCTATGACCAGATCTTCGTGCCCGAGTTCAACGCCGGCGCCATGGAGAACGCCGGCTGTGTCACCTTCCGCGACGAGTACCTGTTCCGCTCCCGCGTGACCAGCCGCGAGCTGGACGCCCGCGACAACACCATCCTGCACGAGCTTGCGCACATGTGGTTCGGCGACCTGGTGACCATGCGCTGGTGGGACGACCTCTGGCTCAACGAGTCCTTCGCCGAGTGGGCCTCCCACTTCGCCAACCACGAGATCGCGGGCGCCTTCGGCACCGGCGCCAACCCGTGGGCGTCGTTCAGCAACGAGCGCAAGGCCTGGGCCTACCTGCAGGACCAGCTCAGCACCACACACCCCATCGCCGCCGACATGTCCGATCTGGAGAAGGTGGAGCAGAACTTCGACGGCATCACCTACGCCAAGGGCGCCTCGGTGCTGAAGCTCCTCGTCTCGCTGGTGGGCAGCGACGCGTTCCTCGCGGGCGTGACGCAGTACTTCCGCAAGCACGCGTACGGCAACACCGAGCTCTCGGACCTGCTCGACGAGTTGGAGGAGGCCTCCGGCCGCGACCTCTCCTGGTTCTCCGCGCAGTGGCTCGAGACCTCCGGCGTCAACACCCTCTCGGCGGACTTCGACGTCGACGACGAGGGCCGGTTCACGCGGTTCGCCGTGCTGCAGTCCGCCCACCCGAGCTGGCCCACGCTTCGCACGCACCGGCTCGGCATCGGCCTCTACGGCCTGGAGGAGGGCGCGCTGACCCGCCGCCACTACGCCGAGGTGGACATCTCGGGCGAGCGCACCGAGCTGCCGGAGCTGGAGGGCGTGGCCAAGGGCGACGTCGTGCTCCTCAACGACGGCGACCTCACCTACGCGAAGGTGCGCCTGGACGCGGCGTCGGCGGCCACGCTTGTGGAGCACATCGGCGGGCTCTCGGATCCGCTGGCCCGCGCCGTCGCCTTCACCTCCTTCTGGGAGATGACCCGCGACGCGGAGCTGCGCGCGCAGGACTACGTGGCTCTGGTCCTGGCCGGGCTGCCGAGCGAACACGACATGGCCGCGGTCTCCACCCTTCTAGGACAGGCGGTCACCGCGTCGCTGTCCTTCACGGCGCCGGAGCTCCGCGAGGAGGCCAACGTCAGGCTGGTGGCAGGCCTGGCGAGGCTGCTCAAGGGGGCCGCGGCAGGCTCCGACGAGCAGGTGCTCATCGCGAAGGCGCTGATCGCAAGCGTCCGTGCCGAGGAGGGCGTGGCCCTGCTCAAGGGCTGGCTCGTCGGGGAGGAGGTGCCCGACGGCCTGGCCATCGACACCGCCATGCGGTGGGCCATCACGTCGGCGCTGTCGAAGCTGGGCGCCATCGGCGAGGACGAGATCGCCGCCGAACTGGAGCGGGACGCGACCTCGGCGGGGGCCGAGCAGGCCGCCGGTGCCGGGGCGTCGCTGCCCACCGTCGAGGCGAAGATCGAGGCCTGGACGCGCGCCACTGACGACCCGTCCATCGCCAACGAGACGCACCGCGCGATCTGCATGGGGTTCTGGCGGTACGGGCAGGACGAGGTGCTCGAGCCTTACCCGGCCGCGTACCTCGAGCTGCTGGGCCGGATCTCGCGCCGCGAGGGCACGTGGGCGGACCGCGGATACGCCACCATTGGCACCGCCCTGCGCTGGCTGTTCCCGACGCCGCTGGTCGATGAAGGCCTGGTGGCCACCGTCGCCGCGTGGCTCGAGGACAACGAACCCAGCGAACAGGTGCGCCGGGCCGTCACCGAGCGGCTCGACGAGGCCAGACGGGCGCTGCGGGCGCAGGCGAAGAGCCGCGCCGAGGGATGAGCGTCAGGCCTTGCGCGCCGGCTCGAGCTCGGCCGTGTGCGCCTGGCCCTCCCGATGCCGGCGCGCGAGCTTGGGCCCGAAGACCAGCAGGGTCACGACGGCGCCGAACGCCAGCGGGCCGATCACGGTCAGCATGAGCAGGGTCAGGTCCGACGCCGGCTCCGGCTGCGGCCAACCCGGGAGGACCTCAAGGGGGAGCAGAATCATGGGGGAACTCTAGCCGAGGCAGCGTCGGAGGTGCGGTAGATTGCCCACGACCCAGGAGGTGCGATGGAACACGCCCGCACGGTGCTGACCGCCGACGAGATGGCCTACGCGTTGACCCGGATGACCCACGAGATCCTTGAGCGCAACCACGGCGCCGACGGCGTCACGCTCCTGGGCATCCTCACCCGGGGTGCCCCCCTTGCCAAACGGATCGCGGACATCGCCGCCCAGCAGGGGCACACCCTCCCTGTGGGCCGCCTCGACATCACGATGTACCGCGACGACCTGCGGGCCCAACCCACCCGCCCCGTCGGCCGGACCGTGCTCCCCGGCAGCATCGACGGGAAGGTCGTCGTGCTCGTCGACGACGTGCTCTACTCGGGCCGCACCGTCCAGGCCGCGCTGCACGCGCTGGCGGACCTCGGCCGGCCGCGCGCCATCCAGCTCGTAGCCCTGGTGGACCGCGGCCTGCGGGAGCTGCCCATCCAGGCCGACGTCGTCGGCAAGCACCTGCCCACCGCCCGCGACGAGCGCGTGCGCGTCGCCGTGCGCGAACTCGACGGCGAGGACCTCGTCACCATCGAACGGACCGCCAAGTGAAGCACCTGCTCAGCATCGCCGACCTCAGCGCCGAGGAGATCACCTCCATCCTGGACCTGGCCGTGGAGATGCACGACGTGCAGTCGCGGCCCATCAAGAAGCTGCCCGCGCTGCGCGGCCGCACCGTGGTCAACCTGTTCTTCGAGGACTCCACCCGCACCCGCTCGTCGTTCGAGCTGGCCGCCAAGTGGTTGTCGGCGGATGCGATCAACGTCGCGGCGAAGGGCTCGTCGGTGTCCAAGGGCGAGTCGATGCGCGACACGCTCCTCACCCTGGACGCCATGGGCGTGGATGCCATCGTCATGCGCCACGCGGGGTCCGGCGCGGTCCGGCAGGCCGCCGGCTGGGTCCGGGCGTCCATGATCAACGCCGGCGACGGCATGCACGAACACCCCACGCAGGCCCTGCTCGACGCCCACGCCGTCCGCCGGCACCTCGCGGCCCACGGCCTGGGAGACGTGGCGGGCAAGCGCGTGGCGATCACCGGCGACCTCCTGCACTCCCGCGTGGTGCGCAGCAACGTGCTGCTGTGGGCCAAGCTGGGCGCCTCCGTCGTCCTGGTCGCGCCGCCCACCCTGATGCCGCCGGGCGTCGAGGCGTGGGGGGTGGACGTCAGCCACGAGCTGGATCCGGTCCTGCCGTCGGCGGACGTGGTGATGATGCTGCGCGTGCAGCGCGAACGGATGAGCGGCGGGTTCTTCCCCTCTGAGCGCGAGTACATCGACGGGTACGGCCTGACCCCCCGTCGGCTGGCGATGCTCAAGGACGGCGCGTGCATCGCGCACCCCGGCCCCATGAACCGCGGCCTGGAGATCTCGTCGTCGGCCGCCGACTCGGCGCGCTCCATCATCCTGGACCAGGTCTCCTCCGGGGTCGCGGTGAGGATGAGCGTGCTCTACCACCTGCTTGCTGGAGAGGAACAGTGATGACGGCAACCGTGCTCCGCGGGGTGCAGCTCCCCGACGGCACCCGCACCGACCTGGTGATGGAGGACGGGGTCCTCGTGGCCGAGCCGCCCGCCGGCGCCACCGTCGTCGAGTGCGAGGGCCTCATCGCCCTCCCCGGCCTGGTGGACGTGCACACGCACCTGCGCGAGCCCGGCCGGGAGGACGCGGAGACGGTGCTCAGCGGCTCCCGCGCGGCGGCCCGCGGCGGGTTCACCGCGGTGCTGGCCATGGCCAACACCCAGCCGGTGACCGACACGGCGGAGAAGGCCGAGCACGTGCACGACCTGGGTGTCGCGGCGGGGCTGGTGGACGTGGCTGTCATCGGCGCCATCTCCAAAGGCCTGCGCGGCGAGGAGCTGGCCGAGCTGGGGCTCATGAACCGCTCCCGGGCCCGCGTGACGGTGTTCTCCGACGACGGCATGTGCATCCAAAACGCGGCGTTGATGCGGCGGGCGCTGGAGTGGGTCAAGCCGTTCGGCGGCGTGATCGCCCAGCATTCGCAGGAGTCGAACCTGGCTGGTCCCGGCGCGTGCTGCCACGAGGGCGAGATCTCCGGCCGGCTGGGGCTGGGTGGCTGGCCTCCGGTGGCCGAGGCCACCATCATCGCGCGTGACGTGATGCTCGCGGAGGCGACGGGGTCGCGGCTGCACGTGTGCCACATCACCTCCGCCGAGGGCGTCGACGTGGTCCGCTGGGCCAAGGCGCGGGGGGTCGACGTGACCGCCGAGGTCACCCCGCACCACCTGCTCCTCGGCACCGAGGAACTGGAGGGCTACGACACCGTCTACAAGGTCAATCCGCCGCTGCGCACCCCCGAGCACGTCGAGGCGCTGCGGGCGGCGCTGGCCGACGGCACCATCGACGTCGTGGGCACCGACCACGCCCCGCACGCTCCGCAGGACAAGGACCACGCGTTCGTCGACGCCAAGCCCGGGATGCTCGGGCTGGAGCAGGCGCTGTCGGTGGTGATCGAGACCATGGTCCTGCCCGGCCGCCTCGACTGGGCGGGCGTCGCGGAGCGGATGAGCCACAAGCCGGCCCGCATCGCCGGTCTCTCCGGCCAGGGGCGGCCGCTGGCGGTGGGCGAGCCGGCCAACGTGGTGCTCGTGCACCCCACGCGCCGCGCTGCGGTGGACCGCGAGGCGTCGGCGTCGCTGAGCCGCAACAACCCCTACCACGGCCGCGACCTCCCGGACCCCGTCGAGGCCACCTATCTCCGCGGCCGGGAGATCTACCGGCGCGCCTAGCAGGGCGCTCTCGCGACGCCTACTGGGCGCGGGAATTGAGCCAGCTGACCATGGCCGGATCCCGATGGTCGAAGGCCACGGAGGTGTCGGTGTCGAGGGTGGCGATCCGAGCCATCTCGTCGTCGGTGAGCTGGAAGTCGAAGACGTCGAGGTTCTCCGCCATGCGCTCCGGCCGCACGGACTTCGGGATGACCACCACCTCCCGCTGGACGAGCCAGCGGAGCACCACCTGGGCGATCGACTTCCCGTGCGCCTCTCCGATGGCGGCGAGTGTCGCGTTGGCGAAGATGTCGTTCTTGCCCTCGGCCAGCGGCCCCCAGGACTCGATCTGGACGCCCCGCTCCCGCATCAGCTGCTGGTACCCGGCGCGCTGGAAGAACGGGTGGGTCTCGATCTGGTTGACCGCGGGGGTGATCTCGTTGCGCTCGATGAGGTCGACGAGCCGGTCCGGGTAGAAGTTCGACACCCCGATGGCCCTGATGGCGCCCTCGCGGTGCAGGTCCTGCATGGCGCGCCAGGCGCTGTAGTAGTCGCCGAACGGCTGGTGGATGAGGTAGAGGTCGAGGTAGTCCAGGCCCAGCCGGCTCAGGGAGGCGTCGAACGCCTGCTTGACCGCGTCCTCGCCGGGACGCGCCTGGATCCACAGCTTGGTGGTGACGAAGAGGTCGCCGCGTGGGATTCCGCTGTTCCGAATGGCCTGGCCGACCGCCTCCTCGTTGCCGTAGGCCGCCGCGGTGTCGAGGTGCCGGTAGCCGGCGCTGAGGGCGTCCTCGACGGCCTTCACCGTCTCTTCCGCAGGGATCTGGAAGACGCCGAAGCCGACGATCGGCATCTCGACGCCGTTGTTGAGGGTGACTCTTGGGACGGGCATGGTGGGCCTTCTCTCTCGGGCATCACGGGTGCTGTTCTTCCATGGAACCGCGTCTGACCGGCGGTGAACAGTGACGGCTCTTCCTGGTACTGACAGACACTCCCTCAGCACCGCAGAGGGCCGTACGGTGACAGACGTGGACAACAGAGACGAGGTGCGCGACTTCCTCACCACCCGCCGCGACAGGCTGAGCCCCCAGCGGGCCGGCCTGCCGCTGTTCGGCGGGCGCCGTCGGGTCAAGGGCCTGCGTCGCGAGGAGGTGGCGATGCTCGCCGGCGTGAGCACCGACTACTACACCCGGCTGGAGCGCGGCCGCCTCGACGGCGTCTCCGAGTCAGTCCTGGACGCCGTCGCGCGCGCCCTCCAACTCGACGAGGCCGAGCGCGCCCACCTGTTGAATCTGCATGCCACGGCCAACACCAGCCGCAAGCCCGCAGGCGCGCGGTCCGGCGGCAGTTCCGGTCGCGGCGGCGTGCGCCCAGGACTTCAGCGCGTCCTCGACACGATCAGCGGCCCGGCCTACATCCGCAACCTCCGCGGGGACATCGTCGCCGCGAACCGGCTCGGCCGCGCCCTCTTCAGCGACGGCTACGGCGACGACGCCGTCGGCTTCAACATCGCCCGCTACCTGTTCCTGGACCCGGGCTCGCGGTCGTTCTTCGTCGCGTGGGAGAACGTGGCGCGGGACATGGTCGCAGCGCTGCGCATCGAGGCGGGGCGCAATCCCTACGACCGGGGCCTCACAGACCTCGTCGGCGAACTCTCCACCCGCAGCGAGGAGTTCCGCACCTGGTGGGCCGGCCACCAGGTGAAGTTCCACACCACCGCCACCAAGACGCTCCATCACGGCGTCGTCGGCGACGTGGAGGTCACGGGCGAGGCGCTCCTGTTCCCGGGCGATCCCGGGCTCACCCTCATCGTCTACACCGTCGAGCCCAACAGCCAGTCCGAGGAGGCGCTCGCGCTCCTCGGAAGCTGGACGGCCGCGCACCACCCACCGCTGACGTACGAAACACAAGGAGAACGATGAAGCAACGCACACTCGGCCGGTCACTGACGGTCAGCGAGATCGGCCTGGGCTGCATGAGCCTCACGGGTGCATACGGCGCGACCGCGAACGTCCCCCCGGAGGAGGCGATCACGCTCATCCGCCGCGCCGTCGATCTGGGGGTCACCCTCTTCGACACGGCCGAGGTCTACGGCCCCTTCACCAACGAGGACGTGGTGGGTGAAGCCCTGGAACCCGTCCGCGACCAGGTGAAGATCGCCACCAAGTTCGGGTTCGCCTTCGAGGAGAACGGCGTTCCCGCGGGGGGCGTCTGCAGCCGCCCGGACAGCATCCGACGCGCCGTGGAACACTCGCTGCGCCGCCTCCGGACCGACCACATCGACCTCTACTACCAGCACCGCGTGGACACCACCGTCCCCATCGAGGAGGTGGCCGGCACCGTCAAGGAGCTGATCGAGGCGGGCAAGGTGCTGCACTTCGGGCTGTCCGAGGCGTCCGCGGCGACGATCCGCCGCGCCCACGCCGTGCAGCCGGTGACGGCGGTGCAGAGCGAGTACTCGATGTGGTGGCGGGAACGCGAGACGGACGTCATCCCGGTGCTCGAGGAACTCGGCATCGGAATGGTCCCGTTCAGCCCGCTCGGCAAGGGGTTCCTCACCGGCACCATCGACGCCTCGACAACCTTCAGCGACACCGACTTCCGCGGCCGGACCCCCCGCTTCCAGGGCGAGGCGCTGCAGGCGAACCTGGCCCTTGTCGAGACCCTGAACAGGGTCGCGTCCGAGGTCGGCTGCACGCCGGCGCAGCTGGCGCTCCAGTGGGTGCTGAACCAGAAGCCGTGGATGGTCCCCATCCCGGGAACCAAGCGGATCACACGGCTCGAGGAGAACATCGGTGCTGCGGCCGTCGCGCTGTCCGCCGCCCAGCTCGACGAGATCCGAAATGCCGCCGATCGGATCGTAATCACCGGCGCCCGGTACCCCGAGGAGCTTGACCGGATGACCAACCTCTGAGTCCACCATCGGCTGGTCGAGCCTCTGGAGGAACAGCAGGCAGGTGACCTGCGGCATGCGTCGGCCCCCGCACACTCCCTGGGGGGTGGGAGGTGCGGGGGCCGACGAGCGTAGAGCCGGTCATGCCGGCTGGGGATCAGCAGTGGGGCGACATCGCGATGGTCTTGGCGGTCATCTTGGCGCCGGCGTGGGCGGCCCGGCCGTTCTGGATGGCCTCGCCAACGGACTTGTCCAGGCAGACCTGGACGGCCACGCCGTAGCCGTTGCCCTGAGGCTCGGCCGCCTGCGCGGCAGGCGCGAATCCGGCGAGCGCGAACAGTGCGACGGTCGTGCCGATGAGGTACTTCTTCATGGTGACTCCTTCTCGATGTCACCCGCTGCTCCGCGGGGATGCTCTGACCTTAGGCGGAAACCGTCGCTTTGTCTAGGGTTTGTTCAAGGTTGTTCCGAGATGGCGAGTTGAGCCACTCCGTCGAACTGCGTGACGACGCTACGCAACTCCGCTCCTTGGCCACACGACGCCCTGCAGGCCCCTAATCTCGACCGCATGAGGCTGCACTACCGCTCCCCGCACGGCTGGCTCAACGACCCGCACGGCGTCATCCACCGCACGGACGGCTACCACCTCTTCCATCAGCACTCGCCGGAGACGGTGGAGTGGGACAAGGCGATCCGCTGGGGCCACGCCGTCGGCGAGGATCTGTTCAGCCTCAGCTACGTCGGGTCCGCCATCGAGCCGGGCGACGGCGACGAGGGCATCTGGACCGGCTGCATCGTCGAGGACGGGCAGGGGCTCATCGCGTATTACACCTCCGCACGCGAGCCGTGGCTGGGGCTGGCGTCCATCCGCACCGCCCGCCCCCTGGACGACGGTCTGCGCTCCTGGACCAAGGGCCCCGTCGTCGCTGCACCGCCGGAGGGCCTGGGCATCAAGGACTACCGGGACCCCTTCGTCCTCCGCGACGGGGACCTGTGGCGGATGATGGTGGGCTCGGACTCGGCTTCGGGCCACGCGATGATGCACGGCTACGTCTCCACCGACGGTGAGACGTGGACCTATGAGGGCGTGGCGCTCAGCCGCCACAAGTCCGAGACCGACGGCGCGTGGATGGGCGCGCTGTGGGAATGCCCGCAGGTGATCGAGGTGGACGGCGTCTGCGTGATGCTCACCTCGGTCTGGGAGGACGGCCACCTCCACTACGCGGGGTACGC
The DNA here is from genome assembly GCF_054483935.1 of Tessaracoccus yangjingae. The sequence goes on along the minus strand of NZ_CM137014.1, from coordinate 1,854,355 downwards.
CCTCGGGACCTTCGCGGACGGGCGGTTCCACGCCACCACGTGGGGGCGCCTCACGTACGGCACGTACTACGCGCCCACCGTCTTCCGCGACGCCGACGGGCGCCCGTGCATGATGGCCTGGCTCCGGGAGGTGCGCGGCGACGGATGGACCGGCTGCCTGTCCATCCCCCACGTGATGCACGTGGTCGACGGCCGCCTCGTCGCCACCGCCCACCCGGACCTGGGCCGGCATGCCGCCCTCGGCTCGTCCGAGCGCTTCGTGTGGCTGCCCGAGGGGCCGATCGAGCCGGCCACCGGGGTGCGCCTTGAGGCGATCGATGGCGAGATCCGGCTCAGCACGCCGTTGCTGGCAGCCTCCATGCCGCACGACGGTGGCCCCGTCGAGGTGGTGCTCGACGACGAGGTGATCGAGGTGATCGGCGGCTCAGGCCTTCTGGGAGGCCCGACGCGCTGAGCCCTACTCGACGTGCCCTGCGGCCAGCAGCCGGCGGAGCTCGATGCGCCGCATGGTGAGCAGCTCGCGCATGACGTGCCCACCCCACTCCGGATCCGCCATGAGCGTGGGCAGCTCGGCGGGCAGGATCTGCCACGAGATCCCGAACTCGTCGCGCAGCCAGCCGCAGGCCTGCTGTTCGCCGGCGTCGGCGATGAGCGAGTCGGAGATGGTGTCGATCTGTTCCTGCGTGTCGCAGGGCACCGCGAACGAGATCGCCTCGCTCGGCGCCACCCGGGCACCGTTCATGGCGGTGAAGTGGCAGCCGAGGACCGTGAACTCGACCAGCAGCACCGACCCGTCCGGCCCATGCTGGACACGCGGTTCGGCGCCGCCGAAGATCTCGACGTAGCGTCTGGCTGCCCGCTCCGCCTCGGTGGCGAACCAGAGGGTGGTCGTGAGGCGCATGGCGGATCCAATCGACGGCAGGGCCGGGCTTGCCCCGATTTTGCCAGATAGGCTCTGCGGGAACCTGACTTCCGACGAAGGGATGGATATGTCCGAGACGCAGCAGGCCAACATCGGCGTGATCGGGATGGCGGTGATGGGCTCGAACCTGGCCCGGAACCTGGCCCGAAACGGCCATCGGGTCGCGGTGTACAACCGGACCACCGCCAAGACCGACGCGGTGATCGCCGAGCACGGCCACGAGGGCGACTTCCGCCCCTCAGCCGAACTCTCGGACTTCGTGGCCTCGCTCGAACAGCCGCGCCGCATCGTCATCATGGTGAAGGCGGGCGCCGGCACGGACGCCACGATCGACTCGCTCCTCCCCCTCCTTGACGAGGGCGACATCGTCGTCGACGGCGGCAACGCCTTCTTCGAGGACACCCGCAGGCGCGAGAAGAAGCTCCGCGAGCTGGGCCTCCACTTCGTGGGCGCCGGCATCTCCGGGGGTGAGGTGGGCGCGCTGGAGGGGCCGTCGATCATGCCGGGCGGCTCCCCCGAGTCCTACGCCGCGCTCGGCCCCATCCTGGAGTCCATCTCCGCCAAGGTCGACGGCGAGCCGTGCTGCACCTGGATCGGCACCGACGGCGCCGGCCACTTCGTCAAGATGGTGCACAACGGCATCGAGTACGCCGACATGCAGTTCATCGGCGAGGCCTACGAGCTGCTCAAGGCCCTCGGCCTCACCCACGACGAGATGGCCGACACGTTCGAGGCCTGGAACGAGGGCGACCTCGACTCCTACCTCATCGAGATCACGTCGGAGGTGCTGCGGAAGGTCGACGCCACCACCGGCCGCCCGCTCGTGGAAGTCATCGTCGACGCGGCCGGTATGAAGGGCACCGGCACGTGGACGGTGCAGTCCGCGCTCAATCTGGGCACCCCGGTCAACACCATCGCCGAGTCCGTGTTCGCGCGCGCCATCTCCTCGTCGCCCGACCTTCGACGGGCGGCGCAGTCCGCGCTGCACGGCCCCGCCGGAGTGATCGGTGTCGCGGACAGGGCGGCGTTCGTGGAGCAGATCCGGCACGCGCTGTGGGCCAGCAAGGTCGTCGCCTACGCCCAGGGCCTCGACGAGATCAGGATGGCGGCCGAGGAGTACGGCTGGGACATCAACGTGGGCGAGGTCGCCAAGATCTGGCGCGGCGGCTGCATCATCCGGGCCAAGCTGCTGGAGCGCATCCGCTCCGAGTACGCGGCCGGGCAGCTGACCACGTTGCTCGAGGCACCGTCGGTGGCCGCGGGCCTGGCGGACGCGCAGGACGCGTGGCGGACGGTGGTGGTCGAGGCTGTCCGGGGCGGGGTCCCCGTGCCGGGCTTCTCGTCGGCGCTCGCACACTACGACCAGGCGCGCGCCCCGCGTCTCAACGCGGCGCTGACCCAGGGCCTGCGCGACTACTTCGGCGCGCACACCTATCGACGGACGGACCGCGAGGGGTCGTTCCACGTCAACTGGTCCACCGACGGTGCCGAGGTCGAGGCCACCGACGCCCACTGATGTCGCGGTGAGGGTTCTGTGGGCGTAGTCACCCACGGAACCCTCACTGGAGCGTCGGGGGGCGGTGGCAGACTTGCCGGCATGACCGACGCCCTCGAGCTGTTCTCCGCGCCCACGCGCGGGTGGTTCGAGGGCGTGTTCGCGGGCCCGACGGCGGTGCAGGCGGAGGCCTGGGCGGCGATCGCGCGCGGGGAGAACGCCCTCGTCGTGGCTCCGACGGGGTCCGGCAAGACGCTGGCCGCGTTCCTGTGGGCGTTGGACCGGCTGGCGTCGCGGCCTCGGACACCGGGCACCACCGTCGTGTACGTCTCACCGCTCAAGGCGCTGGGCGTCGACGTCGAACGCAACCTGCGCGCCCCGCTCACCGGAATCCGGCTGACCGCCGAGCGCCTGGGTCTGGCTCTGCCGGACATCACCGTCGGCGTGCGCAGCGGAGACACCCCGTCGAGGGAGCGCGCCGCCCTCGTGCGCCGGCCGCCTGACATCCTCATCACCACTCCCGAGTCGCTCTACCTCATGCTCACCAGCTCGGCCCGCTCCACGCTGACCGGCGTCGAGACGGTGATCGTCGACGAGATCCACGCGGTCGCCGGAACCAAGCGTGGCAGCCACCTGGCCCTCAGCCTGGAGCGGCTCGACGCGCTCGTCGGGCACGACGTGCAGCGCGTGGCGCTCTCGGCCACCGTGAGGCCCATCGAGCGCGTGGCCCAGTTCCTCGCCGGGGACCGGCCGGTCAGCGTCGTCGCTCCCCGCACGGACAAGCGTTGGGACGTGTCGGTCCGGTTGCCGGTGGCGGACATCACGGATCCCGGCCCGGCGCCCGGCGCGCCGGAGGCCCCCGTCGATCCCCTCCTGCGCGGAGGCGGGACGGACACGCTCACCGTCGACGGGCCGTCGGGGTCGTCGCTCTGGCCGCACGTCGAGCAGCAGGTCTACGACACCGTCACCCGGGGCAGGTCCACCCTGGTGTTCACCAACTCGCGACGCGTGGCCGAGCGCCTCACCGGCAGGCTGAACGAGCTGTGGGCCGCCGAGCACGCCCCCGAGACGCTGCCCGACCTCCCCGACAAGCCGCCCGCGCAGGTCATGGCCCCGGTGGACACGGTCCGCGGCGCCCCGGCGGTGATCGCCCGCGCCCACCACGGGTCCGTGAGCAAGGAGGCGCGCGCGGAGATCGAGGGGGCGCTGAAGTCGGGCGAGCTGCGGTGCGTGGTGGCGACCAGCTCGCTGGAGCTGGGCATCGACATGGGCGCGGTGGACCGCGTCATCCAGGTGGGCGCCCCGCCGTCGGTGGCCAACGCCCTGCAGCGCATCGGGCGCGCCGGGCACGTGGTGGGGGCGGTGTCGGCGGGGGACGTCTATCCGCTGCACCGCGGGGACCTCGCGCCGGCCGTGGTCACCACCGAGCGCATGCTCGCCGGTGAGATCGAGGAGCTCCGGATCCCGAGGCACCCGCTTGACGTCCTCGCCCAGCAGACGGTGGCGGCGGCCGCCGCCGCGGGTGACGCGGGCCTCGACGTGGACGAGTGGTTCTCCACCGTGACCCGCGCCCAGCCCTACGCCGGACTCGAACGCGGGCTCCTGGACTCCGTCGTCGAGCTGCTCACGGGCGCCTACCCGGCAGCCGACTTCGGCGAGCTGCGGGCGCGACTCGTCCTGGGCGACGACGGGCGGCTCTACCCCCGCCCAGGCGCGCTGCGGCTCGCCGCGACCTCGGGCGGCACCATCCCGGACCGGGGGATGTTCGGCGTCTTCCTCGCCACCGACGAGCAGGGGTCGCGCCGGGTCGGGGAGCTCGACGAGGAGATGGTCTACGAGTCGCGGGTGGGCGACGTGTTCACACTGGGGGCCTCGGCCTGGCAGATCGAGGAGATCACGCGGGACCAGGTGCGCGTCACCCCGGCGCCAGGCCGCACCGGCCGCCTGCCGTTCTGGCGGGGTGACGACGAGGGCCGCCCGGCCGAGCTCGGCCGCCAGATCGGCCGGCTTCAGCGCGAGATCTCGCGGGACCCGAAGCGGCTGGACCGCCCGCAGCTCGACGCCAACATCCGCGCCAACCTGGCCACCTACATCGAGGAGCAGCGGGCCGCGACGGGCGTGCTGCCCGACGACGCCACCGTGGTCCTCGAGCGGTTCCGCGACGAGCTGGGCGACTGGCGCGTCGTGGTGCACTCGCCGCTCGGGCGCCGCGTGCTGGGCGCGTGGTCCCTCGTCATGGCCGAGGCGCTGTCCCGGGCCGCGGGGGTCGACGTCCAGCCCGTGGTCTCGGACGACGGCGTGGTGCTGCGCCTTCCCGACTGTGAGGCCGCGGACCGGCTCCCCGAACTGCTGGTGGTGGACCCGGACGACGTGATCGACATCGTCACCTCCCAGGTTGGCGGCACCGCGCTGTTCGCCGGGCGGTTCCGGGAGTGCGCGGCGCGGGCGCTGCTCCTCCCCCGCCGCACCCCGGGGCGCCGAGCACCCCTCTGGCAGCAGCGCCAGCGCGCCGCGCACCTGCTCGAGGTGGCCCGCCACCATCCCCGCTTCCCCATCATCATCGAGACCGTCCGCGAGGTCACCCAGGACGCCTACGACCTGCCCGGCCTCGTCGAGCTGATGCGCGGCCTGCGCTCCGGCGGGGTGCGGCTGGTCGAGATGACCACCGAGACACCCAGCCCCTTCGCCGCGACACTCCTGTTCCGCTACACCGGCGCCTTCATGTACGACGGCGACACCCCCCTGGCCGAGCGCCGCGCGGCGATGCTGTCCATGGATCCAGAGCTGCTGGCCGCCGCCCTGGGCACGCTGGACCTGCGGGAGCTGCTGGACCCGGACGTGGTGACCGAGGTGGTGGCGGAGCTGCAGCACACCGCGCCTCAGCGCCGGGCAGCCACCGTCGACGACCTGGCCGAGCTCCCCCGCCTCCTGGGGCCCGTGCCGCTCGCCGCGCTCCCGGAGCGCGTGGCGCTGCCAGATCTCGACGCGGCCCTCACGGCGCTCGCCGGCCGGGTGGCCACGGTGCGGCTCGCTGGGGCACCCCACCTCGTGGCGCCGTCGGATCTGGGGCTGCTACGCGACGCGCTGGGCGTGCCGGTGCCGCACGGGCACACCGCGCCCCCCGCCACGGAGGGCCGCGACCCCCTCACCCAGCTGGTGGCCCGCTTCGCCCGCACCCACGGCCCCTTCACCGCGGGCGAGGCGGCGGCCGCGTTCGGGCTGGGCGCCGCGACGGTGGGGCTGATCCTGGAGCGCGAGGTGGCGGCCCGCCGGCTCACCACCGGCAGGTTCACGCCCGGGGTGACGGACCCGGAGTTCGTGGACCCGGAGGTCCTGAGGCGGCTGCGCGGGCGAAGCCTCGCGGCCGCCCGGCGCGAGCTCCAGCCCGTCTCGCAGAGCGCCTACGCGCGCTTCCTCGCCTCGACGCACCTGCTCGACGACCGCCCGCGCTCCAGCCCCGACGAGGTCCTCCTCGCGCTGCAGCGCCTGGCCGGCGCGGTGGTGCCGGCCAGCGCGTGGGAGACCCAGGTGCTGCCCTCCCGGCTGGCCGGCTACTCGCCGGCGCACCTCGACGCGCTGGTGGCCGAGTCCGAGGTGGTCATCCGGGTGCGCGGGTCGGCGGGCCCGAACGATCCTCTCGTCGCCCTCGTCCCGGCCGCCGACCTCGACCTGCTCGGGCCCGCCGAGGCCCCGCCGTCGAAGGACGCCCTGGCCCTGGCGGCCGCGCTGGCGGAGGGGGACGGCACGTTCGCCTCGCTCCACGCCGCCCTCGGAGGCGCGTCCGCGGAGCTCACCGAGGCGTTGTGGAAGGCCGCCGAGGAGGGCGCCGTGGCCCCGGCCTCGATGGCCCCGCTGCGCGCCCGGATCGGCGGCAGCACCCGCGGCGCCCACCGGGCGGCGCGCCCCTCGCCGCGTCGGCGGGCCCGGCTCCCCCGTCCCTCGCGAGGGCTGCTGATGAGCGGCGGGGTGGTCGCGCCCCCGGCGGCCGCCGGGCGCTGGTACCGCCTACGCGACCCCGAGCTCCCGCCCGCGGAGGCGGCGATCGCGACGGCCTCGTCGTGGCTCGAGCGGCACGGGGTGGTCACCCGGGGCGGGGTCACCGCCGACGGCACGCCCGGCGGGTTCGCGGCCGCGTACCGGCTCCTGTCCGAGCTGGAGAGCGCGGGCACCGTGGTGCGCGGCTACGTGGTGGAGGGCCTGGGCGGCGCCCAGTTCACCACGCGTGAGGTGATCGGCCAGGTGCGGTCCTTCGCCGACTCGCCGGACAGGGGCGAGTGGCCCTCGGGCGCGCGCAACCCAGCCCCGGTGGTCCTCGCGGCGCTGGACCCGGCCAACCCCTACGGCAGCGTGCTGCCCTGGCCGGAGCACCCCACCGCCCGCCCCGCCAGGGCGGCCGGGGCGCTCGTCGTGCTGGCCGACGGCCTCTGCCTGGCCCACCTCACCCGGGGCGGCCGCGTCCTGACCCTGTTCGGGGACCCGGCGGACCGGGCCGAACGCGCCGCGCTGGTCACCCGCACCCTCCTCGACGCCGCCGGCGAGGGGCGCATGGAGCGGCTGAGGATCGAGGAGATCGACGGGGTCCGCGTGGGCGCCTCGGGCCTCGAGGCGGCGATGCGTGCCGCGGGGGGCCGGATCTCCCCGAAGGGCATCGTGCTGGAGCCCGGGCATGCCTGAGGGTGACTCCGTCTGGCGGCTCTCCCGGCGCCTTCAGCCACTCGTCGGGCGCACCATCGAGCACAGCCAGTTCCGGGTGCCCCAGCTCGCCACCGCCACGCTCACCGGCACCACCATCAGGCGCGTCTGGCCGCACGGCAAGCACCTCTTCTGGCTGTGCGACGAGCAGGTCCTCCACACCCACCTGCGCATGGAGGGCACCTGGCGCACCCACCCCGTCGGACAGCGGTGGGGCCTCCCCGCGCACACCGCGCGGCTGGTCGTCCGGGTCTCCGGCGGGGTGGAGCTGGTGGGGCACAGCCTGGGGCTCGTGGAGCTGTGGCCGATGGCGAAGTTCGACAGCCGCATGGGCCACCTCGGCCCGGACCCGCTGGCCGATGACTGGGCGACGGCGGGGCGATGGGCGCCGACGGGCCGCGACGAGGCCGTCCGCCGGATGCTCGCCGCCCCGGACCGCACCGTCGGCGAGGCGCTCATCGACCAGCGCGTCCTGGCCGGGGTGGGCAACGAGTACCGCGCGGAGATCTGCTTCCTGCGCGGGGTCCACCCGGCCACCACGGTGGGACGCACCGACGGGGAGGCGGCGGTGGACCTCGCCGCACGGGTGATGCTCGGCAACCTCGACAGCCCCGTGCGCACCTTCACCGGCGACCACCGCCCCGGGCACACCAGCTTCGTGTTCGGGCGCAAGGGCCGGCCCTGCCGGCGGTGCGGCACGGCCATCGAGTCGGCGGCCCTCGGCGGCGCGGCCTCGGTGGCGGACCCGCGGGCAGGGCAGGAGCGCATCATCTGGTGGTGCCCCGCCTGTCAGAGCGCCCCCTGACCTGACGGCCCGGCCTGCGGCGGGGTGCCCGGTGTGGGATACTCATCGATGTAAACGCACGATCCGAAGGGGTGGCTCATGGCAGCGACGATGCAGGACGTCGCCCGGCTGGCCGGCGTGTCCGCCAAGACGGTCTCCAACGTGGTCAACGACCACCCCCACGTCAGCGACAGCACCCGCAAGAAGGTGCTGCAGGCCATCGAGAAGCTCGACTACGAGCTCAACATCACCGCCCGCAACCTGCGCAAGGGGCGCACGGGCCTGATCGGCCTCGCCCTGCCCGAGCTCAAGCTGCCGTACTTCGCCGAGCTCGCGGACTCGGTGATCGTCGAGGCCGAGAAGGTGGGGCTGCGGGTCCTCATCGAGCAGACCAACTCGGACCGCGACCGCGAGATCGACGTGCTGCACGGCCAACGACGGTTCATGACCGACGGCCTGATCTTCTCCCCGCTCGCGCTGGGCCAGGACGACATCCACCTGTTCAAGGTGGACTTCCCGCTCGTGCTGCTGGGCGAGCGCGTCTTCGGCTCCACCAACGACCACATCACCATGAGCAACGTCGAGGCGTCCAAGGCCGCCACCAAGCACCTGCTGGACACCGGTCACCGCCGCATCGCGGTCATCGGCACCCACCCCGGTGAGAAGGTGGGCTCGGCCGCGCTCCGCGAGCAGGGCTTCCGCCTGGCCATGGCGGAGGCGGGGGTGCCCGTCGACGAGAGCCTGATGTGCGAGACCCAGATCTGGCATCGCAACACCGGCGCCCAGGCCATGGACGCCCTCATCGCAACCGGCGTGCCGTTCGACGCGGCCTTCGCGCTCAACGACGCCATGGCGCTCGGCGTCCTGCACAGCCTCAGCTCACACCGGATCGACGTCCCCGGCGACGTCGCGGTGATCGGCTTCGACGACATCGAGGACGCCGCCTACACCCGGCCCACCCTCAGCACCATCGCCCCAGGGCGCGACGAGATCGCCTCGCGCGCCGTCGCCCTGCTGCAGGAGCGGATCGCGGAGAGCAACACCGCGCCCGAGGGCCGCAAGCCCATCCAGCGGGTCTTCGCCCAGTACGAGCTGGTGGTCCGCCAGTCCGCCCCCGCCACCGCCTGATTCGGTAATCGATGTCCCGGAAGGGACTCCTGCGCGCCCTTGACCGGTTACGAGCCTCGTGTCATCATGGATTACATCGATGAAAGACCGACCGGCGAAGGAGCCGAATTTCATGAGCGTTGCACGCCTCGTCCTCAACCCCGCCTACACGGTGGGCCCCGTCCGCCGGCGCACCTTCGGCTCGTTCGTCGAGCATCTGGGGCGCTGCGTCTACACCGGCATCTACGAGCCGGGCCACCCCACCGCCGACGAGGACGGCTTCCGCGGCGACGTGCTCGACGTGGTGCGCGAGCTGGGTGTCTCCACCGTGCGCTACCCCGGCGGCAACTTCGTCTCCGGCTACCGCTGGGAGGACGGGGTTGGCCCCGTCGAGGACCGTCCCACCCGCCTGGACCTGGCCTGGCACTCCAGCGATCCCAACACCTTCGGCACCGACGAGTTCATGAAGTGGGCCGCCAAGGCCGACATCGAGCCCATGATGGCCGTCAACCTCGGCACCCGCGGCGTGCAGGAGGCACTCGACATCCTCGAGTACTGCAACGTGCCCGGCGGCTCCCACTTCGCGGACCAGCGCCGCGCCAACGGCGCGGAGGAGCCCTACCGCGTCAAGATGTGGTGCCTGGGCAACGAGATGGACGGCCCCTGGCAGATCGGGCACAAGACCGCCGAGGAGTACGCCCGCGTGGCCACCGAGACCGCCCGCGCCATGCGGATGATCGATCCGGGGCTCGAGCTGGTGGCCTGCGGCTCGTCGGGCCGCTCCATGCCGACGTTCGGCGAGTGGGAGCGCACCGTGCTCACCGAGGCGTGGGACCAGGTGGACATGGTCTCGGCGCACGCCTACTACTGGGTCAAGGACGCCGGGCTCCAGGAGTTCCTGGTCTCCGCCGAGGACATGGACCGCTTCATCGCGTCCGTGGCCGCCACGGCCGACGCGGTGGCCACCGCCCGCAAGAGCGACAAGACCATCGGCATCTCGTTCGACGAGTGGAACGTCTGGTACCAGGACCGCACGCCGTCGAGGCCCCCGACGGGCGACGACTGGCCGGTGGCGCCCCGCCTGCTGGAGGACCACTACAGCGTGGCCGACGCCGTCGTGGTGGGCAACCTGCTCATCTCGCTGCTGCGCCACACCGACCGCGTGTGGTCGGCCAGCCAGGCGCAGCTGGTCAACGTGATCGCGCCCATCATGGCCGAGCCCGAGGGCCCGGTCTGGAAGCAGACCATCTTCCACCCCTTCGCGCTGACCTCGAAGTACGCCCAGGGCGACGTGCTGCGCGTCCTCATCGACGGCCCCACCATCACCAGCGCCGAGTTCGGCGACGTGCAGGCGGTCGACGCCGTCGCCACCTGGGGCGAGACGGAAGGCGCGCTGTTCCTGGTGAACCGGCACGAGACCGACACCGTCTCCGTGTCCTGCGAGGTCCCGGCCGGCACCTCGCTGGCCGAGGCCGTGGTGCTGCACCACAGCGACCCGCTGTGGCAGGCCAGCCCGGAGGACGACACCACCGTCGCGCCCCGCGCGCTGGACTCGGCCGTCATCGACGGCGCCACCCTCACGCTCGACCTGCCGCCCACGTCGTGGGCCATGGTCCGCCTGGCCCGCTGACGTGCGGACCCGTCTCGCGGGGCTGGCCCTCGCCGTCGTCCTCGGCCTGACCGCGTGTCAGTCCGGGGCGGCGCCCCGGCGTTCACCGACGCGACCGTGCACGACCCGGACCACATCCTGGTCGACGGCACCCACTACGTCATCGGCTCGCACCTGCAGGCGGCCTCCAGCCCTGATCTGCTGAACTGGACGCAGGTGGCCGAGGGCGTCAACCCCGAGAACCCCCTGTTCGACGACGTCACGCAGGAGCTCTCCGAGGCCCTGGAGTGGGCCGAGACCGACACGCTCTGGGCGCCGGACATCATCCAGCTGGCCGACGGCCGGTTCTACCTCTACTACGACGCCTGCCGGGGCGACTCGCCGCTGTCGGCGATGGGGATCGCGGTGGCCGACGAGGTGACCGGCCCCTACGAGGACCTGGGGCTGATCCTGAGGTCGGGGATGAGCGGCGAGAGCGAGGACGGCACGCCCTTCGACGCGCGCGTCCACCCCAACGTCATCGACCCCGACGTGTTCTACGACGCCGACGGGGCCCTCTGGATGGTGTACGGCAGCTTCTCGGGCGGTCTATTCATCCTGGAGCTGGACCCGGAGACCGGGTTCCCGACGCCCGGGCAGGGCTACGGGAAACACTTGTGGGGCGGCAACCACTCCCGCATCGAGGGGCCGGCCATGGTCTACGACGAGGAGACGGGCTTCTACTACCTGTTCGTCACCTACGGCGGCCTCGACGCCGGCGGCGGGTACAACATCCGCGTCGCCCGCTCCGAGAATCCGGACGGACCCTTCGTCGACGCGGAGGGGATCGACATGGCGGAGGTGAAGTCGGACCCCACGCTGCCGCTCTTCGACGACGTGACCATCGCCGAGTCGGGGGTCAAGCTCATGGGCAACCACCGCCTGGGCGACGCGTCCGAGGGCGACGGCCTCATCGCGGGTTACGTCTCCCCCGGCGGCAGCTCACCCTTCATCGACGAGGACGGCAACCGGCTCATCGTCTTCCACACCCGCTTCCCCGGCCGCGGCGAGGCCCACCAGGTGCGCGTGCACGAGTGGGCCACCGACGCCGACGGCTGGCCGGTCATCTCCCCGCTGCGGTGGGCGGGCGAGCCGGACCGCGCGGCCGAGGCGGACGACGTGCCCGGCACCTACACGCTGGTGTACCACGGGCCACGCACGATCAGCCCCCGCCTGTCCGAGCCCGAGGAGATCACCCTGGCTGACGACGGCACGGTCACCGGCGAACGGACGGGGTCATGGACCGCCGAGGGGAGCCGCGTGCTCCTTGCCCTCGACGGCGACACAGTGACCGCCGAGGCCTTCCGCCAGTGGGACGAGACCGCCGAGACCTGGGTGACGACGCTGAGCGGAGTGGGCTCCGGATCCACCGCGCTCTGGGCGGTACCCCAGGGCTGAGGCTCAGCGGACGCTGCGGCGCTCGCGCAGCTGGGGGGCCAGCTGCGTGCGCGCCGGGGCCCCGCCCCGGATGGCCGCGACGAGCACGTCCACGCACGCGCCGCCCAGCTCCTTGAACGGCTGCGCGACGGTGGTCAGCGGCGGGGCGAAGAAGGCGGCGCCGGTCACATCGTCGTAGCCCACCACGCTCACCTGCCCAGGCACGTCGACGCCGGCGTCGCGCAGGCCGGCCATCAGGCCGAGCGCCGTGGCGTCGTTGCCGCAGAACACGGCGTCCGGGAGGTCGCCGTCGGCCAGCATCCGCTGCGCGGCGGCGTAGCCGGACTCGGCCGACCAGTCCCCCTCGATCACCTCGGGGACCGGCAGGCCGGCGTCCTCCAGCGCGTCGCGCCAGCCGGCCAGGCGCTCCCGGGCGTCGAACCAGTCCAGGGGGCCCGGGATGTGACGGATCACGCGGCAGCCGCGGCCGATCAGGTGCTCGGCGGCCATGCGGCCCCCCAGGCGCTGATCGACTGTCACCACGTGACAGCCGTCCGACGGCGAGGTGTCGGCCACCAGCACCGTCGGGATGCCGGTGGAGTGTTCGCGGGCCAGCCGCGCCATGCGTTCGTGCGGTGCGACGATGACGATGCCCTCGACGCCGCGGTCCCGGAAGCCCTTGAAGACCGCCGCCACCTCGTCGTCGTGCGGATTCTCCATGGCCGCCACCAGAGTCGAGTAGCCGGCGGCGCGCGCCGCGACCTCGATGCCGGCCACCGTGCCCGACGGGCCCACGTAGCCGGAACCGGTCCACACCACGCCCAACAGGTCCGTCTGCTGGGTGATGAGCGAGCGCGCTGCGAGGTTGCGCACATAGCCCAGCTCGGCGATGGCGGCCTCGACCTTGGCGCGCGTCTCGGGCCGCACCGTGTCGGGCTCGTTGATCACCCGCGACACGGTCTGGTGGGACACGCCCGCCAGCCGCGCCACTGCCATCATCCCGGGGGGCCGGCCGGCGGCGCGGCCCCTCGGGACGACGGGGGCGTCGATCTCAGACGCCCTGGGTGAGCCGGTGGTAGACCTGCTCAAGGCGGCGCTCCTGCGCGAAGCCGCGGGCGGTGGTGTGCTCGTCGATGATCGCCAGCTCCATGCCGGCGATCTCGGCGAAGTCCTCCCACATCTCGCGGGTGGTGGCCGTCGACATCGCGGTGTGGTGCGCCGCGCCCGAGATCAGCCAGCACTCGGCCGAGGTGGCGAAGTCGGGAGCCGGCTCCCAGACGGCGCGGGCCACGGGCAGGTTCGGCAGCGGCGCGTCGGGCTCGACGTTGGTGACGATGTTCATGGTGAGGCGGAAGCGCTCACGCATGTTTGCCATCGCGACGACGAGGGCGGGCCCGGCGTCCGCGTCGAAGACCAGCCGCACCGGATCCTCGCGGTCCCCGATGCCGAGGGCGTGGATCTCGAGCTTGGGCTTCGAGGTGGTGAGGCTGGGGCAGACCTCGAGCATGTGGGCGCCGAGGATCTTCTCCTTGCCGGGCGTCATCTCGTAGCAGTAGTCCTCCATGAGCGAGGCCCCGCCGGGGAGGCCGTAGCCCATCACCTTGGCCAGGCGCACCAGGATGGCGGTCTTCCAGTCACCCTCCGCGCCGAAGCCGTAGCCCTCGGCCATGAGCCGCTGCACGGCCAGGCCGGGGAGCTGCTTGAGCCCGCCGAGGTCCTCGAAGTTGGTGGTGAACGCTCCGAACTTCCCGGCCTCCAGGAAGCTGCGCATGCCCAGCTCCTGGCGGGCGCCGTAGCGCAGCGACTCGTGCCGGTCCCCGCCCTTGCGCAGCTCGGGGACGACGTCGTAGAGCTCCTCGTACTCG